>NZ_CP037895.1:2214769-2953026 GCF_004634385.1 Thermaerobacter sp. FW80 | reverse complement strand
GGGGAGCCGCTTTTCCACCACTTGCCGGGACACGGCCTGGTCCGCAGGCAGCATGCGTTCAAAGAGCAGCTCATCGAAGAAGTTCGCTGTCGATCCAACCTTCCCAGCATGGTGCATCGGCCCCGGTTCGGTATCGTCTCCCTAGGGTTTTTCGCTTTGCGTCCTGCCAGTCCTTGCCGAAAAAGCAAAGGAGTTTTTTCAGAGCCCTCCTCCAGGCTCGGGTTTGACAGTTGACGGCCCTTCTCGGTGCCACGCCGCCCCAGGAACCCGCATGAATCAAGGGGTTTCCATGGGGCGGCGGTTCTTTGGGGTCAAAAGTGTAGTGCCACGTGTATTCGTGAAACACTTGTATGGTAAGCACGAGCATGCTATGATGGTTGTGCCATGTTTCCGCCAGAAGACCTTCAAGAACAAAGACGGCTCCACCCGCACCTACCTCCAACTCGTCGAGAGCGTGCGCCAGGGCGGCCGCGTCCGCCAGCGGGTGGTCGCCACCCTGGGCCGGCTGGAGGACCTTCAGGACGGCCGCCTCGATGCCCTCATCGAGAACCTAGCCCGCTTCTCCCAGAACACCTGGCGTCGGCTGGAGGAACAAGCCGAGCGCTTGAACGTCCGCTGGTCCAAGCAGTGGGGACCGGCGCTGATCTTCGAACGGCTGTGGCGCGAAGCTGAACTGGACAAGGCCTTCGCGGCCCTGCTGGAGGATCGCCAGCTGGCCTTCGACGTGGCCGAGGCCGTCTTCACCATGGTGCTCAACCGCCTCACCGACCCCTGCTCCAAACGCGGACTCGTCCGGCAGTGGCTGCAGGGCGTCTACCGGCCCCAGGCCGAGCAGCTGGAGCTGCATCACTACTACCGGGCGCTGGACGTCCTGGCCGAGCATAAGGAAGCCCTCGAAGACCGCCTCTTCGCCCGGGCCCGCGACCTGTTCTGGACCGAGGTCGACGTGGTGATGTGGGATGCCACATCCACCTACTTCGAAGGCCGCGGGCCGGAGGGCTTGGCCGCCTACGGCTATTCCCGCGACAAGCGCCCGGACCGCCCCCAGCTGGTGGTCGGCGTGCTCATGACCCGGGACGGCTACCCCATTGCTCACGAGGTTTCCCGGGCGACACCGCCGACAAGGCCACGGTGGAGACCGTCCTTGACGCGCTCAAGAGGCGTTTCCACCTACGCCGGGTGATCTTCGTCGCCGACCGGGGCATGGTCAGCCGCCGGATCCTGCACGCCATCGAGGAAGCCGGCATGGAGTACATCGTCGTCATGCCCTTGCGGCGCCACCGCGAGGCCGAGGCCGTGCTGAGCCAGCCAGGGCGCTACCGCGTGATCGACGAGCAGCTCCGCATCAAGCAGGTGATCCACCAGGGCCAGCGCTACATCCTCTGCCACAATCCCCTCCAGGCCGAGCACGACCGCCACGCCCGGGAGGCGGTCCTCGCGCACCTGAAGCAGCGGATCGAGCGCGGCCAAGCCAAGGATCTCCTGCGGAACCGCCTCGTGGCCCGTTACCTCAAGGCCCTGCCCCAGGGTGCGTTGGTGGTTGACGCGGACGCTGTGAAACGGGCCGCCCGCTACGATGGGAAGTACCTGCTGCGGACCAACACCGACCTCGACCCGGAGGCCGTGGTGCGGGCGTACAAGGACCTCTGGCGGGTCGAGCGCGCCTTCCGCACCCTCAAGTCCGCCTTGGACCTGCGGCCCATGTTCCACTGGACGGAGCGGCGAGTCCGGGGGCACGTCATGGTCTGCTTCCTGGCGCTGGTCCTGGAGAGCCTCTTGTTGCGCAAGCTCCGCCAGCAGAACCCCGATGTGGGCTACGAGGACGTGCTCCACGATCTCTCCCAGCTGCACGCCGTGGCCGTGGAGCTGGACGGCGAGGCCTACCTCACCCGCACCGAGCTGGTCGGGCAGGCCTACGAGGCCTTCAAGGCCGTGGGCCTGCGCCCCCCGCTCGGGTGCAGCCGCTGCCACGTCCCGAGACGACCCCCGCCGGGTAGTGTAGTGGTACGTAGTCCCCGTGTGCCCAAGAAAGCCTTCTGTCTTAAGGGTTCTCAAGGATCACGGTGTCAAAGTCGAGTCAAGGAGGGCTCTGAAAAACTCCTTTGCTTTTTCGGCAAGGACTGGCAGGACGCAAAGCGAAAAACCCCTATGGAGACGATACCGAAACCGGGGCCGGTGCACCATGTTGGGACGGTTGGATCAGCAGCGGAACTTCTTCGATGAGATCCTCTTCAACCACATGCTGCCGGCGGACCATCCCCTCCTGGACATCGACCGGGCTGTCGATTTCTCGTTCGTGGAGGAAGAGACGGCCGATCGGTACAGCGCCGATCAAGGCCGGCCTTCGTATCCGCCGGAGCAGCTGGTGCGCATCCTCTTCCTGGCGGTGTGGGCCAACCTGTCGGACGTGCAGGTCTGCCAGCAGCTGCGCTACAACGTCCTCTATCGCTACTTCTGCCGCCTTGGCTGGGAGGACGCGATTCCCGACGACACGACGCTGGTGCGGTTTCGGCAGCGGTTGGGGGAGGCGCGGTGGCAGCGGCTGCTGCACCGGCTGGTGGAGCAGGCACGAGCGAAGGGGTGCCTGAAAGGCCGCTGGCTGGTGATGGACTCCAGCCCGGTGGTGGCCCATGCGGCCGCCCGCACACGGGTGCAGCTTTTGCGGGAGGGCGGGCAGGCTGCTGCAAGCCGTCCGGCAGGCGGCGCCGCCGGTGGCGAAGGAACTGGAGGCGCTGGCCGAGCCGGTGCCGGACGCGACCTATGAAGATCAGGATCAGCTGCTGCAGGCGGAACAGGAACGGACGGAAGCCTTGCTGGCGCGATCACGTCGCGGCAAGCCGCGAAGGCACCGGCGGTGCGACGCGTACGGAAGCAAGTGGAGCGGGTGCTGAAGGACGAACGGGTGGCGAGCTACGCGGACCCGGAGGCGCGTTGGGGACACCAGCGCCGGGAGAAGCCTTTTTTCGGCTACAAGATGCATCTGGCGACGGATGAGACCGGCTTTGTGCTGGCGGCGACGGTGACGGCGGGGAACGCGAGCGACCTCGAAGGGGCGCCGGCGCTGGTGGAACAAGCGCGCGTCCAGGGGCTCCGGCCACGGCGGCTGGTGGCGGACAAGGCGTATGACGCCACGAGGTTGAGGGAGGATCTCGTTCGGCAAGGCATCCGTCCGTACATCCCCCAGCGGACGCAAAGGCAAAGGCTGCCCAAGCAAGGGTTCACGTACGACAAGCGCCGCCGGCAGTGGATCTGTCCCGAGGGCCACCGCTCCATCGGCCAGAGCCCGCACCAGCGCGGGGGGTGGCTGGTGTACTTTTCCGAGCGAGCCTGCCGCGGCTGCCCCCGGGCGGGGCGTTGCCTGAGCCGGAGCCAGACGCGGAAGGTGCTGTACTGGCATCCGGGTACGGAAGCGAACCGGCCGCGGGGGCTGAAACGGGCCTTGCGGGTGCGAACGGTCATTGAGCGCACCTTTGGGGAGGCCAAGCAGTGGCACGGCCTCGGGCGAAGCCGTTACCGGGGACGGGAACGGACGGCGATTCAGGTGCTGCTCACCTGCCTGGTGCTCAACGCCAAGAAGATGGCTCGGCGATTGCAAGACGCACGTGGTAGTGGACATGGGAAGAGGCGGGCCATGGAGTGGGCGGCCGCTTGAACGGGTCCGTAGCAAGCCGGGCCACCTTGCAGCGCCGATCACCCGTAGTGCCACGTATCCCATCCAATCGTTGGCAACCCCCTTCGGCCCCATGGGTTGAGCTTTCCGCCGGTTTTTCAGAACTCTCGTCAAGAGGGCTCTGAAAAACTCCTTTGCTTTTTCGGCAAGGACTGGCAGGACGCAAAGCGAAAAACCCCTATGGAGACGATACCGAAACCGGGGCCGGTGCACCATGTTGGGACGGTTGGATCAGCAGCGGAACTTCTTCGATGAGATCCTCTTCAACACATGCTGCCGGCGGACCATCCCCTCCTGGACATCGACCGGGCTGTCGATTTCTCGTTCGTGGAGGAAGAGACGGCCGATCGGTACAGCGCCGATCAAGGCCGGCCTTCGTATCCGCCGGAGCAGCTGGTGCGCATCCTCTTCCTGGCGGTGTGGGCCAACCTGTCGGACGTGCAGGTCTGCCAGCAGCTGCGCTACAACGTCCTCTATCGCTACTTCTGCCGCCTTGGCTGGGAGGACGCGATTCCCGACGACACGACGCTGGTGCGGTTTCGGCAGCGGTTGGGGGAGGCGCGGTGGCAGCGGCTGCTGCACCGGCTGGTGGAGCAGGCACGAGCGAAGGGGTGCCTGAAAGGCCGCTGGCTGGTGATGGACTCCAGCCCGGTGGTGGCCCATGCGGCCGCCCGCACACGGGTGCAGCTTTTGCGGGGAGGGCGGCAGCGGCTGCTGCAAGCCGTCCGGCAGGCGGCGCCGCCGGTGGCGAAGGAACTGGGCGCTGGCCGAGCCGGTGCCGGACGCGACCTATGAAGATCAGGATCAGCTGCTGCAGGCGGAACAGGAACGGACGGAAGCCTTGCTGGCGGCGATCACGTCGCGGCAAGCCGCGAAGGCACCGGCGGTGCGACGCGTACGGAAGCAAGTGGAGCGGGTGCTGAAGGACGAACGGGTGGCGAGCTACGCGGACCCGGAGGCGCGTTGGGGACACCAGCGCCGGGAGAAGCCTTTTTTCGGCTACAAGATGCATCTGGCGACGGATGAGACCGGCTTTGTGCTGGCGGCGACGGTGACGGCGGGGAACGCGAGCGACCTCGAAGGGGCGCCGGCGCTGGTGGAACAAGCGCGCGTCCAGGGGCTCCGGCCACGGCGGCTGGTGGCGGACAAGGCGTATGACGCCACGAGGTTGAGGGAGGATCTCGTTCGGCAAGGCATCCGTCCGTACATCCCCCAGCGGACGCAAAGGCAAAGGCTGCCCAAGCAAGGGTTCACGTACGACAAGCGCCGCCGGCAGTGGATCTGTCCCGAGGGCCACCGCTCCATCGGCCAGAGCCCGCACCAGCGGGGGTGGCTGGTGTACTTTTCCGAGCGAGCCTGCCGCGGCTGCCCCCGGGCGGGGCGTTGCCTGAGCCGGAGCCAGACGCGGAAGGTGCTGTACTGGCATCCGGGTACGGAAGCGAACCGGCCGCGGGGGCTGAAACGGGCCTTGCGGGTGCGAACGGTCATGAGCGCACCTTTGGGGAGGCCAAGCAGTGGCACGGCCTCGGGCGAAGCCGTTACCGGGGACGGGAAACGGACGGCGATTCAGGTGCTGCTCACCTGCCTGGTGCTCAACGCCAAGAAGATGGCTCGGCGATTGCAAGACGCACGTGGTAGTGGACATGGGAAGAGGCGGGCCATGGAGTGGGCGGCCGCTTGAACGGGTCCGTAGCAAGCCGGGCCACCTTGCAGCGCCGATCACCCGTAGTGCCACGTATCCCATCCAATCGTTGGCAACCCCCTTCGGCCCATGGGTTGAGCTTTCCGCCGGTTTTTCAGAACTCTCGTCAAGAGGGCTCTGAAAAACTCCTTTGCTTTTTCGGCAAGGACTGGCAGGACGCAAAGCGAAAAACCCCTATGGAGACGATACCGAAACCGGGGCCGGTGCACCATGTTGGGACGGTTGGATCAGCAGCGGAACTTCTTCGATGAGATCCTCTTCAACCACATGCTGCCGGCGGACCATCCCCTCCTGGACATCGACCGGGCTGTCGATTTCTCGTTCGTGGAGGAAGAGACGGCGATTGTACAGCGCGATCAAGGCCGGCCTTCGTATCCGCGGAGCAGCTGGTGCGCATCCTCTTCTGGCGGTGTGGGCCAACCTGTCGGACGTGCAGGTCTGCCAGCAGCTGCGCTCAACGTCTCTATCGCTACTTCTGCCGCCTTGGCTGGGAGGACGCGATTCCCGACGACACGACGCTGGTGCGGTTTCGGCAGCGGTTGGGGGAGGCGCGGTGGCAGCGGCTGCTGCACCGGCTGGTGGAGCAGGCACGAGCGAAGGGTGCCTGAAAGGCCGCTGGCTGGTGATGGACTCCAGCCCGGTGGTGGCCCATGCGGCCGCCCGCACACGGGTGCAGCTTTTGCGGGAGGGGCGGCAGCGGCTGCTGCAAGCCGTCCGGCAGGCGGCGCCGCCGGTGGCGAAGGAACTGGAGGCGCTGGCCGAGCCGGTGCCGGACGCGACCTATGAAGATCAGGATCAGCTGCTGCAGGCGGAACAGGAACGGACGGAAGCCTTGCTGGCGGCGATCACGTCGCGGCAAGCCGCGAAGGCACCGGCGGTGCGACGCGTACGGAAGCAAGTGGAGCGGGTGCTGAAGGACGAACGGGTGGCGAGCTACGCGGACCCGGAGGCGCGTTGGGGACACCAGCGCCGGGAGAAGCCTTTTTTCGGCTACAAGATGCATCTGGCGACGGATGAGACCGGCTTTGTGCTGGCGGCGACGGTGACGGCGGGGAACGCGAGCGACCTCGAAGGGGCGCCGGCGCTGGTGGAACAAGCGCGCGTCCAGGGGCTCCGGCCACGGCGGCTGGTGGCGGACAGGCGTATGACGCCACGAGGTTGAGGGAGGATCTCGTTCGGCAAGGCATCCGTCCGTACATCCCCCAGCGGACGCAAAGGCAAAGGCTGCCCAAGCAAGGGTTCACGTACGACAAGCGCCGCCGGCAGTGGATCTGTCCCGAGGGCCACCGCTCCATCGGCCAGAGCCCGCACCAGCGCGGGGGGTGGCTGGTGTACTTTTCCGAGCGAGCCTGCCGCGGCTGCCCCCGGGCGGGGCGTTGCCTGAGCCGGAGCCAGACGCGGAAGGTGCTGTACTGGCATCCGGGTACGGAAGCGAACCGGCCGCGGGGGCTGAAACGGGCCTTGCGGGTGCGAAACGGTCATTGAGCGCACCTTTGGGGAGGCCAAGCAGTGGCACGGCCTCGGGCGAAGCCGTTACGGGGACGGGAACGGACGGCGATTCAGGTGCTGCTCACCTGCCTGGTGCTCAACGCCAAGAAGATGGCTCGGCGATTGCAAGACGCACGTGGTAGTGGACATGGGAAGAGGCGGGCCATGGAGTGGGCGGCCGCTTGAACGGGTCCGTAGCAAGCCGGGCCACCTTGCAGCGCCGATCACCCGTAGTGCCACGTATCCCATCCAATCGTTGGCAACCCCCTTCGGCCCATGGGTTGAGCTTTCCGCCGGTTTTTCAGAACTCTCGCCTGATCTCGGCCCGTTATGAACGGGGCAGCATCATCTTGACCAGTAACAAGGGCTTTGCCGAGTGGGGCGAAGTGTTGGGTGATTCGGTGATCGCCACCGCCATCCTCGACCGGTTGCTTCACCACAGCCACGTCATCAACATCCGGGGCGAGAGCTACCGGCTTCGGGAGAAGAAGCAGGCAGGACTGTTCGGCGGGACCCCACCCCGAAGGGAGGTGATGCACAGGACGGCTCTGCGGAGTAAGTGACCCAAAGGGGTGGGTCAGTTTCCAACCGGCGCCAAGTGGGTCACTTCTAGGTCGGCGTTGACAGCATTCAACAAAATGTGCATTTGATGAAACAACTATTTAGCCGCTGAGGGGCCCTTCCTTCCGGGCCGATCCATTCCCCCTACCCGTGGAAGGCAGTCCGCATGCCGGATCGGTCCCCCGGCGCTCGGCCGGCCCCCGCCCGGCTGGGCCGTGACTCTGGGCACAAGCGACACGGGGGGCCTTGAGGAGGTAGAACCAGGCGGTCGGAACAGGCGACTGTGCTGAATCTCACATTAACCCTAGGGTTACAGGTCGCATTTTCGGAGTCGACTGTAACCCAGGCCTACACTGCTTCCAATCCACACAACGCTAAGCAAGATCAGGCCGATCCAGTCCGCCTGTGTCAGCCCGTCCATGCTGGCATTGAGACGGGCACCGACTAGTGGCCGCCCATACCTCACGATAGCGGGCAGTCGGGTACCAAGGACCGTCAACGTGTACGCCGCGAAAGGGTCACGACAGTGGGAATGCCTGGCCGATCCCAGTAGACGGACAGACATGCCCGTACACCCGTAACCCACCAAACCGCGGCCAGGACATTCGCCCCTATCCATGCACCCAGGGCAAGCCCCGCGTGGCTCTCCAATCCAGCGTTACTGATCCCTGCCGGTACCGAGGGAGAAGTCGCAGAGACAACAATGCCGGCGACGACCCACCTTATCAGAAATACCGCACCCACGAACAGCGCACCCACCAGGAAATGTGCCAACAACCTTCCGAACCAGAAGACACAACGATTACCCGTTCGCACCAAGGCCATCCGCATCCATGCTCTCGCTAACGCTGAAAAAGGCTCCCCAGCACCAACGAGAAAACTTGCTGGCATCATCAGCCACCCGATCACCACAATCATTGGCGCATTCTGACCAGGTCCGGCCAACGAGAGTGCCGCAAGCCGCCAAGGTATTTCGATGACGTCCATACCCAAAGCTGACAGGTCACTGTAAATGCCGGCCACGGCTACAACAACATTCACGGCAAGCACGCCAAGCCACGTCCGTCTCCGGCTAAGCACAAGGCACTCCACCCAAACTGCACGCCAGAAAGACGCACTCAACACCGCCCACCTTGCCCTTCCTTCAGAAGTCCTGTCGCACAACACGCACATACCCGAGGACAGCCGCCAGTAACCACAAGCCCATGAAGAACAGCAACGACGTACCAATCGTGAAAAATCCTGGCACCCTATTACTAATCTCCGCATGGGCACCCAACGCCAAATGCAGTGTTGGTGCCCACACCGCAGCCCACGGCCACGCCAGCCACACCCCATACGACGTCCCAGCCATAACAACGCCGCAGATCCACGCAATCACAGGCTGCCGTGCCCAGAACGCAATAACCGCCACAACTGTACCAAGACTTATCAACCCCACGCTCATTAATCCCAACATTTCCAGCATTATCAATCCTGGTGGTATGTCTAACTGGTCTACCGCAAGACCCCAGGATACGTCCACTCTGACACATGTACGAGAGTACTCCACGACACTTCCACTGTTGCTGCGACAGCACTGGTAATAAGGACTATAATGACTAAGATGCTGAGATACATCAACACGGCAAGCGCTATACCACCAAGCTTGCCCACCCACCATACCAACCGATACTTATATCGACTCCAGCTTAGATAGCCCCAGCCATGCCAGTCTCGTGTAATCGCGTCAGCAACTAGCGCAAAAAAGCCCACCGGCAATAGAACCATGGCCTTGAATGGATCATTGAAGACCGCAAGCATCAGATCCCACTGGTTCGCCTCTCCAATCCCCCATTTGCTGTTAACAAAGTCGAACACAACCAGCACGCTTACGACCAATGCACCGGCCGGCATCAACCGCCAGCGCTTATCGGACGCTAGCACCACACTATTGTGGTCAATTGCACGCCACACGGTACGCCCCGCAGCTAAAGCCCACTCCAGCGACCTCACTTCAGACCCCCATCCGCTAGCCGGCCATCCACTAGTCTTAGAGTCCGCGATGCGATTGCCGCCACCTCATGCAGTTCGTGCGAAGTCAAGAGAATTGCCACACCGTACTCGCGCCTTTGGCGAAGCATCTCTAAGAACTCCTCTGTAAATTCTGGATCAAGCCCGTTCGTTGGTTCATCCAACAACAAGATCTTTGGCTCTTCCATAATGGCCTGGGCGATGCCGAGACGTTGCCGCATGCCCATTGAATAAGCCCTGACCGGCCGGCGGTCGCGCGGATCTAGCCCCACTGCGCGCATGGCGGCTTCAATGGCCGCCTCGCCCACCCGTCCGCGTAATGTCGCCAGTAAGCGTAAGTTGTCCCTTCCCGACAAGTACGGTAAGAACCCCGGCGCCTCTATCATGAGTCCAACTTCCGGAAGCGGCCCAAGCAGACCCGCCTTAATCACCTGGCCACCTGTGACCACTTCGCCCTCATCAGCGTATGCCAAGCCGCTAACGATCCGCAACAACAACGATTTGCCTGACCCATTAGGCCCGATAATAGCAACAATCTCCCCATACGACACCTCAAGGTTTACACCTTTTAAGATCGGTCGTCCCTCAATTGCCTTATGTACCTCAGTGAGCCGAATAGCTACGCCTTGTCCCCCATTCTTAGTCAATGATATCCCCACCCTTTGTATGCAAGAACCCGAAATACGTACCGGCTATCGTGATGGCAATTACAGCGCACCACAGCATAGGGATAGCCCAGTCCGGCAATCGCGGTTCGCCAATTTGGACAAACGGCCCTGACAATACCAAAGGCGAATAGTGCCAGCCCCCAATGAATGGCTGTCCCAAAATAAAACTCAACGCCATACAAATAAGCCACGGTGCTGCGAGTACTAGATAAATGTTTTCCGTCCAAATTGATAGGAGTAGCGAAAGGTTTGCCCACGCGAGGGGTGGCAGCACTAGGATTAGGACCAGGATTGTAAGGTATACTATAGGATTGGTGAAGAATAGATCATGAAGGTAAGTCGGAAACGGTTCGACAACAGCATAAGTGGCCCTTGGATCATAAATCGTGAGCTGCCCGTCGACTTCACGCCAGGGTGGTAGTTGACTTGGCAACCATGCGAAGGCCACAGCAAGCGACACGCACAATGCTGACAATACAATGATAGCCGTATACAGGTTTACGGCCAACAATTTCCCCGTAATGTAGCGCCTGCGACCCACACGCGATACCATAAGTCGTATCATGCCGGTACGCCGGTCCCAGGCAAGGGTATCACCCAGAATGAGTGGGCCGATTAGAGCCACGACACCCGGCCACAGAGACACGGGGCCGCCTCCAATGGCCACAAGAAAGGCGACGTATGCACTTAGCGTATCCATCGGGCTGAAGTAGCGTCCGCTTTGGTGGTCTAGATAGCCCGCCAGAAGGGACACGACTATTAGAGCTACAGCGAGTGCAGTTTGCCAGCGTTTTAGTACACGAATCCATTCCGACCGGAGTAGCAACTGGCGTACCCCCAAAGTCTTCGGTTGTGAAAGCGAGACGGAGTAGCACAACGGTGGCGACACAAAGGGTCGCCACCCTTGTGCCTGTCTACGGCGCTAACTATGCGTCACGGATGCCACCGACCAGTGACTGAAACATTCACCGGGACCCACCACTCGGTGGTGAATCCCAACCGGATCGATTGACCTGCAGACACGTTACTAACGAAGACGTTGTCCCGTCCGGGATACAGTGGCTGGTCTCCAGTAATGGCCTGTCCGGCATAGTTAGCAACATAGGCCCACACGTCACCAGCATAGCCTCCACCAACGCTATCAGTATGGTTTATCTGTTGGCCCCCCGAAGCAGGCCGGGCTGCGTTGTATGTGTCGCCAGCGAGTTTAGGTACCACAACGCTATAATACACGTCGTTACCGTGGGCAAGGGCCGTAGCGCCTAAAAGAGCTACAAGGAGCGCTGCGAGTGCGATGATGCCCCAGCTCGTCGCTGCGTTACGCACTCGCAACCCCTCCCTATACATGGTCGAGTCCCTCAGGCGAGTGGTAGCATGTTTCATTCGGACGTAAACCGCCGCTTTGCCTTGTTTCGGTAGGTACCCACTGCCTTGCGTAGCTATCCAGGGGAGATTTGTTATGTGCCTTCCCCGTTCGTAGCTATGTCCAATGCCTCGTGATTGCACCGCAGTTCATTCGTCACGCGTCTCCCCCGGTTTGCGTACCACCCCCCTGCGGTGTCCTGGAACGCTCCAGCATGTTTTGGCCGCGGCCATGGTCAAAAGCGGCTTAATACCCTTACGGGCTTGGGCCAATTCCCGCAGTTCTGGAGCGGACACGCGCCCCCTCACGTGGGTTTGACCGGGGAAGGCAAATGGGCCTAACCCCAGGACTCAGGGGAGTTCTCCGCGTGTACGACTTGCTTTCGTCGTACGCCGGTAAGGTCCTGCTGGCCAACCCCCTGGAGCTGAAGCGCTTGGGAGCAGGCCGGCACATGGATCGCGGGGATGCCGAACGGCTGGCCAAGATGCTGGCCCTGGGGATGGTGCCGGCCGTGTGGGTGCCACCGCGGGAGGTCCGCGACGTCCGGTGCCTTTTGCAATACCGGGACCGGTTGGTCCGGAACCGGCGGCGGTACCTGACCCAGGCCAAGTCCGTGTTCCAGCGACACGGGCTCCCCGTTCCCCGGAAGGTGGACCCCCGGCAGTGGCTGGATCGGGACGAGGTAAACCGGCTGCCGCAGGCGGAACGCGTCATCCTCCTCAGCGCCCTTCGACAGTTGGAGACCGTGGAGATCGAAATTCAGGCCATTGAAGCGGAGATCGCGCGACAGGTGGCCGACCAGCCGGCCGTTCAGCTCTTGCTGACGATCACGGGGGTGGGGCTCCTCACCGCGGCCACCATCTGGGCGTACCTGGGGGATCCTCTCCGCTTCCGAACGGCGAAGCAAGTGACGCGGTACGCTGGCCTGAACGCGTCCGTCCACCAGTCCGGCGAGCAGGACCACCGGGGACGGAATCAGCCGGAATGGATGCAAGCTTTTGCGCACCGCCCTCGTCGAGGCCGCTCTCGCGGTGGCGCGTCACGATCAGGGCCCCTTGGGGGCGTTCTTCCACCGGAAGCAGCGGCAAATCGGGCATCACAAGGCCGTCGTGGCCTTGGCCCGCAAGCTCCTCATCGTCGCCTGGCGCATGCTCCTTACGGGCCAGCCCTACCGGGCGGCCAAGCCGTTGCTCGTGCAGCGGAAGCAACGCCGCCTGCTGAATGTAGCGCAGGCTGCTGTTGATTGGGATGCGGTGACCAAGGCCCTTTGGCCTGAGGACATCAAGACCCACCGTCGGCGAAAAGTCGCTTGATCGCTGGGGGCTTGACTTCGAACACAGGTGACCACCGTGACAACCTAATTGTTGACCACCCCGGCATCGGATTCAGAGGTTACGGCCCCGGGCGCCGTGGGGATGAGTTGCCGGAGGAACTGCGCTCCCGCCAGAGCCGGCTGGAGCGGCTGAAGGCATGCAAGCGGCGGCTGGAGGACGAGGCGGCCCGGGAAGCGGCCCGGCAGCAGGCCCGCATCGAGGAGCGGAAGGCGCAGGAGCAGGCGACCGGCAAGAAGCGGCGGGGGCGCAAGCCGAAGGCGCCGGATGCCTCGGTGGATCCGGCGGCGAAGGCGAACGTCACGGACCCGGACAGCCGGATCATGAAGACCCGGCAGGGCTTTGGGCAAGGGTACAACGCCCAGGCGGTGGTCACGGAGGACCAACTCATCGTGGCCGCGGCGGTGACGCAGGACGCCAACGACGTGGGCCAACTGCACCCGATGCTCCAGCAGGCGCAAGCCAACCTGCGGGCTGCGGGCGTCAACAAGCCCATCCGCGCCGTGGTGGCCGACGCGGGGTACTGGAGCGAGGCGAACGTGAAGCAGGCGCCGGCCGAGGGGCCGGAGCTGTTCCTGGCGACGAGCAAGGAGTGGAAGCATCGTCAGGCGGTGAAGGATGCACCCCCTCCGCGAGGCCGGATCCCCAAGGGGCTGAGCCTGCGGGAGCGGATGGAACGCAAGCTGCGGACCCGGCGAGGGCAGGCGATCTACGCCAAGCGCAGCCAGACCGTGGAGCCGGTGTTCGGGCAGATCAAGACCGTGCGAGGCGCCGACCGGTTCCTCCGTCGGGGTCTGGCGGCGTGTGACAGCGAGTGGAAGCTGCTCTGCCTGACCCACAACTTGCTGAAGCTCTGGCGGAGGGTCAGGGAGCGATCCGCCACCTTGCCCTTTGGATGTACGGAGGCGGGCTTGGCGTAGAAGGGTCACGATCGGGCCGCCGGCCTACACAGTCCTGACCGTCAGCCCATGTGACATGAGCGAATCGACCCGGTACGTTCCCACTAGGCCCGATCTCTCAGGGTCGGTGCAACAGGCTCTTGTGGCACCGTGATCAGAAATCCCGCCAGTCCGGCCACCACACCGGAAGCATCAGACTGGCTCAGGTACCACAGCGTTGCCACCAGGTAGACGCTGTCGCCAGCATTGGTGATCAAGCGGCCCAAAAACAATAGCAAGAAGGCCTTATTCGTCAACAACTCCCGGTACAACTTTCGTCATCCTTACCGTCATGCACAAGAGATCATTGCGTTCCGTAGATCACGGCGTGGACGTGTCGCGGCCCGTGGACCCCCACCACCGGGTGCAGCTCGATGTCCGACGACTTGCTGGGACCTGTGATGAAGGTGACGTTCTGGGGGGCGGTGGTGGGGTCGGCGACTCCGTATCGATCGATAAGGCCGGCGATGGCCTCGGCCAGAGTGGGCACCATGACGGCCGCGGGCACCAGGATCAGCAGGTGTTCAGGGAGCAGGCTCACCGCCCGGCCCCGGCCCGGACCGTGCACCACCGCCACGGTGCCGCTGGCGGCGACGGCGAAGTGGGCCACCACGATGCCCAGATTCGCCGTGGCCGCCGCCTCACGCAGGCTCAACGGAGCATGCCGCGGCCGGTCTTCCCGCCAACGGGCGATCTGGCAGCCGGCTTCTTCCAGGGCGTGAAGCACGCCTTCCAGGACCGGCCCGGCGCCCTCCGGCAGGTCCGGGGCGGCGGGGTCCCAGGCCACCACCCGGCGCAGGCTGCGGGACCGGACGAATGCGGCACAGGCGGCCGCGCAGGCCGCCGCAACGGCTTCGGGCGTTCCGCCGTGGACGCGGGTCCAAGTGCCGTGGACAGCCTCCAACTCCCGGCCAAAGCGCTCGGGCCAGCCGGAGGGGTCGGGGCCCGGGTGGTCCGCCCGCGGCAAGCCGGCGGTGGGACCGGACGCCACCACGGGGAAGGGGGTGGAGGCAGGTGCAGCGGGCGCCAGGCACCGAGCCATCGCCCGGCCCGGGGTCCGGGGCTCGGACCCGGCCTCGGATCCCTTCCCGGATCCGTTCTCAGGCCGGGACCCGTCGTCGAACCGGGCTCCGGAGCGGGGGTGCGACGGCGCCTCGGCCGTACCTTGGGACCGGGTCGTCGGCGCGGGCTGCGGCTGGATCGCAGCTGCGTCCCTGGCCGGTGGGCCGGCTTCGGCGGAGGCGGGCGTGAGGGATGGACCGCGGTTGCCCCCGGGCTCGGCGTCCTGGGACCCTGCGGGGCCGGGATCCACCTCCCGGGCTAGGGCGGCCCAGCGAGCATGGAAGGGCCGGGAGGCGACGGCCGGGAAGTCGCGGGAGGCCGTCCAGGCACCCAGGGGGCCCGGCTCGCCGCGGAGGACGGCCCCGACCATTAGCCCGGCCGCCGGTTCGTCCCTGGTGTGGGATTCCGCATCGAGCCACGGCACCTGCACCCACGCGGCCAACCGGGCCGCCAGCCGGTACCGCCGCGGGTCAGAAAAGACCCACCGCCACAGGCGGAAGGCCCATCGCTCCGCGTGGTCGTGGAGGCCCTTCGTGCCCGCCGCTGTGGCGTCGTCGTTGCCGGTGGGCGCCTGACCGGACCGCCCCCGGTTCACCACCTCTTCCCGCAGGTCGACCAGAAGATCGTGCAGGGGGATCATCACCGGGCAGGCCTCGTGGCAGGCGCCGCAGAGGCTGGAGGCATAGGGCAGGTCGTCCCAGCCGTCCAGGCCGCCCAGCAGCGGCGTGATCACCGCCCCGATCGGCCCGCTGTAGACGCCCCCGTAGGGATGGCCCCCGATCTGCCGGTACACGGGGCAGGCGTTCAGGCAGGCGCCGCAGCGGATGCAGTGCAGGGCCTCCTGGAAGCGGGTGCCCAGCAGGTTCGACCGCCCGTTGTCGACGATGACCAGGTGGAACTCCTCGGGTCCGTCGGCCTCGCCGGGACGCCGCGGCCCGCCCACGAAGGTGGTGTAGACGGTGATCTTCTGGCCGGTGGCGCTGCGGGCCAGGACCTCCAGGAGCACGGCCAGGTCGGCCCAGGTGGGCACGACCCGCTCCATGCCCATGACGGCGATGTGGATCCGGGGCAGGGAGGTGACCATGCGGCCGTTGCCCTCGTTGGTCACCAGCACAACGGTGCCCGACTCCGCCACCAGGAAGTTGACCCCGGAGATGCCGACGTCGGCGCGGAGGAACTTCTGGCGCAGCTGCTGGCGGGCGAAGGCGGCCAGGGCGACGGCGTCGTCGGGGAGGGGGCGGCCCGCCTCGCGGCTGAAGATCTCCCGGATCTGCTGCTGGGACAGGTGCACGGCCGGCGCCACGATGTGGGAGGGCCGGTGACCGGCCAGCTGGATGATGTACTCCCCCAGGTCGGTCTCCACCACCTCGATGCCCGCCGCCTCCAGGTGGGGGTTCAGATGGATCTCTTCCGTCACCATCGATTTCGACTTGACGACCCGGCGGGCGCCGGCCCGGTGGATGATACCCAGGATCGCCTCTACCGCCTCACCCGCCGTCGCCGCCCGGTGGACGTGGCCGCCCCGGGCCTGGACCGCGGCGATGGCCTGGTCCAGGTACCGGTCGAGCTGGGCGATGGTGCGGGCGCGGATGGTCCGGGCCCGCTCCCGCCACTTGAGGGGATCGCCCAACTGGGCCAGCGCCTGCTCGCGGCCGTAGTGCTGGCGGTAGGTGGCGCGGGGGACGGCGACGCGGAGGAAGTCGTCCCGCAGGGCCGCGGCGGCTCGCTGGTGGAAGGGCTCGGCGGGGGGACGGTGGGAGAGGCTGGCGGGTTGCGTGGTGCTGCTCAGGGCGGGGCCATGGCTGGGGCCGTGGGCGGGGCTTGGGGTGGCGCCGGCCGGGCCGCCGGAACTGCCGGGCGTGTTTCCGAGGCTGCCAGCCATGCTGCGAGTCGGCGCCGTTCCCGCCTGATGGTGATCGAATGGTGCGCTGTGCATGGCCGGTTCCTCCCCTCGGTGCGTCACTGTTGCGTTGCGGTACGCCGGTCAAGGGTGAACCTGGCGGACGAACCCGGCGGGCACGGGCCAGGGCCGGGGCCAGCGAACCCGCGGCCGTGGGGCCGTTGCGGGGACCCTGGGTGGGGACCCTGGGGCTGCACCGAGGAAGCCCCCGACCGCCTGGCGTCGCCCCAGGTTGCTCCGGCCCGGCCGCCGGGCCCCACGATAGCCGGCGTCCGTCACCACCGGCTGTTTCCGTGGCAGTGACGCCGCGACAGTCACACCGCGGTGCTCACCCTGCCGAACCACGATGGTATACGGGCTACCGCCCAACGGTCCCGTGGCGGCGGCAGGCCCTCCACCTGCAGCCGGCATCGCCGGGCAGGGGCGATACCGGGCCCGGGCCCCCGGGCCACGCTGGCTTCCCCTACGCCGTCCACCGGGCCGGCCTCGTCACCTCGTCCAGGAGCTGGGCCAGGTGCAGCACCCGCACCGGCCGGCCGAGGCGCCGCAGCCGCCCGCCGATGTGCATGAGGCACCCCACGTCGCAGCCCACCAGCAGTTGCGCCCTTGTCTCCTCGATGGCCTGGACCTTGGCGTCAACCATGGCCGTCGAGAGCTCCGCCATCTTCACGGCGAAGGTGCCGCCGAAGCCGCAGCACTCGCCGGGGTGGGGCAGGTCCACCAGCTCAAGCCCCTCCACCGCCCGCAGGAGCGCCAGGGGTTCCTCCACGAGGCCCAGCCCGCGGGCCATGTGGCAGGACCGGTGGAAGGTGGCGACGGCGGGGTAACGAGCGCCGAGGTCCGTCCGGCCCAGGACGTGGACGATGAACTCCGACAGCTCATAGACCCGCTCGGCGAAGGCCGCGGCCCGGGTGGCCCACTCCGAATCGCCGGCAAACAGGCGCGGGTAGTGGTGGCGGATCATTGCGGCGCAGGAACCCGACGGAGTGACCACCGGCACGTCCGGTGCCTCCCGCTCGAAGACCTCGATCAGGTTGCGGGCCACGTCCCGGGCCTCGGCGGTGTAGCCCGTATTGTAGGCCGGTTGGCCGCAGCAGGTCTGCCCGGCGGGGAAGGTGACCTCGACGCCCAGCCGGCGCAGCAGCCGGACGGTGCTCTCGCCCACCTCGGGGAAGAACAGGTCGCACAAGCAGGTGATGAACAGGGCGGCGCGCACGGTTCATCGCCTCTGGCCCTTGAACACGCCCCGCCCCAGCCACTGCCCGCCGTCGATGGTCAGCACCTCGCCGGTGATGAACCCGGCGTAGTCGGACACCAGGTAGGCTGCGGCATGGGCGATCTCTTCGGGCCGGCCCATGCGGCCCAGGGGGATGGAGCGCAGCACCGCCTGGCGGGCCTCTTCCGTGGGCCAGAGCTGGGGTGCGGCACCCGTGCCGTCGACGGGCCCGGGGGCGATGCAGTTGACCCGGATCCCCTTGGGCGCCCACTCCACGGCCAGGGTGCGGGTCATGGCCAGAACCCCGGCCTTGGCCGCCGCCGAGTGGACCGTGCCGGGCCCGCCCGTCCAGGCGTAGGTGGCGATGATGTTCAAGATGTTGCCGCCCCGGCCCTGGGCGATCCAGTGCCGGGCGACGGCCCGGGTGCAGTAGAAGGTCCCGTGCAGCACGATGTTGACGACGGCGTTCCAGCCGTTGACGGAGAGCTCCTCGGCAGGGCACACGAAGTTGCCGGCGGCGTTGTTGACCAGGATGTCGATCCGGCCAAAGCGGTCCAGGGCGGCCTGGACCATCCGGTCGACCTGCTCCGGGTCGCGGACGTCGGTGGGGACGGTCAGGGCCTCGCCGCCCCGCTCGGCGATCTCGGCAGCGGCCTTCTCCAGGTTCTCGGGCTTGCGGCTGGCGAGCACCACCCGCGCCCCCAGACGGGTGAACTCCAGGGCCATGGCCTTGCCGAGGCCGGTTCCTCCCCCGGTGATGATGGCGACGCGGTCCTGTAGCGTGCCTGGCGGCAGCACGCCGGTTCCCCTCCCCTGACGCAGGTTCTTAACAGACATTCCCTTTCGGGAGGCCGGATGCCTGCTGGGCGCCGGGCCGCAAGATCCCGTCGCCCACGGGCGTAGTAGAGAGTAAGGGGCCCTTACGGGGGAGGCACCTCATCCGCCTGGGCCTCGACCTGGGTCCGGCTCGGGACGGTGCGACCCTCCGGACGGTCAGCGTGCAGGGGCTCGTTCTACCGGCAGGGGCTGGCGCGGGTGGGAAGGGCGGCGAGGCGGCCGGTGAGAGCCTGGATGGCGGCTTCGCAGCGAACGCCATCGGCGGGACGTACGATGGCCAGAACCGGCTGGTGGAAGTATGGCTCGACTTTCCCCGTCCGCTCCCCCGGGGTGGAGAGGTGGTTGTGCGGCTGACGAACCCGACAACGGTGGTGGAGGGTCCCTGGACCGTTTCCATTCCCCTGCGCTAGTCCCCCGCGCGAGCCGGGTGAGCGGGCGGCGCGGCTGCGGCGCCCCGGCCGCAGCGCCCGGGCTGGCCCCCTTGCCGGTGCCGGCTGACTTGTCTGTCGATTCGGCCGCCGGAGACGATGGCGCGGCCCCATAGATCTGGGAAGGATACCTATATGGACAGGAGCCTATGGGAAGAACAAGGCCCGGGCCTGTCGTACGGCCGCCTGCATCCGCTCCCGGTCCCCCGCCGAGTACACCGACGCGAACTGCTCGGGGGTCAGAAAGAGCCGCAGCCAGTGATCCGGTGACGGTACGAAGGGCAGGACCTGTTCCACCATGGCCGCCATCAGCACGATATAGGTCGGCTCGGAGTAGTAGTTCGAGCGAAGAGCGCCCAGGTACTCCACCTTGCTCAGGGTCACCCTGGCTTCCTCCAGGGCTTCCCGCCGGGCCGTTTCCTCCAGGCTGCGGTCGCCCCGCTGAACGTGGCCGCCGGGGATGTCAAAGCCCCGGGATTGCAGGGTGACCGCGACCTTTCCCTCCCGGGTGAAAGCGATGACCCCCACGCTGGTGACCTGCTCGAAGGGGGGTATGAACTCTTTCGGCAGGGGAGTCAGGGTGACCCGGTGGCGGCTGGCCGGCAGCAGGTCGGTGCGCCGCCGGTCCTGCGCCGAACGGGCCCGGTCACCGGCGTTCCCGGCACCGGTCGGGTGGGGCGCGTTCCCCAAGGCGTCTTCCTTATCGTGGGTCTTATCGTGATCGTGGGTCTTATCGTGGGTCACGCCACGTATCACGGGTGCATGGGCTGGACGGTCAGGGCGACGTACGAGGAGGATACCCTGTTGCCCGTCGGCGATGACCCGCACGGTCCGGCCCACCAGCGCCTGGGCCGGAAGCCAGGCGACGGACATGTAGCCGAAGCGGTCCCTGGGGACCCCCGGGGGAGGCAGCCGGTCATGCCGCGGGGCGAGATGGAAGCCGTCCTCCGCATCGAGCACCACGACCGGCCGGCCCTGACGCAACAGGGCAGCCAGTCGCCCGTTCTCCCACAGGGGCCGGCGCCCGGTGAGCAGGATCGCGGCGGGATGGCCGCTCCGATGGGGGTCCCGCCCGCCGGTGGCCGGTTCGTCCGGGTGGCCATGCCAATCATCGACGCAGGCCACGACACCCTCGCAGTCGAAGGCACCCCACACGAACCGCGTCTCGCTCCACTTCGCATACCATGCCGCTCCCCGGGGCCACCGTTCTTCCAGGGTCCAGGGGGCCGGGCGCGGCGTGGCCCGCTCGGTGCAGCGCCTGACGGTCAACTGGTGGTTGTCGAACTCCAGCTCGGCCAGAACGGACCGGGACCCCAGGGACGGGTACCTCGTCCGGTACCAGCTCCGGAGATCCCCGACCAGCTTGTCCAGGTCCAGCAGGTTCTCGATGTACGAAGCATTGCGGTCCCAGCGCGTGGTCTCCCGGTAGCGCACGGCACCGTCCGAGACCTCCAGATAGTAAACCTCGCGGCCCCAGTGGACCTCGAGGGCGATGGTCTCGGCGGTCACCGCGGCGACCAGGGTTGTCCTGCCCGTGGAGTGGTCCATGGATTGGCGTGCTCCTCTCCCGCCGCGGCGGGTCACCGGTCCGGACCCACCGGCAGCCCACCGGCGCCTGCGGATGCCTTCCGTTCGGGGTGGCGGGTGCCGGGCGGGGCGCTGGGCGTCTCTGCAAGAGATTCCCTGCCGCGGCGCCGCCGCCTGCCGCCCTCCCCCGGGACTGCCCTCGGCTGCCGTTGCGCTGCCGTGACACTTACGCAATCCGGGGGGCCAGCGCCTCCAAGCCGCCCATGTAGGGCCGGAGTGCCTCCGGGATGCGGACGCTGCCGTCTTCCCGCTGGTGGATCTCCAGGAGCGGGATCAGGATCCGGGGCGACGCGACGGCGGTATTGTTCAGGGTGTAGGCGTACCGGACCCGCCCGTTCCTGTCCCGGTAGCGGATGCGAGCGCGGCGCGCCTGGAAGTCGTGGAAGCTGGAACACGAATGGGTTTCTCCGTACCGGCCGCGGCTGGGCATCCAGGTCTCGATGTCGTGTTTCAAGACCTGTCCCTGTCCCATCTCGCCCGTACAGACTTGCACGACCCGGTAGGGTAGTTCGAGGGCCTGCAGGATGTCCTCGGCATTTTTCAGGAGTTCCTCGTGGTAGCGGCGGGAGGCGTCGGGATCGGCCTCGCAGATGATCACCTGCTCCACCTTGAAGAACTGGTGGACCCGGTAAAGGCCGTGGACGTCGCGGCCCGCGCTGCCGACCTCGCGTCGAAAGCACGGGGAGAGTGCGCAGTAGCGCCGGGGCAATTCGTTCTCCTCGAGGGTCTCATCCATGTGGTAAGCCACCAGCGGGACTTCGGCGGTGCCGACCAGGTTCAGCTCGTCCCGCTCGAGCCGGTACACCTCCTCGCGTCCCAGCGGGAAGTACCCCGTGGCCGTCATGGCCTCGTCCCGGACCAGCACCGGTGGTGCCAGCAACGTATAGCCCCGCCGAAGCAACAGGTCGACGGCGAATCGGAGGACGGCCCATTCGAGGAGGGCCCCCTCGTTCTTCAGGAAATAGGCGCGGGAACCCGCCATTTTCACCGCCCGCTCCGTCTCGATGATCCCCAGCAGCTGCCCGAGTTCCATGTGGTCGCGTGGCGGGAAGGGAAACGAGGGCGGCTGGCCCCACCGGCGGACCTCGACGTTGTCTTCGTCGGATGAACCTACCGGGGACGAGGGCGCAGGCGGGTTTGGCAGGCACAGCAGGAGGTGCTGGAGCCGGTTCTGGACGTCCCGCAGCTCGGGTTCCAGCTGTGCCAACCGCTCCTTGAGCACGGTCGCGCGGGTGAGGGCCGCGTGACGCTCCTCCGGGGGCAGGCTACCGATCCTCTTGGATAGGGCATTGCGCTCCGCCCGCAGGCGCTCGACGACGGCGAGGAGCTCGCGCCGGCGCCGGTCCAGGGTGACCGCCAGGTCTACCGTTTCAGGGTCGAAGCCCTTGAGTCGGGCCGCTTCGCGGATGCGCTCGGGATCCTTGCGAAGCAGTTCCGGATCGATCACGATCGTCTCCCCCTTCGGCACTGCAAAAAAGAGACTCCCGCCCTTCCGGGCGGGAGTCGTCCCGCGGTGCCACCGGACTTGACGCCGTGACGGCGCCCCCTCGTGCCGCGTATCGGGCGGCAGCCGGCCGCCTTCCCACCAGGCATGTGCACGCGACGGCGCGCGAACTGCATCCGTGGCTCGGCGGCGGGCTCCCGGGCGGATTCCCCAGGCGCGGCCTACCGGCTTCCACCGTCCCGGCTCGCTGGGAGGCGCGCTTCCCGGGTACTCTTCCCGTTCATCGCCTTCGGAAATCGGAGATGGCCAGACCCCGTTGTCTGTCACGACGTTAACAAGGATCCAGCGAGCGGGTCAACGGACCGAGGGCTCTAACAATAGGAACCAAGAAGAAGGGGGGCCGGGAGGCGCAGGAACCGCCCGGCACGATGTGCAACGAACTCTATACGCGCGCCCTCGTTCGGAGCCCGGCGCCACGCCGCCGGCCGGCAGGCGAGGTGCGTGATCCCCAGCCCAGGGAGGGAAGGCCCGTGCATGACCTGGTGGACGGCCCGGGGGTGGCGGAGGTCTACCTCGAGGCCGTCAAGAGCCGGTTCCGCTACATCAAGGACCTCGCGGAGCGGGCGCTGGCGCAGGTGGACGACGACGCCCTCGCCTGGTCCCCCGGCGGGGAGTCCAACAGCATCACGGTGCTCATCAAGCACTTGAGCGGCAACATGGTCTCCCGGTGGACCGACTTTTTGACCTCGGACGGCGAGAAGCCCGATCGCGACCGGGATGCCGAGTTCGTCGAGGAGCGGCTGCCCCGGCAGGAGCTGATGGAGCGCTGGGAGAGGGGGTGGCGGGCGCTCTTTGCGACGCTGGATGCCCTGAGGCCGGACGACCTGCTGCGGACCGTGTTCATCCGCGGCGAGCCGCACACGGTGATCGACGCCATCGAGCGCCAGCTGTTCCACACCTCCTATCACGTGGGCCAGATCGTCTACCTGGCCAAGGCCAGGGCTGGCGAGCGGTGGCAGAGTCTCACCATACCTCGAAGGCGATGATCGGAAGCGACTGTCCCTGCCCGTTCTTTCGGCCAGGGCCATTGCCTGACCCGTGCCCCCGGACCCCCGCACGGCTGCCCCGGTAAGCGGAGGGAGATGACTGCAGACTAGGCTACAGGGAATGGATTCACGCCGCACCGTGACCGTACGTGTGCCGTGTCTCGGGCGGCCCGTCGGGGGGGGAGAGGGGGTGGTTCTCCTGCTGCTCGCCGGTCTTGCCGGGGTGTTGGGGGTGGTTGGGATCCGGCGATCGCTGGTCGACCGGGTGCAGGGCCATGGCCTGACCCGTCACCTGCTACGATTTCCGTGGTTCCACCGGGATACGGGCGCTGGCGGGTTCTTGCTGGCATCGAACCTGTTGCTGTTCGGCGCGGCGCTGGCGTTGCTGTCGGGCGTGGTTCGGCTACGGATTCCGTATTGGCACCGGCTCGTCATGGTCGGTGCGGTCGTTACCAGTGTGTACCTTTGGCTATGCACAGCCGCCGCCTGCGGGGTGAGGGGCCGCGACAGCGTTCGGGTGGCACTCCTGGGCAGCAGCCCGTATTTGTTTCTGGCGGCCGCCTTTTCCTACCGGCTCGCGGATCTCAAGCCGGCGTACCCGGGAGACGACCTTGTCATGGCTACCGTGGGCCTGATCAACTGCGGTGCTGGTGACCGCCGTCGCTTTAGCCACCTGCCTCCTGATCGTGGGTTTTTCGGGGCGCGCACTCGGCTGGCCTTACGGGTGGCAGGCGCACGGCCGGTCCCGCCCCGCCCCGTCCCATGCCACCGACCGGATCCTTCCCTCGCAAGAAGACTCCGGTGACCACCGTAGTAACGGGTGAAGGGTACTCTGCGAGGAGGCGACGGGCCATCTCCCATCGGCCGGCGGGGGGCTCGACCCCACCACCATTCCGCATTCGATCCAAGGCACCGCAAAGCGTCATGGCGTCATCTGAAGGCGTCACGGAGTCACCGGAAGGCGTCACGCACGCGCAGGACCCCACCGCATGTCCGGACGGTGCCGGCCCAACCCCGGTGGCCCCGACCCCTGCGGCCACCGTCCCGGCGGGCCTGACCGACGACTTTCCACCGGACCTGGTCGACCGGATTCGCCGGGGAGACCCGGACGCCGTGGCGGAGATGGTGCGGCGTCTTGGGGAATCCGTGCTGTACCTGGCCCGGCTCATCCTCGGGCCCGCGGGCACCGACGCCGACGCCGAAGAAGTCGCGGCGGACGCCCTGGTGGCCGCCTGGCAGCGGGCGGCCGAGTTCGACCCGGCGCGCGGCCGGTTCAGGACCTGGGTCTTCATGCTACTCAAGTACGCGGCCCTGGACCGGCGCAGGCAGCTCAAACGCGAGCTGCGCCGTCGCAGCGGGTGGCTGCACAGGGCCGGGGCCGGCCCGGGAAGGCGTCCCGGTCCCGCGTCGCACGCTGGCGGCCCGGCTTGGTCCAGCCTTGACGAAGGCTTGCCTTCGGGCGGCCACGCCCTGGTCTCACCGGCGGACCCCGCCGAGCTGGTGGCGGCGCGGGACGAGGCGGTGCGGCTGCGCATGGCCCTGGAGTCCCTGTCCCCGGCGGAACGGGACCTGCTGATCCGCCGGTACTGGATGGAAGAACCCATCGAACGGATGGCGCGGGAGGCAGGCATCTCGCGGAACGCCATGGACAGCCGGCTCTGGCGAGCGCGCCAGGCCCTACGGAAGGCGCTGGTCGAACGGGCGCCAGCGGCCGGCAGGCGGCCGGCATCCGCCGATAGGAAAGGAGATCCCACATGACGCGGCAGCGAATGGGACGCAGCGGGGACCGGCACGGGGGAAGAGGGGGGCGGCACGTACAACGGAGCCATCCCGGTGTGAAGCTGCTGCGCCTGGCGCGGGACCGGCGAGGACCCGACTCCACGGGCGATGGAGAGTCGGTGCGCGTGACTCCCCGCTGGACCGCTGAGGAAGCCGCGTTCCTGCAAGAGCTGGGCATTCCCCCTAGCCGCCTGGAAGCGGTAGGGGATCTGCTCCTCGAACGCGTGGCGGCCTCCGCGCCTGCGGCGCCGGCAGGGAGCCTGGAGCGGCTGCAGGAGCGTGTCGCCGCCCGGGTGGCCATGGGCGCGGAGTCCAAGGACGGCCTGGCCAAACAGGGCGCCGGCTCACGTCGGTCCTTCCGGGACCGGCCTGTGGCTCAGGGTGCTCTCGCCAGCTCCCGCCCATGGCTCGTGGCCGCAGCGGTCCTGGCCGCGGCGGGCCTGCTGGTCTGGACGAACCCGGCCGTGGTCCAGGCCGCGTTGGAGCACATTGCCCGGTGGCTGCCGGGGGCCGGGTTCGTCCGCGAGGAAGGGGCCAAGGTCCGGGCGCTGCGGGAGCCTGTCACGGTGCCGCTGGCTTGGCTCGGCCCCGGCCCGGACCGCCTGACCGTCGAGTCGGTGGTGGCGCTACCGGAGCTGACCGAGGTCCGGATCCGGATGGGTGGCGACGGCGCCAGCGGAACCCGGGGCGGCACCAACCGGGAGGGGGAGGGGGAGCGGGACGGGAGCGATGAGCTCATGCACGGATGGGCCCTGCAGCTGCCCGATGGAACGGTCCTCACGCCCAAGGTGGTGTCGTGGGGGCCGGACGACCCCCTGTACCTGTGGTTCCCTCCCCTCCCGACGGGGATCGCAGAGGTGACGCTGGCCCACGAGCCGGACCTGCGGCTTCCCCTGGTCCTCGTGGATGGCGCTCGTGCCGGCAGGGCGGCCATGGATCCGGATGCCTGGTCCAGCGCCCGGGCGGGGCTGCAGCTCGGCGTTCCCCACCTGGTCGGGGGACGGGACGAGGTGGTCCTCCATCTAGAGGTGCGGCCAGCGGCCGGTTCCGGCGCATCGCGGCCGGACGGTGCCGGCGCCGTCCCGGACGCGAGCCAGGGGCCGGGTGAAGCCGGCGACTCCGGGCAAACAGCCTCCTGGCACTTGGTCGGGGTGGAGGACCTGCGCCTTGCGGGCCCGCTGGGTACCCGGCTGGAGCTTGCCGACGTGCAGGTGCCCCACGGCTGGGTTGACGCCCCCACCTTCCAGCTGGTGGCACGCTTCCGCGGGGTCCTTCCGTCCTGGGTCCGATCGCTGCACCTGTCGGCCTCCCGCATCCGCGTGCTCGAGCCGGGGGCTGGGGTGATGCGGATCCCCCTGGACGAACTGGCGCCCGGCAGCACCCGGCGTGTCGACCGGCGCGTCCGGGTGGGCCGGTGGACCGTTGCGGTCAAGGAAGTAGCTCGGCCCGACCGGGCGCGGATCGTGTTGAACCTGGACCTGGGGCCGGCGCAGGACGGGAGGGTGCTCGAGCGCGTATCCGTCACAGCGAGCGTCATCCCTGAAGGTGTGGCGGAAGTCTCCCCCGGAGCGGAGGCGGGCTGGATACCGGACGGCGTGGCCACCGAACACGACCCCCACACCGGCCAGTTGGACCGAGTGCACTTGACCTATCCAGTCCTTCTTCCCCGGGACGGGGTCCTCGTGGTCCGTTTCGCCACCCCGCAGTCAGTGGTGGACGGCCCGTGGTCGGTGGAGATCCCCTTGCGGTGACGGCCCTGCCGGGCCGAGGCACCCCGCCACTGGGACGAACCGGCGGCGGGGTGCCAGGCTGGGCGAGGGAAGAGGGGCCCGGGCAGATCCGGCGCCAGGATCGGGTACGGGTCGATCGACCCGCACCCGTTTCCCATCCTTGCGGTCCTCGCGCGTTCCGGGCCGGCCACGCCGGCTTGCCCGTTCAGCCCATGTCGGCGCCGTTCAACCGCCGCCAGAGCAGATACGAGTAGACCGTCGTTCCCATGGTGACCCCGATGACGCTGGCCAGGATCACCGGCACCGTCCAGCTGGGCGGCAGGAAGGCGGTCGTCGCGATGGCCAGCCCCGCGAGGATGAACAGCCAGCCCCCGGCACGATGGGTCTTGCGCCACACCGCCTCACTGGACAGCGTCCACGGCGTGCGGATGCCGAAGAAGAAGTTGGGGCGCACTTGACCCATGACGTTGCCCATGATGATCAGCATCAGGCCGACGCCAAGACCGATGACCCGGTCGACGGCGACGGGGATGCCGAGGCCGGTCATGAGGACCACCGCGTGGACGCCCAGCAAGAACAGGACGGTGATCTGCCGGACCAGCCGGTAGGCGCCTGCGAACCGGGGGTAGTTGGCGCGGCGCGGGTCGATGGACGGAAGAACCTTCAGCAGAAGGTACGTGCCCGCCGCCGTCGCCCAGCCGAACCACGCTGCGAAGGCCCTGGGAGCCCATCCGTCTGGCTGCCCGGCTGCGTTCCAGTGGATCACCATCTGATCCGGGAGGCGCGGGTAGACCCCGGCGGTCGCCAGGGCCGCCAGGGCGAGGAGCAGCCATTCCAGAACGTCGCGACCGCGGTCGTCCCGGTCCGGCCCCTGGCCGTCTTGCGGCGGAGCCGCATGCCCACCGCGCGAGGACATCGCGGGGCCGCCGGCTTCCGGGCCGGACCCGGAGCCGTGCGAGGTCACCGCGGGCCCGCCAGGTCCATCAGCCATGCGATCACCTCCTGGAAGACCGTGGTGTTGAGGGAGTACGCCACGTGCTGCCCTCGCCGCTCGTCCAGCACCAGCCCCGCATGCTTAAGGAGGCTCAGGTGGTGCGAGATGCTGGCCTGGGTGACCGGGAAGTGCGCGGCGATCTCCCCTGCCGTCAGGTCGCGGTCGCGGAGCAGCCGCAGGATGGCCCGGCGGGTGGGGTCGGCCAGGGCTTTGAAGACCAGCTGGGGCTCACCCACGCTGTGCCTCCTTGAGGCTGTTTTTAGAAGTTTGTCTAAATATTAAACTACGTATCGTGAACCCATCAAGGGGTGCATCCCTTGGTCGCGGGTTCGCGGGGGTCTGGCCCGGTGAGGCGGTCAAGAGGAGGTCCCTTCGGGGGGGCGGCCCCGGTGGTGACGGGCGGGGCGCGGTCAGGGGCCCGGACCCCCACGGAGGGGGATGGCGGGATCGGGGGCGGAATCGCCGCGTCCGCAGGCCGGGTTGGCTGCGCGGGCGGCGGGCTGGCCCGTCACCACCCCGTCCACGCCCCGTGCGAACCGTTGCCACTCGTCCACCCACCGATGAAGGGCCTGATGGCCCTGGGGCAGGATGCGATAGTACTTCCGCGGTGGCCCTTGCGGTGAGGGCTCGAAGTATCCTTGGACGAACCCGGCCCGCTCCAGGCGGGCGAGAACGGGGTAGATGCTCCCCTCGCTGACGAGGTGCAGCCCGCGCCGGCCGAGTTCTTCCACCATCTCGTAGCCGTAGCGGGGTCGCTCGGCGATCAGGGCCAGGAGCAGCATGTCCAGGACGCCTTTGAGCAGCTGGCTGCCGCGGGTTTCATCGCGACCACGGTCGCGCAAGGCTCGGACACCTCCTCCGGCAACGGTCTGGGCCTCGTTCGTGCGCCAGGACCCGGTGGCCGGCCCCGGCGGCCGGTGCATGACCCGGGCGACCATGGTGGCCTGATCCGGGTGCTGGCGTCGTCCGCCTACGGGAGGGAGGCCGGTGCCCGCGGCCGGGTGGGGTCGCGGAGGATCGCAAGCCCGTTGATCACGAGGCAACCCACCATGACGAGCACCGCCTGCCACCGGGGGATCTCGAGGAGGACCCACTCGGGTACCCAGGGCATGGCCGGGCTCAGGACCAGCATGCCGACGAAGGTGACGGCGGCCACCGCCACCCACAGGCGGCCGTAGCGCTCCCTGGCGCTGTTGGCCAGCCAGCGCGCACCCAGCCGGGGCGAGAACAGGATCCAGACGCCCGTTGCCATCCACAGCACCTGGACGAGGTGAGCCGCCTCCACCGCGACGACCGGCTGGACCCAGACGGCCGGTAGCAGCGTGATGAAGACCGCCGCCGCGACGATCTGCGCCGCCAGCACCAGCGCCTGCCATCGGGGCTGGTGCCGGCCCACGGCGCGCCACCACTCCTCGGCGAACCGGGCGACGTCGCCGCCGATCACGGCCTCGACGGATTTGCCGGCCGCCACGGCTTGCTCGAGGTGGGCCCGCAGCTCGGCGGCCATCTGATCGATCTGCGCCCGGGGAAGGCCGGCGGCGACCCAGTACACGATGCACGAGTCGACGGCCTCGGTGACGGGGTTCTTGGGTCCCTGCGCCATCGTCCAATCCTCCTGGCCATGGCGTATCTTGTACCGCAAGGTACTGCGTCGAGCATAACAGAGGCTATCATGTTTTGCAATATAGTCGCGGCCGCGAGGCGACGCAGGGCTGGGGCGCGGGGCGGCGCAGGGGTGGGGTGGGTTGCGAGGCCGCTCACGGGTGGGTCGCGAGGCGGCTCAGGGGCCGAAGTGGCCGCCGGTCCGCCGGCCGCACGCGTGAATGGGCGCGGCCCACGCCCCTTGACGCCGGTGGCGTCAGCTGCGGACAACTAACGGTGGTAGGCCGCGGTGGCGATGGTGGGATGCCGGTGGCCGACGCCTGTGGGGACTGCGACCTGTGCAACGAATGGTGGCGGTGACGATGGTGGGATGCTCGACCTTGCACCGAGGTCAGCGGGGGCTGGGCCAGGCCGACGACCCGTGGGCGATGGGCCCCGGGAGGAGCGGTCGAGCGATGCGTGATCTGGCGGTGTGCAAGCTGGGAAGGTGCGGCGTGCCGGCGCGGGCCCGTGCCAAAGCCGCGGCCCTGCTGGTCGCGTTGGTCCTCGCCGTCGCCCTCGGAGCGGCTGGGTGCGGCACCGAGACGGAGCCGGCCACACCGGCGGGTCCCGGCTCGTCGGGGGTGGCGCCGTCCGGCCGCGATGCGGCCGCGAACGATGGGACCGGGGCCACGGAGCCAGCCGCGGGTGCCGCCGGCGAAAGCGCCGAAGGGTCCACGGGCACCGGTGCGAAAAGGGATTCGTCGCCGTCCTCGGGGCGGCTGCAGCCCGCCGCGGAGCGTCAGCGTCCGGGACTCACCCGCGCCCGGGTGGTGGACGTGATCGACGGCGACACCCTCGAGGTCGAGCCCCTGGGCGGTGCGCCGCTGCCCTCGACGCGGGTGCGGCTGATCGGTGTCAACACCCCCGAGGTCCACGGCGAGGTCGAACCCTACGGTCCGCATGCGGCCCGCTTCACCCGGCGGCATCTCGCGGGCCGGGTGGTGTGGCTCGAGAAGGACGTGTCGGAGACGGACCGCTACGGCCGCGCCCTGCGCTACGTTTGGCTGGTCGAACCGCCTGAGCGGCCGACGCCGGCCCATGTGCGGGAGGGGATGTTCAACGCTATCTTGCTCCTGGAGGGCTCCGCCCAGGTGGTCACCTACCCGCCGGACGTGCGATACGCGGACCTGTTCGTCCGGTTCCAGCGCGAGGCCCGGGAGGCGGAGCGCGGCCTGTGGGGCCTGCGGGCTGCGTCCGGCGGAAGGTATGGTGCCGGCGCGGCTGACGGCGGCTCGTCGCAGCCGGGATCCGGCGCGATCCGGACGGCGGGAGCGCGGGATCCCGCCCCCGTCGGCCGACGCGGAGGGTGCGATCCCGCCTATCCCGATGTGTGCATCCCATCGCCGCCGCCGGATCTCGATTGCGGGGACATCCCCTACCGCGACTTCCGGGTGCTGCCGCCCGATCCGCACCGGCTCGACGGCTGGGACCGGGATGGCGTCGGATGCGAGCGGTGATCGCCGTCGCGACCGCTGGGGGACCGGTGTCCGATCACGGCGGGCATCCGAACGCGGGGCCCGGTCCCATGAAGGTTGCGACCGGGGGGTGGAGACGGCCCACGCCAGGGCCACCACACCCCCCAAGAGGTCGAGGGCCCATATCGGACGACCAGCGTGATCATGCAGTCGCATCCGTCGTGCCGCCACACCCCCCAAGAGGTCGAGGGCCCACATCGGTCTGCGGGCCTGGGTCCGGTCGATGCGATACCCCCAACAGGCGAGGCCGAGCAGTACGGCGCCGCTCGCCCCTCGTACCAGGGCGCTGAGGACTGTCAGGATTCGGCCGACGAGTGCGTCCGGCATGGGATCGACCCTCGTCCCTTGTTGCCGATGACGGCGCCAGGGCTGACGTGGTGTCGCGTGCTGACGTGGTCCCTGGGCCCCCGTTGGCCAGGACCGTCTGCCCGCCTGGGTCCCCGGCCCCGGCCTCGGCGACCTGCGGTCGGTGGGGGGAGCGGTCGCACGGGGTGAGCCGACCTGTCATCGGAGTTCGTCACCGCAGGCGGCGCTCCCACCCGCGTTGCCGCTCCCACCCGCGCTCCCGTCCCTCCGGCCTTGTGCCCCTTCCCGGACCTGTGCTACGTTAACCGCGATTTCCCTGCTCCCACCCGGGTCCGGCCGGCCGACGGGCGGCGCGCAGCACCCCGCCCGGCCGCGAACGACCCAAGGGCACGAGCGTCGAGCGGGAGGAGAGCACCTTGCCGCAGCCGGAACTGCAGTCGCGCACGGCCTGGCCGCCGGTGGTCACGAGCCCCCGCGGCCACCTGGCCATCGGGGGAGCCGACGCCCTGGACCTGGTGGAACGGTTCGGGACGCCTCTCTACGTCCTCGACGAGGCCGCCATCCGTCGGCGTTGCCGCGCCTACCGCGAGGCCATGGGCAACGCCGGGGTCGTGGCCTACGCCGCCAAGGCGCTGTGCACCACCGCCGTCCTCCGCATCATGGACCAGGAGGGGCTGTGGCTCGACCTGGTCTCCGGCGGCGAGCTCCACACCGCCCTGTCCGCCGGGTTCCCGCCCGCCCGCGTCCTCCTGCACGGGAACAACAAGAGCGACGAGGAACTGCGCCTGGCCATCGAGGTCGGCGTGGGCCGGGTCGTCGTCGACAACTTCCACGAGCTGGAGCGCCTGGCTGCCATGGCCCGGGCCGCCGGCCGCACCGTTCCCGTCCTCCTGCGGGTGGCGCCGGGGGTCGAGGCTCACACCCACGAGTTCATCCGCACCGGCCAGCAGGAGTCCAAGTTCGGCTTCGACCTGGCCACCGGCCAGGCCCTGGAGGCCCTGGACCGCGTGCTGGACGAACCGGCCCTGGACTGGTACGGCTTCCACTGCCACATCGGCTCGCAGATCCTGGCCGTCGAGCCCTGGGAGCAGGCGGCCCGGATCATGATGGACCTGGCCGCCGAGGCGCACCGGCGCACGGGCCGGTTCGTCCGGGAACTGGACCTGGGCGGCGGCCTGGGCATCCGGTACGTGCCGGGTGACGAGCCGCCCTCCATCGCCGAGACGGTCACCCGCATCCGGACCGCCGTGGCCCGCCTGGCGGACGAGCGCGGCCTGCCGGTGCCGCGACTCATCCTGGAGCCCGGGCGGTCCGTCGTGGGCGAGGCCGGGGTCACGCTGTACACGGTGGGGTCCGTCAAGCGCGTCCCGGGCCTTCTGCCCTACGTGGCCGTCGACGGCGGCATGGCCGACAACCCCCGCTACGCCCTCTACCGCGCCCTCTACACGGCCGTGCTGGCCAACCGGCCCCTGGACGAACCGGCCGAGCGGGTCTGCCTGGTGGGCCGCTACTGCGAGTCGGGCGACGTGCTGATCCCGGAGATCGAGCTGCCGCGGGTCGAGCCCGGCGACGTGGTGGCGGTCTTCAGCACGGGCGCGTACAACTACAGCATGTCCAGCCAGTACAACCGCTTCCCGCGGCCCGCCATGGTGCTGGTGCGGGAGGGGGAGGCCGCGGTCATCGTGGAGCGGGAGACCTACGACGACCTGGTGCGCCACGACCGGATCCCGCCGTCCCTGGCGCGGGAGGGCTGAGGGACCTCGTCCCCGGTTCGTGGCGAGAGCCTCGGGTCCAAACGCCCCGGACCCGATCCTCCAGGGGGTAGGGGTCGCGCCGAGCCGGCCCATCGCGAGCCGCCTCGCCCGGGACTCGGGAGGAAATCCCGCTCAGCGGCATGGGCCGCGGCCGCCTTCGACCACGGCCTGGGGGCAGCGTTCCCGTAGGACCGCGATGAAGCCCTCGCGATCCACGGGGGATACCAGCACCGTCTCGCCCGCGTCGGTCTCGATGGCCACGCGGCGCAGGGACGGTGCGGCGCTCGCTACAGGGTTCCACGTCGGTCGCACCCGGCGGATGCGCTGGAGCGGCACGTCAAAGTCCATCAGCCCCACCCGGATCTGGAGGTGGGTCGGCGTGACGCGGTAGTAGGACGGGCGCCAGAAGGTGTAGCCCACCACCAAGAGGTACGGCCCCAAGGCGACGAAGCCGACGATGGCCGTCTCGTCTCCGCGCAGCGCCATGTAGAAGGGAATCAGCGGCGGGATCGCCGTCAGGGCCATCAGGATCTTGCTGCGGGCGGCGGGGAAGTCGACCACGTCCGGCCAGGGCCCGTCCGGCCCGCTCGCGGCCGGCGCCGCCCGAAGGCGCAGCCCCGCCCGGTACACCGCCGCGCACCCCCCGATCGCCACCGCCAGCAGCGCCACGATCCACAGATAGAACCAGGGGGTAAGGCCGACCCACCGGCCCAGGGCGACGGCGGTGACCCCCACCGTCAGATGCAGCCACGCAGCCATGAGCAGGAACTTGAACCCACGGAGCAGGTGGCGGCTGGCGCGGGCCATGGCCCGGGCCGTCTCCGGCCGGGGTTCGATGGGCCAGTTGAGCAGGGACGCCGGCCATCGCGTCACCGCCGTGGCCAGCGCGTAGAGGAGCACGCCGATCCCGAGCAGGCCCCAGATGCTTCCCTTGGCGGCGAAGCCGTCGGCCTCGCCCCGCAGGTTGAAGTGGATGGGGACCTGGTCGGGCAGATGGGGCCACCAGATGGCGACCCAGACGAAGGACGCCAGCAAGAGGAGGGCGGCGGCGAGTTCCAGCACGCGCTCGCCGGGCTCCAGGGGCTTGCGCCACGCCGCCTCCAGGGCGTCCTGCCAGGTCCCCGCATGACCACGGGGCGCCCCGGGGGCCGCGTTCCCGGGGCCCGCGGGCGCGTCCTGGGAGGCCGTGTCGGTGCGGACACCCCTCTCCTCCAACCCGATGACCTCCCTGTCCGCCTATGCCATGGGAGCCGGGCATGAGCCGACGTGGGCCTCGGATCCCGACGATCCCGCCGTGGGCCTCGCATCCCATGGCGAGCGACCTCCTATGGATCAGCTTACCATCCCGGCGGCCCGGGCGTCCTCCCGGAAACGCCGTGGAGGGAGGGACCCCGCCTCGGCCCGGCCGGCTGGATCGGGGTCGCCCCGGGCGTCCTCCTGCCAACACCGTGCAGGAGGATGGCTCGCCCGGTGGCCCGGGTACCCCGTTCTAGGCCTCTCCGGCTGGTCGTAGGCTTGGAGGGGCACGAATTCGGACGAACCTCGCCGGCAGCCGGCAGGAATGCGGCCGTCCGGAAAGAAATCCCCGTCGATCCGAATCTTGGAGGCCACGTCGGAGGCCACGTCGCGAGGCCCACGGGGCGGGAGGGGATAGGGTGAGCCACGGTTCGTGGCGGCGGTTGCCGCGACGTCTTCGCCGGGCGGGCGGCGTCGCGCTCATGGTGGCGTTGGTCGTCTCGCTGGCCCTCGGCGGCTGCGGGGCGCCGAGTTCGTCCGGAGAGGGGGGCGCGGGGGGCGGCGACGAGCAGGTGCTCAACGACAACATCGGCTCCGAGCCCCCGACGCTGGATCCCGCGCTGATGACCGATCTCACCAGCTTCCAGATCGTCAATGCGGTGATGGAGGGCCTCACGCGCATCGGGCCCAAGGGTGTGGAGCCCGGCATGGCGGAGTCCTGGGATGTGAGCGACGACCAGTTGACCTACACCTTCCACCTGCGGGACGCCGTCTGGCAGAACGGCGATCCCGTCACCGCCCACGACTTCGTCTACGCCTGGCTGCGGGTGCTGGACCCCAAGACCGCGGCTCCCTACGCCTACCAGCTCTACTACGTCAAGAACGCGCAGAAGTACAACAGCGGCGAGCTCACCGACCCCTCGCAGGTGGGCGTCAAGGCCCTCGACGACAAGACGCTGCAGGTGACCCTCGAGGCGCCGACGCCGTACTTCCTCAGCCTGACCGCCTTCCCCACGCTGATGCCGGTCCACGAGGCGACGGTGGAGGCCAACCCCGACTGGGCGGGGGAGGCCGCGACCTACGTGGGCAACGGTCCCTTCCGGATCGCCGAGTGGGTCCACGACAGCCACATCGACCTCGTCAAGAGCGACACCTACTGGGACAAGGACACGGTGCGCCTCGAGCGGATGCACATCGTCATGGTCAACGAGGGCAGCACCGCCGAGACCATGTTCGCCAACGGCGAGCTGGACTCCAACGGCAGCCTGAACCCCCAGGACATCCCCCAGCTGCTGGCGAGCGGCGAGGCGAAGACGTCGCCCATCATCAGCGTGACGTCGATCTACTTCAACACGAAGCGGAAGCCCTTCGACGACCCGCGGGTGCGCAAGGCCTTCACCCTGGCCCTGGACCGCAAGGCCATCGTCGAGCAGGTCCTCAAGGGCGGGCAGAAGCCGGCGCTGGCCTTCGTGCCCTACGGCATCCCCAACCCGGTGACCGGCAAGGACTTCCGGGAGGAGGGCGGCGACTACTTCCAGGACGCCGACGTGGAGACGGCGCGGCGGCTCCTGGCGGAGGCGGGCTATCCCAACGGACAGGGCTTCCCCAAGGTGACCTACTTGTACAACGACAACGACACGAACCGGGCCCTGGCCGAAGCCTACCAGCAGATGTGGAAGCAGAACCTGGGCGTGCAGGTGGAGCTCCAGTCCATGGAGTGGAAGGTGTACCTGGAGACCACCAAGCGGGGTGAGTACGACCTGAGTCGCGGCAACTGGGTGGGCGACTACCTGGATCCCATGACCTTCCTCGACCTGTGGGTGACGGGCGGCGGCAACAACCGGGTCGGGTGGTCGAACCGCGAGTATGACCGGCTGATCGCCGAGGCCAAGGCCACCGCCGATCAGGAGGTCCGCTTCCGCAACATGCACGAGGCGGAGCGGATCCTGATGGACGAGATGCCCGTGGGGCCGATCTTCTTCGGGGTCAACGTCTACCAGGAGAAGCCGTACGTGAAGGGCGTGTTCCGCACGGCCCTGGGGACCACGGACTACAAGTGGGCGTACATCGAGGGCAAGGGCCGGTGAGGGAGGGGCGGTAGGGTGGCGCCCACGGGTCGTCGCGGGCGCGGACTCGCGGGCGCCCGCACCGGCCCCCAGTGGCCCCGGCCCCCGGCAGCGCCGGTCCCCCGGCCGGTCCCCCGGTGGCGTTGTCCTGCAGACCCTGAGCCCACGGGGTTCGCCGGTTGGCGTCGAGGGGCGGGGTCGCGGGTTCGCGACGCCGAGGCCAGCACGCCCGGCGGGCTGCGGCCCGGGGGCCGGTTCGTCCCCGTGGTGCAGGAGGAGGCCGAGCCGTGCAGTACGCCGGCCAGCGCCTGGTGATCACGCTGATCACCCTCTGGGCCATCGCGACGCTGACCTTCTTCATGATGCGCGCGGTGCCGGGCGGGCCCTTCGACGCGGAGAAGGACCTGCCGCCGGCGGTCAGGGCGAACCTCGAGGCCCGGTACCACCTGGACTGGCCGGTCTGGCGGCAGTACCTGGACTACCTCTACCGCACCGCGGTGTGGGACCTGGGGCCGTCCTTCACCTACCCCAACCGGACGGTCAACGACATCGTGGCCGAGGGGTTCCGGGTGTCCGCGGCCCTGGGTGCCCTGGCCATCGCGGTCGCGCTGGTCCTGGGGATCGGCGTGGGCGTGGTGGCGGCGCTGCACCACGGCCGCTGGCTCGATCGGGCGGCGATGTTCGCCGCGACCCTGGGCATCTCCATCCCCAACTTCATCCTGAGCGGGCTGCTGATCTACGTGTTCGCCTTCCGCCTGCGGTGGTTGCCGGCCGGCCTGTGGGGCAAGCCCGAGCAGGCGGTCATGCCCACCCTCGCGCTGGCGGCGCTCCCGACGGCGGTCATCGCGCGGCTGGTGCGGGCCAACATGCTGGAGGTCCTGCGGCAGGACTTCATCACCGTCTGTCACGCCAAGGGGTTGAGCCCCGGCCGGGTGGTGTTCGTCCACGCCCTGCGCAGCGCCGTGCTGCCGGTGATCACGTACCTCGGCCCGCTGGCCGCCGGGGTCCTGACGGGTAGCTTCGTGGTGGAGAACATCTTCGCGATCCCGGGCCTCGGCAAGTACTTCGTCCAGAGCGTGACGAACCGCGACTACACCGTCATCATGGGCGTCACCATGTTCTACAGCGTGCTGCTGGTGGTCGCCAACGCATTGGTCGACCTGGCCTATCGGCTGGTGGATCCCCGCATCCGCCTCTGAGACGGGGCGAACCGGCGGGCGGGACCCTTCGCAGCGACGCGGAGAGGAGGGCCGGCATGAAAGCGTCGTCGCACCAGGCGCTGCCCGGGTCACCGGCACGGCCGCGGTCCGACCCGGCCGAGGGAGGGGGGAGCGCTTCCACCGGGCCGGGAGGTGGCGCACCCGGTGCCGGCGGCGAAGGGGGCGGCTCCCCGGCTGTACCGTGGGCCGAGGGCGGCGACGGCTTCGGGGGGGTACCCCCGGAGGCGCTGGCCCCGGCGGCACCGGGATACTGGCAGGAGGCCTGGCGCCGCCTGCGGAGGAACCCGCTGGCGATGGCAGGGCTGGTGGTCATCGGGCTGATGGTCCTGGCCGCGGCCATCGGACCGGTCCTCTCGCCCTACGGCTACGACGAGCAGGTGCTCGCCGAGGCGAACCAGCCGCCCAGCGCCGCCCACTGGTTCGGCACCGACCACCTGGGGCGGGACATCCTGACCCGCGTGCTCTACGGAGCCCGCATCTCGCTGGCCGTGGGCATCATGGCCAGCTTGATCGGCCTCACCATCGGCGTGGCCTACGGCGCCATCGCCGGGTTCTACGGCGGGGTCGTCGACAACGTCATGATGCGCGTCATCGATGTGATCTACGGGCTGCCCTTCATCCTCTACGTGGTCCTGCTCATGGTGGTCCTGGGACCCGGCCTGGACAACGTCTTCATCGCCCTGGGGGCGGTGTACTGGACGGGGATGGCGCGGATCGTGCGGGGCGAGGTCTTGAGCCTCAAACAGCGGGAGTTCGTCCTCGCCGCCCGCGTCATGGGCGTCCCGCCCTGGCGGGTGGTCTGGCGCCACCTGGTGCCCAATGCCATCGGTCCCATCCTGGTCACGATGACGCTTTTGGTGCCCGAGGCCATCTTCAGCGAGGCCTTCCTGAGCTACTTGGGCCTGGGGGTGCAGGCCCCCATCGCCTCCTGGGGCGTGCTGGCCGCCGAGGGCAACCGCGCCTTGCGGGCGGCCCCGTGGGCCCTGTTCTTCCCGGCCACCTTCATCTGCATCACCATGCTGGCCTTCAACTTCCTGGGGGATGGGTTGCGGGACGCGCTGGATCCGCGGCTGCGCTGAAGGGCAGGGCGCGCCGGGATCCGCTCCGGACGACGCCGGGGTCGGCCGGCCGGGGCCGACGTGGGGGCGGTGCAGGGATCGCGAGGGGCCAGGGCCGACGCAGGGGGGGACGCAGGGATCGGGATGGGCCAGGGCCGACGCGACGGGCGACGCAGGGATCGCGATGGGATGGGGCCCTGCCGGTGGGATCGGCGGCGCAACTCCGCCGGTGGGGGCCGCGTGCAACTCCGCCGGCGGGGTCCACGGTGCAACTCCGCGTGGGGCCGGCGGTGGCGCCCCGCAGGCAGGATCCGCGGCGGCACCCCGAAGCGGCCGAGGGGATGCTCCTGTCGCCGCCGCTGGATCCTCGTGGCCGGTGCGATGGGCACGTCCGGGCCGGTCGGCGCCGGCGGCTCATCACGGCATGACCGAAGGGCGATCGAGGAGGCGACGCCGTGGGCGGGTTGGACCCGAGGCGAACCGGTGCAGGGGCCATCGGGAGGCCTCCGGCCATCCGGGAGGCCGGGGCGGCCGGCCCTGCGGAGCGGGGGATCCCGGAGTCCGGGCGGGCGCTGGCTGCGCACCGGGACCCGGCCTCCGCGGGCACCGATCCCCTGCTGGTGGTCGAGGACCTGGAGGTCACCTTCTTCACCGACCAGGGCCCGGTGCCAGCCGTGCGCGGGGTGAGCCTCACCGTGGGAGGCGGCGAGGTGGTGGCCCTGGTGGGCGAGTCGGGGTCGGGGAAGTCCGTCACCGCCCGGGCCATCACCGGCCTGGTGCCGCCCCCGGGCCGGGTGGTCGGCGGGCGGATCCGCCTGGCGGGGCGCGACCTGACCGGCCTCGGTCCCGCCGACTGGCGCCGGATCCGGGGCCGCGAGGTGGGGATGGTCTTCCAGGACCCCATGACGTCCCTGGACCCCCTGTTCCGCGTCGGCGACCAGCTGCTCGAAGCCATCACCGCCCACCGGCGGATGACGCGATCCCAGGCTCTGGCCCGGGCCGAGGAGCTGCTGGCCATGGCCGGGCTGCCCCGGCCCGCCGACCGGCTGCGCCAGTACCCCCATGAGCTCTCGGGCGGCATGCGCCAGCGGGTGCTGATCGCCATGGCGCTGGCGACGCCGCCGCGGCTGATCATCGCCGACGAGCCCACCACGGCCCTGGACGTGACCATCCAGGCCCAGATCCTCGCCCTGCTGGACGACCTGCGCCGCCGCACCGGGGCCGCCCTGCTGCTCATCACCCACAACCTCGGCGTGGTGGCCGAGCTGGCCGACCGGGTGTACGTGATGTACGGCGGCCGCATCGCCGAGGCGGCGCCCGTCGACCGGCTCTTCACCCGTCCGGCCCATCCCTACACCCGGGCCCTGCTGGCGGCCGTCCCCGACCCCCTGGCCACCGAGGCGCGTCCGCCCGAACCCATCCCGGGCGACCCTCCCGATCCGCGGCGGCTCCCTGCCGGCTGCCCCTTCGCCGGCCGCTGCCCCGTGGCGGAACCGCGGTGCTTCACCGAGGCGCTGCCGTTCCGGGAACTGGCTCCGGGTCACGGGGCGGCCTGCTGGCTGCTGGACGAGGCCAGCGGGCCCGCGGAACCGACGGGGGCGGCCGATGGGTACGGGGCCGCGCCGGCGGGGTGGACCGATCACCGCCGGGCGAGCCCAGCGGTGCCGCCGGCGGCGGACGAACCGGCCACCGAACGATCCCGGGGGCCGCGGGTCCGGCTGACCTTCGGGGCTGCAGAGCGGCGTCTCCCGGCGGATCGCAGCGGTCCCGCAGGAGGCGAGCCGCCTTCCACGGCACGGCGTTCGCCGGCGGCGGCCGGCGGGCATGCCGCCGACGCCATCCCCCGCCCCGCCGACCCCACCGCCCGGCCGGGCGACGCCTTGCTCCGCCTGGAGGCCGTGACCACCCTGTTCCCCGTGCGGCACGGCTGGCGCAAGGTGCGCCAGCTGCGCGCCGTGGACGGCGTCTCCCTCGAGGTGCGCCGGGGGGAGACGGTGGGGCTGGTGGGGGAGAGCGGGTGTGGCAAGACCACGCTGGGGCGGACCATCGTCCGCCTGTATCGGCCCGCCCGGGGCCGCATCCTGTTCCGCGGCCACGACCTGGCGAACCTGGACGAACCGGCCCTGCGCCCCCTGCGGCGCCATCTGCAGATGGTGTTCCAGGACCCCTACGCATCGCTGGATCCGCGCATGCGGGTGGAGGACCTGGTCGCCGAGCCGCTCCACCTGATCCCGGGCCTCAGCCGGCGGGAGCGACGGGAACGGGTGCGGGCCATGCTGGCCCGCGTGGGGCTGCGCCCCGAGCACGCCCTGCGGTATCCCCACGAGTTCTCCGGCGGCCAGCGCCAGCGCATCGGCATCGCCCGGGCGCTGGTGGTCGAGCCGGAGCTGGTGGTCGCCGACGAGCCCCTCTCCGCCCTGGACGTCTCCGTCCAGGCCCAGATCCTGCGCCTCCTGGCCTCCCTCCAGGACGAACTCGGCCTCGCCTATCTGCTGATCACCCACGACCTGGCGGTGGTCCGCCACGTCTGCCAGCGGGTGGTGGTGATGTACCTGGGACGGGTGGTGGAGGAGGCGCCGGTGGCGGAGCTCTTCGCCCACCCCCTGCATCCCTATACCCAGGCCCTCCTGGCCGCCATCCCCGTCCCCGATCCCGTCCGGGCCCGGCGGCGGGAGCGGCGGCTGGTGCAGGGCGAGCCGCCGGATCCGCTGAGTCCGCCTTCCGGGTGTCCCTTCCGAACCCGGTGCCCGGTGGCCCAATCCCGGTGCGCCGAGGAGGTCCCCATGCTGCGGGAGCTGGCGCCCGGCCACCGGGTGGCGTGTCACCTCGCGGGATGAATCGACACCGCTGTAGATCCACTGCCGCAGGCGGGAGAGGAGGTCGAATCGGTGACAGCCGCCCCTGCACCCTCGTCGACGCCCTGGGCGCCGCCCCCCGTGCAATCCCAGGACCCTCCGTCCGCAAGCTCGGACCCGGGCCCAGGGTCCGGACCGCGTGTCGCCCGTCCGGTTCCCGATCCGAACCCTGGGCCGAAGCCCGGCGCCACCCGCTGGGTGGCGGTGGCCGTCGCCACCGTGTGGCGCGACCCGGACCGGCCGCGCCCTGTGGACCTGCCGGCCCTGGCGAACCCGACGGCGCTGAGGGAGTGGCTGGCGGCCCTGGACGTCGCGGCGAAGAAGGATCTGGTCGGACGCATCGAAACCCAGGTGCTCCTGGGCCAGCCCGTCACCGTGCTCGAGGAACGGGACGGGTGGGTGCGGGTCGCGGTGCCCGAACAGCCGGAACCGGGGGCACCGCGAGGCTATCCCGGTTGGATCCCCAGTTGGCAGCTGACATCCGATCCGGCGTGGGCAGCCCTGGCAGGGCCGGCGGGGGCCGGCGGGGCGTGGGGCCCCTGGACGGCACCTTCGACTCCCCCGGACCAGAGCACCGTCGGCAGTGGCTCCAAGGCCGCGGTGGTGCCCGCGACCGTCACCGTGGCTGCGGTGACCACGTGGCTCCATCACCGGCCCCACCCGCAGGCCCGCTGGATGGAGATCAGCTTCGGGACCCGCCTGCCCCTCGTCGGCGAACTGGCCCCCAGCGGCTGCGGGGGGGCCGGTTCGTCCCCTTCCGCGCGGTCGAGCGGCACGGGGCCGTCCACGACCGACGGGGGAGCGGGGACGTCGAGCGGCGCGGGCGCGGCCTCCTCCTACACCACCCGAGGACGGGAGGCACGGGGTGGAGCGGGAGGGCCCATGGCGACCACGGAGCGCGAGGGGTGGATCGCGGTGGCGGTCCCGGTCCCCGAGTGGTGCGCCGGGCTCTCGCCCCCCGGTGAAGGCGCGGGCGGTCGGGTTCCCCGGGGTGCTCGGACGGATCCGGGAGCGACAGGCGCTGGCGTGGCCGTCGCCTGGGTGCGCCGGGCCGACGTCCGCATCGACGGCCGCCAGACGACCCCGGGGGTGGCCGAGGGCGCCAGGGAGGAGCACGGGCCAGCGCCGACCGGCGCGGGCGGCGTCCGGCCGGGTTCGACCGCCACGGGGTCCATGCTGCTCGAGACGGCCCGGCGTTTCCTGGGCGTGCCCTATCTATGGGGCGGCACCTCGGGCTTCGCGGTCGACTGCTCGGGCTTCGTCTACCTGGTCCACCGGTTTCACGGCATCGCGATCCCGCGGGACGCTGCTCCCCAACGGGACCACGGCGGGGGCCAGCCGGTGCCCCGGGACCGGCTGCGGCCGGGCGACCTGGTCTTCTTCGCCCACGACGGCGGCAAGGGCCAGGTCCACCATGTGGGCATGTACGCGGGCGACGGGCGCATGATCCACGCGCCCAACTCGGAGCGGGTGGTGGAGGAGATCCCCCTGGACACGCCGCCGTACGGCGAGCGTTACGCCGGCGCCCGCCGGTACCACGCCGGCTAGGTGGGGCGGCGCACCACGGGCAGGCAGGGTGGCGCGCCACGCCGGGCCCGGGTGCCGGCCATCCGGGGCACGCCAGGGGGCCAAACCGCGCGGGCCAGGCGGGCCACCCGCGGCGGCCCCGCCCGGACGACCGCCTAGCTTCCCAGGCCGCTGGGACCGCCCGGACGACCACCGGACGACCGCCGAGCTTGCCACGCCTCCGGAAGCCCGCCCGGGCGACCGGCCGGCTCGCCAGGCCGCCGGGGCCTGCCCGGACGACGCCCCTGCGTGCAAGGCGGCCAGGGCCCGCCCGCCCCCCGCCCGCCTTGCCAGCCGGGCGCGGGCCGGGTCCAGACGACCCCGCGGCCAGGGCGGGTGGCCGTCCGAGCAGCCCGGGCGGCCACCCGCCGGCCCCGGCGACCATCCCCTAACGGCCTTGGCCGGCGGTGGGCAGTCCTGAGGCTGCCCGCCCCGGACCGGCGAGGCGGATCCCGGCCCGCGCCAGGAGCTGCACGACGGCCAGGGTCAGCGCCCCGTCCATCAGGTGATGGACGGCGGTGCCGACCCCGGTGACCCAGCCCTGCCAGGGCGTGCCCGACGCGGCCCAAACCACCAGGGCCTCGCCGACGGCGTGGATCGGCAACACGGCCAGCAGCGCCGCCCACGGCGCCCAGCCCCGACGGAGCAGCAGGGCGCCGACGGCGGCGAAGGGCACGTGGGTGAAGGCGCGGGCCGCGACCACGGGCCCGAGGGTCAGGAAGAACCCGGCCGTGGCCCCCAGCCCCACCATGACCGCGGTGGTCGGCCCGAGCCACATCGCCAGCATCGACGGCACGTGGGACGCCAGGGTCGCGCTGAAGTGGGGACCGATCATCACCTGGAGGGTTCCCCGGAAGAAGATCGGAATCATCAGGGCGAGGGCCGTGAGCAGGCCCCCGAGGACCACCTGGCGCGCGGGTTGCGACGGCATGGCGGCACCCCCCAACTTCTGGGTCCTGTGTGTTTTCAGCTGTATATACAGCACGATGGGGACGGGATCCTGCCGTCGGCGCCGACCGGGTCGAGGCGCCGTGCGCCGGGGAGGGGGTCCGGAGGTGAGGTCGGCATGCCCCGTGAGGGGAGGGCTCGAGCGGGTGCCCCATCCGAGGCCGGTTCGTTCCATCGACCGGCGCCGGCGCCGGAGGGACGGCTCCCTGGCGCCGGAGCGCAGCCGGCAGGGGGTGACGCCACGGCGCGCCGTCACGCCATCCTCGAGGTGCTGGAGGAGGCTGGAGAACCCGTGCCCGGCCACCGGCTGGCGGCGCGGTTCGGCGTCACCCGCACCGTGATCGTCCACGACATCGCCCTCCTGCGCGCCCAGGGGGCGCCCATCGTGGCGACCCCGTCGGGGTACGTCATCAACCGACCGGCCGCCCGCCACGTGTGGAAGGTGGCCGTCGAACATGGCCCCGACCTCGAGGTGATCCGGCGCGAGCTCTATGCCATCGTCGACCAGGGGGTGACGGTGCGGGACGTGATCGTCGAACACCCCGTCTACGGCGAGCTGCGCGGCTGGCTGGATCTGCGGTCGCGCCACGACGTGGACCGGTTCTGTCGGCGGATGGCGGCCACCCGGGCCGAGCCGCTGCTCACTCTCTCCGGCGGGCCCCATCTCCACACCCTGGAGGCCGACGATCCGTCGGCCCCGGGACGGGTGGCCGAGGCCCTTCGACGGCTGGGGTTCCTCCTCGAAGAAGGTGCGGCGGGTGCCCCGGAGCCGCTCGGCCGCGGCGGGATGACGACGGGGAACGGCGATGCGCCGCCAGGGAGCGGCGGCGCATCGAAGGAAGACCGGGCACGCGGTCCGTGATGGCACGGTCCCCGGTACGAGGCCAGGGAGGGCGGCGGGCTGCCGGCCGCGAGCGTGCCGCGACCGCCTGCCCTACGCCCGCGCCGTCGACATCGCCATCCGGCGATAGGTGTGCCGGCGCCCGCGGATGGCGATGCCGTAGGCCAGGATGTTCTCGGGCAGGGCCACGCCGTGGTACCCCGCGTCGCCCAGGTGGTGCAGGTCGAACCCGCAGGCCTTGCTCATCAGGGCGATGTGTCGCACGGTGGCCTCGTCGGCGCCCTCCTGGGAGGTCCCGACGGTGGCCATCGCCAGGGCGCCGGCGGCGTGGGCCGCCCCGACCCACCGCCGCGCCTGCTCCACCGTGACGCCGGGCACCGTGGCGGGTGCAGGCAGGGCGACCACGTCCACGCCGGCCGCCACCAGCCCTTGGATGGCGGCCTCGTCCAGGAAGGGCTCCTGTCCGAACCAGGCGCCGGCGCCGTGCATCCGCCCCGCGGCCAGCAGCAACCGCTCCGGCGGGAGCACCCGGCGGATGGCGGCGGCGGCCCGCTGGATGCCCTCGACGGTGACGCCCGTCTGGGGGTTGCCCGTGAGGAGGATCCACTGCGCGCCCTGGGCCACGGCGCGCAGGGCGTTGTCCGGCGTCGCCCGACGACCGGTCGGGACCCGCTCGCTGGGCTCCAGGTTGATGCCCACCACCCGACCGGCCAGGCGGGCCAGGGCGGCAAGGGGGCCGAGGGGTGAAGAGGGAGCCGGCCCCGCCGCGGATGCGGCCCTGGGCTCGACGCCGGAGCGGCCGTCCCCTGCCGCCGGGGTTGCCGAACCGCCTTCGTCGCGCTGGGCGTCGGCTTCCGCCCTTTGGGGGGATGAACCGGCCCCGGCCGCCGTCGGCTCGTCGGTCGGCATGGCCCACGCGGGCGCAGCGGTGCCGGCTTCGTCCGAGCCGGGCAGGCCCGCGATCCGGGGCCTCAGCACGTCGTAGACGTTCACCAGCAACAGGTCGGCACCGAAGGCGGCGGCCAGCTCGCCGTTGGTCACGCCGTCCACCAGCGGCGGCGCCACGGCCACCGTCTCGGCCGCCAGCACGCGGCCCTCGCTGGCCGCGACGGCGTCCCTGAGGGCGCGTCCCCGCAGGGCCAGCAGCCGGGCGGGCGGCATCTCCAGGAGCCGGGCCGGGTTCGTCGGGGTCGGGAGGGGCACCTCGTGGCGGCTCACGGGCAGGGTCCTCCTTCGACGATGCGGCCGGACCGGAGCGGCGGGTTCACCCCCGGCCTCGCGAGAGGGTGCTGCCCCGCCCGTCCGGGGCGGGGGCCGGCTCCGCCCACACCACGCGGAAGAGCACGTCGCGCCCCGCGCGGACGGGGCCGCGGGCGGGCTCCGCGATGCGGCCGGCCCGTTCGTCCAGATTGGTGACCACCACGGGCGAGAGCACCGACCGGGCCGCGGCGGCGAGGCGGCCGAGATCCGCCCGGATCAGGGGCTGACCGGGTCGGACGCGGTCGCCGACCCGCACCAGGGCCGCGAAGACTCCCTCGGCGTGGGCGGAGTCGATGCCCACGTGGATGAGCAGCTCCAGGCCCTCGTCGGTGCGAAGCCCCACGGCGTGCCCCGTGGGGAAGAGGGCGGTGACGGTTCCCGCCAGCGGCGCCACCACCTGGCCGTCCTCGGGCAGCACGGCGGCGCCGTCGCCGACCATCCGCTCGGCGAAGACCGGGTCGGGGACCTGGTCCAGGGGCACGACGCGGCCCGTCAGCGGGGCGGGCACGGCCACGCCGTGCCCGCCCCCGCCGTCACGCCTCCGGACCCGGGGGGCCACGCCCTCAGCCACGGCCCAGCAGCTCCTTGATCTCGGCCTCCAGGTGTTCGGCGCTGGTCCCGAACACCACCTGCACCGCCCCGCCGCCCAGGCGCACCACCCCCATGGCGCCCTGCCGGCGCAAGGCCGGTTCGTCGACCTTGTTCGGGTCGGCCAGCACCAGGCGCAGGCGGGTGATGCAGCTGTCCAGCTCGCGGATGTTGTCGGCGCCGCCCAGGGCTTCGATCACCGCTTTCGCCTTCTCGGACATGGTCTGCGCCTCCCTGGCAGGTGATGGCGAGGTCGACCGACCCGTTCGGGGCCGGGCGGCCCGTTCCACCCCTCCAGCGACCGGTTCCACCCTACCACAACCCGGCCGCCCCCCGCGTCCCCGCCCCGTCGCGCCCCGTCACCCGCCCGTCCCCGCGGGCGGCAGCCGCTGCGCCGCCCCCTCCCCGCCTCGGCGTCATCGGTCCGGGCCGAGCCTGCCATGCGATCCCGCAGGCGCGGGGGCGTCCGGCGGCAGGGTCCAGCCGGCGTCGCGGCCGGATGGCCGAGACCCTCCCGGCCGGCGTCCGGGCATGGGGTGCGCGGGCGTTGCCGCGGCCCGACGCCCCCACCGCGACGACGCCCGGGGACGCCTTGCGGCCTCACGGTGATTCGCCTTGCGGCCTCCCGGTGACGCCTTGCGGCCTCACGCGCCGGGATTCGACCGCGCCTCGGCGGGCTCGCGACCCGGCGTGGGCAGGTCGAGGCGCCGGATCAGGAAGCGGAACAGCACGTAGTACACCACCAGGAACACCAGGCCGATGGGGATCAGCAGGGCCGGCTTGGTGGCGATCCCCCAGTTGATCACGAAGTCGATGAGACCGGCCGAGAAGGTGAACCCGTGGCGGATGCCCAGCTCGTAGACCAGGGCCATGGAGATGCCCGCCAGCACGGCATGGGTCACGTAGAGCACCGGCGTCAGGAACATGAAGGCGAACTCCAGCGGCTCGGTGATGCCCGTGACGAAGGAGGTCAGGGCCGCCGAGAGCAGGATGGCGCGGGCCGATGCCCGGTTCTCGGGCTTGGCCTCGTGGATCATGGCCAGGGCCACGCCGATCAGGCCGAACATCATGATCGGATACCATCCGGCCATGAAGATCCCGGCCGACGGGTCGCCGGCGAAGAAGCGGTGCAGGTCGCCGTGGACCACCTGCCCCGTCTGCGGGTTGGTGTAGTCGCCGAAGACGAACCACACCAGGCTGTTGATGATGTGGTGCAGGCCGAAGGGCAGCAAGAGCCGGTTCAGCACCCCGAAGACGAAGACCCCGGCGGCCCCCGCCCCCACGATCCAGTTGCCCAGCGCGTCGATGGCCTGTTGGACCGGTCCCCAGACGAACCCGAAGACCACGCCCAGGACCAGGGCCCAGAAGGCGGTGACCAGCGGGACGAACCGGCGCCCGCCGAAGAAGCCCAGCCACTCGGGGAGCCGGATGTTGTGGTAGCGGTTGTACATGGCCGCGGCCAGCGCGCCGGTGAGGATGCCCGCCAGCACGCCCATGTTGAGGTCCTCGTTGATGGTGGTCAACGTCTTCTGGAAGACCACGTAGCCCACCAGGGCCGCCAGGCCCGCCACCCCCGCCTGCTCGGCGAGGCCGATGCCGACGCCCAGGGCGAAGAGCAGCGGGAGGTTCGAGAAGATCGCGTCGCCCGCCTGGGCCATCACCGGGATGTTGAGCAGGTCCGGCTGCCCCAGGCGCAGCAGCAGGCCGGCCGCGGGCAACACCGCCACCGGGGTCATCAGCGCCCGGCCGACCCGCTGCAATCCCCCCATGAGGTTCATCGTCCACACCCCTCCTCGTGAAATCTGTCCATCGGCCCCAGCAAAAAACCGGAGGATGCGCCGCCCTCGGGCTGCGCACGCCTCCGGTTGATGCCGGGTCGAACCCGTCACACACCGGTTCGCTTGGGTGGAACGGCTCCCGGGAAGAACGGGCAGGTCATGGGTTCGACGCCGGTGCGCCACCTCCTGCCGGCGGACCGGGGCCCCTACGGCGCTCCCGGGACCGGACCGGGAGCGGGCGCATCCCTGGGGGGACGGCGCCGTCCGGCCGCCTCCCGGGGTCCGGTCGCCACCGCCGGGTCGCCCCCTGAACGGACCGCGGCGCGGTCGCCCGTCGTCCCCGATCCGGGTGCGGACCGGCCGTCGGGCCGGCCTGCGGGCAGGGGCTCGGGCGACGGCGGACCGGCCGCCCCGCCGTCCAGCATGAGCTTCGCGAGGTGCAATGCGACGTAGCCCAGGTCGTCGGGTTGGACGGGCTTGCCCAGCCGCCGCGCGATCTCCTCCCCCAGCTCCCGGGCGAGGGCCATCGCCTCCGGGAACTCCTCGGCGATGCGGGGCAAGAGCGGGTTGGGCGTGCCGCCGCCCCGGGCCACCGCGTCGACCAGGTACCGCAGGTGGGCGACCAGGCGGGCGTGGTCCAGGCCGCCCGGCCGCAGGGCGACCCCCAGGCGCCGGCGCACCCACTCCACCAGATCGTGGACCAGGGCCGTGCTGCGGGCGGGTTCCTTGACCGGCACCCGCGCCCGGGCGGCCCGCAGGTGGAGGGCCACGAACCCGGCCTCGTCGGGCGGCAGCGGCGGACCGCCCGCGGCCACCACCTCCGCCAGGACCTGCCGCGCCAGCGCCAGCTCCTCCGGGAAGAGGACCTCGATCTCGGCCAGGAACGGGTTCTCCAGGGGCAGCCCGCGGCGCACCCGCTGCACCGCGAAGGCCAGGTGGTCCAGCAGGGCCGGCACGATGTGGGGGTCGACGGGCTCGCCCAGCGCCGCCTCCGCTCGTTCCACCAGCTGCGCGACGAGGCCGGGCAGCCACGGCGGCACGGGGACCCCGGGGGCGCCCGCGGCGTACGTGGCTTCGATGGCCGGGTCGTCCGCGGCGACGTAGGCGGCCTTGCGGGCGCGGAAGCCCAGCCCGCGGCCCTCCAGCACCAGGGTCCGACCCGCGGCGTCCCGCACCAGCACGGCGTTGTTGTTCAGCACCTTGACCACCCGGTACGCGCCATGACCCGCCGGCGACGGCCCGTCGCCCTGCGGATCGGCACCGCGGCGCCGGGCCTGCGCTCGGGGGCGCGTGGTCCGGTCCTGGGGCATGCGGCCGCCCGGCTCCTCGCCGGCCATCGCCGTCCACCCCCTGCCCCTGCGACGGTCCATCGTCCTCCCTGGGGCGGTCGGCCGTTCCGCCCTGCGGCGGTCGCTCCCCCCGGGGCCGGACCGGCCCTGGGGCGCCGCCACGCGTCCGGGACGAACCGGCCGCCCACGGTTCGGGGCGACGGTTCGGGGCGGCGGCGCCCAACTCCTGCTTCGCTGCCCGGGACGGATTGCCATCGCAGGCGGCGAAGGTCTATGGCGAATGTCGCAGCGGCTTCGCCCGCGCGGCGGTTCGCCTCGCAAGCCGCCGTGATCCGGGGGGCGGCGCGGTCGAGATTTGTCGCATGAGGGCAGGGGGCTTCGCGGAATCTCGCGGAATCTCGAGGAATTTCGTGCCAGGATATGGACAAGCCTCACCGAACACCGAACTCGGAACATCCCGGGGTCGCGTGGCGAAACGGGCGGGGTCGGGTCGCATGGCGAGATGGGCGCGACCGGCGTGCCGAAGATGGTCGGCGGGGGAGGGGGCGTCATGGGGGGATCGGGCATGGGATCCACGGCGGGGTGGGACGGGCAGCCCCGATGCGACGGGCAGGCGCGACGCGACCCGGGTCTGGGCGGGGACGGGCTGTCGCGAGGTGGCGGGGGGATGCCACGGGCCCAAGGGCCGCGGAGGGACGGGCGGCCGCCACGGGACATCGCCGCCGCCGTGGGCCGCTGGGGCCGGGTTCCGGTGGCCGGCCTGCGCGGGTGGACGGCGACGCATGCCTGGCGCATCCGCCAGGCCCTCGGCGTGGTCGCGGTGGGTGCCGGGACGGCGGCGGCGGTGGAGCTGGCGCGGAGGGCGGGGGCGCCGGCTTGGGGCACCGCCCTGGCCGGGCTCCTCGCGGCGCTGGCCGGCGCGTGGTGGTGCGACCATCGGGGGCGGACGCAGGTTCGCGACGAGGAACACCGCCACCGGCTGCTGGAGGCGGTCCTCGATGAGTTCCGCTCGCGGGCGACGGCCGTCACCCTGGCCGCGGGGGTGTTGCGGCGGCACGCCCCGGTCGGCGAGCCCGCCGGCGAGGCGGGGGCCCGAGCCGCCCCAGGCGGCGGCCACCCTGGGGCGCGGCGGGGTGCGGCAGCCGCGGAGCCCGGGTCGCCGGCGGCGGGCGGTGGGAGCTGGCCGGGCCAGGCGACCGGCGGCGGGGGCCGATCCGCACGGACGAGCGGGGACGAGAGCCAGCCCGCGTGGACGGGCGGGGACGAGAGCCGGTCCGCGTGGACGGCCGGAGACGGGAGCCGACCGGCGCAGGCGGCCGCGGCGCACCGCGAGGATGCCGCCGCCGACGCTCCCTGGGGGGATGCGGAGGAGGGCCGCGGCCGGCCCGCCGACGGGGCGGACGGCAGGTGGCCTACCGCCAGGCGCTGGAGGCAAGGCGCCGTGGACCACCGCGGGTACGCCGTGGTCCAGCTGGAGGCCGAGGCGGAGCTGTTGCGGGTCGGCGCCCTTCAGCTGGCCTGCTGGTTGCGCCTCCGGGCGGGCCGGGTTCGTCCGGAACGGGAGCGGGTCGATCTCGCCGCGGTGGCCGAGCGGGTGGTCCGCCGCCTGGCGGTGGTCGCCCAGGCCCGCCAGGTCCGCCTGGCCTTCACCGGGTCGCCGGGTCCCGCCGCCGTGGTCCGGGGCGACCGCGCCCTGCTGGAACTCCTTTGCACCAGCCTGGTGGCCGTCGCGCTGGATCGGCACCGCCCCGGGGGACGGCTGGTCGTCGCGGTGGACGGCGACGGGGCCGCGGTGACGTTGGGCGTGCTGGAGGCCACGGGTCGCGCCCCCGGCGAGGAGGGTGGGGCGGCGCAGCCGACGCAGGGCGTCGGGGCGGGTCCAGGGCCGGTCCCGGCGCGCCGGTCGGGCGGGACGGGGGGAGGGGCGACGCCCCTGGGCGATCCCCTGGCGGGACCTTCGGGATCCTCCCGCTGGCGCCGTGGGGGGCCGTGGGCGCTGGCCCTGGAGCTGACGCGCGATCTCGTCAGGCTGCATGGCGGCCGCCTGCGGGTGGGGCGCGGCCTTCCGTGGGTCGTCGAGATCCCCGCGGCCCTCGGCCCCTTCGGGGGCTTGCGCGCCAGGGCCTGGGCGGCGGTGCCCTGGCGCTGGGACGCCGGCCAGGATGCCCCGGGGGCGCGGGCGGCCGAGGCGTGGCGGGGCGCCGGCTTCGCGGCGGGGCCGGAACCGACGGCCGGCGGCAAGGCGAGCCCTTGCCGCCGGCCGTCGCCGGGGGAGGCGGCGAGGCGCCACCGGGCGCGGCGTCCGCCGGCGGAGCGGGGGGCCGCGGCCCAGGCCGGCGGCTGGGGGGCCGGGCGCTCGGCTGTAGGCGACGGGGCGCCGCCGCCCGGCACCGCGGGCGGCGGCGCCCCGGGGCCGGCCAGGGCCGTCTCGCCCTGCGGCGGGTGGCGGGGCAGGGGGGACGGCGGCGACGGCGGCCTAAGCCCAGCCGGGTGGTTGCGGGCTGCCTCGGCGTGGCGCGGCCTCGCCCGGGGCATGCTAGGCGTGATCCGGCGGGCGCGGGCGGCAGGCCCAGGGCGTTTGGAGGGGCCGAGCCGACCGGCGACCGCCGCCGCGCCGAAGCCCGCGGGGTCCGCGGAGCTCCGGGTCCCGTTCTCCGTAGGGACGAACGAGGCGGGGGCGCGCCCGCCGCGAGCCGCCGGGCTCCGCCGGAGGTTGGGGCTGCGCGTCCTCCGGGCTCGAGCCCTCCGCGGGTGGGCTCTCCGCGGATCAGGCGGTTGACGGGGCGCCCGACGGCCGGCGGTCGGGCGGGTGCCTCGCCCCTGGATGCCCGGCCTGATGCCCGACCTTGGGGGGCGCAGGATCCGCGGACGCCGGCCTCGGCGCACGTGCACGACCGCAGGACGTCCGCCCTGCCAGCGGGGCCACGCCGGTCGGCCGTCCAGCGGGGCGGCCACGCCGGTCGGCCGTCACGGGGGGCGCCCGTGGCCTCCCACCCGCTCCGGTACCGGGATCCGCCGGGGAGCCGGGGCGTGGCGCACCGGGCGGCCGGCGAAGCACCGGCCCGGAGGGGGGCGATGGCGCACGACAGAGGGCGCACGACAGAGGAGGAGATGGCGCCTCGAGGGGGTGGCCGAGATGGCGCACCTGGGCGCCTTGGTCGTGAAGTTCGTGGCGACCGCCGCGGTGCTGCTGTGGGTCCTCCCCGCCGGCGGCAGCATGGCCGGGCCGGCGGCCCTGCTCGGCCTGGCGGCGGGGATCATCCTGCTGGGGTACGCGGCCGGGGATCGGCTGGTGCTGCCCGTCGGGGGACAGGCGGTGGCCGTGGTGGTCGACGTGCTGCTGGCGGCGGCGATCCTGGCGATGGCGGCCTATCTCTGGCCCACCCTGGCGCTGCGGCCGGGGGCGATCGGCCTGGCGGCCGTTGCCCTGGGGGTCGCCGAGTTCTTCTTTCACCGTTACCTCCAGGCGCGGGGTCTCGTCCGGTTCGACACGACCTGAGCCCACCCCCGACCGGTCCCTGGGCCCCGCCGGGCGCCCGGGCCGGTGGCCTCGTGCGCCGCCGGGTGGATCGCCGTCGCCACGGGGCGCTGGGCCCGCAGATCGGCGTCCCGGAGGACCTTCCCGCGGGTGGGTTCCGGCGATGATCCTGCCGGCGAAACCGGGCGAAAATCCTCCGGCAATGCCGAAAATCCCCTGGCAAACATGGTATGATCGACGGTTGGGAGGTCGACGGTCCGCCGGTGCGGTGCAAGCCGCACCGGCGGACCGTTCAGGGGGACCGCCGACCGGGAGGCGGTTCGCGGGAGAACCGACCGCACGCCGCGGGGCGGCGACGGCCGGACCCCAGGCCGCGACCATCCCGTGGCCCTCGACGCGGCGGGCCCCCGGCGGGTGGGGAGGGTCGCCCATTGGATGCAGCGGAGGTTCTGGCCCGGCTGGCCGGCATCCCCGGCCCCCCGGGCCACGAGGTCCAGGTGGCGGCCGCGGTGGAGGCGCTGTGGCGCCCACTGGCTGCCGAGGTGCGCCGGGACGCGCTGGGGAACGTGATCGCCGTCGTTCCCGGCGAGGGACTGGCGCTGCCCGACGGCCGGCGGGCCAGCGTGATGTGGGCCGCCCACATGGACGAGATCGCCCTGCTGGTGTCGTCCATCGAAGAGGGAGGGTTCCTGCGGGTCGACGCCGCCGGCGGCGCCGACCCCCGCAACCTGCTGGGGCAGGAGGTGACGGTCCACACCGCCGCCGGCCCCCTGGCCGGGGTGGTGGGCACCAAGCCGCCCCACCTGACCAGCGCCGACGAGGCCCGCAAGGTCCCCCGCCTGCGGGACCTGTTCGTCGACGTGGGGCTGCCGGCCGAGGAGGTGCGCCGGCGGGTGCGGGTGGGCGACCCCATCACCATCCGCCAGTCGCCGGCTCGCCTCCAGGGCCAACGGATGACGGGCAAGAGCCTGGACAACCGGGTGGGGGTCACCGTGCTCACCCTGGCGCTGGAGGAACTGGCCCGGCGCCGGCACGCCGTAGACGTCTACGCCGTCGCCACCGTCCAGGAGGAGGTGGGGCTGCGGGGGGCCGCCACCAGCGCCTACGGCCTCGAGCCCACCCTGGCCGTGGCGGTGGACGTCACCTTCGGCGACCAGCCCGGCATCCCCGACGGCAAGACCGTGGCGCTCGGCCAGGGGGCGGCCATCGCCCAGGGCGCCAACGTGCACCCGCGGGTGCTGGCCGCCCTGCGGGAGGCGGCCACGGCCGAGGGGATCGCCACCCAGCCCGAGCCCATCCCCGGCTCGTCGGGCACCGACGCCTGGGCCATCCAGATCGCCCGGGAGGGCATCCCCACCGCCCTGGTCTCCGTGCCCCTGCGCCACATGCACAGCCCCGCGGAGGTGGTCGACCTAGGCGACGTCCGCGAGGCGGCCCGCCTGCTGGCGGCCATGGCGGCGCGCCTCGACGCCGAGGCGGTGGGCCGCCTGGTGGGGCCGGGCTGGCAGGAGGTGAGGGCCGGTGCTGCTGGCACGGCTCAGTGAGGCCCGGGGCGTCGCCGGCGACGAGGCCGCGGTCCGTGACATCATCCTGGAAGCCGTCCGCCCCTTCGTCGACGCCTATCGCGTCGACGCCATGGGCAACCTGCTGGTCGTCAAGGGAAGGGACAAGCCCGGTCCGCGGGTCATGGTGGCCGCCCACATGGACGAGGTCGGCCTGATGATCACCCGGGTCGAGAAGAGCGGGCTGCTGCGCTTCGCCAAGGTGGGCGGTCTGGACGACCGCCTGCTGCCCGGCAAGCGGGTGCGGGTCGGCCCCGACGGCGTCCCCGGGGTCATCGGCAGCAAGCCCATCCACCTGGACCGCAAGGCGAGCAGCGTCACCCCGGCGGACGAGCTCTACATCGACATCGGCGCCACCTCCCGCGAGGAGGCGGAGCGGCTGGTTCGTCCCGGGCACTACGCCACCTTCGACACGGCCTTCGGCGAGTTCGGCCAGGGCCTCTGGAAGGGCAAGGCCTTCGACGACCGGGCGGGATGCGCGCTGCTGGTCGAGCTGCTGCGGGGCGAGTACGGCTTCCCCCTCTACGGCGCCTTCACCGTGCAGGAGGAGGTGGGCCTGCGCGGCGCGGCGACGGCGGCCCACGCCCTCGACCCCGACGTGGCCCTGGTGCTGGAGGGCACCACCTGCGCCGACATCCCCGATGCGGACGAACACGGCCAGTCCACGCGGCTCGGCTGCGGCCCCGCCATCACGGCCATGGACCGCACGGTGATCCCGCCGCGCTGGCTGACGGACCGGCTGGTGGCGGCGGCGGAGCGCCGCGGCATCCCGTACCAGTGGAAGCGCACCACCATGGGCGGCACCGACGCCGGGCGCATCCACCAGGCGCGGGCCGGCGTCCCGTCGGCGGTGGTCTCGGTGCCCTGCCGCTACATCCACTCGCCGTGCGCGGTGATGAGCCGGCAGGACTTCGAGCACGCGCTGGAGTTGGTGCGCGGCTTTCTCGAGGATCTGAGCGAAGGAGGCGTGCCCCGCCATGGCGACCCCCAGTGAACAGCCCGACCGCCCGACCCGAGGGTCCGCGGGCGCCGGCGCTGACGCCGGTGCCGGCGCGGCCCTGGGCCCTGGGCCCACGGATGCCCCGGACCCGCGACTCGGCGGTTCGGACCCGCGAGGCCTCGGCGCGGCCCCGGGCGCGGGCGCCGCGGATGCGACCCCGCCCTCGGCCTCTTCCACCCCGGCTCCGACCTCGGCCGGCCGGGAGTCCCGCGCGCCCGCAGGCGAGTCCCGGCTGATCGGCTTCCTGCGCGAGCTGACCGAGACCTACGGCCCGCCGGGCCGGGAAGACGCCGTGCGCGAGGCCATCCGCGCACGGGTGGAGGCCTGGGCGGACGAGGTGCGCGTCGACGCCCTGGGCAATCTCATCGCCCGGCGGTCGCCGCGGGGCGGCGCCGGAGCCGGTGCGAGGACGGGCGGCGCCGGCGGCGGGGGCGGTGCGGGTCGAAGCGGCCACCGCGTCATGGTGGCCGCCCACATGGACGAGATCGCCCTCATCGCCACCCACATCGACGACAGGGGCTTCATCCGCGTCGAGCCGGTGGGCGGCCAGGATCCCCTGGTGCTGGTGGGCCAGCGGGTGGCGTTCGCCGGCGGCGTCGTGGGCGTGGTGGCCTGCGAGCGGCTGGACAGCCCGCGGGATCTCAAGATGGGCAAGCTGTACGTGGACATCGGCGCCCCGTCGGGCGATGCGGCGCGCCAGCGCGTGCGCGTCGGCGACATGGCCGTCTTCCACCGGCCGCTGGAGCGCGCCGGCAGCCGCCTGGTGGCCAAGGCCCTGGACGACCGCTCGGGCTGCGCCGTGCTGATGGAGGCCATGGCGCGGCTCAAGGAGTCGCCCCACGAGGTGCCTCACGAGGTGTTCTTCGTCTTCACCGTACAGGAGGAGGTCGGACTGCGCGGGGCGCGCACGGCCGCCTTCGCGGTGGAGCCCGACGTGGCGGTGGCCGTCGACGTCACCGTGGCGGGTGACACGCCGGAACCCGAGCACCGGCTGGCGGTCGAACTCGGCAAGGGGCCGGCCATCACGGTGAAGGACAACAGCCAGATCGTCCACCCGCTGGTCCGGCGCTGGATGGAGACGACCGCCCAGGCGGAGGGCATCCCGTACCAACTGGAGGTCCGGCCCTTCGGCGGTACCGACGCGGGGGCCATGCAGCTGGTGCGCGCGGGGGTGCCGGCGGGCACCCTGTCCATCCCGATCCGCCATGTCCACACCCCGGGGGAGATGGTGGACGCCGACGACCTGGAGCATGCCGTCCGGCTTCTGGTCGCCATGCTCCAACGGCCCCTGCCGGCGGCGTAGGGCGGTGGCAGCCGCCCGACCATTCATGAAAATGAATGTCACTTCTTATCTGCCGAAAACGCGGGATTTTGCGAATTCCCGGCAGGATTCTCCGCCGGACGTGCGGTACAGTAAGAGGGGGTCGACGTGCATCCTCCCCACGGGGGATGCGAGGTCTCCCGCCACGGGGGCGGCCGCCAGGGGGCAACCGCCGCTGCCAGCGCGCTTGCCACGGTGGACGGGGTTGCCATAGACTGAGAGGGGTAATCCGGCGAGGAAAGGAGCACCGGCCGATGATCTACGTCATCTGCGAGCCGTGCATCGGCACCAAGGACCAGTCCTGCGTCGAGGTCTGCCCGGTGGACTGCATCTACGAGGGCGAAGACCAGTTCTTCATCCACCCCGAGGAGTGCATCGGCTGCAGCGCGTGCGCGGCCGTGTGCCCCGTCGAGGCGATCTACGACGAGGACGAGGTCCCCGAGCAGTGGCAGCACTACAAGGAGAAGGCCCGCAAGTTCTTCGAGGAACGCGGCCAGCTCTGATCCTCGGCCGCCCCTGCTCCCATCGCCGATCGTGCCATCCAGGAGCGCCCCGGAGCCGACTCCGGGGCGCGTATCGTATTTGGACCGCACCCCGCGCGGGGGAACACGGCTCCGACCGCCGGACGGCCGGCTCCCCGGAGCTCGAGGCCGGCCTTTGCCTCAGCGCCTGTGGGCCGCCGTGGCGTGCCGCACGATGGCCGCGACGCGCCTCTCCGTTGGTTCGTCCAGATGGCTGAAAAACCAGGCACTGGGCATGAGCTGGTCAGCCTGGTTCGGCTCCCGCTCGAAGTGGGCTTTGTCCGTCAGGCCCAAGGTCATGAAGCGCTCGTCGGCTCGGAAGAAGCAGAGGACAGGACCGCTGCCCCTGGCGTATCCGGGCATGCCGTACCAGAGCCGCGGGGTGAGTTCGGGCACGGCATCGAGGATGACCCGATGCAGTCGCTCTCCTTTCCCAGCTGCATGGGCGGCGGGGCGGCCCTCCTCGGAGCCGCCCCGCCGGTCACCGGTCACCGTGCATCCCACGTTGCCTTGCCCAGGCGGCATCACGCCGCCTGCAGGATCTGCCGCAGCACCTTCTGCAGGATGCCGCCGTGCCGGTAGTACTCCACCTCGATGGGCGTGTCCAGCCGGCACAGCACCTCGAAGCGCACCTCGCTGCCGTCGTCGCGCCGGGCCGTCACCTGCAGGCGCTTGCGGGGCTGGAGCCCCTCGCGGATGCCGGTGATGAAGTACTCCTCGGTCCCCGTGAGGCCCAGCCTCGCCGCGTTCTGCCCGTCGACGAACTGCAGCGGCAGCACGCCCATGCCCACCAGGTTGCTGCGGTGGATGCGCTCGAAGCTCTCGGCGATCACCGCCTTGACGCCCAGCAGGTAGGTGCCCTTGGCCGCCCAGTCGCGGGAGCTGCCGGTGCCGTACTCCTTGCCCCCGATGACGAGCAGCGGCGTGCCCTCCTTTTGGTAGCGCATGGCGGCGTCGTAGATGGTCATCTTCTCGCCGCTGGGGATGTGCACGGTCCAGCCGCCCTCGGTGCCGGGCACCAGCTGGTTGCGCAGCCGGATGTTGGCGAAGGTGCCGCGCATCATCACCTCGTGGTTGCCGCGGCGCGAGCCGTAGGTGTTGAACTCCTCCCACTTGACGCCGCGCTCCAGGAGGTAGCGGCCCGCCGGGCTGTTCTTCGGGATGGCGCCCGCGGGGGAGATGTGGTCCGTGGTGATGGAGTCGCCCAAGAGGGCCAGCACCCGCGCCCGGACGATGTCCTCCGGCTGGCCGGGTTCGTCCGCCATGTCCTTGAAGAAGGGCGGCTCCTGGATGTAGGTCGAGTTGGGATCCCACTCGTAGAGCTCGCCGGTGGGCGCGGGCAGCTGCCGCCACTGCTCCGGGCCTTCGAACACCCGGGCGTACTCCTTCTTGAACAGCTCGGGCCGCACCACCTGGCGGATGGTCGCCTGGATCTCCTCCTGGGTCGGCCAGATGTCCCGCAGGTAGACGGGCCGGCCGTTGGGGTCGTAGCCCAGGGGGTCTTCCAGCAGGTTGATGTCCACCGTGCCGGCGATGGCGTAGGCCACCACCAGGGGCGGCGAGGCCAGGTAGTTGGCCTTGACCAGCGGGTTGATGCGCCCCTCGAAGTTGCGGTTGCCGCTGAGCACCGCCGCCGCCACCAGGTCGTTCTCGGTGATGGCCTGGGCCACGTCTTCGGGCAGGGCGCCGCTGTTGCCGATGCAGGTGGTGCAGCCGTAGCCCACCACGTGGAACCGCAGCGCCTCCAGGTACGGCAAAAGCCCCGCCTCCCGCAGGTAGTCGGTGACCACCCGCGAGCCCGGCGCCAGGCTGGTCTTCACGTAGGGCTTGACGGTCAGGCCCCGCTCCACGGCCTTCTTGGCCAAAAGCCCCGCCGCCAGCATCACCGAGGGGTTCGAGGTGTTGGTGCAGCTGGTGATGGCGGCGATGACCACCGAGCCGTGGGTGAGCTCGGTGGTGGTCCGGGGCCGGGTCAGCACCGCCACGCCGCCGCCCTCACCGGACGAACCGGCATCGCCCGCGCCGGCTCCCGCACCGTTCCCGCCGGCCGCGGCCGCACCCGCCCGGGCCGCCTCGCGCCCCGGCTCGGCGCCCGTCCGGAAGGGGACCGAGGTGTCGCCGGGCTTCTTGCCGAAGGTGGCCAGCGCCTCGCGGAAGGCGCGGCCCGCCTCGCGCAGCGGCACCCGGTCCTGGGGCCGCCGCGGCCCGGCCAGGCTGGGCTCCACGTCGCCCAGGTCGAGCTCCAGCACGTCGCTGTAGACGGGGTCGGGCGTCGCGTCGGTGCGGAACAGGCCCTGCTCCTTGCAGTACCGCTCCACCAGGGCGATGTGCTCCTCGTCCCGGCCCGTCAGGCGCAGGTAGTCCAGGGTCTCGCCGTCCACGGGGAAGAACCCGCAGGTGGCGCCGTACTCGGGGGCCATGTTGCCGATGGTGGCCCGGTCCGCCAGGGGCAGGTTCGCCAGGCCCGGCCCGAAGAACTCGACGAACTTGCCCACCACGCCCTTCTTGCGCAGCATCTGGGTGACGGTGAGCACCAAGTCGGTGGCCGTGGCGCCCTCGGGCAGCCGGCCCGTCAGGCGGAAGCCCACCACCTCGGGCACCTGCATGAAGTAGGGCTGGCCCAGCATCACCGCCTCGGCCTCGATGCCGCCCACGCCCCAGCCCAGCACCCCCATGCCGTTGACCATGGTGGTGTGGGAGTCGGTGCCCACCAGGGTGTCGGGGTAGGCCCGCACCTCGCCGTGTTCGTCCCGGCGGTGGACCACCTTGGCCAGGTACTCCAGGTTCACCTGGTGGACGATGCCCGTCCCCGGCGGCACCACGCGGAAGTTGTCGAAGGCGTTCTGCGCCCAGCGGAGCAGGGTGTAGCGCTCGCGGTTGCGCTCGAACTCCTTCTCCACGTTGTAGAAGAAGGCGTACTGCGTCCCGAAGGCGTCGACGATCACCGAGTGGTCGATGACCAGGTCCGCCGGCACCAGCGGGTTGATCCGCTTGGGGTCGCCGCCCATGCGGGCCACGGCGCTGCGCATGGCGGCCAGGTCGACCACCGCCGGCACGCCGGTGAAGTCCTGGAGCAGCACCCGGGAGGGCATCCAGCCGATCTCCCGGCCGTCGGGCCTGGGCTGCCAGCGTGCCAGCGCCAGGACGTCGTCCTCGGTGATGGTCTCGCCGTCCAGGTTGCGCACCAGGTTCTCCAGCAGGATGCGGATCGTGAAGGGCAGGCGGTCCAGGTCGACGCCCGCGGCCTCAGCCAGCTTGGGCAGGCTGTAGATCACCACGGGGCCATCGGGCGTCTCCAGGGTCGTACGTACGCCAAACGGGTCGCGACGCTCGGTCATCGGTCGTCCCCCTCTCTGGGGCCATTGTAGCGCTTTTCGATCGCCATTTCCGCCAGGACGAACCGGCCGGCGGCGGTACCGGGACGATGCCAGAAAGGCGGGGTGCCCGGCGGCATCCGCCGGGCACCCCGTTTGCGACGATGCGGTCCTCGCGGTCGCTCGTGCCTCGCGGTCGCTCGTGCGCGGGCTGCCGGGCCGCTCTCAGTCCTCGCCCTGCGCCTTGGTGAACCCCGGCTCGCCGTCGAACTCCTGCAGCACCTCGATCTGCATCCAGCGGAAGCGGCTGCCCACGCGCTGGACCAGGTCGACGACGTCCTCCTGGCGCGCCTCGCCGTCGCCCTTGTAGAGGAAGCGGCAGCGGTAGTGGTCCACCAGGTCGATCAGCCCGCCCGTGGGCGGGTACACCTGGGTCCCGCGGTTGGAGATCATCTTCAGGCGGAAGGCGCTGCCCTCGGCCAGTTCCTCCAGGGCGGGACCCAGCTGCTCCGGACGGAGGTCGCTCTCGACGAACACGTCCGCGCCCACGATGCGGCGGCTCTTGGCCTTCACGTAGGCCGGGTCGGGGCTGATCTGGGGCAGGCGCACGGCGCGGTGGGCGCGCACCTGCGTGGTCCGCGGCTTCTGGCCCAGGTTCGCGATGATGGCCTGGGTGTACTCGGTGGTCTTCGCGCCGCGGTCGTAGCCCACGACGTCGCCCGTCAGGACCTTGCCCTCCTCCAGCGTGTAGAGGATGGCGTTCTCGATGAGCTCGGCCACGGCGAACTCCTCGATGTAGCGCAGCATCATCACCGCGGACAGCAGCACCGCGGTGGGGTTGATCACGTTCTTGCCCGCGTACTTGGGGGCGGAGCCGTGGACCGCCTCGAAGATGGCCACCTCGTTGCCGATGTTGGCGGACGGGGCGAAGCCGAGGCCGCCGACCAGGCCCGAGGCGAGGTCGGAGAGGATGTCCCCGTTCATGTTCGTGGTGACGAGGACGTCGAACTGCTCGGGGCGCTTCACCAGCTGGTGGGCGGCGTTGTCGACGATGATGTGCTGGGCCTCGATGTCGGGGTACTCCTGCGCCACACGCTCGAAGACCCGCTTCAGGGTCCCCTCGCTGAGCTTCATGATGTTGGACTTGGTGGCGCAGTGGACCCGCTTGCGCCCCTCGGCCCGGGCCAGCTCGAAGGCGAAGCGGACGATCTTCTCCGATCCCTTGTCGGAGATCAGCTTCAGGGTCTGGGCGACGCCCGGCGTCTGCTGGTGCTCGATGCCGGCGTAGAGGTCCTCCACGTTCTCGCGGACGACCACCAGGTCGATGCCCCGGCCCGAATAGGGGGTGGGCACGTTGGGCAGCTCCCGCACCGGCCGCACGTTGGCGTACGTCTCGAAGAGCTTGCGCAGGGTGACGTTGGCGCTCTTCTCACCGTAGCCGACAGGCGTCTCCAGCGGCCCCTTGAGGACGATCCGCGACTTGCGGATGGACTCGATGGTCTCCGGCGGCACGCCGGAGGCGAGGCCCTTCTTAAATACACTGGCCCCCGCTTCACGGATCTCGAAGACCAGGGGGGCCTTGGCTGCCTCCAGAATCTTTAATGTCGCGTCGATACACTCCGGGCCGATGCCGTCGCCGGGAATGACGGTGACGAGCTTGCGGCCGTCTTCCGTGACGAAGAGCTTCTTCCCGCTCTCGGTGGTTACGAGTGGCATATCTTCCTCCCCAGGGGCTCGCGCGCCCCTCGACGCGAGTATAGCACTGCGCTTGCCAGCGGCGTCAACTTTCGGGAGGAACGGGCGCAAGACCGGTGCGGACCTGCGGGTGCCGGTCCTGTCCACAGGCCCGCGGCCGGCGGTCGGCGGGCGGTCGGGGACACGGGCGTCGGGCCGGTTTCGCGCCGGTGGGGTGGCGCCGGCCACGGCACCGCCGGGCGGAAGGCGCGACGGGGCCCCCGGGCGACGGGGGCGCCCGCCGGTCGGGATCTGCCAGCGGCCGGTCGCTCGGGCCGAACGAGCGCCGGGCCGGCGATCGCTCCGACCGCCGGCCCGGCGCGAAGCGGCTCCCCGCCTCGGATCACTTGACCACGCCGCGTCCCACGGTGCGGTCGGCCAGCTTGATCAGGGCCGAGGCGATCTGCGCCTGCTCCTGGTTGGAGGCGTGCTTCCACATCTCCTTGAGCAGCCGCTGCTCGGCGCTGCGCGGCTCGGCCTCCTTCGCCAGCCAGTCGCCGACCTCGGTGACCACGCCCGTGATGCCCTCGTTGGACATGCCCAGGTTCTCCATGGTCCGGACCTTGTCGGCCAACACGGTCAGTTGCTGGCGGAAGACCTCGCTGAATTCCGGCACCGGCGATTCCTCCCTTCACCGGTGTCTAAGGTGTCACCGGCGGCGAGCGGGTATGCGACCGGCCCGGGAGGCCGGGACCCCGCTGGATGCCGATGGACCGGGGATCGGCGATCCAGTTATGCGACCGGCCCCGGAGGCCGGGATCCACCGGATGAGCGCCAGCAGGCCCACCGCCGGAACCAGTAGCCCGAGCGCCAGCTCGCGCAACATGCGGCCGTCCAGGGGCCCCGCCAGGATGAGCCCCAGCAGGCTGCTGGAGAGGATGCTGCCGATGTACCGACAGGTCATGTACAGGCCGGAGGCGGCCCCCGTCTCCTCCCGCGGGACGAACCGGTACAGCGCGGTCTGCAGCGCCAGATTGTTCACCCCGTTGCTGGCGCCGAGGAACGCCAGCACGACGAAGAGCAGGGCGAGGGGCGCCTGGGGACCGACGGCCAGCAGGGCCAAGGCGCCGGTCGACAACGAGAGCCCGGCAGCCCAGAGGGCCGGCCGGTGTCCCACCCGGTCGACCCACCGCCCCACCAGCGGCGACGCCACGCTGCTGAAGCCGGCGACCGAGAGCATCATGAGCCCGCTGGTGCGGGGATCCAGGTGGCGCACCTCTTCAAAGTAGGCCGGCATCCCGAAGAACACCGTGTAGAAGGCCAGGTTCGAGAGGATCCAGGCGCCGTAGACGGCGGTGCGGGCGCGGTCCCGCCGTAGCAGCCCCAGATCCAGGAACGGCTCCCGGCCGGCGGCGCGGACCCGGCCCTCCCACCGGGCCAGGGCCACGCCCAGGCCGACGGCCACCGCCATCGCCCACCAGGCCGGCTGCGGTTCCGACAGGGAGAGGAGGGCCGCCAGCCCGAAGGTGACGGTTCCGGCGAAGAGGACCACGCCGAGCCCGTCGAGCCGCCGGCCGAGCTCCCCCAGGCCTCCGGCCCGCTCCATCGGAGCCGCAGATCGCTGGCCCCGCCCCGGGCCCGCGGATGGCGAGGACCCGCTGGGACCGTCGACCAGTGCCGACCGCCCGGGGCTCGCGGACGCGGCGGACGGGCCCACCCGCGCCGGCCCAGACGGCACTGCCCCGGACGAACGGGCCCGCGCCGGCCGAGGCGACGCCGCCCCGGCCCCGGGCGAACCCACCCGCGCCGGCCGAGGCGACGCCGCCCCGGCCCCGGACGAACCCACCCGTGCTGGTCGAGGCGATGCCGCGCCGGACGAACCGGCCGCCCCGGCATCGGCCGGGAAGGCCCGCAGCGCCAGTCCCGCGCTCAGCGCCACGGGGACGAAGTTCACGTAGAACAGCGCCTGCCAACCGCCCGCCTGCACCAGGAACCCGCCCAGGGAGGGCCCCAGGGCGGCCGAGGTGGAGGCGAACACCGCCAGGATGCCCAGGGCCTGCCCCGTCCGGCCGGTGAAGGCGTCGCGGACGGCGGCCATCCCCGCCGGGTAGAGGGTTCGTAGCTGCTTACCATTCCATCATCCCATTCCATCATCATCTGTTATCAGCCGGAGGCGAACCTTTCGCATAACGGTTCCCCCCACTTCCGACCCGTCCCCCCTATTTGGCTTGCAGACGGAACATACGTTTGCTATCCTGGAAAGAGGAGGATGATCGGGCCGATGCAGGCGACCTTCCAGACGAAGATCCATGACCGGTCGGTTTACCCGGCCCTGGACGCCCTCGCCGCCCTGTACGGTCGCCTGCTGCGCCGGTTGTTCGTCGATCTCTACGTGCGGAAGCGTCCCCTTGTCGAGTGCAAGCGGGAGTCCATTGCCCGCGACGGCATCACAGCCCGCTACTTCAACGCGCTGGCCACCGAACTGAAGGCCAAGGTGAAGGCGGCGGAAGAAGCCCATCGGCACCATCTGGCGCATCTGCGCGGGCAGATCCAATCCACCGAACGAGCGATCGCCAAGCTCCACAAGCAGGCGAAAGCCTTGGCCTCGGGCAAGGGGCGCTGGGCGACCCTTGCCCCCCAAGAGCGGGCGGCGCGCCGGCGCCGGGTCCGGTTTCGGCTGCACCAGAAGAAGCGGCGGCTGGCGATGCTGCGCGCCCGCCTGGAAGCGGCGGAAGCGCGGACGGGATCGCCGCCGATTTGCTTTGGCTCGCGGCGTTTGTTCCACCGGCAGTTCCACCTGGAGGCGAATGGGTTCGCTTCCCACGACGCATGGCGCAAGGCATGGCGCGATGCCCGCAGCCAAAGCTTCTTCTGCCTCGGCTCCAAAGACGAGAGGAGCGGCAACCAGACGTGTTCGCTCTTGGGCGACCGCTTACGCCTTCGGTTGCCCAACGCCCTGGCCGGCCGCTTCGGGCGGCATGTTTGGCTGCAGGGCGTCCGTTTCCCCTATGGGCAGGATGTCATCCTGGCGGCCCTCGCGTCCGGGCAAGCGATTTCCTACCGCTTTGTCCGGAAGAACGGCGCCTGGTACGTCTTCGCCACCACCGAACGGCCCGCGGCCCCGATCACGACATCGCGGAGGGCGGGCGCCCTTGGCGCCGATCTGAACCCCGACCGGCTGGCCGTGGCGGAGGTCGACCGCTTCGGCAACCCGGTGGCGGCGCGCGACATCCGACTTCCGCTCCAAGGCAAGCGCCGGGAGCAGGTGAAGGCCATCCTGGGCGATGCGGTGGCGGACCTGGTGGCATGGGCCAAGGGCGCCGGCAAGCCCATCGTGGTGGAGCACCTGGACTTCCGGGAGAAGAAGACCCGTCTTCGAGAAAAGGACAAGCGATACGCCCGGAAGTTGTCCGCGTTTGCTTACGGCAAATTTTCCGCCCTGCTCATGGCCCGGGCCGCCCGGGAAGGCGTGGAGGTGCTCCGCGTCAACCCGGCCTTCACCAGCGTGATCGGCAAGGTCAAGTTCATGGCCCGGTACGGGCTGTCGCCCTACGCGGCCGCGGCGGTGGCGATCGCCCGCCGGGGCCTGGGTTTGGGCGAGCGCTTGCGCTCCGGAACCGCCCGCCCTCTACCCGCGAGGAATCGAGGGCGGCACGTCTGGAGCGATTGGCGGCGCATCGCCCCGTCGGTGCGCGGCCAGCGGGCGCACCGGCTCTATCAGCGGTCCTCCGAGGACGCCCCAGGTCGGGGGGAACCCCGATCCACCCGGGCACCGGCGGCCTCAAGGCCCCACGGCCCCGGGTGCGATGGTCTGGCTTGGGGTCCGGGGTGCGATCCCCCGGCGCGAATCGTCGGGAGCACCGTTCGCCCGGCGTCATAGGCGGATGCAATCAATGCCTATGTTTTGAGGAACGGTCGAGCTTCCCAGCGCCTGCAGCACCCGCGCCGCCACCAGCGCGCCCAGGGTCGGCGCCAGGGGCGCTGCGGCCGAGGCGAGGGCCACCAGCGCGAGCCCGGCGAAGAAGACCCGCCGGCGGCCGGCCAAGTCGGCCACCTTGCCCATCACCGGCTGGCCGACGGCGCTGGCCAGATAGAAGGCGGCGATCACCCACGTCAGCCGGCCGAGGGGGACCTGGAAGTCCCGGGCGATGGCGGGGAGGGCCACGGCGATCATGGAGGAGTTCAGGGGATTGAGGAGGGCGCCGAAGGCCACGGCGGCGAGGAGGAGCCCGGGGCTGCCGCCGGTTCCAGCCTCGGCCGCCCGGCGAACCGTCATAGCGGCGTCTGGAGCCGCGGCCGCGCGGGAACCCGCCACCGGGTCCGCGCCGGAGGCTGCGGCCGGGCCCGCGTGGGGGCCCACGGCCGAATCCGTGTCGGGGCCCGTGACCGGACCCGCGGTGGAACCCGCGACCGGACCCGTGCCACGGCCCCCGGCCGGTCCCGCGCCGGAGCCCGCGGGTGGGTCCGCGCCGCAGTCCCCGGCCGGTCCCGCGCCGGAGCCGCCGGCTAGGTCCGCGGTGACGCCGGCGGCCGGGTGCGGGGCTCGTCGTCCGGTCGGATGCGACTCCGGTTCTGCCGGCGGGGGAGGGGCCGGGTTCGTCCCCTGGCACCGCCCCGCTGGCCCGGGTCGGCCGGTTGCCCGGCGCCCATCCGCGTCTCCGAGTCGCTCCACCCCATCCGGTTGGATCGCCCGCGGCTCGGCGTCCCGCCCCACCTCAGGTCACCGCCCGCGGGTAGAGGCGCGACGCCACCGCCACCAGGAAGGCCAGGGCCAGCGCCAGCACCGCCACGTCGTGACCCAGGCCGAACTGGCTGGCGCCGCCGCGGATCATCAGGCCCCGCAAGGCGTCGACCTGGTACGTGAGCGGATTCACCCTTGCGATGCCGTGGACCCACCCCGGCATCAGGTGGAGCGGGTAGATGGCGTTGCTGGCGAAGAAGAGCGGCATGGTCAGCACCTGCCCGATCCCCATGAACCGCTCCCGGGTCCGCACCAGGCACGCCACCACCAGGGAGAGGGTGGAGAACACCGCCGCCCCCAGCACCGCCAGCGCCAGCACGCCCACCAGCGCCGCCGGGTCGGACCGAACCGCCACCCCCGTGGCCGCCGCCAGCAGGTAGATCACCACCGCCTGGGTCAGCGCCCGCACCCCCGCCGACAGGGCCTTGCCCAGCACCAGAGCGGTTCGCGGGGCGGGGCTCGCCATGTACTTGTGCAGGATGCCCAGGTCCCGCTCCCAGATCAAGGCGATGCCGTAGAAGATGGCCACGAACAGCGTGCTCTGCGCCAGGATCCCCGGCGCCATGAAGTCGAGGTAGGGCAGCCCACCCGTCGGCATGCCCCGCAGGCGCCCCATCACCTGTCCGAAGACCAGCATCCACAGGGCGGGCTGGACCGCCCGGGTCACCAGCTCGAAGGGGTCGTGCCGCAGCTTGCGCACCTCGGCTTCCACGATGGTCAGGGTCTGCCGGACGAAGGCGGCTGCCGCGGCGAGCGGGCCGGGCGCGGTCGCGCCCGGCCCGCCCCGCGACCCGGGGTCGCCCGTCGCCGTCGGTCCGGATTCCCCGTCGTCTGGCAGGGGCGCGGCGGGCGCCGCCCCGGGCACCGCTCCGCCGCTCGCGGCGGGCGTCCCGGGGGACGCGGGAGCCTGGATCCATCCGGTCGCGCCCGGGCTGCGGACCCCGGGCTCGACGGCGGTCCAGGGCGCAGGCTGGACCGCGGCTCCGGCCACGGGGGCGCGGGCGGCGCCCGGCCCGGCCTCCCCGGGGCCGGTTCGTCCCGGGTCGAGGTGCGGGTCCGGCTGCTCACGAGAGCCGCCGGGCGGTGCGGCGGGTGCGGGCGACATCGCGGTAGGTCCCTCCCGATTCCAGCGAGCTGCCGGTGAAGTGGACGAACACGTCTTCCAGCGTGGCGGCGGCGCCCACCTGGGCCTTGAGCGCGGCCGGCGACCCCACGGCGGCCACCTGGCCCCGGTGGAGGATGGCCACCTGGTCGCAGAGCTCGTCGGCCTCCTCCATGTAGTGGGTGGTCAGGACCACGGTGGTGCCGAACCGGTCGCGCAACAGGCGCACCTGCTCCCAGACCCCGCGGTGGGCGGTGGGATCGAGACCCACCGTGGGCTCGTCGAGGAAGAGCACGGCGGGGCGGTGCAGCAGGGACTGGGCGATCTCGAGGCGTCGGATCATCCCCCCGGAGTAGCGGCGAACCAGGGTGTGGGCGGCGTCGCCCAGGCCGACCAGCTCGAGGAGCTCCATGATGCGCCCGTACCGCTCCCGGGCCGGGATGCCGTAGAGCTTGGCGAAGATCAGCAGGTTCTCGTACCCCGTCAGGGCGCCGTCGGCGGAGAGGAACTGGGGCACGTAGCCCACCCGCCGGCGCACGGCGGCGGGCTGGCGCACCACGTCGAACCCGGCCACCCGCGCGGTGCCGCCGCTGGGCGGAAGCAGGGTGGTCAGCATCTTGATGGTGGTGCTCTTGCCGGCGCCGTTGGGACCGAGGAGGCCGAAGATGGTCCCCGCAGGGATCGCCAGGTCGAGGTGATCGACGGCGACGAAGTCCCCGAAGGACCGGGTCAGCTGGACGGTCTCCACCGCCAGACCGGAGCCGGCGGGATGCGGCGCGGCAGGCGCTGCCGTGGTCAACCCTCCTCGACCTCCTCGGGCAGGCGGGGGCCGGCCGGGTTCTCGCGCCCCTCGGCCGAGGCCGGCTCCGCGACCTCCGCTGCGACGCGCTCCAGCAGCCGCAGTCCGGCGGCCAGGGCAGCCAGTTCCTCCGGCCGGAAGCCGGCCAGCCGCTCGGCGAGCTCGGCCTCGGTCCTCCGGCGGGCGACCTCCAGGTCTTCGCGGCCGGCATCGGTCAGGTGGAGCACGACGCGTCGGCGCTCAGCCGGATCGATGTTGCGGGTCACGAGCCCCCGCTGGACCAGCCGGTTCACCAGTGTGGAGGCGGTGGGGCGGGCGACGCCGAGGTGCTCGGCCACCGCGGAGAGCGACGCCCCCGGGTGATGGTGCAGGTACAACAGGGTGCGGAACTGGGGCACGGACAGCCGCCCCGGTTGATGGCGGCGCATCTGCCTCCGGATCAGGCGCATGAGCCGGGGGACCACCTCGGTGATGAGGCGGGTGCAGCCTTCAGGCGTCGATGGGGATGTCGCGGAGTCCGCGGCCCATTCCCTTGCCGCCGTGCCCGACGTCATGGTGCATCGCCTCGTCCCCGTGCCGGCTCCCGCGGCGCCAGCCCGCCGCCAGCTCCCCGCTACCAGCCCACCGCGGGCAAAGCACAGATATACGCCGTGGGCAACGAGCTCCCCGCAATTCGATTAGCAGAGCTAACATTTAGTGTTCCAAATCATTTCCCGTAGTCAAGGGTCGAGGCGGGCCCGGGGTCGAGGCAGGCGGCCAAGGTCCCTGGCAGGGATCCATCGCGGACGGCGAAGTAAATACCCTGCGCCTTGTCACGATCGGAGTCCCACAGCACCGAATCCAGGGACGAAGCGGGGACCAAGCCTTGGTACGGCTCGAACACATCACCCGGGGGACGCTGCTCAAGGGGCTCCTGCCCAGCGGGCCGGTCACCGTGGTTGACGTCCGCTGGCACGGGTCCAATGTCATCGAGCTCTTCTACAAGGATGCGTCGGGGCGGCCCGGGACGGAACTGGTCTTCCGCGACCGGGAGCCGGTGCTGGAGATCGTCACGCCCGGTCGGCCCTGGAGCCTGGAGGCCGACGGCGCGGCCCTACGCCTGGTCTCCGAGGCCCTGCGCATCCGCCTAGCCCATCTCTTCGACCCGCTGCTGGCGGTGCACACGTCGCTGATCGAACCCCTGCCACACCAGATCACCGCGGTCTACGGGGAGATGCTGCGCCGCCAACCGCTGCGCTTCCTCCTGGCCGACGACCCGGGCGCCGGAAAGACCATCATGGCCGGCCTCCTCATCAAGGAGCTCCGGCTGCGGGGCGACGTGCACCGGTGCCTGATCGTCTGTCCCGGCAGCCTGGTGGAGCAGTGGCAGGACGAGCTGTCCTCGAAGTTCGACCTGCCCTTTGAGATCCTGACCAACGACCGGATCGAGGCGGCCCGGACCGGCAACGCCCTGGCGGAGATGCCGCTGGTCATCGCCCGCCTGGACAAGCTGGCGCGGGACGAGGCGCTGCAGGCCAAGCTCGCCCGCACCGAGTGGGACCTGGTCGTCGTCGACGAGGCCCACAAGATGTCGGCCTCCTTCTTCGGCGGCGAGGTCAAGGAGACGAAGCGCTACAAGCTGGGCAAGCTGCTGGGGACCATCACCCGGCACTTCCTCCTGATGACGGCCACGCCCCACAACGGCAAGGAGGAAGACTTCCAGCTCTTCATGGCCCTGCTGGACGGCGACCGGTTCGAGGGACGGTTCCGGGACGGCGTCCACACCACCGACGTCTCCGACCTGATGCGCCGCATGGTAAAGGAAGACTTGGTTCGCTTCGACGGGACTCCCCTCTTCCCGGAGCGGCGGGCCTACACCGTGGCCTATGAGCTTTCCGACGGCGAGGCGGCCCTCTACAAGGCGGTCACCGACTACGTCCGCCAGGAGTTCAACCGCGCCGATGCCCTCCAGAACGAGGGGCGCAAGGGGACCGTCGGGTTTGCCCTCACCATCCTCCAGCGGCGGTTGGCTTCGTCGCCGGAGGCCATCTACCAGTCCCTGCGCCGGCGCCGCGAGCGGCTGGAACGCCGCCTGCGCGAGGAAGAGGTCCGCCGCCGCGGTGCTCAGGCCCTGGTCCGCCTGGCTTCCTCCGATGCGGCGGCGACGGCCGAGGGGCGCCTGGGGGACTGGCGTGACCTGCCGCAACTGGACGAGGAGGACTGGGTGGACTTCGAGGAGGACACCCCGGGCGCGGAGCGGGAGCGGATCGAGGAAGAGATCGTCGACCAGGCGACGGCGGCCCAGACCATCGCCGAGCTGCGGGGCGAGATCGAGACCCTCAAGCAGCTGGAGGCGCTGGCGCTGCGGGTCCGCCAGAGCGGCACGGACCGCAAGTGGGAGGAGCTCTCGAAGATCCTCCAGGACCGGGAGGTCATGTTCGACGCCCGCGGACACCGGCGCAAGCTGGTGATCTTCACCGAGCACCGGGACACCGTGCGGTACCTGGCCTGGCGCATCCAGACCCTGCTGGGCCGGCCCGAGGCGGTGGTGGTGATCGACGGGGCCATGGGACGGGAGGAACGCCGCAAGGTCCAGGAGGCGTTCACCCAGGACCCCGACGTGCACGTGCTGGTGGCCACCGACGCCGCGGGCGAGGGCATCAACCTCCAGCGGGCGCATCTCATGGTCAACTACGACCTGCCCTGGAATCCCAACCGGCTGGAGCAGCGGTTCGGGCGCATCCACCGCATCGGCCAGACCGAGGTCTGCCACCTGTGGAACCTAGTGGCCCGCGACACCCGCGAGGGTGAGGTGTACCTGGCCTTGCTCCGCAAGCTGGAGGCGGAGCAGAGGGCTTTGGGTGGGCGCGTGTTTGACGTCCTGGGCAAGGCGATCCACGGTGCCGAGCTGCGCAAGCTCATGATCGAGGCCATCCGGTACGGGGACCGGCCCGAGGTGCGGGAACGCTTGAACCGGGTCGTGACCGAGCGGCTGGATCGGGAACGGCTGCGCCGGCTGCTGGAGGAGGGGGCGCTGGCCCGCGACACCCTGGATGCCCGCGCCATCCAGCAGATCCGGGAGGAGATGGAGCGGGCCGAGGCCCGCAGGCTGCAGCCCCACTTCATCGAGGCCTTCTTCCTCGAGGCCTTTCGCCGGCTCGGCGGCGCAGCCCGCCAGAGGGAGCCCCGGCGCTACGAGATCACCCATGTCCCCTCCGTGATCCGGCAGCGCGACCGCGTGATCGGCAGAGGGGCGCCGGTTCTTCCGCGGTATGAGCGCATCTGCTTCGAGAAGGAGCTCATCCGGGTCCCCGGCCGGCCGCCGGCCGCCTTCGTCTGCCCCGGCCACCCCTTGCTGGACGCGACCCTCGACGTGATCCTCGAGCGGTATCGGCCTCTGCTCAAGCAGGGGGCGGTGCTGGTGGACGAGCGGGACCCCGGCGAGACGCCCCGCTGGCTCTTCTACCTCGAGCACGCCATCCGCGACGGCCGGGTGGACGGCGAGGGCCGCGTGCGGGTGGTCTCGCGGCGCTTGCAGTTCGTCGAGATCGATGCCGAGGGCCGCGCCCGCAATGCGGGCTACGCGCCGTACCTGGACTACCGGCCTGTGGCGGAGGAGGAGAAAGCCCTCCTGGCCCTGGAGCTGGAGGCCCGGTTGGAGGGAACCCAGGCCCACGATCTGGAAGCGCAGGCCGTCTCCTATGCCATCGCGCACCTGGTGCCCGAGCATTTGGAGGAGGTGCGGCGGCACAAGGTGGCCCTGGTGGAGAAGACCGTGGCGGCCGTCAAGGACCGCCTGACCAAGGAGATCGCCTACTGGGACCACCGGGCCGAGGAACTGCGCCTGCAGGAGCAGGCGGGCAAGGTCAACGCCCGCATCAACTCCGCCCGGGCGCGCCAGCGGGCCGACGAGCTGCAGGCCCGGCTGGAGAAGCGCATGCGGGAGCTGGAGCAGGAGAAGAACCTGGCGGCCCTGCCCCCGGAGGTGCTGGGCTATGCCCTGATCGTTCCCGTGGGCCTGTTGCGGCGGCTGCGGGGGGAGGTGGCTGCGGGCGAACCCGGCCTGTTCGCCCGGGAGACGGAAGAGGTCGAGCGCCTGGCCATGGAAGCGGTCATGGAGGCCGAGCGGGCCCTGGGCTACGAGCCCCGGGACGTGAGCCGGGAGCGCTGCGGCTACGACATCGAATCGCGGATCCCCACCCAGCCGGGCCGGCTGCGGTTCATCGAGGTCAAGGGTCGCGTCGCCGGCGCCCGGACGGTGACGGTGACGAAGAACGAGATCCTCACGGCCCTGAACAAGCCCGACGACTACATCCTGGCCCTGGTGCAGGTGGAGGGGGGCCGGGTGCGGGGGGTCCGGTACGTGCGGCGGCCGTTCAGGCGCGAGCCGGACTTCGGGGCGGCCAGTGTCAACTACGACTTTGATGAATTGTGGGGGCGGGGGGAGGAGCCCCGGTAGGATCTCCGCCTCGAGCCACAGGGCCCCACTCAGCACCCTGTCACCGAGTCATCGCCGTATAGGGACGCGTCATCAAAATTCGTGAGGTGCACCCATCGTGACCCGGAAGAAACTCATCGAAGTCGCCCTGCCTTTGCCCGAGATCAACGACGCTTCGGCCTATGACAAGATGCCGGGGATCGGGCCGCACCCCAAGGGGATCCACCACTGGTGGGCGCGCCTGCCGCTGCCGGTCGCCCGCGCGGTGCTGTTCGCCTCGGTGGTCGACGACCCGTCGAGCCACCCCGACCGGTTCCCCACCGAGGAGGACCAGGCGCGGGAGCGGGAGCGCCTCTTCGGGATCATCCGCAAGATGATGCAGAAGCAGCTCCACAAGCACCCCGAGGTCTACGCCGAGGCCCGGGCAGAGATGCTCAAGCACTGCGACGGGAAACTGCCCCCGGTGCTCGACCCCTTCGCGGGCGGGGGCTCCATCCCGCTGGAGGCGGCGCGACTGGGGTTCGAAACCTACGCGGGGGACATCAACCCGGTGGCCGTTCTCCTCAACAAGTGCAACCTGGAAATCGCGCCCCGGTGGACGGACCACCCGCCCGTCAACCCGGAGGACCGCGGCAGGACCGGTGGAAACGCCCGGTGGCGTGGTACGGCCGGGCTGGCGGCGGACGTGCGGTACTACGGGCGGGTGATCCTCAAGCGCGCCCGCGAGAAGATCGGCCACCTCTACCCCCCGGTCAAGGTCACGGCGGAGATGGCCGAGGACCGGCCGGATCTCCAGCCGTACGTGGGCAAGGAACTGCCGGTGATCGCCTGGATCTGGGCGCGGACCGTCCCGAGTCCCAACCCGGCGGCCCGGGGTGCCCACGTGCCCCTCATGAGCACGTTCTGGTTGTCGAGCAAGAAGGGCAGCGAGGCGTACCTGGAGCCGGTGGTGGACCGGGTGGCCGGCACGTGGCGCTTCGTCGTGCGCACCGGGGCACCCAAGGACCGGGCGGCGGTGAAAGCTGGCACGAAGACCGGCCGGGCAACTTTCCGTTGCTTGCTGACCGGGGACACAATCACAAACAACTACGTAAATGCAGAGGCAGACAAGGGCAACCTGGCGTTCCGCCTCGTCGCCATCGTTGCCGCCGGGGGTCGTGGCCGGGTGTACGTGCCAGCCGACCCTTTGCATGAGGCAACGGCCGCAGTCACCAAGCCGGCAGGTGTGTTGACTGAGCCTGCGGCCGGCACCTTTGCAGGGAACGCCGTCGGACTCCCCTACGGATTTAAACAGTTCAGCGACTACTACACCCCGCGCCAGCTAACTGCGCTGCTGATGCTGTCGGACCTGGTGCGGGAAGTGCGGGCGGACGTGCGGCGGGATGCGGCTGCGGCCGGGTTGTGGGACGCCGAAGCCGAGGACTACAGCCGCGCCGTCACGACCTTCCTTGCACTGGCAGTGGATCGGTGCGCGGATTTTAATAATTCCCTGTGCAGGTGGAGCCCAAGTAACCAGAAGGTAATGAATCTGTTCGGTCGACAAGCGATTCCGATGGTGTGGGACTTTACAGAGGCTAATCTGCTAGGGGAGTCGGTTGGTGCCTGGTCGACCTGTAGCGAGTACGTTGCCCAGTGCATCGAAACCATGGCAAGACTGCTGCAAGGCCAAGCCCGTTCCATCGATGCCTCGCGGCCGTGGGATAGACTGAAGAACGTTCTGGTCAGCACCGATCCGCCCTACTACGACAACATCGGCTACGCGGCCCTCTCGGACTTCTTCTACGTGTGGCTGCGGCGTACCATTGGTGACCTTTATCCGGAGTTGTTCTACACCATCCTGGTGCCCAAGGAGCCTGAGCTGGTGGCGGCACCCGAGCGGTTCGGTGGAGACAAGTATGCGGCCAAGGAACACTTCGAGGAGGGCTTCCGCCGGGCCTTCGGGCAACTGCGCAAGAAGATGGACTGCCGCTTTCCCCTCACCGTCTACTACGCCTTCAAACAGGACGACGAGGAGAGCGGCACGGACGACGAGGCCGGACAGGTGAACGGTAACCGGGTGGACCGTACCACCGGGTGGGAGACGATGCTGGAGGCCCTGATCGGCACGGGTTTTCAGATCACCGCTACCTGGCCGGTGCGCGCCTCGCAGAAGTGGCGGATGGTCTCCATGGGCACCAACGCCCTGGCTTCGTACATCGTTTTGGCTTGCCGTCCCCGGCCCGAGGACGCACCCCAGATTGACCGCCGTGGCTTCATGGTCGAGCTCAAGCGCGAACTTCCCGAAGCCATCAAGCGTTTGCAGCAGGGTAACATCGCTCCGGTGGACTTCGCCCAGGCCGCCATCGGCCCCGGCATGGCGGTGTTCTCCCGCTACAGCCGGGTGCTGGAGCCCGACGGCCGGCCTATGACGGTCCGCACCGCCCTGGCCCTGATCAACCAGGTGCTCACCGAGGTTCTCGCCGAACAGGAGGACGAGTTCGACAACGAGACCCGCTGGGCCATCGCCTGGTACGAGCAGCACGGGTTCGACGAGGGGGAGTTCGGCGAGGCCGAGCTGCTGTCTAAGGCGAAGGTGACCACCCTGTCCGGCCTGGAGCAGGCGGGGATCGTGCGGGCCCAGCGGGGCCGAGTCCGCCTGCTGCGGCCGGAGGAGCTGGACCACGGCTGGGACCCCGAGCGCGACAAGGCGCCCACCGTCTGGGGCACCACCCACCAGCTCCTCCGGGTCTACTATCACGAGAACGCCGGCGAGGAAGCCACCGCCCGGCTGGTGGCCAAGCTGGGCGGCCGGGCGGAGATGGCCCGGGACCTGGCCTACCGGCTCTTCCGCATCAGCGAGCGCAAGGGCCGCACCCAGGAGGCCCTGGCCTACAACGCCCTGGTCTTGGCCTGGTCCGAGCTGGTCCGGCTGGCGCAAGACCGCCGCCAGGGCGAGCAGATGACCGTCCTCTGATCGGCCGGTACGGCGCGTTTTTATGGGGGGTGGGACCGTGGCCGTAAGCAACTACGAACGAGTCCGCAGGGCTCTCGAACTGCTGCGCAACGGGCTGGCGCCCTTCGTCGCCCGGGAGATCCGCCTGGCCCGCAAGGAGGGGCGGGTGGATGACCGCGTCCTCTTGCGCTTCGTCGACGATCCCCTGGTGGCCGAGAAGCCGGTGGAACAGTGGGACGTCGCCCTCCTGCTCAAACTGATGTGGAACACGTGGAACGACGTGTTCAGGCATACCCTGGGCCATGCTGAGCGCAGCTTCGTCTCCGAGCTCCGGGAGTGGCGCAACCGCTGGGCGCACCAGGAGCCCTTCAGCAGCGACGACACCTACCGGGTGCTGGACTCCGCCCGGCGCCTGCTGGCCGCCATCTCCGCCCCCGAGGCGGAGGAACTGGACCGCATGACCGCCGAGCTCCTGCGGGTCCAGTACGACGAAAAGGTGCGGCAGCAGCGGCGCAAGGCGGGCGGCTCCCTGATCGAGGCGGCGGCCAGCGGCATGCTCGAGCCCTGGCGCGAGGTGGTGAGCCCCCACGAGGACGTGGCCAGCGGCCGCTACCAGCACGCCGAGTTCGCCGCCGACCTCTGGCAGGTGTACCTGGGCGAGGGCAGCGACGAGTACAAAGACCCGGTGGAGTTCTTCCGGCGCACCTACCTCACCGAGAGCCTGAAGTGGCTGCTGGTCAACGCCGTGCGCCGGCTGTCGGGCCAGGGCGGCGACCCCGTGGTCCAGCTCCAGACCAATTTCGGCGGCGGCAAGACCCACTCCATGCTGGCCCTGTACCACCTCTTCTCCGGCCTGCGGCCGGGGAACCTGCCCGGCGCGGAGGAGGTGCTGAAGGAGGCCGGCTTCACCTCCATCCCCCGAGCGCGGCGGGTGGTGCTGGTGGGCAACCGCATCTCCCCCGGCAACCCCAGCGTCAAGGACGACGGCACGGTGGTGCGCACCCTCTGGGGCGAGCTGGCCTGGCAGCTGGGCCGTAGGGACGCCTACGAGCGGGTGCGGGCCGACGACGAGCGGGCCACCAACCCCGGTGACACCCTGCGCCAGTTGCTGGCGGACTACGGGCCCTGCCTGATCCTCATCGACGAGTGGGTGGCCTACGCCCGCCAGCTCCACGACGCCGGCGACCTCCCCGCCGGCAGCTTCGACACCCAGTTCACCTTCGCCCAGGCCCTGACCGAGGCGGTCAAGGCCGTCCCCAACGCCCTGCTGGTGGTGAGCCTGCCCGCGTCGGAGAGCCCCACCGCCACCCGCACCGGTGCCGAGGACGTCGAGGTGGGCGGCTCCCGCGGCCGGGAAGCCCTGGAGCGGCTGCGCAACGTCATCGGGCGCGTGGAGGTGCCCTGGCGGCCGGCCACCCCCGAGGAGAGCTTCGAGATCGTCCGGCGCCGGCTCTTCCAGCCCATGACCGAGCCCGAGCAGTTCGAGGCGCGGGACGTGGTGGCCCGGGCCTTCATGGAACTTTACAAGGCCCATCCCGGGGAGTTCCCCGCCGAGTGCCGGGAACCGCAGTACGAGCGCCGCATCAAGGCGGCCTACCCCATCCACCCCGAGGTCTTCGACCGCTTGTACGGGGACTGGGCCACCCTGGTGCGGTTCCAGCGGACCCGGGGCGTGCTGCGGCTCATGGCCGCCGTGATCCACAGCCTCTGGGAGCAGGGGGACCGCAGCCCCCTGATCCTGCCCTGCACCCTGCCCATGGACGACCGGCGGGTGGAGTCGGAGCTCACCCGCTACCTGACGGACAACTGGGTTCCCGTGATCCAGCGGGACGTGGACGGCCCCGGCTCGCTGCCGCTGCAGATCGATGGAGAGTCGTCCACCTTCGGGCGCTACTCCGCCGCCCGGCGGGTGGCGCGCACCATCTACCTGGGCTCCGCCCCCACCTACACCGCCGCCAACCGGGGCCTGGACGACCGGCGCATCAAGCTCGGCTGCGTCATGCCCGGCGAGTCGCCGGCGGTGTTCGGGGATGCCCTGCGGCGCCTGGCCGGCCGGGCCACCTACCTGTACACCGACGGGACCCGGTACTGGTACGCCCCCCAGCCCAACGTCAACAGCCTGGCGGAGGAACGGGCGGAACAGCTCAAGTACCAGCCGGACCGGGTGGCGGAGGAGATCGAGCGCCGGGTGCGGGAGGAGGTACGCCGCTCCTCCGGTCATTTCGCCGGCGTGCACGCAATTCCCAGGTCCAGCCAGGAGGTGCCGGACGAACCGGCCGCCCGGCTGGTGATCCTCGGCCTGGATGCTCCGTACCAGCGCAACGGCGAGAGCCCCGCCCTGTCTGCCGCCGCGCAGATCCTGGAGTGGCGGGGCAACCAGCCCCGGACCTACCGGAACGCCCTGGTGTTCCTGGCGGTGGACCGCACCCAGTTGGACGGCCTGGACGAGGCGGTGCGACGCTACCTCGCCTGGGATTCCATCCTGCAGGAGCGAGAGGCCCTCAACCTGGACCCGCACCAGGCCCGCACGGCCGAGCAGCAGAAGACCGCCGCCGACACCACCGTCTCCCTGCGCTTGCTGGAGGCCTTCCAGTGGCTCTTGGTGCCCGAGCAGGGGGACCCGCAGGGTGACGTGGGCTGGTTGGCCGTGCGCCTGCAAGGGTCCGGGAACCTGGTGGAACGGGCCAGCAAGAAGCTGGTGGCGGACGGTCACCTGTACACCCAGCTCGGCGGCAACGTGCTGCGCATCCAGCTCGACCGGGTGCCCCTCTGGCGGGGTGACCACGTGGAGGTCCGCCAGCTTGTGGAGGACTTCTTCCGCTACCTCTATCTGCCCCGGCTGCGGGATCCGTCGGTGCTGGTGGGCGCGATCGAGAGCGGCGTGCGGATGCTGACATGGGTGCAAGACGGCTTGGCGTATGCCGAGAGCTATGACGAGGCGGCCGACCGTTACCGCGGGCTGCGGGCGGGGGAGGGGATCTCCCTGGATCCCGATGTGCCGGCGGGCCTGCTGGTTCGTCCCGAGGTGGCGGAACGACAGCTCAAGGCCGAGTTGGCTGCGCCATCGGCGACCGGGGCGGTGCTCGGCGGTGACCAAGCCGCCCAGCCCGCGGTGACCGGCAACGCTGGCGCGACGGTGGCCGGTGTCGTGGTATCGCCGGGGAGCTACGGGCCGGGGTCGGGCTCTCCGTCTGGGGCGCCGGCCCAGCCCGTCTTCCGCCGCTTCCACGGGCGCGCCGCCTTGAACCCCATGCGGGTGGGTGCAGACGCGGGCCGGATCGCCGAGGAGGTCATCGCTCACCTGGCGGCGCCGCCGGGGGCCCAGGTCCGGGTCACGCTGGAGATCGAGGCGTCGCTGCCCGCGGGGTTCTCCGAGCCCGTGATCCGCACGGTCCGGGAAAACTGCAACACGTTGAAGTTCGAGGAGCACCACTTCGAGGAGGAGTAGCCGCCCGGGGCGAGGCAGGGAATGCCACCGCGCAACCGAACTGAACCGGATGGGCGGTGTCTAACGACCGTTTGTAAGCCTCGCGGGGCGAGGGCCGGCTCGCGCCGACGGGGTTCGGTGCGACAGGGGGGAGCGGCGTGGGCAGCTTACACCACCTCCGGGAGGAGACCTTCGCGATGGTCCGGGTGCTGGACCCCGACGGCAACCTGGTCGGGGAGCCCCCTGACCTGGACGACGCGAGGCTCCTCGAGTTCTACCGGTGGATGGTCTTCGCCCGGATCTTCGACGAGCGGTGCCTGAACCTGCAGCGCCAGGGGCGCATGGGCACCTACGCACCCCTGGCCGGCCAGGAGGCGGCCCAGGTGGGCAGCGCCTTCGCCCTCGAGCCGGACGACTGGGTCTTCCCGTCGTACCGCGAGCACGCGGTGACCATGATCCACGGCCTGCCGATGGAGAACGTGCTGCTGTACTGGATGGGCCGCGAAGAGGGCAACCGGATCCCGGAGCACGTCAACGTGTTCACCGTGGCGGTGCCCATCGCCACCCAGATCCCCCACGCCGTCGGCGCCGCCTGGGCGGCGAAGATCCGCGGCGACCGGCGGGCCTTCATCGTCTACTTCGGCGACGGCGCCACCTCCGAGGGCGACTTCCACGAGGGGTGCAACTTCGCCGGGGTCTTCAAGGCGCCGGTGGTCTTCTTCTGCCAGAACAACCAGTTCGCCATCAGCGTTCCCCTGCACCGCCAGACGGCCAGCGAGACCATCGCCCAGAAGGCGGTGGCCTACGGCTTCCCCGGCGTCCGGGTCGACGGCAACGACGTGCTGGCGGTCTACAAGGTGACCAGGGAGGCCCTGGACCGCGCCCGAGCGGGGGAGGGCCCGACGCTGATCGAGGCCGTGACCTACCGCTTCGGTCCCCACACCACCGCCGACGACCCCACCCGCTACCGCACCCCCGAGGAAGTGGAGGAGTGGCGGGAGCGCCGCGACCCCATCACCCGCATGCGCCGGTTCCTCATGGCCAAGGGGCTCCTGGACGAGGCCCAGGACCGGGCCATCGCCGAGGAGGCCCGGGATCGCATCGCCGCCGCCGTCCGGGCCGTCGAGCAGATGCCCAAGGCGGCGCCGGAGAGCATCTTCGACTACGTCTACGCCCAGCTGCCGTGGCATCTCGAGGAGCAGCGGCGGGAGCTGCTGGAGGAGCTCGGGCGGACCAGCGGCACCCCGGGCGGCGGCACCGGGGCCGGCGGCAGCGGGGACGGCACGGGGGGCGGCGGCGCGGGGGCTGCCCCGACCGGCCGGGCCGGTTCTTCCGGGACGAACGCGGCCGGCGCGCCCGAGGGCGGGGCCGGTTCCACCCGCGGCGGTCGGGCGGGGGGCCCAGCCGGTGCGGCGGGCGCGGCCGCCGGCGGCGACCCGAGCCCTCCGCGGGCCGGCGGCGGCGCGGGCGGCGCCGGGGCCTCGGGGGATGCCCGGGGGGGTGGGTGGTGATGGCCAAGCTGACCATCGTCCAGGCGGTGGCCGACGCCCTGCGCACCGAGATGGAGCGGGACGAGCGGGTGGTCGTCCTGGGCGAGGACGTCGGCGTCAACGGCGGGGTCTTCCGCGCCACCGAGGGCCTGTACGAGCGGTTCGGGGAGAAGCGGGTGATCGACACCCCCCTGGCCGAGTCGGGTATCGTCGGCACGGCCATCGGCATGGCCATCTACGGCCTGCGGCCGGTGGCCGAGATCCAGTTCGAGGGGTTCATGGCGCCGGCCTTCGACCAGATTGTCAACCACGCGGCCCGGATCCGCACCCGCTCCCGCGGCCGCTTCAGCTGCCCGCTGGTGATCCGGGCGCCGTGGGGCGGCGGCATCCGCGCCCCCGAGCACCACTCCGACAGCCCGGAGGCCTGGTTCATCCACCAGCCGGGGCTCAAGGTGGTGATCCCCAGCACCCCCTACGACACCAAGGGCCTCTTGATCGCCGCCATCCGCGACCCGGACCCGGTGATCTTCTTCGAACCCAAGCGGATCTACCGCGCCTTCCGGCAGGAGGTGCCGGAGGAGGCGTACACCGTCCCCATCGGCCGCGCGCGTACGGTGCGGGAGGGGCGCGACGTCGCCATCTTCACCTGGGGCGCCATGGTGCGGATCGTGGAGGAGGCGGCGGAGGAGCTGGCCGGCCGCGGCATCGAGTGCGAGATCGTCGACCTCAGGACCCTGAGCCCGGTGGACGTGGAGGCCATCGTGGCGGCGGTGCAGAAGACGGGCCGCGCCCTGGTGGTCCACGAGGCGCCCAAGACGGCCGGCTTCGGGGCGGAGATCGTGGCGCTGATCAACGAACGGGCGCTCTTGTACCTGGAGGCGCCGGTGTACCGGGTGGCGGGGTTCGACACGCCGATGCCCCTCTTCCACCTGGAGGACTACTACCTCCCCAACAAGGACCGGGTGATCCGGGGTGTGGAGCGGGTCCTGAGCTTCTGAGCCCGTCCACGGTGCCGGCCGCGTCCTGGCGCGCCGTGTCGCGTCGCGGCGAGGGCGGGGGGCGAGTCCCGGCGGCTCGGCTTCGCCTCGGGAGCCCGGGAAAGGGACTAGAGTCCGCCAGGGCGTGGGATGCCGCGCGGTGCGGCGACCGGTGCCGGTGGGCGGGGCCGCCCCCTCCCGAGAGGGTCCGCCGGAGCGTGTGGCGGGGTCCGGTGAGGGAACCGCGGCCGCGACGCGACCGGGGAGGAGCGCGGGACGCTGCCGGCGGTACGATGGCCGCGGCGACGCGGGCGGATGCCGGGCGGGACCCCGCCCGGCCCGGTGCCGCAGGGGGTCGGGGCCCGCTGCGGGCCGCGGTCCGGGAGCAGGGCTAGGGCGAGTTCGGGTCTCTTGGTCGACGCGAGGGTTCGGCGAGGGCCGGCAACGGGGAAAGGCGAGGTGCGGGGCATGGCCTACGAGTTCCGGCTCCCCGACGTGGGCGAGGGCATCCACGAGGGGGAGATCGTCCGCTGGCTGGTCAAGCCCGGCGACCGGATCCAGGAGGACCAGCCGCTGGTGGAGGTCCAGACCGACAAGGCCACCGTGGAGATCCCCTCGCCGGTGGCGGGGGTGGTGCGAGAGCTGCGGGCGAAGGAGGGCGACGTGGTCCCGGTCGGCAGCGTCATCGTGGTGATCGACACCGAGGCCCGCGCGGACGAACCAGCCAGGGCGGCGGCCCCGGCGACAGCCGGCCCGACGGGGGCGGGGGCACCTGCCGCCGGTCCCGCCGGGGCGGGGGCGAACCCGGCGCCGGGCGCCGGGACGGCAGCTGCAGCGGCCGGGCCTGCTGAAGCCGGTTCGTCCGCGGCGGGGGCCCCGGGAGCGGCGGCTGCTCGTGCCGCGCGGGGGGCGGTGGCGGCACGCCCGGAAGGGCCTGCAGGCCCGCCCGGGGTTGCGCCGGCGGGGGTTGCGCCGGCGGCCGCGCCCGGTGCCCCGGCCCCCGACGGGCGGCGGGTGCTGGCTACGCCGGCAACCCGCCGCCTGGCCCGGGAACTGGGGGTCGACATCCGGCTGGTGCCGGGCACGGGCCCGGCGGGCCGGGTGACGGCCGAGGACGTGCGAGCCTTTGCCGCCGCCCGGGCGGCGGGGGCGCAGCCGGTGGCGGCGGCTCCGGGGGGTGGGGCGCCGGGCGCGGCGCTTCCCGCGGCGGGAGCCGGTTCGACCCTCACGGCGCCCTCCCCAACGGGCGTGCCGGCGGCAACGCGACCCGGTGGGCCGGCGGGGCCTGCGACCCCGGTGGCGCCGCCAGGTCCCGCTGCACCGGCAGCCCAGGCCGCACCCGAGGCCCCGGCCGCTCCCGGGGTTCCGGCCGTGCCCCCCGGCGGCGAGCAGCGCGTGCCCTTGCGCGGCCTGCGCAAGCGCATCGCCGAGAAGATGGTCCAGTCGATGTACACCGCACCCCACGTCACCCACGTGGAGGAGGTCGACGTCACCGAACTCGTCGAGCTGCGGCGCACGGCGCTGCCCCTGGCCGAGGAGCGGGGGATCAAGCTCACCTACCTGCCCTTCATCGCCAAGGCGGTGGTGGCGGCCCTGCAGCAGTTCCCGATCTTCAACGCCAGCCTCGACGACGAGCGGCAGGAGATCGTGCTCAAGGGCTACTACCACATCGGCGTGGCGACGGCCACCGACGAGGGCCTGATCGTCCCGGTGGTGCGCGACGTGGATCGCAAGAGCATCTTCCAGATCGCCCGGGAGATCGCCGCCCTGACCGAGGCGGCGCGGGCACGGCGCATCGCCCTGGACGACGTGCGGGGCTCCACCTTCACCATCACCAACGTGGGCGCCCTGGGCGGCGGCGTGTGGTCGACGCCCATCATCAACTACCCCGAGGTGGCGATCCTGGGGGTGCACAAGTTCCGGGAGACGCCGGTGGTGCGGGACGGGCAGATCGTGGTGCGGACCATCACCTACCTCGCCCTGAGCTTCGACCACCGGGTGGCCGACGGCGCCGACGCGGTGCGGTTCGTCAACCGGATCAAGGCGTACCTGGAGCAGCCGAGCCTGCTGTTCTTGGAGATGGCCTGAGGTCCTGGGGGATCCACCGCGGCCCGAAGGGAACCGCGGCTCCGGCCCCGGGTCGTGCGGTGCCCGGACCGAATGGACGCAACGCCTCGCTGCGGCGGTGCGGGACCTGGGTTCTGTGGAGACGGGAGTGGATGCGATGGTCGTCGGCGAAGTCGCGACGGAGACGGAGGTCCTGGTCATCGGCGGCGGGCCGGGCGGCTACGTGGCCGCCATCCGCGCGGCGCAGCTCGGCAAGGACGTCACCCTGGTGGAGAAGGATCGCCTCGGCGGCGTGTGCCTCAACGTGGGGTGCATCCCCTCCAAGGCGCTGATCGACGCCGCCAAGGCCTACCACCGCCTGGCGCGCGAGGCCGAGCGCGGCATCGTGGTCGAGGGGGCGCGCCTGGACTTCGGCCGGCTGCAGGGGTGGAAGCAGGCGGTGGTCCAGCGGCTGACGAGCGGCGTCGCGCAGCTGCTGAAGGGCCACGGCGTGACGGTGGTGAAGGGGCGGGCGACCTTCACCGGCCCGAACCAGGTGCGGGTCGAGAACCCCGGCGGCGGCAACGAGGTCTACCGCTTCAAGCACTGCATCGTGGCCACGGGCTCGCGGCCCGTGGAGCTGCCGGGCTTTGGCTTCGACGGCGTGCGGATCCTGGATTCCTCGGACGCCCTGGCCCTGGACCACCTGCCCCTGCGGCTGGTGGTGATCGGGGGCGGGTACATCGGCCTGGAGCTGGGCACCGCCTTTGCCAAGCTGGGCTCGGCGGTGACGGTGCTGGAGCTGGCGGACCAGCTGCTCCCCGGCACCGATCCCGAGCTGGTGCAGGTGGTGGCCCGGCGCCTCCGCCAGCTGGGGGTCAAGGTCCACACCGGCGTCCGCGTCCTGGGGTGGGAAGAGGAGCCCGGCGGCGAGGGGGTCCGGGTGGTGTTCCGGCCCGAGCCCCGCGGGGAGGGGGCGGCGGGAGCCGGTGCACGGGGATCGGCCGGTTCGTCCGGATCGGAAGAACAGGCCGTGGTGGCCGATGCGGTGCTGGTCAGCGTGGGCCGGCGGCCCAACACCGACGGGCTGGGCCTGGAGCGGGTGGGCGTGGAGCTGGACGAGCGCGGCCGGGTGCAGGTCGACGCCCAGCGGCGGACGCGCCAGCGGCACATCTTTGCCATCGGCGACATCGTGCCCGGGCCCATGCTGGCCCACAAGGCGAGCCGGGAGGGGATCGTGGCGGCGGAGGTCATCGCCGGGCTGCCGGCGGCGGCCGATTACGTCGCCGTGCCGGCGCCGATCTTCACCGACCCGGAGATCGCCACGGTGGGGCTCACGGAGGAGCAGGCGCGCCAGCAGGGCTACGACCCCGTGGTGGGCCGCTTCCCGTATGCCGCCAACGGGCGCGCCCTGACGCTGGGCGAGCGGGACGGGTTCGTCAAGCTGGTGGCCGACCGGGAGACGGGCGTGGTCTTGGGCGCGGGGATCGTGGGGCCGGAGGCGTCCGATCTAGTGGCCGAACTGGCCCTGGCCATCGAGATGGGCGCCACCCTGGAGGACCTGGCCCTCACCATCCACGCCCACCCGACCCTAAGCGAGGCGGTGATGGAGGCGGCGGAGGCGGGGCTGGGCCACGCCATCCACGTGCTGGGGAAGCGTTAGGTGCAGGAGCTGGTCGTACCTGCGGGCCTGGGGCGTGGCCCTCGCCGGCGCGGCTTTGAGAGCCGGCGGCCGCGAACGCCGCATGGCTTCGCGAGCCGGCGCGGCCCCGAAAGCAGGGCGCGTCTCGGAGAGCCTGAACGGTCTCCAAGGCCGGCACGCCGCCGAGCACCGGTGAAAACCCCCCGCGCCGCCCCGCGCCGCTGAGAGCCGGCGTGCTGTCGCAAGCCGGCGCGGTTCCTGCCCCCGCCACCAAGCCATGGCGCGCCCCTGCCGGCCCTGGCTTGACGGTGATCCCCCAGCACTCAACCTTGTTGGTGGTTGCCTGGCGCTCAACGAAGTTCGCCGGTGCCACCAGCATCGTTGCGGCGGCGGGCGAGAACGGTCGACACGGCCCAGATGACTCCGCCGGCGATCAGCAGGAAAGGAAGCAGGCCGAGGCCCAGGGTAAAGGCGAAAATGCCGAGCCGTGCCACCAGCAGCAGAGCAAGTCCGACCACGACCAGCGTCAGCGCCCAGCCCATGACGACCACCCCACCGGTCATCCGGTTCGTCAGGCATAACCTGCCCGGAAGGGCCGGGGCCGAGACCGGCGCCTTGTAACAGCGGGCGTAGGGCCTAGGCGCGATGGCAACGACTGCTAGGATACGAAGGGCCGTGCCTGGGGGTGCGACCGGGCGCTCCAGTTCATCGTGCTGGCCGGTTTGATCAGCTTGTTCACGGACGTCACGTACGAAGGGGCCCGCAGCGTGACGGGGCCCTTTCTGCTGCAGCTGGGTGCGGGTGCGGCGGTCGTCGGCTGGACCGCCGGGCTCGGGGAGTTTGTCGGCTACGCGCTGCGGCTCCCTTTTGGCCGCGTCGCAGACCGGACCGGCCGCTACTGGTTCCTCGCCGGCCTTGGTTACGTCCTCAACCTGGTGGCCGTTCCGCTGCTTGCCCTCGCCGGAAACTGGCCGGTGGCATCGGGACTGATCCTGCTGGAACGGTTCGGCAAGGCCATCCGGACCCCGGCGCGGGACGCCATGCTGTCCTTCGCCGTGCAACAGACGGGCCGCGGGTACGGGTTCGGTTTGCACGAGGCCCTGGACCAGGTGGGGGCGGTGGTCGGGCCTCTTGTGGTGGCCTTTGTCCTGGCGCAGGGTGGCGGCGTTCGTCGCGCCTTCGCCTGGCTGGCGATCCCTGCCGCCCTCACGCTGGCCTTGCTGGTCGTGACCCGCTGGCGCTATCCGGCTCCGCAGGAGTTCGAAGGGCCGCCAGGCTGCGAAGGGCGCCCAGGCGACCAGGCCTCGGCGCCCGCGGCGGGCCGCCCAAGGGCCGGTACGGCGGACCCTCCCGCTGGACTGGGGCCGCTTCTGCCCTTTTTCGGCTTCATCGTGCTGTCGGTGGCCGGATTTGCCCACTTCCAGCTGTTGGCCTATCACTTCGAGCACCGGGGCGTGCTGGATGAGCCTTCCATCCCCATGGCCTTCGCCCTGGCCATGGCCGTCGACGCCGTGTCCGCCCTGGCCCTGGATCGGCTCTACGATCGTCATGGCTTGAGGACCCTGATGGCCCTCCCGCTGTTCACCGCCGAGGGTGCCCTGGCCCTGGGCCCCTCAGCGCGGGTCGTCTGGATCGGCATCCTGGCGTGGGGAGCTGCCCTCGGTTTGCAAGAGAGCATCCTGCGCGCGGCCCTGGCGGATTTGACGCCACCCGGTGGCCGGGCTACGGCTTTCGGCGTCTTTTCCCTTCTCTTCGGCGGTGCCTGGCTGGCGGGGAGCGTCGTCATGGGCTGGCTGTATGAACACGGCACGGGGTATGTGGTCGGCTTTTCCCTGCTCACGCAGGTGCTGGCCGGGCTTGTCCTCTACGTCGTGTTCAAAACCCGCGCGACGGAACCCGCGCGACGCCGTCCGTGACGACCTGCGCAGCGAACAACTGCGCTGCGCCGCCCGTCACAATGATGCTCGCCCGACACCCCCTCCCTTCACGACGACGGGCGTTGATCCATGGCGACCGGCACGCGGCCGGCCAATCCATCGGCGCGGCCTCTTGCCGAATCTCTGGTATAGTGAATCTAGAGGTGGGTTTTCGTCCGGACGGTCCTCACCTCCAAAATCCATGACCTTCCTTCGGGGCAGGGTGGAAGTCCCGACCGGCGGTGATGGCGGCGCGCCAATCCTGGTGCGACCGCACCAGCCCGCGAACCGCGTACCGGAGTGCCGAGCCGCGGGTCGACGGCCGCGATCGTCGTCGACGCCGCTGGGCGCGAGGGCACGGTGAAGGGCGCGGCCGATTCCGGTGAGAAGCCGGAGCCGACGGTGACAGTCCGGATGGGAGAAGGAAGGGACGCGGGACCTCCCGGTTGCCGGCACGTGCGATGCGGTCCCGCCGGCGGTCGTGCGCGGGCTCAGCCGCGGGTGGTTCGCGGCACGCCGGCGACGGCCGCAGGTCGGACGAACGCGGCGAGGCGGCGCACCGCTCCCTTTGCACCGCGGACGGGTGGTGGCCTCCCGCGATCCCCCGGTTCCGCTGAGGCTGCGGCGAAGGGCCAGGGTGCGCCGGAGACCCTCGCGCGCGGGATGGGGCTCCCGTACGGGATGGCGCTCCCGTTTCCCGTAGTGGAGCGCACCGGCGGTGGCGCACCGATCGGCGGTGCCAGTGCCGCTGGCGGCGGTGCGATCCACGCCGGCGATGGGGCGCACGCGGCGCGAGGCCGCAGCCCACCGGCCCGGTGGGCGGGATGCACCGTCGGCGGGCTGCGCGCAGCGGCATCGCACCGGGGGGTCGACGACCCGGACAACCATGGTCATACGGGTCCACCTGCGTCCGTTCCCCCGAAGGGCTGGGCGGGACGGGCTTTTTCATGCCCGCCCGCACGCTCTCTCCAGGGGGTGCATGCCGGTGGTTCGGCGCATGGTGCGCCTCGCGCTGCTTTCCTCCATGGCGTTCCTCCTCATGCTGTGGGAGGTCCAGCTGACGCCGCTGCTGCCCTTCATCCCCACCTACCTCAAGTACGACCCCGGGGATCTGCCCGTACTGATGGGGGGCTTCGCCTTCGGTCCCGCGGCGGGGGCCAGCGTGGCCCTGGTGAAGGACCTGCTCTTCCTCTTCTCCGGCAAGTCGACTGCCGGCTGGATCGGCGTCTCCGCCAACCTGCTGGCCAGCATCGCCTACGTCGTGCCCGCGGCGTGGGTCTACCGGCGGCTGGGGACCCGCTGGGCGTTGGGGCTCGCGATGCTGGTGGGCACGGTGAGCACCAGCGCGGTGATGGCCGTGGCCAACTACTTCGTCTTCCTGCCCCTGTGGGGGGTGCCGGCCGGCCAGGTGGGGACCACCGTGGTCACGGCGATCACCCCGTTCAACCTGATCAAGGGCCTGCTCACCGGGATCCTGGCGCTGGTGGCCTACCCGCGGCTGGCGCGGGTGCTGGACGACCCGGTCTTCGCCGCCCCGGCGGAGGCGCCGTTGGCCAAGGAGGCCGCCGAGGAGGGACGTCGCCCCTAGTCCGCGGCCGGCCGTGCGGGCCGCGGGACCGATCGGACGGCGGGACCGCACCTCGCCCCGCGCCAGCGCCGCTGGTGGTCGCGGGGTGGGGCGGCGTTCTGGAGGCCCTGGACCTCATGAACGCGGCCGATCGGCGGCGCGTCGCCTTGGCGACGCGCCGCCGGCCGGCTCGGGATGTCGTATCGTGGGTCCCCGGCGCCGGCGCGCTTCGCGTCGAGGGCCGCGGCGTGCCTCACGCCGAGGCGTCGCCTCACGCCGAGGCGTCGTCCGCGTCGCGCGGGCCGACCGGGGCCTGGGGATCGCCCGCGACGGCTAGCAGCCGCTCCAGGGCCTGGCGGCCCGTCATGCCCGGGCGGATGCCGAGGCGCTCCGCGGCGCGGGTGACGGCCTGCAGCGGGCGGCTCAGGAGGTCGTCGAAGTCGCGGACGCCGAGGGCGCGCCCCGCCACGACCCGGCGCTCGCCCAGCAGGTCGTCGAGCAGGCGCACGTCCAGGGCTCCGCACATGATGTACCCCGCGGGCGTGGCGATGGCCACGAGCCGCGTCTTGGGCAGCTCCACCTTCACCCCGATGGCCGTCCCTCCGGCGAGGGGAATGGGCCGAACCTCCACCACGTCGCGTCCCTCCCTCGAACCTCTGGCGCCTTCCGCTCCTGGGCTGCCTGCCTCGCAGCCGCCTGCCCTGTGGATTGCTAGCGCGGACCGTGACCCGTCCTGCGGACCGGCGGCGTCGGGCCCAGCGACGGGTCCGGGCCGGCCCGGAGCGATGGCGCGGAGATGGTGCGACCGGGCCTGGGACATCGTATGGTGCGGCCGGGACCGTCGTCCCGGAGACCCGATGACCATCCCGCGCGGGTGCCACGCGCCGCACGCCCAGGGTGGGGACCGGCGGGCAGGCCTGGCGGGTGGGCAGGGAGCGGGCGGGTGGCGGAACGCGCTGGGGTCGCGCTGCCGGAGCACCAGGACTGGGCCGCAGGAGCTGGCGCCGGGTGCTTGCCGTGCAGACGGGGCCGGACCCTTGCCGTGTACAGGACTCTGCAGGCAGGACCGCGTGCTTGCCGTGCAGGCGGGGCCGGGCCCTGCCGTGAACTGGAAGGTATAGCAGCGAGACGGCTCCGCAATCTATCCCCTGGAAGACGCGGTCAGGGGGGATCGATCATGGACGAGGCCAACGCGGCGGGTGGCCCGAGCCACGCCCAGTATGGCGCGACACCCGAGTCGTACAACCCGCGGCAGCAGTACACGTCGCAGTGGCAGTCGCCCGCCGGCGGCCACGGCTTGGGCAACCAGGCGTATGGCCAGGTGCAGTCCCAGGCGGGGCAGCCCGGTGCCCTCCAGAGCCAGGCCGGGCAGTACGGGGCCGCGCAGTACGGCACGGCGGGGTCGTACGGACAGGCGGCACCGTATGGAGCCGCCGGCCAATACCAGGCCCAGGCCGGTCAGGCCGTCCCGTATGCCGGCCAGGCGGGGCAGCAAGCGGGTCAGGCGGGAGCGTACGGCTCGTTCCAGAGCCAGGCTGGCCAGTACGCACCGTACGGCGGGGCGTACGGGCAGGCCGGAGGGGCTCCGTACGGGTCGTTCCAGAGCCAGGCCCAGGGCCCGGGCCAGGCGGGAGCGTACGGGGCAGGCGGTCCGAGCAGCCACGCCCAGTACGGGGCCACCGCCCAGAGCTACGACCCGGCGGAGAACTACAGCGCCCGCTGGCAGTCCGGGGCCCAGGCCAGCGCCGGCGGGATGGCCCAGCAGGCCCAGGGCTACGGGCAGGCGGGGCCATACGGCCAGTACGCGTCCCAGGGCCAGCTGGGCGCGTACGGGCAGGCCACGAGCCAGGCCGGTCAGTACGCCGGCCAGGCGGGGCAGCAGGCGGGTCAAGCGGGAGCGTACGGCTCGTTCCAGAGCCAGGCTGGCCAGTACGCACCGTACGGCGGGGCGTACGGGCAGGCCGGAGGGGCTCCGTACGGGTCGTTCCAGAGCCAGGCCCAGGGCCCGGGCCAGGCGGGGGCGTACGGGGGAGGCGGTCCGAGCGGCCACGCCCAGTACGGGGCCACCGCCCAGAGCTACGACCCGGCGGAGAACTACAGCGCCCGCTGGCAGTCCGGGGTCCAGGCCAGCGCCGGCGGGATGGCCCAGCAGGCCCAGGGCTACGGGCAGGCGGGGCCCTATGGCCAGTACGCGTCCCAGGCTCAGCTGGGCGCGTACGGGCAGGCCACGAGCCAGGCGGGCCCGGCCGGTTCGTCCCAGGGCCAGGGGGGGTCGGCGAGCCACGCCCAGTACGGTGCCACGGCCCAGAGCTACGACCCCCAGGAGAACTATTCCGCCCGGTGGCAGTCGGCGACGGCCAACGAGCAGACGGGCGGCGCCTACCGCGGCTGAGTGGCGGCGCGGTGGCGCCGACGAACGGCGGCAAAGGGCCGGGGGCGAGGCCCCCGGCCCTTTGCCGTGCGCCGAGCGCGGCGAGGCGGGCCGGCGAGCCGGCGGCGGACCCTTTGCCATGCGCCATTCTGCCACGAGCCAGTCGCAAGGGGGCAGAGCGGCGGCGTTCCCCCGGCCCGTTGCTTTGCCGCACCCCGGCCGCAGCCGCGCCTCGCGTTGCGGCGGGGCCGGCGCGGGACCGGAGGGGGGCGGTCGGACGGCGGAGAGGGCTCCGGCCGCCCAGCACGGCACGGGTCGTCCCCGGGGAGGAACCCGGCCGCCGAAGGCGAAGGGCCCGTGTGGTGGTGGATCGGCTGCCGTCGTCGACGGGAGCCGCCACGTCGGGCCCTGTCGCTGCGGGGGCCCTGCGAAGGTGGGATCGATCCGATGGACGCGATGAACCGCCACGCGGAAGCAGGTCTTCACGGCCATGAGGGAGCGAGGCCGCCCATCGACGGCCGGCCTGTCGACGGTCTCCGTCCGGCCGTGGTGCAGCCCGGCGTCGCCGCGGAGCACCGGGACGATCCCGCGCTCCGTGACGCCGCCACGGCGCGCGCCGCGGGCGGGGACCGGCCCCCCAGCGCCCCCCCGGCGGGACGACGTCCCGACTGGCTCAAGGTCCGCCTCGCCCAGGGCCCCAACTACAACCGGCTCAAGCGCCTGCTCCGCGGCATGGACCTCCACACCGTCTGCGAAGAGGCCCGCTGTCCCAACATCTACGAGTGCTTCGAGAACCTGACGGCCACCTTCATGATCCTGGGGAACATCTGCACGCGGGCGTGCCGCTTCTGCGCGGTCACCACCGGCCGGCCGACGGAGCTGGACTGGGCGGAGCCGGAGCGGGTCGCCGCCGCCGTCGAACGCCTCGGCCTGCGGCACGTGGTGGTCACCTCGGTGGCCCGGGACGATCTGCGCGACGGGGGCGCGATCATCTTCGCCGAGACGATCCGCGCCATCCGGAGGCGGTGCCCGGATACGGCCGTCGAGGTGTTGATCCCCGACTTCAACGGCGACTGGGACGCGCTCCAGGTGGTGCTGGACGCGGAGCCGGACATCCTCAACCACAACGTCGAGACGGTGCGGCGCCTGTCCGACAAGGTCCGGTCCCGGGCCAAGTACGACCGCTCCCTGGCCCTGTTGGCGGAATCCAAGCGGCGAGCGCCCCACATCAAGACCAAGTCGGGGCTGATGCTGGGCCTGGGGGAGACCTGGGAGGAGATCCTGGAGACGCTGCGCGACCTGCGGGCGCACCGGGTCGACATCGTGACCATCGGCCAGTATCTGCGTCCCACGCGGGATCCCATCCACCTGCCGGTGGAGCGCTACTATCACCCGGACGAGTTCGCGGAGCTCAAGCGCATCGGGCTGGCCATGGGCTTCTCCCACGTGGAGTCCGGCCCGCTGGTGCGCAGCTCCTACCACGCCCACGAGCAAGCCGACCGCGCCAGGGCGCGAGCGGCGGATGCGGAGTCCGCCGGCGCGGGGGTGCCGGCCGCGGGAGCGGCCGCCGCCCTGCCGGGGGCCGCGGGAGGCGCGGGCAGAACATGAGCGGCGACCTGCGCGTCACGTGGCTGCCGGGGCTGACCCCCTACGAGCCCGCCTGGCGGCTGCAGGAGCGCCTGGCGCAGGCCCGCGCGGAAGGCCTCCTGCCGGACCTGTTCCTCTTGCTGCAGCACCCGCCGGTCTACACCGTGGGCCGCAGCGGCCGGGACGAGGAGATCCTGCTGGATCCCGTCGCGCGGCGGCGCCGGGGGGTCCAGGTGTTCCACATCGACCGGGGCGGCAAGGTGACCTATCACGGGCCGGGTCAGTTGGTGGGCTACGGCATCGTCGATCTGAAGAACCTGCCGGGCGGCCTCCGCCGCTACGTCCGCGGCCTCGAAGAGGCGCTGGTCGCCACCCTCGGGCGGTTCGGCATCGCGGCCCACCGGGAGGACGGGCTCGTCGGGGTCTGGGTGGGCCGGGAGAAGATCGCGGCCATCGGGATCCGCGTCCGTCGCGGCGTCACCTGGCACGGCTTCGCCTTGAACGTCGACCCGGACCTCTCCTACTTCGGCGGGATCATCCCCTGCGGCATCACCGACCGGGGCGTGACGTCCATGGGGCGTCTGCTGGGCAAGGCGCCGCCCCTGGACCAGGTGGCGCGGGTGGCGGCCGAAGAGCTGGCGCGCGTCCTGGAGCGCCGGCTGGAGTGGACGCCCTCGCTGGACTGGCTCCGACCCTGGGGGTTCCCGCTCGTCTCGGCCCCAACCGCGGGCTGATGCCGAGGCGTGCGGCGTCGAAGGCCGAGGGGGCGAAGGCCGATGCAGGAAGCGATGCAGCGATCACGGAAGGAGCCCTTTCGCATCCAGGCGTATCCGCTCGGCCCGGTGCAGGCCAACGGCTACGTGTTGCTGGACGACGTCCACCGCGTCGCGGTGTTCGTCGACGCCCCCCACGATCCCGAGCCCATGTTGCGGGCGGCCGAGGGCTACCGGGTGGCGGCCGTACTGCTGACCCACGCCCACTTCGACCACATCGGCGGCCTGCGGACGATCAAGCAGGCGACTGGGGCGCCGGTGTGGATCCACCGCAACGAAGCCGACTGGCTGGGCGACCCGGAGCGGAATCTCTCGGTGTGGCTGGAGCCGGTGGTGGCGCCGCCGGCCGACCACCTGCTGGACGGCGGCGAGCGGCTGGTCTTTGGCGGGATCGAGCTCGAGGTCCGCTTCGCTCCCGGCCACAGTCCGGGCCACGTGGTCTACGTCGGTCCGGGCGTGGTCCTGGCGGGCGACACCCTGTTCGCCGGCAGCATCGGCCGCACGGACCTCCCCGGCGGCGACCTGCCCACGCTGCTGGAGAGCATCCGCCGGGAGCTCCTGACGCTGCCCGGCGAGACCCGGGTCCTCCCCGGCCACGGACCGGAGACCCGCATCGCGACGGAGCGGGCCTCAAACCCCTTCCTCCGGGAAGGCGCCTTGCCGGCGGAACCCTAACGGCGGGAAGCGTCAGGGCCGCACCCGTCGTCGCGTCCCTGGTCGTCTGCGTCCGGGCACCCGCCGGCGGGCGCCGGCCGGTTCGTCCGCATGTCGGGAGCCTGGACCCCACCGCGGCCGGCACCCTCGGCGGCCGACGCGGCAGGGCGGGGCCGGGAGGCGGGGCGGTGCTGGAAGCTCGCACGGGGTGGCAAGGGCTTGCGGCCGCGGAACCCCTCGTGCTCGCCGTGGTAGTAGGCCACCCGGGGCTCGCCCAGCCGCCAGCAGAGCAGCACCGGCTTGCCGTCGAGCTGGGCGGGGAAATCGACCAGCCCAAGGTCCACGTCCTTGACCAGGCAGCCGAAGCCGTGGATCTCGGCCAGCAGCCGGTTCGCCTCCTCGATCGCGGACCGCAGCGCCTGGCGCGCCAGCTTATAGTCGTAGGCCATGATCAGGGTGCCGTCGGGCTTGTAGCCGACGGCCTTGATCTGTTCCATCTCCCGATAGGACTGGCGGGCCTTCTGGTAGAGCCGGCGCAGGCGCAACAGGCGCTGCCGGATGACGGGCAGCAGGGCGGTGGCCTCCTCCGGCGTGAAGAACTTGCGGCCCCCTGCAGGCATGACGGTCACCTCGACTCAAACTGGTGTTATTGTAACATCGCCCGGAACCCACGAGGAGGGACGGCGGTGGTCCACGGCGAGCCGAAGGGGCAACCCGCAGGCGGATCCTCGTCGCCGTCGACGACGTCGACGACGTCGTCGTCCTGTGCGGGGCAGGGAGCCGGCGTCGAGGGGGAGCGCCCCACCTGGGACGCCTACTTCATGGAGTTGGCCGCGGTGGTGGCCAAGCGCTCCACCTGTCCGCGGCGCCACGTGGGGGCCGTGCTGGTGCGGGATCGCCGGATCCTGGCGACGGGGTACAACGGGGCGCCGCCGGGGTTCCCGCACTGCACCGACGTGGGCTGCTTGATGCAGGACGGGCATTGCGTGCGGACCATCCACGCCGAGGCCAACGCCATCCTCCAGGCCGCGCTCCACGGCGTCACGGTGCGGGGCAGCACCCTGTACACCACCGCGACGCCGTGCCTGCACTGCGCCAAGCTGTTGATCGGCGCCGGGGTGGTGCGCGTGGTGTACCGCGACTGGTATCCCGACCCGCGGGCGGTGGAGTTCCTGCAGACGGCGGGGATCCCGCTCGAGCGATGCCGCGCGGGCGCACCCTCCTGAACGTTCGGTAAAAAGAGCAGAGGCGCTGCGCCGTGGCGCAATCGCCTCTGCCGGGGGCATGGGTACCCTCCGGCCCGCCACCGGACGGGCGGGGCAGGCGACCGTCCGGGCGGGGCCGGAAGCTTGCGGTGGACTGGTCTCGGAACCCGACCGGTCACCCTGCGGGGTCGAAGGGGCAGGACGTGCACCCCGCTGCTTCTCGCTGCGACACGGTCCGGTGGAACCCTGCTCGTTTCGGGACGCGAATCGACTTTTGGACCGCGGATGGGCGGACGTCCGTCAGCGCACCAGGGCGTCCAGTTCCTTCCGGAGCGCGGCGGTCTTGCGGGCGTACTCCTCGTACAGTCGACGGGCGTCGGGGTCGTCGGTCTCCAGGGCCCAGCTGGTGAAATCGGCCTGCAGGGCCTCCAGGTCCGCGCCCAACGCCTCGCGGCTCGAGGGCTGGACGACCTGCTGCGTGTCCTGGCGCAAGTCCACGTACAGCTGGTCCCCGATCACCTGGGCCAGCATCACCTGGCGGGGGTCGTCCACCCCGTGGCGCAGGAGCTCCTGCTCGAGCCACGCCCGGTCCTTCCCCGCCGCCCGCAACGAGTTGGGAAGAACCTGCCCGTCGGCGATGACCACGTAGGGGAAGGTGGGCCGCGACGGGGTCGTGACGCCCGCGGTCTTCGGCGTTAGCGGCTCGTACTCCGGCTTCCTGAGCACGGTGATCTCGCCGTTGGTCTCCATCAGCGCCCAGTCCACCTGCTTCAGGTCGAAGACCTCCTTCTCGCGGAGCAGCTCCATCAGCTCGGCCACCGAGAGCCGGGCCTGCCGCAGCCCCTTCTCCTGGACCTGCCCGCGGGCCACTAGCACCACCGGCTCGCCCTCGATGAACTTGCGCGCGACGTTGCTGGACTGCTGCAGGTAGGCCAGCGCCACCGCCGCCGCCGCCCAGATCGCGGCGCCCACCACGCCGTCCAGGAAGCGGTTCTGCGGGTCGGTGGACGCCTGGGCGGCGATGGAGCCGATGGTGATGCCGACCACGTACTCGGTGAAGGTCAGCTGGGAGACCTGCTTGCGCCCGACGAAGCGGGTCAGGAAGAAGAGCCAGACGAAGGCCAGGATGGAGCGGATGACGACCAGCAGCGTCTCAGGCACCCGCACGTCCCCTCCATGCCGCCGTCCCCGGGCCTTGGTCCCGTCGCCCGCCGGCCACCGGGCGCGGCGGAACCGGATTCCTTCTGGGCAGTCTCTGCTGCCGCGTCGCGAAATACGCGCCCCCGGGGCGGGGGATACTCGCTGTCGACGGCAGCGGTTGGGGGCGGGGTCCCGCCCGCCACGGGCCGGCGGGACCTTGCCCGCGAGGAGGGCCGATCATGACCACCTATGCCAAGCTGCTGCGGGCGGCGGCGACCCTGAAGCGCGTGCGCGCCGGCCTCGACTCGCTGGCCGCCCGGGCGCAGACGGAGGAGGAGCGGGAACGGCTGCGCCGTGCTGCGGCCCAGGCACGGGTGATGGAACAAGGGCTGGAGCGCCGGATCCGCCAGGTGGCGGCGGAAGAACCGGAATACGCGCGCCAGTCGCCGGGTGGCGCGCTGATGGGGGAGCAGGGGGCCGTCGCCGACGGGCAGCGATCGGGGGACGACCGTGCCGGCGACGAAGGAGGGACCCCCCCGAGCGGTTCGCGGGAGGGTGCGCGACGCCCCCGGGGCACCGGCGAGGCTGCGGCCGGCGAGGCCACGGTGGTCGGGCGCGGGACCGCGGGAGGACGCGGCGCGGCGGGCGGCCGGGAGTAGGACGCCATGAAGACACGGCGATACGTGATCTTTGCCGTGCTGGTGGCGCTCGGCTTGGCGATCCTGGTGGCACCGACCTACTTCCGCAAGCCGCTGACCCCCAGCGGTCCGGTGGGACGCGGCATCGCAGAGACCCTGGCGGCGGTTCGGGCGGGCGACTGGGATCGCGCCAGCGCCCTGGCTGCGCGCCTGGAGTCCGAATGGAAGCGGGTCAAGGTGCCCATCGCCATCAACAGCGACGCCACCGCGATCCGGGAGTTCGAAGCGCAGCTGGCCACCCTGCGGGCGGCCATCGAGCTGCGGGATCGGGCGGCGGCGGTGACGGCGCTGGCGCTGATGACGACCCTGGTGGAGGATCTGGGCACCTACTGAGGGGGCGCGGCGCGTGAAGGCCGGCTTCGTCCGGACACGAGGGACCTCGCGCAACCGGTGGCGGGCAGCGCGCATGCCCTTGGGGGGTCGCGGGGTGCGCACACCCCTCGGGTTCGGCGGGGTGCACATGCCCTTCAGGGGTGGCGGGGGGCGCATGCCCTTCGGGCTGGGTGGGGTGCGCACACCCTTCAGGGGCGGCCGCGCGCAAACCCTTCGGGGTCGGCGCCCTGGCGCTGGCAGCGGCCATCGCCCTGGCCGGGTGCGGCCTGGCACCAGGGGGCGGGCTGCAGGGTGAGCGCCGCGCACCGGAGGGGGCGGCGAAGCCCGATCGCGCGCCGGGGCTCTCGGCCACCACCCTCCCGGTGGTCGACCCCGACTCCGGGGACACCCTGGCCCGCCTCGACGAGCTGCTGGATCGGGCCGCGCTGCGGCCGGGGGCGCGGCAGCCCGACTACCGCCCGCTGGTGGAGAAGGTCCGGTCCTTCATCGCGACGCGGCCCCAGACCTTCGGCATCTACTTCAAGGACCTGCAGACGGGGGCCACGTGGGGCATCAACGAGCGGGAGCCGATCCACGCGGCGAGCACCATCAAGGTCCCGCTGGTCCTCTACGTGAACCACCAGGTGGCCGCAGGGCGGGCCCGCATGGACGACCGGGTGGTCTACGAGCCCGACCGCGATCTGACGGGCGGCGCCGGGATCCTGCAGCGGGACGGCTTCCCCGGCAAGAGCTACTCGCTCCGGGTGCTCACGAACCTGTCCATCACCATCAGCGACAACGTGACGACCAACATGCTCTTCCGCCACTTCGGCAAGGAGCGGGTCGGCGAGTTCATGCGCAGCCTCGGCGGCGAGGTGATCTTCCCCGAGGGCCGGCGCATCAGCACGGCCCGGGACATGGGCCTCTACATGGAGGCCGTGCTGGACTTCGCGCGCCAGCATCCCCTGCTGGGCGGGCGCATGCTCGACGACATGGGGCACTCCATCTTCCACGTGGGGCTGCCCGGGCTGTTGCCCCCCGACGTGTTCGTCGCCCACAAGGAAGGCGACGTCGAGGGCGTGGCCGACGACGTGGGCATCGTCTTCGGCCGGCGTCCGTTCGTCCTGGCCATCCTCTCCAAGGGCGTCGAGGACATCGACCGCGGCTTCGCCGACATCGCCCGGATCAGCAAGATCGTCTACGACTACCAGGAAGGACTCGGCCCGGCGCACTGAGGCTCAGCCGAGGAACCGGAGGCCCACGACCGTCCCCAGAATGGTGACGAGGCCCCCGATCAGCCATCCGGTCAGGCGTGTGATCCTCTGATCGACGTCGCGGCGCAGATCCGCGATGGCATGCTGGACATCGCCGACCTCCCGGCGTACGGCCGTGATCTCCTGGCGCATCTCCTGGCGCAGGGCCGCCATCTCCTGGCGCATCTCCTGGCGGGCACCGGCAATCGCCTGGTGCATCGCCTGCTGCACGCCCGCGATCTCCTGGTGCATCGCCTGCTGCGCGTCGCCGATCGCTTGGCGGACGGCCGCGATCTCCTGGTGCATCGTCTGCCGCACATCAGCGGTCTCCTGGTGCACGGCGGCGATGTCCTGGCGGACGGCGGCGAACTCCTGCCGCATCTCCTGCCGCACGCCGGCGACTTCCTGGTGCATCGCCTGCTGCACGCCGGCGATCTCTTGGTGCACCGCCTGCTGCAGGTCGGCGATCTCCTGGCGGACGGCGGCGACCTCCTGGTGCATCGTCTGCCGCACGTCAGCGGTCTCCTGGCGCACGGCGGCGATTTCCTGGCGGACGGCGGCGACCTCCTGGTGCATCGTCTGCCGCACGTCAGCGGTCTCCTGGCGCACGGCGGCGATGTCCTGGCGGACGGCGGCGAACTCCTGCCGCATCTCCTGCCGCACGCCGGCGACTTCCTGGTGCATCGCTTGCCGCACGCCGGCGACCTCCTGGTGCATCGCTTGCCGCACGCCGGCGATCTCCTGGTGCATCGCCTGCTGCGCGTCGCCGATCGCCTGGCGGACGGCCGCGATCTCGTGCCGCACGTCGCCGAGCTCCCGGCGTACGTCGGCAAGCCCCCGGTGGAGGAAGTCCACGTGGCCGTAAAGCCTCTCTTGGTCGCGCCTGATGTCGTCCAAGCGCTGCATCACGAGCCAGAGGGCGTCGATGCGCTCCGGCGGTGCCCCAGGCTCCTGGCTGGCGGCCATCTCGCCCGATGCCATGCCGCGCCCCCTCCCGCTCCCCGACCTACGAAGCGTCCCCGCCGACCGGGTCAACCAATATTTTACAGCCGGCGGCGATCCGGTCAATGGATGCCAATCCAAGATGCCAATCCAGCCCAGTCGATCTACTCCAGTCCATGCCACCAGGGGCTGACGGGGGGGTCGCGTCTAGGCCACGGTGCGCGCCGCGCACGCCGCTGTGCCACGCGGCCCAAGGGCGGAGGCGGTCCGCAGCCCGCGCCGGACCGAGGGCCCGCCCTCACTCGGCCCGGCCGGGTTCGGTCATGCGCCGCGGGTCCAGCAGGCGGGCCGCCTCCTCTTCCGACAGCAGGCCCTTCTCCAGGACCAGCTGGCGCACCGTGCGGCCGGTGGCGTAGGCCTCCTTGGCGATCTCCGCCGCCGTGTCGTACCCCAGGCGCGGCACCAGCGACGTCACCATGGCCAGCGATCCCTCGATCAGCGCCTCGCAGCGCTCCCGGTTGGCCTCGATGCCGCGCACGCAGCGCTCGGTGAAGGTGGCGACGCCGTTGGCCAGGATCTCGATGGACTGCAGCAGGTTGTGGGCCATCACCGGCATCATCACGTTGAGCTCGAAGTTGCCGTGGGTGTTGCTGACGGCGATGGCCGTGTCGTTGCCGATGACCTGGGCGCAGACCATCATCAGCATCTCGGACATGACGGGGTTGACCTTGCCCGGCATGATGGACGAACCCGGCTGGGTCGGCGGGATCAGGATCTCGCCGATGCCGCAGCGGGGGCCGGAGCCCAGCCAGCGGATGTCGTTGGCGATCTTCATCAGGCTGGTGGCGACGGTCCGCAGCTGCCCGCTGGCCTCGACCACCGCGTCCCGGGAGCCCTGGGCCTCGAAGTGGTTCTCCGCCTCGCGGAAGGGCAGGCCCGTCGCCTCGGCGATGCGGGCGATGGTGCGGCGCGGGAACTCGGGATGGGTGTTGATGCCGGTGCCCACCGCCGTGCCGCCGAGGGCCAGCTCGGCCAGGTGCTCGCGCACGGCGCGCAGCCGGCGCAGGCCGTGTTCGACCATGCTGGCGTAACCTGAGAACTCCTGACCGAGGCGGATGGGCGTGGCGTCCTGCAGGTGGGTGCGGCCGATCTTGATCACGTCGTCGAAGGCCTTCGCCTTCTCGGCCAGGGCCTGGCGCAGCGCCTCGAGGGCGGGGATCAGCTTGCGCTCGATCTGCTCCAAGGCGGCGATGTGGATGGCGCTGGGGATCACGTCGTTGCTGGACTGACCCATGTTGACGTGGTCATTGGGGTGGACGCTGCGCGACCCCAGCTCGCCGCCGAGGATCTGGATGGCCCGGTTGGCGATCACCTCGTTGGCGTTCATGTTGGTCGAGGTGCCCGAGCCGGTCTGGAAGATGTCCAGCACGAAGTGGTCGTCGAGCTTGCCCTCGATGACCTCGTCGGCCGCCTGGACGATGGCGTCGGCGATGCGCCGGTCCAAGAGGCCGAGCTCAGCGTTGGTCTCGGCCGCCGCGCGCTTGATCAGGCCGAGGGCCCGGATGAAGGGGCGGGGGAACCGGATGCCGCTGATGGGGAAGTTCTCCACGGCCCGCTGGGTCTGGGCGCCGTAGAGCGCCGCGGCGGGAACCCGCATCGCACCCATGGAGTCGCGCTCGATGCGGTAGGCCTGCTCTGCCACCTGGAGCCACCTCCACCAGGACGGGCTGTGCCATCCCGATCATACCACGGGCCGCCCTCACGCCTTGTCCTTGGGCTCTCCGGCCGCCTCGGCGGGCTCGCGCCCGGGGAACAGCACCGACGCGATCACCGAGGTGCCCAGGATCAGGGCAAGGATGCCCAGGGAGGTGGTCGGCGCCAGATGGACCACGTCGATCAGCAGCATCTTCGTGCCGATGAACACCAGGGTCACCGCCAGGCCGTACTTCAGATAGCGGATCAGGGGCAGGATCGCGTTGAAGACGAAGAACAGCGACCGCAGCCCGATGATGGCGAACACGTTGGCGGTGTAGACGATGAACGGGTCGCGGGTGATGCCGAAGATGGCGGGGATCGAATCCAGCGCGAACATCAGGTCCGTGGTCTCGATCAGCACCAGCACGACGAACAGCGGCGTCGCCCACAGCCGACCGTCGCGCCGGACGAAGAACCGGCTTCCGTGGTACTCCTCCGTGACCGGCAGCAGGCGGCGGACCAGCCGCAGCACCGGGTTGCGCTCCAGCGACGCGCCTTCCTCCTCCTTCTGGCGGAGGAACCGGATGCCGGTGAAGATGAGCACCACGCCGAACACGTACAGCAGCCAGTGGAATCGCTCGAGCAGCGCGGCCCCGCCCCAGATCATCAGGCCGCGCATGATCAGGGCGCCCAGCACGCCCCACAGCAGCACCCGCGGCCGCATCGCGTCGGGCACGGCGAAGAACGAGAAGATGGCGATGAACACGAAGATGTTGTCCATGCTCAAGGCGTACTCCACCAGGTAGCCGGCGAAGTACTCCGCCATCGCGGTGCTGCCCCGAGCGGATCCGAGCCAGAGACCGAACCCCACCGCCAGGGCGACGTAGAACAGGGTGCGCGTGATCGCCTGCCGGGCGGTGGGGGTCTGCTGTCGCCGACCCAAGCCCAGGTCGAACAGGATGAGCGCCACCACCAGCAGGTTGAACAGCAGGAAGCCCACCGTTCATCCCCCTCCAACAAGAAAGACCTCCGGGTCGCTGCGAGGTGCGGCAGCGCCCGAAGGTCTTGCCCGCGTGCACCGCGCGCCGCGGGCCGGGTGGCGTAGGGTTGCCCCGTACTGACGGCCCGCGGGACCGCGGGCGGCCGGCTCGCCGCCACGCCGCGGCGGGCGGGGTCGAGCCGGTTCGTCCCGCGGCGGCTACTCCCCTTCCGGCTCTTGGACCCTGGTGCGGCGATGGGCCGCCTGCGCCAACGGCCTCGACACCCGGCCCGGCGGTTCGGTCGCCGCCCGGCGGATGCCGGGCCCGGCATGGCGACGGGCGGCGGGCCTTCGCGAACGTGGCGACGTCCGCAGGCCCACGGCGATCGCCGACTCTGCCGACTCTGGCTTTTCATTATACTGGGTGGAGACGGCGCTGGGAATGGAACCGGGATCACCGGGAGACATCGCGGGGAAGTGGAGTGGAGCTCCTTGGCGTGGATCGGTGTCGCCCTGGGCGGCGCGGCGGGGGCGGTCGTCCGCTATGGACTCAGCCAGCTGCTCGCCCAACGGATGGGAGCCTTCCCGTGGGCCACGCTGGCGATCAACGTGACGGGGTCGTTCATCCTGGCCTTCTTGCACCCGTGGCTGTTGAGCACGGTGGCCGCGCCGGCCCTGCGGGTGGCGATCACCAGCGGCTTCGTCGGGGCGTACACGACGTTCTCGACGATGACGTGGGAGGCGCTGGTGCTGGTGCGCGAGGGGCAGCCCGCGGTCGCGGCCGTCTACCTCGGGGCCAGCCTGGCCCTGGGCATGCTGGCGGCGTGGATGGGCTGGGCCGCGGCGCTGGCCCTGGGGGCGCGCTCGTGAGGCAGGGCGGGAGGCCATGCCGGCGAGGGCGTGACGGGCAGACCCGCCGAGGAAGGGCAACGCGGTGGTGAGCCCGCAGGGCCGGCCGCACCGGGCAGGCGCGCAGCCCGCCGACACGGGGCGGACCCCCGGCCCGTCGACGGCGGGGGAACCTGGGGATCGGGGCCAGGACCGCCGGCCGGAGAGGGGTGGAGGCCATGGGGATCCAGGCGCCCGCGCAGCGCTTGACAGTCTATGTCGGCGAGACGGACCGCTGGCAGGGGCAACCGCTGTATCACGCCATCGTGTTGAAGGCGCGGGAGCTCGGGCTCGCCGGGGCCACGGTCTACCGGGGCATCGAGGGCTTCGGCGCCAACAGCCGCGTCCACACGGCACGGGTGCTGGAGCTCTCCGGGGACCTCCCCGTCATCGTGGAGATCATCGACCACGCGGACCGGTTGCGGCAGATCCTGCCCTTCCTCGACGAGGCGGTGCAGGAGGGGCTCGTGGTCCTCGAAGACGTGGAGGTCGTGGCCTACCGGAGGAACCGGTCGCGGGGGCGACGGCCCGCGGGCGGCGACCACCGGGGGGACGGGGCGGGCTAGGGTTCGGCGCGAATCACCACCCGGGCCACCATCCCGTTCTTGCGGTGGCCCGGCATGCCACACCAGATGGGGAACGCGCCCGCTTCCGCGGGGGCGGTCCACTCCACCACCCGCCGCTGACCCGGCGGCAGCTCGAGGTCCGGCCCCAGCTTGCCTGCCGACTCGAGGCGGTGGGGGAGGCGGGGGTCGGCGTTGACCACTTCGAGGCGGACCGTCTCCCCGGGGCGCACCACGATCTCGGCGGGTTCGATGCGGAACTCCGGGGTGAGGGTCAGGGTCAGGCTGCGCGGACCCCAGGGACGCCCTCCGCATCCTGCGGCGAGGAGCACCAGGATGGCGGCCAGGGCGGCGAGGGCCCGGCAGGCCGGGATGCGGGGCCCGAGGCGCGAGGGATCCCGCCGGACGACGGCGGCCTCGGGCCCCGCGGCGCCGTCCCCGGGGCTGGGGTTCCACGGGGTGCCGCCGGCGGGCGAGCCGCGGCGGGCGGGTGCGACCGGGGTGCGGGCCCTCGGGCGGCGGCGGGCCCGGGTCTTCCCGGCCGCTAGGGGGCGTCGGCAGGGACCGGCGGGGGGCAGGGTCCTCATGGTCCTCCCTCCTCGCGGCGCGCCCGTCGCGCCGGACCCGCTCGGAGGCGTTCCGGCGGGACCGGCGACGGCGGCCCGCGGGGCTATGTCAGGTCTACGCCGGCGGCGCGGGCGGCAGACCGGCACCCGTTGGGCGTCCCTGGCGGGGTGGGCGGCACGAGGCGGCCGAGGGGAGGCGGCACGATGACGGGCGGGTTGCGGCGGTATCTGGCCTGGCGGCTGGCCGTGTTCTTCCCCTTGGGGGTGGCGGTGGTGGGGACCGTCACCGCCCTGCTCCTGGGCGAGGTGGAGCAGCTCTTCAGCCGCGCCTTCCTGCCCACCCTGGTGCTGGGGCTGGTGGTGGCCGCCGGGACGGGGGCGGGGCTGGGGTGGGCCATCGCCGGGCGGGTCACGCGGCCGGTGCAGGAGCTGGTGGACGGCGCCCGGCGACTGGCCGCCGGCGAGTTCGACCGGCGGGTGCACGTCGAGGGACCGGACGAGCTGGTCACCCTGGCGCGGGCCTTCAACGAGATGGCCGCGCGCCTTCGCGCCACCGTGGACGAGCTGGATGCCGAGCGCGAGCGATTGGCCACGGTGCTGGGGACCATGACCAGCGGGGTGCTGTTCATCGAGCGCGACGGTCGACTGCGCCTGGCCAACCCGGCCGCACGCCGCATGCTGGACCTGCCACCCCACGCCGAGGGGCTGGACTACGTCAGCGTGACCCGGTCCTACCCCCTGGTCCAGGCCATCGAGACCGGCCTGCGCACGGGGCGCCCCGTGGCCGAGGACGTCACCCTGCCCGCCGACCCAGGGGAGACCCCCCGGCATCTGCGGGTGGCCGTGGTGACGGTGCCGACCCGGGGCACGGCGCCGCCCGCCTCCCCGCGTCGCCGTCCCCCCGGGGCCCTCGACCCCGTCGACGTCGCCGGTGGGCGTGCAGGGGCCAACGCCGAGAGCCGCACCGACGCCACCCCCGCGGCCTTGGCCGGCACCCAGGGGGTCGTGGTCGTTCTCCACGACGTCACCGACATCCGCCGCCTCGAGCAGATCCGGCGCGATTTCGTCGCCAACGTCTCCCACGAGCTGCGCACGCCGGTGGCGGCCATCCAGGGCTTCGCCGAGACGCTGCTGGAGGGCGCGATCCACGACGACCCGGCGACGGCCGAGCACTTCGCGCGCGTGATCCACCGCGAGGCGGAACGCATGGCGCGGCTGGTCCAGGATCTGCTGGACCTCGCGCGCCTGGAATCCCCCGAACCGGGGTTGCGGCGCGAGCCGCTGGATCTGCGGGAGAGCGCCCGCGCCGCCGCGCAGCAGTGGCGACCCCGGCTGGAGGCGGCCGGCCTCGACCTCGTGCTGGAGCTGCCCCCCGAGCCGGTCCCGGTCTTCGCCGATCCCCACCGGCTGGACCAGGTCTGGACGAACCTGCTGGACAACGCGCGGCAGCACACCCCATCGGGCGGCACGGTGACCGTGGTGGTGCGCCGCGAGGAGGCGGCGCGTCCGGGCCCGGCCGCGGGACCAGGGACGCGGGGTGCGCGGGCTGCCGGAGGGGCCGGGGACGGTGCGGCTCCCCGCACGGCCGCCGGATCGCTGCTGCAGGCCGAAGAGGCCGGCCCCGATCAGGCCGGGACCGCCCCGCCGGCCGGGGGCCCCCGGGCTGCATGGGCCGTGGGCGAGGTCCGCGACACCGGGCACGGCATCCCGCCGGAGGCGCTGCCGCGCATCTTCGAGCGATTCTACCGGGTCGACCGCGGTCGCAGCCGGGCGGCGGGCGGGACGGGGCTGGGGCTGGCCATCGTCAAGCACGTGGTGGAGGCCCACGGCGGGACGGTCGAGGCGGAGAGCGAGCTCGGCCGGGGGACCACGGTGCGCTTCCGCCTGCCGCTGCGAGGGCCCGGCGAGGGACCGGACGACGCGCAGCGACCCGGTGGGGAGCGGGCCGGCAGGCCGGCCGCCGGCGGGGCGCGGGGCGGCGAGCGCTCTGGCGAGCCGGGGGCCGGTGAGGTGCGATACGGCGAGCAGCAGCCCGGCGGGCCCTGAACGGCTCCGCGGCCCGGCGAGGCCGGGGCTGGCGGGGCGCGATGCGGCCAGCGGCGGTCCGGCGGGCCGTGGGCTGCCGAGGTGCGGGGCAGCGAGCGGCAGTCCGGCGGGACGCGCTCGCGCGAAGGGGTGGGCGAATGCGCCGCATGCTCCGGAGCCTGCGTGTTAAGCTCCCTTCACGAAACCTTCCGCGAAGCCCCACACGGTCCTAACCCACGCTTGCGGCGGGTGGACTACCCTGGAGGCGGAGGGGCGGTCCGGCGCGGAGGTCGGACCGCCGCGTCGGCAGCGGAAACCCGCGGAAATCGGGAGCGCAGGAGGGTTCCGGGCTTGGATCGAAACGGCTGCGTCGGGCGGAGACTGGACGGGACGTCGGTCGCCGGGGCGTTCGGGCTGGCGGGCGTGCGCCGCAACCGGCGCGTCCCCGGGCGCCGCTGGACCCGGGGCGCCGTGGCGGCGACGCTGGCGGCCGCGCTGGTGCTCGGCGCCTGCGGGGGCGGCGGTGCCGGCGGAGGTGAAGGCGGCCAGCTCTCTGGGACCATCACCATCGACGGCTCCAGTACCGTGTACCCCATCACCCAGGCGGTCGCCGAGGAGTTCATGGCCGAGCACCCCGGGGTGAACGTGACCGTCGGGGTCTCCGGTACCGGCGGCGGATTCCAGAAGTTCACCCGCGGCGAGATCGAGATCAGCAACGCGTCCCGCCCCATCGAGGCCGACGAGCAGGCGGCCGCCGAGGAGGCCGGCATCGAGTACACGGAGCTCCAGGTGGCGCTGGATGGCATCGCGGTGGTGGTCAACCCCCAGAACGACTGGGTGGATCACCTCACCGTGGAGGAGCTGAAGAGGATCTGGGAGCCCAACAGCACGGTCCGCACCTGGCGGGACGTGCGACCGGAGTGGCCGGACGAGCCCATCCGCCTGTACGGGCCGGGCACCGATTCGGGCACCTTCGACTACTTCACCGAGGCCGTGGTCGGCAAGGAGGGCGCCAGCCGCACCGACTACACCGCCAGCGAGGACGACAACCAGCTGGTGACCGGCGTGGCCAACGACAAGTATGCCCTGGGGTACTTCGGCTTCGCCTACTACGTGGAGAACCGGGACAAGCTGCGGGCGGTGCCCATCGACGGCGGCCGCGGGCCGGTGGAGCCCACCGAGGAGACCATCGCCAGCGGGAGCTACACCCCGCTGTCGCGACCGCTCTTCATCTACGTGAACAACGAGGCGTACCGCACCCGGCCCGAGGTACGAGCCTTCGTGGACTACTACCTGGAGGTGGTCGGGGAGCTGGCGCCGGAGGTGGGCTACATCCCGTTGCCGGACGAGGTCCTGGCCGAGCAGGTGGCGAAGCTCGAGGCCTTGCGCTGAGGCCGATGCACGCGCGCGGATGCCCAGGCAAAGGCCCATGCGGAACGCGTCGACGTCGCCGCGCGTCGATGGGGCGGCGGTGCGCGAGGCGCGATGGGGGCTGGCGTGTCGACCAGCCCTTGCTCCTTTGACGTGGACGGGGCGGAGGAGGATGACCGGTGACGGCGAGGGATGACACACCCGCAGCGAGGGATGACGCACCCGCGGGCGGTGGCGTGGCCGGCGGGCGGCCAGGGCGGCCCGGGGCCGGGACGGCTGCCGGCGTCCCCGGCGCCGGGTCCGGGGCCGGACCGCGGGTCGCCGCGGCAGGGCAACAGCCGTGGGACGCCGCCGGCGTCGCCGGCACGGGGTCCGCGGCGGGACCGGGGACGCGCCCGCGACGTCCGTGGCGGGGTGCCGACCGGTGGGCACCCCGGTTGCTGCTCCTCCTGAGCCTGGTGTCCGTGGTGACCACCGTGGGCATCGTGGTCGCCCTGGCCGGCGAGACGGCCGTGTTCTTCCGCTCGGTGAGCCCGGTGGAGTTCTTCACGGGCCGCGAGTGGACCCCGCTGTTCGCCGAGAAGCACTTCGGCATCCTGCCCTTGCTGGCCGGGACGCTGATGATCACCGTGATCGCCCTGGTGATCGCGATCCCGCTGGGCCTCGGCAGCGCCATCTACCTCAGCGAGTACGCGGGCGACGGGACGCGGCGGGTCCTGAAGCCCGCCCTGGAGCTGCTGGCGGGGATCCCGACCATCGTCTACGGCTACTTCGCCCTCACCTTCATCACCCAGGTGGTCCTCAAGCGGCTGTTCCCAGACATCAGCGTGTTCAACGCCCTGAGCGCCGGGATCGCCGTGGGCATCATGGTGACGCCGCTGATCGCGTCCTTGAGCGAAGACGCCATGGCCGCCGTGCCGCGGCGCCTGCGGGACGGCGCCTACGCCCTGGGGGCCACCCGCTGGGAGGTGGCGCGCCAGGTGGTGGTCCCGGCGGCCCTCTCGGGCATCGTCTCGTCGGTGGTCCTCGCCTTCGCCCGCGCCATCGGCGAGACGATGATCGTCGCCGTGGCCGCGGGCTCCACGCCGCGGCTGACGTGGAATCCGCTGGAGAGCGTCCAGACCATGACCGGCTACATCGTCCAGGCGGCGCTGGGCGACGTGGCCCATGGGGGCCTGGAGTACACGAGCCTCTTCGCCGTCGGCATGACCCTGTTCGTGTTCACCTTGGCGATGAACCTGCTGGCCCTCTACATCCGGGGTCGCTTCCGGGAGGAGTACCAGTGATGGCACGGCGCGCGATCCCTGCCGAGCGGGCCGGGACGTCGGGCGTCGGCGTCGGCCCGGTGGGGACGGGGGAAGCGGCTGCGCCGGCGGGCGGACGAGCGGCCTTTGGTGTCGACGCCGGTCGCAGCCACCTCCTGCGACGGCGCCGCCGGGTGGACCGGTTCTTCCACGGGCTGTGCCTGGCGGCGACCCTGACGGGTCTCGCGGTGCTGGTGGTGCTGCTGGCGGACGTGCTGGCCGACGGCTGGCGGCACCTGGACTGGCACTTCCTGACCAGCTTCGCGTCGCGGCTCCCGGAACGGGCGGGGATCTACGCGGCGCTGATGGGCAGCCTGTGGGTCATCGGCGTCGCGGCGCCGCTGCTGGTGATCGTTGGCGTGGGCACGGCCGTGTACCTGGAGGAGTACGGCGGCGACGGCCCGCTGGCGCGGCTGATCAAGATCAACATCGACAACCTGGCCGGGGTGCCGTCGATCATCTACGGCATCCTGGGCTTGGCCCTGTTCGTCCGGGGGCTCGGGCTGGGGCCGGTGGTGCTGGCCGGCGCGTTGACCATGGCGCTGCTGGTCCTGCCGGTGGTGATCGTCGCCACCCAGGAGGCGCTGCGGGCGGTGCCGGCCTCCCTGCGCCACGCCTCCTACGCCCTGGGCGCCACCCGCTGGCAGACCACCTGGCGCGTGGTGCTGCCGGCGGCGCTGCCGGGGATCCTGACCGGCATCATCCTGGCCCTGTCCCGGGCCATCGGCGAGACCGCGCCGCTGATCGTGGTCGGCGCGGTGACCTACGTGCGCTTCGTCCCCTCGAGCCTGTTCGACCCCTACACGGTGCTGCCGATCCAGATCTACAGCTGGATCACCATGCCGCGCGAGGAGTTCAAGGAGCTGGCGGCGGCGGGCATCGTGGTGCTGCTCGGCGTGCTGCTCTGCATGAACGGGGCGGCCATCTACCTGCGCAACCGCTACCAGCAGCGCTGGTAGGCCGCCGGCGAGGGAGGCGACGACGATGGCGGGATGGATCGCGGGGGCCCTGGCACGGACGTTGCAGGAGAAGGCGAGGGGCGCGCCGGTGGAGGCGCCGCAGCGGCTCGCAGGCGCGGAGGCCGCGGGCGCCCGCGGCGCCGGGGCGGCGCCGGGGACGGCGCGCGGCGTGGGGCCGCGGGCGGGCGCCGGTTCGTCCGGGGCGGGGACGCCGGAGGAGATCGTGCTGCGGGTGGAGGACCTGCACCTCTACTACGGCGACTTCCATGCCCTCAAGGGCATCACCATGGCGATCCCCGCCCGGTCCATCACGGCGCTCATCGGGCCGTCGGGCTGCGGCAAGTCCACCTTTCTCCGCACCCTGAACCGCATGAACGACATGATCAAGGGGGTGCGGATCGAGGGCAAGGTCTGGCTCCACGACGTGGACATCTACAGCGGCGCCATCGAGGTGGAGGAGCTGCGGGCGCGGATCGGCATGGTGTTCCAGCAGCCGAACCCGTTCCCCAAGAGCATCTACGACAACGTGGCCTACGGCCCGCGCATCCACGGCATCCGCGACCGGCGGCGGCTGGACGAGATCGTCGAGCAGAGCCTGCGCCAGGCCGCGCTCTGGGACGAGGTCAAGGACGATCTGCGCCGTTCCGCCTACAGCCTCTCGGGGGGGCAGCAGCAGCGGCTCTGCATCGCCCGCGCGCTGGCCGTCCAACCTGAGGTGCTCCTGATGGACGAGCCCACCTCGGCCCTGGATCCGGCGGCCACGGCGCGCATCGAGGACCTGGTGACGGAACTGAAGAAGCGGTACACCATCGTCATCGTGACGCACAACATGCAGCAGGCGGCGCGGGTGGCGGACCAGACGGCCTTCTTCCTGAACGGGGAGCTCATCGAGTACGGCCCCACCTCGGAGATGTTCACGCGGCCGCGGGACCGGCGCACGGAGGACTACATCACCGGCCGGTTCGGGTGAGCCGCCCGGTGCGAGGGGAGGAACCGGCATGACCCGCGTCTCCTACCACGCCGAGCTGGATGCCCTGCGCCGGGACTTGCTGCGCATGGGGACCCAGGTGGAGGAAGCGATCCGGCTGGCGGTGGAATCCCTCAAGGAGCGGAATGCGGAGAAGGCCCAGAGGGTCCTGGCGCTGGAGGACGAGGTCGACCGCATGGAGCTCGACATCGAGCGGCGCTGCCTGAACCTGATCGCCCTGCAGCAGCCCATGGCCGGCGACCTGCGCCAGATCGGCATGACCCTGAAGGTGATCACCGACCTGGAACGCATGGCCGATCACGCCCACGACATCGCCAAGGTGACGCTGCGCCTGGGCGATGAGCCGCTGATCAAGCCCCTGGTGGACATCCCGCGCATGGCGGAGATCGCCGAGAAGATGGTGCGCGACGGCCTCAAGGCCTTCGTGGAGGGCGACGTGGAGCTGGCCCGGGCCATGGTGGCCCGGGACGACGAGCTGGACCACCTCTTCAACCAGATCTTCCGCGAGCTCTTGATGATCATGCGGGAGAGGCCGGGCACGGTGGACCAGGCCACCCACCTGCTGATGGTGGGCTCCCACCTGGAGCGCATCGGCGACCACGCCACGAACCTGGCGGAGTGGGTGATCTATCTGGTGACGGGCGTGCGGGAGGAGCTCAACGATTGAGGGGCCGCCGAGACGGGCACGGTCCAGGGTGAGGGGCGCGGGACGCCCGGGGCGCGAAGGCCGTCGGGCATCGGCCATCGGCTCGTGCCAGTCGCTACGGTGACGGGCGGCCCCGAAGGCGCCATGATGGCCAGCGGGTGCCCGACGCACCGGTCGCCGAACAGGCCTGCAAGGGGTGTGAGGGGATGGCACAGGCGGTCGCGCGGCGACGACTGCCCGCCGGGACGATCCTCTTCCTCTGCACGGGCAACTCCGCCCGCAGCCAGATGGCCGAGGGGCTGGCCCGCCACTTGCTGGGCCCCCGCTGGGAGGTCCACAGCGCCGGCATCGAGCCCAAGGGCGTTCACCCGCTGGCGGTGCGGGTCATGGACGAGATCGGCATCGACATCCGCGGCCAGACCTCCAAAGCCATCGACCCGGCGCTGCTGGCCCGGGCCGATTGGGTGATCACCCTGTGCGGGGATGCCCGCGATCGGTGCCCCACACCGCCGCCGGGAGCCCGCCACCGGCACTGGGATCTGGAGGACCCGGCGCGGGTCCAGGGCGGCGAGGCCCAGCGCCTGGAGGCCTTCCGCCGGGTTCGGGACGAACTGGCCCGGCGCCTGCGGGAGCTGGCGCGGGAACTCCAGGACGAGGGGTAGGTCGAGCGGCAGGTCCAGGGTGGTCTCCGCGCGAACCCTCGCCCCCGAGGGGCGGGGGGAGCCGCATCGGCGCAGGGTCGCGGAGCGCCCTGCACCGGCCTTGCGGTCCGCCGGTCCCGGCCGTGGAGAGGCGCGGAGAGGGAGGCGACCATGGAGCGGGCCAGCCCGCGTCAGGCCCTGGGCCGGCACCCGGTGATCCCCGCGGTGCGACGGCAGGAACACCTGGAGGCCGCCCTGGCCAGTCCCGCGGCGGCGGTCTTCCTGCTGCACGCCACCCTGCTGGATCTGCCCGGCGTGCTCGACCGGTGCCGCCGCGCGCGCAAGGCCGTGTTCGTCCACTACGACCTGGTGGAGGGGCTGGCCGGGGACCGCAGCGGGGTGGAGTTCCTGGCGCGGTGGGCGCGACCCGACGGCGTGATCACGACCCGCAGCACCGTGGCCCGCTACAGCATCGAGGCGGGATTGGAGACCGTCCTGCGCGTCTTCGCCCTGGACAGCGCCGCCGTGGCGACGGCGGTCCAGGTGATCCGGAAGACCCGGCCCGGCGCCGTGGAGGTGCTGCCCGCCTCCCTGCCCGCCTGGGTGTTCGCCGCGATCCGGGCGGTCCACGGCGGCCCGCTGGTGGCCGGCGGCCTGATCCGGACGCGGCCGGACATCGAGCGGGCGCTGGCGGCCGGCGCCACCGCGGTCTCGACCAGCGACCCGACCCTCTGGGCGTCGGCCCCGCGAGGCTAGTCGTGGGCCCCCGATGACGTCCGGCGTCCCGGGGGCGGAATGGCGCCCTGGCGCCGTCGTCCCCACCCTGCATCCGACTGGGGCTGAAGGCCACTCCCCCTGCCGCCTGCGGACCGCCTCCCCTTGCCGCTCGCCGTCGTGGCGCGACCGGCGGCCGGCGCGCTCCCCCCGGCGCTTGCGACTTCTCCGAAGCCGAGACGGCCCGGCGGCAGGAGACGGGTTCCTCCGCGGAGAAGTCTCCGCCGTGGAGAGATCCTGGTTCGTCCGCGCAGAACTCGTAACCTGAAGCCCAGGATTCATTCTGCAGAATCCATTGCAAGACGGTGCGGCACCCGCAGGCAGGGGCCGGAGACCTGGGAGAGAGGCCCTGCGCGAGGCGTGGCGTTTCCCGCTTCGCGCAGGGCCTTCGTCGTCAGGGCATGCCTGGGATGACCGGGGCGGTTCGCCGGGGCGGCGGGCCGGGCTGGGGCGGCGGCCCGGAACCCGTCGGCGGCCGCGCGGGGAGGAGGTGAGCGAGGGCGCGTCGGCGCCCGGCGGCCGAGCCGCGGCGATCCGGCGGCGTGGAGCCGGTGACCGCACGGCGAAGGGGTCGGAAACCCTGGAGCCCGCGGGGATAAGAAGGGAAGCGGCCGCCCACACCAATCGAGGGGGGTTGACCGGTGAGTCCGTTTCTCGGCGAGGTGCTCGGCACCGCCATCCTGATCCTGCTGGGCGACGGGGTCGTCGCCAACGTGCTGTTGAACCGGTCCAAGGGCCAGAACGGCGGGTGGATCGTCATCACCACGGGATGGGCGCTGGCCGTGGCGATCGCGGCGTACGTCACGGGGCACGTCAGCGGGGCCCACATCAATCCCGCCGTCACCCTGGGCCTGGCGGCCATCGGGCAGTTCCCGTGGTCCCAGGTGCCATCGTACATCATCGCCCAGTTCCTCGGCGCGTTCCTCGGGGCCGTGCTGGTCTACCTGGCGTACCTGCCGCACTGGGCCGTCACCGACGATGCCGAGCTCAAGCTGGCGGTGTTCTCCACGGCGCCGGCGGTGCGCAGTCCGGGAGCGAACCTGGTGACGGAGATCATCGGCACGGCGATGCTGGTCCTGGGCGTGCTGGGCATCAGCCACCCGGCGAACCAGCTGGCGGGCGGCCTGTCGCCGCTGCTGGTCGGCTTCCTGGTCTGGGCCATCGGCCTGTCCCTGGGCGGGCCGACGGGATACGCCATCAACCCGGCCCGCGACCTCGGGCCGCGCATGGCCCACGCCGTCCTCCCGATCCCGGGCAAGGGCGGCTCCGACTGGGGCTATGCCTGGATTCCCGTGGTGGGGCCGGTGATCGGCGGCATCCTGGGCGCCCTGCTGTTCCAGACCCTGTTCGGCTGATCGAAGGAGGACCGCCCCGTGAAGAAGCTGATCAACCGAGTCGAGGCGGTGGTCGACGAGGCGACGGAAGGCCTGGGACTGGCCCATCCCGATCTGGTGCGGGTCCACCTGGAGCCCCGGTACGTGGCGCGCGCCGATGCGCCGGTCCAGGGGAAGGTGGCCCTGATCTCGGGGGGCGGCTCCGGCCACGAGCCGCTGCACGGCGGCTACGTGGGCCGCGGCATGCTGGACGCGGCCTGCCCCGGCGAGGTGTTCACCAGCCCCGTGCCCGACCAGATGGTGGAAGCCGCCAAGGCGGTGCACGGCGGCGCCGGCGTCCTGTTCATTGTGAAGAACTACACCGGCGACGTGATGAACTTCGAGCTGGCGGCCGAGCTTTTGCAGGCGGAGGGCATCGAGGTGCGCTCGGTGCTGGTGGCCGACGACGTGGCGGTGGAAGACTCCCTCTACACCGCCGGCCGCCGGGGTGTGGGCGGGACCGTGTTCGTCGAGAAGATCGCCGGCGCCGCGGCCGAGGCGGGCGCCTCCCTGGACGAGGTGGAGCGCATCGCCCGCAGGGTCAGCGAGAACGTGCGGTCCATGGGCATGGCCCTGACCTCGTGCACGGTGCCGGCCAAGGGCTCGCCCACCTTCGAGCTCGGCGAGGACGAGATGGAGATCGGCATCGGCATCCACGGCGAGCCGGGGCGTGAGCGGATGAAGCTGCGACCCGCCGACGAGATCACCGCGATGCTCGCCGGCCCCGTGATCGACGACCTGGGCGTCAAGGCCGGCGAGCAGGTGATCGCCATGGTCAACGGCATGGGCGGCACGCCGCTCATGGAGCTCTACATCGTCTACCGGAAGCTGGCGGAGATCCTGCGCCAGCGGGGGGTGACCGTGGCCCGCAACCTGGTGGGCAACTACATCACCAGCCTGGAGATGCAGGGCTGCTCCATCACCTTGCTGCGGGCGGACGACGAACTGTTGCGGCTATGGGATGCGCCGGTGCACACGCCGGCCTTGCGTTGGGGGGTCTGAGGTGGGCGGGGCAGGCGAGGTGGCCGGGCGGGGCGTGGACGCCGGGCGGGTGCGGGCCTTCATCCGGCGCTTCGCCCAGCTCGTGGCGGAGCACAAGGATGAGCTGACCGCCCTCGATGCCGCCATCGGCGATGCCGACCACGGGACGAACCTGGATCGAGGCCTCCAGGCCGCCCTGGAGCGGCTCCCCGGCGAGGGGGCGAGCCCGGCGGACCTGCTCAAGGCCGTGGCCATGGCCCTGATCGCCAAGGTGGGCGGCGCCTCCGGACCGCTGTACGGCACCGCCTTCCTGCGGGCGGCGACCGCGGCGGGCGGCAAGGCCGTCCTGGAGCCGACGGACGTGGCGGCCCTCTTCCGGGCGGCGCTGGCCGGCATCCAGGAACGGGGCAAGGCGGCGGTGGGCGAGAAGACCATGATCGACGCCCTGGCGCCGGCCGTGGAGGCGCTCGAGGCGGCCCTCGGCCGCGGCGCGGACCTCGCCGAGGCCCTGGCCGAGGCCGCCCAGGCCGCGCGGGAGGGCTCCGACCGGACCATCCCCCTGGTGGCCACCAAGGGGCGGGCCAGCTACCTCGGCGAGCGGTCCCGGGGGCACCGGGACCCCGGCTCCCTCAGCGCGGCCCTGATGATGCAGGCGGCGGCCGAGACCCTGGCCGGCGGGAAGGCCCCATGACCGCTGGCCGGGAGGCCAGGGGGCCATCGCCGGGCCCAGGGGGCCAGGGGGGCTCGGCATCCGGCGCGGGTGCGGGGTCGCCGACCCCCACCGCCCTGGTGCTGGTGTCCCACAGCCGCCGGCTGGCCGAGGGGGTGCGGGAGCTGGCGGCCCAGATGGCCGGGCCCGCGGTGCCGATCCTGGTCGTCGGCGGCCTCGACGACGGCACCCTGGGCACCGATGCCACCCGCATCCTGGCCGTGCTGGAGGAGGCCTTGCGTCGGGCGGCCGGGGTCGTGGTGCTGGTGGACCTCGGCAGCGCCTACCTCAACGCGGTCACGGCCCTGGAGCTGCTGGCCGAGGACCGACGGGCCCGGGTGCACGTGGCCGACGCGCCCCTGGTGGAGGGTGCAGTGCTGGCGGCGGTGGCCGCCTCGGTGGGCGAAGCGGCGGCGACGGTCCGGCAGCGGGCCGAGGAGGCCCGGGGGATGCGCAAGGTCCCCGAATAGAACGCGGGGCGGAGAAGCCCGAGGAGGGAACGAGGCATGGCGCGGTACGTCCTCGCCCTGGACCAGGGCACCACGAGCTCGCGGGCGATCCTGTTCGACCGGCAGGGCAGCATCGTGGCGGTGCGCAACCAGGAGTTCCGGCAGATCTATCCGCGGCCAGGCTGGGTGGAACACGACCCCCTGGACATCTGGGACTCGCAGATCGCCGTGGCCAAGGCGGTGCTCAAGGAGGCCGGCGCGTCGCCGGCCGACGTGGCCGCCATCGGCGTGACGAACCAGCGGGAGACCACCGTGGTCTGGGACAGGGAGACGGGCGAGCCGGTGCACAACGCCATCGTCTGGCAGGACCGGCGCACCGCCGACCTGTGCGGCGACCTCAAGCGGCGGGGACGCGAGGCGCTCTTCCGCGAGAAGACGGGACTGGTGATCGACCCCTACTTCTCCGGCACGAAGATCGCCTGGCTGCTGGACCACGTGCCGGGATTGCGGCAGCGGGCGGAGCGGGGCGAGGTGCTCTTCGGCACCGTGGACGCGTGGCTCCTCTGGAAGCTGACGGGCGGGCGGGTCCACCTCACCGACTACTCCAACGCCTCCCGTACGTTGATCTTCAACATCCACACGCTGGATTGGGACGAGGAGCTCCTCGACGAGCTCGGCATCCCGCGGGCCATGCTGCCCGAGGTCCGGCCCTCCAGCCAGGTCTACGGGGAGACCGACCCGGCCTTGTTCGGCGGGCCCATCCCCATCGCCGGGATCGCCGGCGACCAGCAGGCGGCGCTGTTCGGGCAGGCGTGCTTCCGGCCCGGCATGGCCAAGAATACCTACGGCACCGGCGCCTTCGTCCTGATGCACACCGGCGAGCGGCCGGCCCGCTCGGAGCACGGCCTGATCACCACGGTGGCGTGGGGCATCGACGGCAAGGTGGAGTACGCCCTGGAGGGCTCGATCTTCATCGCCGGCGCGGTGGTCCAGTGGCTGCGCGACGAGCTCAAGATCATCGACAAGGCGGCCGACACCGAGCCGCTGGCCCGGTCGGTGGAGGACACCGGCGGCGTCTACCTGGTGCCCGCCTTCGCCGGCCTGGGCGCGCCGTACTGGGACCCCTACGCCCGCGGCACCATCGTCGGCATCACCCGGGGCACCGGCCGGGCCCACCTGGCCCGGGCCGCCCTGTAGTCCATCGCCTACCAGACCCGCGACGTGCTGGGTGCCATGGAGGCCGACTCCGGCCTGACCCTGAGCGCCCTGCGGGTCGACGGCGGCGCGGTGGTCAACGACTTCCTCATGCAGTTCCAGGCCGACGTCCTGGGCGTGCCGGTGGACCGGCCGGTGGTCAATGAAACCACGGCCCTGGGGGCCGCCTACCTGGCGGGCTTGGCGGTGGGCTTCTGGAAGAGCCGCGAGGAGATCGAGCAGTTCTGGCAGCGGGACCGGCGCTTCGAGCCGGCCATGCCCGAGGACGTGCGGGAGAGGCTGTACGCCGGTTGGCGCCGGGCGGTGGAACGGGCCAAGGGCTGGGAGGAACCGGCCCAGTGAGCCGGACCGGCGCGGCCGGCCGGGGGGCACGCCCTGGGGCGGGGCGGCCGGTGGCACCGGCCGCCCCGCCCCGCGCCCGGGCCTCCTCGCCTCGGGCTCTCGGCCGCCCGGGCGCCCCGGGCGGGGCGCCCGCAGGGGCTGGCGGGCCCGGGGCCGGGGTCCACCCCGCGCCCGATGTCGCGGGCCGCGGCGGCGCAGCGACGGGCGTACAGCGGCGGGGGGGATCGCGGGAGGCTGCGCCGGCCGGCGGCGGGCCGGCGATGCGAGGGCGATCCGCGGGCAGGAGGCGGTGGCAGTGGATCGGCAGCGGGCACTGGCCCAGCTCCAGCAGGAGACCTTCGACCTCTTGATCATCGGCGGGGGCATCACGGGGAGCGGCGTGGCGCGGGAGGCCGCCCATCGGGGGCTGCGGGTGGCGGTGGTGGAGGCACGGGACTTCGCCGCCGGCACCAGCAGCCGCTCGACCAAGCTCATCCATGGCGGCCTGCGCTACCTCAAGGAACGGGACTTCCGCCTGGTGCGCGAGGCGGTGGTGGAGCGCATGCGGCTGCTGCGGCTGGCGCCCCACCTGGTGCGGGCGGAGTGGTTCGTCTTCCCCGTCTACCGGGGCGACCCCGACCCCCTCTGGCAGCTGCGCATCGGCCTGTGGCTCTACGACCGGTACGCCGGCCGCAGCCTCGGCACCCTCCGCCACCGCATGCTGCGCCCCGAGGAGGTGCTCCGGGAGGAGCCCCTGCTGCGGCGGGAGGGGCTGGTGGGCGCCGGCATGTACGTCGACGCCGTCACCGACGACGCGCGTCTGACGGCTACCGTCGCCCGCCAGGCCGCGGCGGCGGGGGCGGTGGTGGTCAACTACGCCGAGGTGGTCGGCTTCGTGAAGGACGAACGCGGCCAGGTGGTGGGCGTGCGCGTTCGCGACCGCCTGGCCGGCGGGGGCCCCGACCAGGGGGGCGCCACCCCAGGCGAGGCGTTCGTCGTCCGCGCGCGAAAGGTCCTCAACGCCACGGGCCCCTGGGCCGACCACGTGCGCCGCCTGGACGACCCCGCGTCGCCCCGGCTCCTGCGCCTGACCAAGGGCATCCACATCGCCTTCACCCGCGAGCGGCTGCCCCTTCGCCACGCGGTGACCATGCGCGGGCCGGACGGCCGGATCATGTTCGCCGTACCCCGGGCCGAGTTCGCCTACGCCGGGACCACGGATACGGTCTACCGGGACGACCCGGCCCGGCCGCAGCCCGAGGCGGACGACGTGCGCTACGTGCTGGCGGCGCTGCACCGCAACTTCCCCGACGCCGGCCTGGGCCCCGACGACGTGATCAGCGCCTGGGCCGGGCTGCGGCCGTTGATCGACCCCGGCGATGCCCGCGACCCGGGGGCGATCTCCCGGGACTACCAGCTCTACTGGAGCCCCTCGGGCCTGATCACCGTGGCCGGCGGCAAGCTCACCGCCTACAAGGCCATGGCGCGCAACATCGTGGACCGGGTCTTCCCCGAGACCCGGGGCGCGCCGGCGGACGAGGAGCCCCTGCCGGGCGGCCACCGGCCGCCGGGGGAGGCGGAGCTGCGCGAGAGGGCGGCGCGAACCGGCCTGCCGGTGGAAGAACTGCGGTGGCTGGCCCGCCACTTCGGCGATGAGGTGGACCGCGTCCTGGGCCACCTGCGACCGGAGGACCTCCAGGCCGGCCCGCGGGCGGCGCGGGTGCGGGCGGCGGTCCGGTACGCGGCGGCGGAGGAGATGGCCTGCACCCTGGCCGACGCCCTGTGGCGACGGGTACCCGAGGCACTGTGGAGCACCGACAACGGCCGGGGCGTGGCGGCCGACGCGGCGGCGGCGATGGGCGAGGTGCTGGGCTGGGACGAGGCCCGCCGCGACGCGGAGGTGGCCGCCTACCTGGGCCAGGTCCAGGCCATGCACGCCTGGCGGGAGGCCCTCTGAGGCCGGCATGCCGGGCAGGGACCGGGTCGCGGGCCATGTCATGCCCTCACGCGGGAACGTCTGCACCCGTCGCGGTGGGGCGGCGTGGCGACCGGGAGACCTACGGCGTGGAGGCGGCGAGGTGGCCCAGGACCTCGCGGGGATCGGGCAGGTAGCCCAGGTCCGGCGCACGCCAGGTCCACCGCACCAGGCCGCGTTCGTCCAGGACAAACACGGCCCGGTCGGCGAAGGGGCCGAGCCCCCAGCGGACGATGGCCACGCCGTAGGTTCGGATCACGCGGCGGTTGTAGTCGCTCGCCAGGGGGAAGGGCACGCGGTACCGCTCCGCCCAGGCCTGGAGGGCGAAGGGGCTGTCGGTGCTGATGCCCACCACCTCGGCGCCGCGGGCGGCGAAGGCATCGTAGTGGGCGGTGAACGCCTCCACCTCGTTGCAGCACCCCGGGCTGAAGGCGAAGGGGAAGAACAGCAGCACCACCGGCCGTCCCCGCAGGTCCCGCAGGCGGAGCCGGCGGTCGCCGACGCCCGCCAGGGGCAGGTCGAAGTCCGGCGCCGGCCGACCGGGTCGGGGCATGCGCCGGCGGAGCCAGCGCTCCCGCAGACGATCGGCCAAGCCCGGTTCCGGGGGTGGCGAGGCCGGGACGTGGCGTTCGGCGGTGGACACGTCGGCGTTCCCGCGCTCCACACCCTTCACCCCCCAACCCTTTCACCCCGGTGGACGGGGTGCGAGGCCCCGGCGACCCATGGCCTTCCCCGGCCCCGGCCCGGCGCGGACCAAGACCCCACGGCGCAATGCGGGTCGGTCGCCCTCCGCCTCGGACCGCCAGATGGGGCGACCTGCCAGGTGAGAGACGCCATGAAGGTCGGCGTCGATGGGAGCCCATCGCCCTCCGCGCGTCGGACCGCCGGGTGCGGGCGACCCAGCGGGTGAGGTGCCAGGAAGGCCGGTGCCGATGCGAGCCGGTCGCCCTCGGCGCGCCGGAGGCGGCGGCCGCGGTGTGGTCCGTCCGGAGCTGCGGACGTCCCGCGGCCGCTCACAGGCGGGGCAGGGGCGAGTTCAACTTGTAGCCGTGGCCGCGCACCGTCAGGATCCACTCCGGCTGGCTGGGGTTCCGCTCCAGCTTCTCCCGCAGGTGGCGGACGTGGACGTCCACGGTGCGGGGGTCGCCGAAGGACTCCTCGCCCCACACCCGGTCCAGCAGCTCCTGCCGGGAGAAGGCGCGGCCGGGCTCGGATGCCAGGGTGGCCAGCAGCTTGAACTCCGTCGGGGTCAGCTGGACCCGCTGGCCGTCGCGGTACACCTCGTGGCCGGTGTAGTCGATCAGGATCGGGCCGATCTGTTGGCGGCGGCCCTCGGTCCGGCGCAGGAGCGCCTTGATGCGCGCCACCAGCTCGCGGGGGCTGAAGGGCTTGGTCACGTAGTCGTCGGCGCCCAGCTCGAGCCCCAGCACCTTGTCGATCTCGCTGTCCCGCGCGGTGAGCATCAGGATCGGCGTCTGGACGCCCCGCTCCCGCAGGTGGCGGCACAGGGTGAAGCCGTCGGTGTCGGGCAGCATGATGTCGAGGATGATCACCTGCGGCCGCCGCTCCTCCAGGCGACGCAGCGCCTCGGCGCCGTCCCGCGCCAGCACGGGCTCGAGGCCGTTCCGCCGCAGGTTGTAGGCGACCAGCTCCAGGAGGGACTCCTCGTCGTCGACGACCAGCACGGCGGGTCCGGTCGCCGCCGGCTCCCCAGCCGTGGGGCCGGTCGAACGATGGGAAGCGGCGGCCCTCGACCGGCCGAGGCCCCCGGGTTGGGCCGCGTCGGTCCTGCCCGCAGCCTTCGCACCGGCCGCGGTGCCCGCCGCCCCGACCCCAGCGGCGGGCCTGGCCGAGCCGAGCGCCGCGTCCCTGCCGGCCGCCGCCTGCCCGGCCGCCGGCCCTGGGAGGGGGCCGCGTTCGTCCCGGGACACGGTCACGGGGCCTCCCCGCCCGCCAGGACGGCGCCGCGGGCCTGCATCTCCTCCAGGGCGCGCCGGCCATCGCCGGGGCTGACGTCCACCGCCCGGACCGCCGGGACCAGCACGGTCACCTGGAAGCCCTCGCGCAGCCCGTCCAGCACCGTGGCCCGCACGCAGTAGTCCGTGGCCAGCCCGCCCACGTACAGGCGCCGCACGCCCTGCTGTCGCAGCCAGCCGGCCAGGTCCACCTCCGGCTCCACGCCGGTCTCGCCTCGGGCCAGGGCGCCGTCGAAGCCGCTGTAGGCCTCCCGGTCGGCGTCGAAGCCCTTGCGGAACACGGTCCCCTGGACCAGGAGGTCGGGGTGGAAGGCAGCCCCCCGCGTCCCCTGGATGCAGTGGGGCGGCCACGGGCCCCCGCGCTGCCGGAAGCTGACGTGGTCCTGCGGGTGCCAGTCCTGGGTGTAGACCACCACGCGGCCGGCACGGCGGAACGCGTCGATCCAGCGGTTGAGGACCGGGACCACCCGATCGCCCTGGGGAACCGCCAGGGCACCGCCCGGGCAGAAGTCGTTCTGGACGTCGACCACCACCAGGGCGCCCTCCGGGTCGCGGGCGGCGGCGTCCGGGTCGACGGTGGCGCCGGCGGCCGTGGGGGTGCCGACGGTGGCGCCGGGGTCGCCACCGGGCTCCTGCGGATGGGGATGGGCGGGGCGGCCGTCAGGCTGGTCCATGGTCGTGCTGCCCCCCTTCGGGCTCGTTCCCTTCCATTATAGACTGGCCCGAACCTGGCCCTCTGCGTTGGCATGGGCCCCAGGTTTGGCCACCGCGCCACGCGCCGCCTCGAGCAGGATGCGCGCCACCTCGGGCCGCGAGTACTCGGGCGGGGGCAGCTCGCCGCGGGCCAGCATCGCCCGCACCCGCGTGCCGCTGAGCAGGAGCCGGTCGTCGTCGCCGTGGGGGCAGGTCTTCGTGGTGGCCATGCCGCCGCAGCGCCGGCAGAAGAAGGCGTTCTCGAACTTGAGGGGCGTGATGCCGAGTTCGTCCGGGTCGAACCGGTCGAACAGGCGCTGGGCGTCGTACGTCCCGTAGTAGTTGCCCACGCCGGCGTGATCGCGGCCGACGATGAAGTGGGTGCAGCCGTAGTTCTTCCGGCACAGGGCGTGGAAGACCGCCTCCCGTGGCCCGGCGTACCGCATGGCGGCGGGGAAGACGGCGAAGAGCACCCGCTGGGCGGGATAGTAGTGGCGGAGGAGCTCGAGGTAGCAGCGCAGCCGCACCGGGGCGGGCACGTCGTCGGCCTTGGTCGGCCCCACCAGCGGGTGGAGCAGCAGGCCGTCCACCATCTCCAGGGCCACCTTCTGCAGGTACTCGTGGGCGCGGTGGACGGGATTGCGGGTCTGGAAGCCCACCACGGTCCGCCAGCCGTACCGGTCCATGCGTCGCCGCGTCTGCCACGGCGTCAGCCGGTAGGGGGCGAAGGGGTCTGCGGCCTGGGCCACGGCGCCGGACCCCCGTTCCACGGGTTCGGGCGCCGGCCCCTCGGTGGCCTCCCCGTCGGGTCCCACGGGCAGCGGCCGATCCCGCCGGCCCAGGTACCAGATGGGGCCGGCAACCAGCACCTCGCCCCGCTGGAGGAGCCGGGCGACCCCGGGATGGGCGGGGTCCGCGGTGCCGAAGACCGCCCGCGCCTCCCGCTCCTTGTCGTAGGGGAAGACGTCCGTCACCTGGAGGATCGCCACCGGCTCGTGGTCGGCGTCGACCAGCGCCACCTCCTGCCCCTCCCGCAGCCCCGCCGCCTCCCCCCGAGAGACGGCCAGGGTGACGGGCAGGGGCCACACCACGCCGCTGGCCAGGCGCATGGCCTCCACCACGGCCTGGTAGTCCGCCCGGTCCATGAAGCCGGTCAGCGGGCTGTAGGCGCCGGTGGCCAGGAGCTCCAGGTCGGCGGCGGCCAGTTCGTCCAGCGGCAGCCGGGGCAGGGCGGCGACGCGCTCCAGGGCCGCCCGGCGTGCCTCACCGCCCAGCACCCGCCACACCAGCCGACCGCCGTGGGGGGCGATGGGGCCCGGCACGGCCGCGGCGGCCGTGCCCGGCCCCGCCGGGGTGGCGGTCGCGGGGCGGCGCCCCGCGACCGCCACCCCGGGCCGGCCATCGCCGGTCGCGGCGCCATCCCCCGGCACCGGCCCCCCGCGGCCGGGGGTGGCGGCGGGCTCCGCCCCGGTGGAGCCGCCGGGCGATCCGCCGGCACCGGCCCCACGGGCCGCCGCGGCATCCGCCGGCACGTAGCCGCGTTCCTCCAGCAGGGCGAGGACGCGGGCCGTGCTCTCGGCCACGGTCTCGCGGGCGGTGTCGCAGACCAGATCCGGCTGTAGGGGCTCCTCGTAGGGGTCGTCCAGGCCGGTCAGGCCGCGCAGCTCGCCGGCCAGCGCCCGGCGGTAGAGGCCCTTGGGGTCCCGCTGGATCAGCACCTCCAGCGGCGCCCGCACGTACACCTCCAGGAAGTCGCCGATCTCGCGTCGGGCCTGCTCCCGGCTGTCCCTGTAGGGGGCGATGACCGCCACCAGGACGATCACCCCGTGGCGGGTCAGGGTCGCCGCCACCCAGGCCGCCCGCTCCGCCTGCCGCCGGCGGTCGTCGGCGGAGAAGCCCAGGTCCCGACACAGGCTCTGGCGCAGGACGTCGCCGTCGAGGACCTCGACGGGCAGGCCCTGCTGCCGCAGCCGGCCCGCCACCTGGCGGGCCAGGGTCGACTTTCCGGCTCCGGGCAGGCCGGTGAACCACACCGTCACCCCGCGGTGGGACAAGGTCGAGCACCACCTTTCCCGTCTAGATCGCCAGCTCCAGGCTACGCGCCGTGGCGCCGGTCGGACCCAGGTCCAGCACCAGCCGCCGACCGCCGGCCTCCACGGCCAGGCGGAACCGGCCCGGACCCGCCGCCGCCAGGCGCAGGCTCTCCAGGGGGAGCCCCTCCAGCGCGGCCAGGGCCGCGTTGACCGCGGCCACATGCCCCTCCAGCTCCCGTCCCGGCGGGGTGCGCCGGTACACCTCCCCCAGGGCCTGTTCCTCCCGCGGGCCATAGCGCGCCGCGATCCGGCCGCTGGTCAGGGTGAGCTGGAGGAGCTGGCCCAGCAGCGCCAGCAGGTCGTCGGGCACGGAGCCCTCCGCCGCCGCGGCGGCCAGCCGGTCGAAGGCCTCGCGGACGGCGGGGCTGGCGGCCTGGGCGGCGAAGGCGGCCGCCTCCTGGCGCACGATGGCCGCCGTCTCCCCTGGCAGGTGCACGGGCAATGGACCCACCCCCCTCTTGGCCGACGGCGCCCCGTCCCGGTCCCTGGTGGCGCCGCCGCGTCGGCGATCCTCCCCGCGGCGACCCAGGCTGCGCCCTATTCGTTCAGCTGGCCGCCCAGGTCGTGCCCGAGGATCGCCTCCACCTCGTGCTCGAAGCCGCCGGTCTCGATGGGGCAGTGCATCCCGCACTCCTTGGGCGCGTCTTTCTCCCACCACCAGCGGCCGCTGCGGGGGTCGGCGCCGGGTTCCACCGGGCGCGTGCAGGGGGCGCAGCCGATGCTGGTGTAGCCCCGATCGTAGAGGGCGTTGTAGGGGACGTCGTTCTGGCGGATGTAATCCCAGACGTCGTCGTCGCTCCAGTCGGCCAGGGGGTTGAGCTTGACCAGCCCGCCGTGGTCGTGGTCGATCTCCACCTTCCGGATGTTGGCCCGGGTCGCCCATTGGGCGCGCCGCAGGCCGGTCACCCAGGCGTCCAGGCCCTCCAGCACCTGCTGCAGGGGCAGGACCTTGCGCAGGTGGCAACAGAGAAGGCGCAGGTTGACGTCGCGATAGAACAGGTTCATCCCGTGGCGCCGCACCATGCGGCCGATGAGCACGGGATCGGGCATCACCACCTCGACGGCGATGCCGTAGCGCTCCCGCACGCGGTCGATCAGCTCGTAGGTCTCCTGGGGCAGTCGCCCGGTGTCGACGGTGATCACCCGCACCTGGGGGTTGATGCGCCAGGCCATGTCGATCAGCACGCTGGACTCGGCCTGGAAGCTCGAGATCAGGGCCAGGCGCTGGGTGCCGAACCGCTCGAAGGCCCACTCCAGCAGGTCCTCAGGCTCCCGGTCCTCGAAGTGGACGGCCCACTGGCCCGCCTCGTAGTCGTCCATCAGCGCGGGGCGCGAGGGCGTGCTCGACGGCTGCACGGCGATCCCTCCTTCAACCCTCCATCACCGCCAGCAGCTGCGCGTCGTCGTGCCGGCGGAAGAAGGCCTGGGGCGACTCCCCCGGGCGCCGCTCGGCCAGGTAGAAGGCGACCAGGCGCTCCACGTAGTCGCCCAGCCGGTCGGCGGGCACCCGCCGGGCCACCGGCCGGCCGATGGCCGCCTCCGGGCCGAGCCCGCCCCGCAGCAGGATGTCGTAGGCCGGGATCTTCTCGCCGCGTTCGTCCCGGGCCGTGGTCCCCTGGATCCCGACGTCGCCCACCCAATGCTGGCCGCAGGCGTGGGGGCAACCGTCCAGGTGGATGTGGAGGTCCGCGATGGCCTCACCGAAGCGGGCCTCCAGCCGCTCCACCAGCCGCACCAGCTGCGGCTTGGTGTCGCCCACGGCGTAGTTGCAGTGGGGGTTGCCGGTGCAGGCGATGCTGCCGCCCCGCACCGGGTTGACGTCCAGCGGGAAGCCGAGCTCCGCCATGGCCGCCACCACCCGGTCCACGTCGGCCCGGGCGATGCCGGTGATGATCAGGTTCTGCTCGCGGGTGAAGCGCACGTCCTCGCCGTAGGCCTCCGCCAGGTCGGCCACGGCCACCATCTGGTCGCCGGAGATCAGGCCGGGGAAGACGGGGAAGCCGATGTAGTAGCGCCCTTCCTGCTTCTGGGGGTGGATCCCCAGATGCCCCGTGCGGCCGGCGGGCCGGGGCACCTCGGCCAGCGGTCGCAGCGGGCGGCCCAGGCGTTCCTCGATGCGGCGGCGGATCGCCTCGGGGCCGTGGTCTTCCACCATGAACTTGAAGCGCGCCTTGGCCCGGTTGGCCCGGTAGGTGAGGTCGTTGCTCCACACCTCCAAGAGCGCCCGGAGGAAGTCGATGAGCTCCTCCGGCGGGACGAACACGCCCAGGGGCTCGGCCAGGCGCGGGTAGGTGGAGAGGCCGCCCCCCACCAGCACGGCGAAGCCCGGCTGCCCGTCGACCACGGTGCCCACCAGGCCGACGTCGTGGATCTCCGGGGCGTTGCACTGGTGGGGGCAGGCCGCCAGGGTCCACTTGTGCTTGCGCGGCAGGTCGCTGTACTCGCGGTTGTGGTAGAAGAAGTCGGCCAGGGCCCGCACGTAGGGTCGCGTGTCGAAGAGCTCGCCGGCGTCGATCCCCGCCACCGGGCAGCCGGTGATGTTGCGCAGGATGTCGCCGCACGCCCCCGCGGTGGTGAGGCCGTTCTGCCGCAACAGGTCGAAGATGGCCGGCACGTCCTTGAGCTCGATCCAGTGGATCTGGATGTTCTGGCGGGTCGAGATCTCGCCGCTGTTGCGCCCGAAGCGGCGGGAGATCTCGCCGATCACCCGCAGCTGCTGGGGCGTGACGATGCCGCCCGGGATCTTGACCCGCATCATGAAGGTGCCGACCTTGGGCTTGTCGTGGTAGAGCCCCCACCACTGCAGGCGGAGGATGTCGTCCTCCGGGATGTCCTCGTAGTGGGTGGCGGCCAGCCGCGGCAGCTCGTCCAGCAGGTCGAAGGGCAGCTTCTCGTGCTTGACGCGCTCCACGTAGTTGCGGCGGCGCACCTCCTCCCAGGTCAGCGGGCGCCGCTCGCGCCGCGCCCGGCCGGGGCGGGCGCCGTCGCGATCCGAACCCCGCGGATGGGCGCCGGCCGGTGGGGGGCTGGCACCTTCCGCGGACGACGGACTCGCCGGGGTCCTGGGGACCTCGGGCGGGTTGAGGCCGGTCATGAGGGTCACCTCCTGGACGCTCCGCGGACGGGAGCCGGGGACGAGGGGGCGTCGACCCGGGCGGCCGGTGGGGTGCTCCGGATCGCCGGTTCGTCCGCCCAGGCGGCCACCGGGCCGATGATCCATACGGCCGGTGCCTCCGCCTGGACGCGGCCGGCGGCGACGGCCTCCAGGGTCGCCCGGATCACCCGCTGCCGGGGCCAGCTGGCCCACTCCACGAAGGCGCACGGCTCGGCGGGCGGGCGCCCCGCCTCGATCAGCGCCCGGGCGGTGGCCTGGCGGTTCGCCACGCCCATGAGCACCACCAGGGTGTCGGCGGCAGCCAGCCGGGCCCAGTCCTGGGACGAACCGGCCTGACAGTGGCCGCTGGCCACGGTGAAGGACGACGCCACCCCGCGCAGGGTCAGGGGGATGCCCGCCAAGCCGGGCGCCGCCACCGCGGACGTCACCCCGGGCACGACCTGGACCGGGATGCCGCGGCGACGCAGCTCCGCCAGTTCCTCCCCGCCCCGGCCGAAGACCATGGGATCGCCGCCCTTGAGGCGGACCACCACCCGGTGGCGCCGGGCGCGGTCGGCCAACAGATCCAGGATCGCCTCCTGGCTCCAGGCGGCCATCGACCCGCCGGCGCCACGGGGCGCCTTGCCCACCGCGATGCGCTCGGCGCCGGGGCGCACCCGGGCCAGCACGGCGGGTGAGACCAGGCGGTCGTAGAGCACGCAGTCCGCCTCGGCCAGGATCCGGGCGGCTCGCAACGTCAAGAGCTCGGGGTCCCCGGGGCCGGCACCGACCAGGTAGACGGTACCCGGGCCCTGGTGGCTGGGCGAGCGCGGCGGCTGAGGGTGCCCCGGCAGGGGGCGGGGCACGCCGGGCTCAGCGGGCGCCTGGCGGCTGCGGCCCTGGACGCCGTGGGCCGAGCCCGAGATCGCACCGGCCGGCGCCGTCCCGACCCTCGTCGTGGCCACGGCCGTGGGTGCGGGGTCCGCCCCTTCGGCGAACCCGTCGGCCCGAGGGTCCGGTGCCGCGTCGCCGGGGCGGCTGGTCGGGTGCGGCGTCAGCGCGGCCGACGCAGGGGGCGCGTCCGCCGGCCCACCGGCCGCCGCGTCGAGCAGGGCCTCGAGGAGTCGGCGCGCTCCCTCCACGTCCCCACGACGGACCAGGGCGAGCCCCTCGGAGTCCACCATGCGGTACCAGAGGGCCCGTCGCCGGTCGGGATCGGGGATGCGGGCGGCAACCGCCGGGCGCATCGACCCGAGCAGCGCGATCCAGGTGGCGTACTCCGGCCCCAGCTCGCGGGCCAGCCGGTCGCGTAGGCGCGCCGCCAGCGCAGGGCTCTGCCCGCCGGTCCCGACGGCCACCACCAGGTCGCCCTGGCGATGCACTGCGGGGAGGATGAAGCTGCAGTGGGGCGGGTCGTCGACGGCGTTGACCCACAGGTGGCGCCGGTCGGCCTCGCGGCGGATCCGCCGGTTGAGGTCGGGATCGCCGGTGGCCGCGATGACCAGGACGAACCCGGCCAGGTCGCCGGGTCGGTACTCGCGCCGAATCCAGCGGATCCGACCCTCGGCCGCCCAGCGGGCGAGGGCCTCCGTGGCCGTGGCGGCCACCAGCGTCACCCGGGCGCCGGCGTCCAGGAGCCCGCACACCTTAGCCTCGGCTTCGCGACCCCCGCCCAGCACCACGCATGGCCGGTCCCGCAGATCGAGCATGACGGGATAGTAAGGAACGCGACCGGGCGCGGTGCCGTCGGGTCCTCGCAGCCCACCATCGGTTCCCACAGGCGTCGCTCCCACCCGCGTCGCTCCTCGTGGCGCTCCGCTGCGGAGCACCCTATTCCCAACAAATACGATTGAGTTAGTTTACTTAGTCCCCATTGAAGTCGGGTGGACGGGTGGTGTCAAGGCCTCCTCCCGGACGCCAGGGGGCATCGAGGGCTGTGGGGAGGGGATGCAGCGGAGGTCGCGGCGCGTACGGACGCGTATCGGGTAGAATCGTCGTGACGGAGGCATACGGCGTGCCGGCTCGGCGAGCCGCGCCTCGTGCACGCGGCGAGCCGCACCTCGGGCATCGGCCGCCACGGGCGACGACACCGGAGCCCCTGCATCGCGTCGAGGGGATGGTTGGGGTGTGGATGATCGCGTCCTTCACCGCCTTCTCCGGGACAGCTTGGGCGATCTCGACCGGTTCGTCGAGGCCGTCGAGGACCTGAGGGAGAAGGGTGGCGAGGAGCGTGGTGGATGAGGGGCTCCGACGGGTGTTCCCGGCGGCGGCCGATTCGGAGCGTGAAGCGCTGGGCATGGCCGTCGGGCGCGTGCTCGCGGAGTGGGACGAGCTGGACTTCGCGCTGGGCTTCGGATCGTTCTTCGAGGGACTGCCCTACAGGGACCTCGACGTCGCCCTCCACAGCCGGGATGGGCGGCCCCTCGACGAGGCGACGCTAGCCGCCATCGGGCGCGCGTGCGAAAGGGTCGTGCGGCTGCCCGTCGACGTCGTCGACCTGGTCGCGGCGCCGCTGCCCCTGCGGTTCTGGGCCAGCCGGGGCATCGCGCTGCTGGTGCGGAACCCGGAGCGGCTGGCCGATTGGAAGGAGCGGACGTGGCTCGCCTACTGGGACATGGCGTGGATGTACCGGCAGCAGTGGCGCGACCTGGTCCGCCCTTGACGGGCATCGACCTGTGACGGGGGAGCCCGAGCCTGCGCCGGCGGCGGGTTGGATGCGTTGGCAGGCCCAGACACCGCGGCCCGGCGCCCTGCAGGAAGCGGCTCGCGACGCCATGAAGGGAGGTGGCCGGGGGAAGGACTTGGCGTCCGCACCCCGAATAGCAGTCCCCAACGTCCGCGGCCCGCATCGCGCACTGCGCGACCGCGGCGCGATCCCAGTCACACCCCAGCACGACGCCCTATCGAGAGTGGCCGAGGGACGGGCCCGATGACGCCACGGCAACCGGCCGCCGGGCGTCCGCGGCGGCACGGTGCCAATTCCCGCGGGAGACGTCCTCCCGGGAGATAGGGAAAGGCGAGGCCCCCTCTCCTTTCCCGGAGAGGGTTTTCATTTGTCGGGCGGGATCGACCCCGGGAGGGAGGCGACCCCCGCAGGGGGCGATCCCGCCCGGCCGAGGAGGCGAGGATCGATGGCGCTGGCGACGAACCTGGGTTTCCCCCGCATCGGCGCGGGCCGGGAACTCAAGCAGGCCCTCGAGGCCTACTGGGACGGCAAGATCCCGGCGGACGAGCTGCTCCGCAGGGCGGCCGAGCTGCGGCGTCGCCACTGGGAGCTGCAGCGGCAGGCCGGCCTCGACGTGGTCCCGGCCGGCGACTTCTCCCTCTACGACCACGTGCTGGACACGGCTTGCATGGTGGGCGCCGTCCCGGCCCGCTACGGCTGGACGCCGCAGGGGTCGGGCGACCCTGCCGCCGCGCGTCGCGCCACGACGGGGGCCGAGGGCGGGCTCGGGGCGGACGGGCCGGCGGGATCCGGCGACGCTCCGGTAGCCGACCCCCCGGGGGTGCCCCTGGACGTCTACTTCGCCATGGCCCGGGGGACGCCCGGCCAGGGCGTCCCCGCCCTGGAGATGACCAAGTGGTTCGACACGAACTACCACTACATCGTGCCCGAGCTGGAGCCGGGCCAGACCTTCCATCTGGCGTCCCGCAAGGTGGTGGAGGAGTTCCGCGAGGCCCGGGCGCTAGGGTTCGAGGCGCGTCCGGTGCTGCTGGGGCCGGTCAGCTTCCTCCTGCTGGCGAAGATTCGCGGCGCCACGGCGTCCGCGGCCGCCGACGGCAGCAGGCCGGGGTTCGCGAGCCGGTCGGCCGGTTCGTCCGGGTCGGTTGGCCAGGGTTCGGCCCCGGCGCCCTCGGCCGCCGGGGTGGCCCAGGGCGTCTCGTCCGATCCGCGGCTCGCCCTGCTCGACGGCCTCCTGCCCGTGTACGGGCAGGTGCTGCGGGAGCTTCAGGCCGCCGGCGCCACGTGGGTGCAGCTCGACGAGCCCTTCCTGGTCCTCGACCTGGACGAACCGGCCCGCGCCGCCTTTCGGCGGGCCTACGCCGCGCTGGCCCAGGCGGCGCCGGGGCTGAGGCTCTTCCTCGCCACCTACTTCGAAGGCCTGCGGGACAACCTGGAGCTGGCCCTGAGCCTGCCCGTGCAGGCCCTGCACCTGGATCTGGTGCGGGACCCCGGGCAGCTGGAGCAGGTGCTCGCGGCCGGCGTGCCGCCGACCATGCACCTGTCCCTGGGCGTGGTCGACGGCCGCAACGTCTGGCGGACCGACCTGGAGGCGGCCCTGGAGCGCCTCGAACGCGCCCGGGAGGTGCTGGGACCCGAACGCATCTTCGTGGCGCCGTCGTGCTCCTTGCTGCACGTGCCCATCGACCTGGAGCTGGAGACGGAGTTCGACCCGGAGATCAAGGGCTGGCTGGCCTTCGCGAAGCAGAAGCTGGAGGAGGTGGCCGTCCTCACCCGCGCCCTGAACGAGGGGCGGCAGGCCGTGGCCGACGCCCTGGCCGCCAGTCGTGCGGCCGTGGCCGCCCGTCGCAGCTCGCCCCGCCGGACCCGACCCGAGGTGCAGGAGCGGCTGGCGCGGCTCCAGCCCGACGACGCCCGGCGGCCCTCCAAGGCGCCCGAGCGCCGCGCGCGCCAGCGGGAGCGGCTCGGGCTGCCGCTCCTTCCCACCACCACCATCGGCTCCTTCCCCCAGACGCCGGAGGTGCGCCGGCTCCGGGCCCGGTGGCGGCGGGGGGAGATCGACGACGCGACCTACGAGGAGGGCATCCGCGCCGAGATCCGCCGGGTGATCCGGCTGCAGGAGGAGCTGGGCCTGGACGTGCTGGTCCACGGCGAACCCGAGCGCAACGACATGGTGGAGTACTTCGCGGAACAGCTGGAGGGCTTCGCCTTCACCCGCCACGGCTGGGTCCAGAGCTACGGCAGCCGATGCGTCAAGCCGCCGATCCTCTACGGCGACGTGGCTCGGCCCGGCCCCATCACGGTGAAGTGGATCACCTACGCCCAGTCCCTGACGGACCGGCCCGTCAAGGGCATGTTGACGGGACCCGTCACCATCCTGCAGTGGTCCTTCGTCCGCGACGACCAGCCGCGGGAGGTGACGTGCCGCCAGATCGCCCTGGCCATCCGCGACGAGGTCCAGGACCTGGAGGCAGCGGGGATCCGGGTGATCCAGATCGACGAACCGGCCTTCCGCGAGGCCATGCCCCTGCGGCGGGCCGATCGCGCGGCCTACCTGGCCTGGGCCACCGAGTGCTTCCGCCTGGTGACCGGCGGCTTGCGGGACGAGACCCAGGTCCACACCCACATGTGCTACTCGGAGTTCAACGACATCCTGGACGCCATCGCCGCCCTGGACGCCGACGTGATCCTCATCGAGGCGTCCCGGTCGGGAATGGAGCTCCTGGACGCCTTCGGCGAGCACCGCTACCCCAGCGACGTCGGCCCCGGCGTGTACGACATCCACTCGCCGCGGGTGCCGTCGGTGGACGAGATCAAGGATCTGCTGCGCAAGGCGGCGTCGGTGTTGGATCCCGGGCAGCTCTGGGTGAACCCCGACTGCGGCCTCAAGACCCGACGCTACGAGGAGGTCGAACCCGCCCTGCGCCACATGGTCCAGGCCGCGCGGGAGCTGCGCCAGGAGTGGGCGGCGGTGCCCGCCGGCCGGCGGTAGCCCGGGGGAGCGGGGGCGATCCGCCGCCGGGGTCGGGACGCGCGGCGCCGACGGGGGGCAAGCCGCCGGCGGCGGGGATGGGATGCGCGGTGCGGACCGGGGAGAAGCCCCAGGCGGCGGGGTCGGGCGGGTAACCTTGCGGGCCCGCGGCCCGCCCCGCCTGCCGCGGCGCGGCGGCGCCCCGACGCCACCGGCCTAGCGGAGGCGGCCTGCCATGGGCAGGCCGCCTCCGCTTGTCAGCAACACGGCGCCTCCCCTTGTCAGAAAAAGGTCGAGCCCCACGAATGCCTGTAACACTTAACGACCATTCAGTCGGTCTGGGGGAGGAGAGCCATGCAGGGAGATCCGCGGGGCCGCGGGAACGCGACCGCCTGGCCAGGACGGATCGTGCCGGTGGACGTCTGGGGCGGACGGCCGCCCCGACGGGCGCGGGCGACGACAGGGGCTCCGGGGCGATTCCGTCCCCGGTGCCCGGATCGGTGGCCGCAAGGGGCGGCCTTCGACCGGGCGATACGGGTGTGGGCCATCGCGCTGGCGCTGGTCGTGGGCACGACGGGGTCGTGGGGCTGGCCGGCGGCGGCCGAGGCGGCCGGCACCGGCGGATCCAGGACGGTTCCCTCGGAGGACGGCGGGTCGGCATCATCGGCCACCGAGGTGGCGGCTCGGGCGTCCGGGACCGCCGCCGGTCGGTACCGGCCGGCCGCCGAGGGTGCGGCCTCCGTCCTGGGGACCCTCGGGAACACCCTCTCGCAGGTGGGGCGCACCGTGACCGACGTCGTCCGCCCAGGGACGCAGCCGCCCGCCGAGGCGAGCCAGGGCGATGCCCCGCCGTCCTCCGGGTCGTCCGCGGCGGCGGGGGGGCGGGATGCGTCGCCGCGATCGGCGGCTCCCCTGACCGGTGCCGTGGAGGGGGTCCACGGTGCGCTCCAGGGCGTGGTCGGCACCGTCGCCGGCGAAGCGGCGGGGAGCCTGGTGAACCGGGCGACGGGGACGCTCACAGGCGCCCTGGACGGTGGGCTGCGGGCCGTGGAGGGCGTCCTGGGCGGGGTCGTCGGCGGGTCGCCGATCGCCCGTCCCGATCGCGGCGGGAGGGCCGGCGGCGGGTCCGGCGGGCCAAGGCTGAACCTCGAATTGGGGGATGGCCACCTGGAGGTGGGACTCGGAGGCGGCCTCCGCGTCGGCCGCGGGGACGATCCCAACGGCGGGGCGGGCGGCCAACCCGGGGGCGACGGCGCCACCCGCATCGAGCTCCCCACCGGGATCGTCACCGGTCTCGTCTGTGACATCCTCACCGGTCTGCCGATCCCGGGGGCCGCCGTCTCCGTCGCCGACGACGGTGGGATCGACCTCGGGTTGGTCAAGACCGACCTCGGCGGCCGCTTCGCCCTCGAGATCGGCCGGCCCGATGACGGCCGGCTGACGGTGTCCGCGGGCGCGGAGGGGTATGCGGACGCCACCGTCGGACCCCTCGCCATCGGCCCCGACGGCGTCGTCACGGTCAAGGTGTGCCTGCAGCCGACCCGGACGCCGCCCGGCAGCCCGCCGGACGACGGCTCCGGCGGCGGCGGGACGCCGCCCGGCGGGCCGGGGGGAGACGACCGACCGGGGGACCAGGGTCCGGGGACGCAACCGGGCGAGACCCCGGGCAGCGACGCGGATCGGCGCGAGCCGGGCCCCGGGACGACACCGGGGACCGACGGCGAGGACGCCGGCGCGGGGGCGCCGGCCGACGACCACCGCGGCCGGCGGGGCGAGCTGCCCTTCACCGGCGGCAACGGGCTCGCGTTCCTCGTCGCGGGCGGCCTGCTGGCGGGCGCCGGCTGGACGGTGCACCGCTGGGCGAGGAAGGGCGGCGGGATTTGCCGGTAGGCGCAGGGCAAGCCCGGGGTGGGGAGGCGACGAACCGCCCCCGGCGCGGACGGGGGACCGCTCGTCGTCTGGAAGCCCGAGCGAGGGTGGTCCACCCGTGGCCTTCGGCATCGCCACCCGCCTCCTCGGTGGCGTCGGGGCGGTCCGGCCGGCGGTGGTCCACGCGACGGGCGGCGACGGGAGCGGATGACGCGATGTCCGGGAGGATCGTTCGCCGGGTCGGGGTGCTGGTGGCCTGGGTCCTCTTGCTGGGCGGGGTGGCGCTGGCGGCGACGCCCGGCCTGCAGCGGGTCTACGCCTGGGGTTGGCAGATCGTGCTGGGGGCGGCGCTGGGCAGCGACGGGTCGCCGTCCGCACCCCCGTCCGTGCCGGCCGCGGCCTCGGTGCCCGCGCCGTTCCGGGTCGGTGGTGCGGAGGGCGCCACCGGGGCGGTGCCGCAGGGGGAGCCGGGACGGGCCGGCTTGGAACGACTGCTGGAGCATCCGACGGTGCGGTCGGCGGCGGGGCACCTTCTCGGTCTCCTGGGACGCTGGCTGCAGGCGGTGGAGTCCCTGATGGGGCCGCTGGTGTCGCTGCTGCACCGCCTGGGCATCCCCGAGGGGTGGCTGGCAGCAGCGGGGGACGATCCGGCCCTCGCCCTCCCCGGGGCGGTCGGCACGGTGGGCGGCGAGGCGACGGGTCCACCCGGACCCGTCGCCTCGCCGCCGCCGATGGGTGCCGGATCGGACGCGGGAGCGCCCGGGGCCCCCGGGGCCGGCGAGGCCCCGGCCCTGGCGCGGCTGCGCATCCCCCGGGCCGGGGTGGACGCGGTGGTGCTCCACGGCACCACGCCGTCCGTGCTGGCCCGGGGACCCGGGTTCTACCCCGAGGCGGAGCCACCGGGTCCCAGAAGCCGCGTCGCCATCGCCGCCCACCGGACCACCTACGGCGCCTGGTTCCGCCACCTGGACCGGCTGGTGCCCGGCGACGCCATCGACCTCTGGTTCGACGGTCGCTGGTACCGGTATCGGGTGGAACGCGTCTTCACCGCCCGCCCTGACGACTGGAGCGTGGTCCTCCAGGGACCGCGGCCCGGACTCGTCCTGACCACGTGCCACCCGCCGGGTTCGTCCCGAGAGCGCCTGGTGGTGCACGCGGAGCTGGCGGCGGTGGCGGGAGCGCCCAGGTGACCGCCGTCTCTCGCCGCTGTGCCGGCCGCGACCAGGTGGTGGTGCACGCGGAGCTGCCGGCGGTGGCGGGAGGGGCCCAGGTGACGGCCGTCCCCATCCGCTGGGCCGCGGCCGCGTTCGTCCACGGTTTCGGCGGGCGGCCGACCGTCCCCGCGGGCCGCGTCGCCCTCCGATTCGGCGCCGGCCGGCCCGGGTCCGGACCCGACCCGGCCCGCCGGGCCTCCTGCAGACGTCGCCCGCACCGGCGACGCCCGGGGCTCGCCCGCTGCTCCGTCGGCCAGCGAGCGGGCGCCGTCCGGCTCCCCGTCCCCGCCGCCCGGCGCCAGCCCCGTCGTGCCCTGGCGCCGGCCGCTTCGCGTCCCTTGGCGGCCGCCGCGGCCCCGGCCCCAGCCGAGGCCAGGCCCGTCGTGCCCTGGCGCCGGCCGCTTGGCGCCCCTGGTCGGCCGCGACGCCCCGGTCCCAGCCGGGGCCAGCGCCCGTCATGCCCTGGCGCCGGCCGCTTCGCGCCCCTCGTCGGCCGCCGCGGCCCCGGCCCCAGCCGGGGCCAGCGCCCGTCATGCCCTGGCGCCCGCCGCTTCCCGGGTCGCGAGCTGTCGCAGCGTCGCCTCCGCCCGCTGCCCGGCCTCGGCCACCCCGAGGGCCGACGGACCGCCCAGGGCGCCCTCCAGGTCGGCGACCAGGTCGTCCACCGCCTCGATGCCCACCGACAGCCGCAACAGCCCCGCGTCGATGCCCAGCCGCTCCCGCAGCGCCGCCGGCATCTCCTTGTGGGTCGTGGTGGCCGGGTGGGTGATCAGGCTCTCCACCCCGCCGAAGCTCTCGGCGAAGACGACGAGGCGAAGGCGGGCCAGCACCTGCTCCGCTCGCGCCGGCTCCCGCAGCCGGAAGCTCAGCATCGCGCCGAACCCCGCCGCCTGCTGGAGACATCGCCGGAAGAACGGGCTCGACGGCAGGCCCGGATAGTACACGGCGGCCACGGCGGGGTGGGCCGCCAGCCAGTGGGCCAGGGTCAGCGCGTTCCTCTGGGCCCGCTCCATGCGCAGCGCCAGGGTCTTCAGGCCGCGGACGGCCAGCCAGGCGTCGTGGGGTCCGAGGATCCCGCCGGTCACCGTGCGGATGGAGGCCAGTTCGTCCGCCAGGGCCGGCGTCGCCGCCACCGCCACGCCGGCCACCAGGTCGTTGTGTCCGGCCAGGTACTTGCTGGCACTGTGCACCACCACATCGGCCCCGCGGGCCAGAGGCCGCTGGAAGAGGGGCGTGAACAGGGTCGAGTCGACCACGAGCCACAGGCGCCGGGCGCGGCAGAGGGCGGCCAGGCCGTCCAGGTCGGCGACCCGCATCAAGGGGTTGGTCGGGCTCTCCACCAGCACGGCCCGCGTGGACGGGGTCAGGGCGGCGGCCACGGCCGCCGCGTCGGTGGTGTCGGCCAGGGTGTAGGCGATGCCCAGGTGGCGGAAGAGCTCCTCCAGGACGCGCCACGTGTGGCCGTAGAGGTCCTCGGTGACCACCAGGTGGTCGCCCGGCCGCAAGAGGTGCAGCACCGCCGTGATGGCCGCCATCCCGGAGGCGAAGGCCACGGCGGCGAAGCCTTCTTCGAGCCCGGCCACCGCCGCCTCGAAGGCCTCGCGGGTCGGGTTGTGCAGGCGACTGTAGTCCCACCCCGTGGTCTGGCCGGGGCCCGGGTGTTCGTAGGTCGCGGTCTGGTAGATCGGGACGGCCACCGAACCCGTGCGCGGGTCGCGGCGGACGCCCGCGTGGACGAGCCGGGTCTCGAGCCGCAGCCCGCGGGACGCAGGAGGCGGCCCAGCGGCGGCGCCGGGGGCCTCCGCGGGTGCGCCGGCCCCCTCCAGCCCCGGGCCGGCCGGCGTCGGCGACGGGTGCGCTGCGGCTGCGGGCTGCCCGCCTGGACCCGCCGTGGTGGCAGCGCGGTCGGGTTCACCCGGCATGGTGGCGCACCTCCCCCTGCTCCACCGGCGATGCCGCACCGGAAGCCGGCGGGAAGTCCGCCCGGGGGCCGATCCCTCCGCCCGGGGTCGACGAGCCGTGGTCGGTCGGCCAGGCCGCAGCCGACCCGGCGGTGGCGGGGCGGGGAGCGGTCGCCCCCGCCCCCTCCGCCGCCGGACGGGGCTCGTCGAACCGGGCCCGCAGCCGCCGGACGAACGCGGCCACCGGCTCGGCCTTGCCGTAGGAGACCACCACGTACACGCCGGCGATGTACGGCCGGGCGGCCTCGACCACCGCCTCGGCCAGCTCCAGCCCCACCTCCAGGCCGCGATCGCCGGCCTTGTCCAGGGCCTCGCGCACGGCATCGGGAATGGAGATGCCCGGTACCTGGTGGTGCAGGTAGTGGGCGTGCCGGCCGCTGTGCAGCGGCATCACCCCCAGGAGGATCGGGACCGGGCAGCCGCCCAGCCGGTCCAGGACGCGCTCCAGGGGCTCGAGCTCGTAGAGCGGCTGGGTCATGACGAAGTCCACGACGCCCACGGCCAGCTTGCGGCGGAACCGCTCCAGTTCCCGCTCCAGGTCGTCCGCGTTGGGGCTCAGGGCGCAGGCGACGGTGAAGTCGACGGGGGCGCCGAGCGGATTGCCCTGGGGGTCCTCGCCGCGGCGCAGCGCGGCCAGCACCTCCAGGAGCCCGATGGAGTCCACGTCGTAGACGGGCGAGGCGCCGCTGTTCCCCAACCGCGGAGGGTCCCCGGTCAGGGCCAGCACGTTGCGCACCCCCAGGGCGTGGGCCGCCAGGAGGTCGGCCTGGAGCGCCATCAGGTTGCGGTCGCGGGTCGTGCAGTGCATGATGGCGTCGATGCCGGCGGCGTGGCGGACCAGGTAGGCGCCCGCCAGGGCGGCCATGCGAGGTCGCGCCATCGGGCTGTCGCCCACGTTGACGGCGTCGGCGCCCGCGGCCGCCACGGTCCGGGCGTCGGCGACGAACTTGGTGGTGACGGGCCCGCGCGGCGGGTCCAGCTCGACGCTGATGACGAACCGGCGGCCCAGCTTCTCCCGCAGCGGGAGGGGTCGCGCGAGCCGGTCCTCCGCCGGCGCAGGCGGCACGCCGCCGCCCGTGCCGCCGCCCCAGGCGGGGGTTCCGGGCCCGGCGACGCCACGCCGGTTCGTCCCCGCCACCGTCGCCGCATCGGGAGCCCCCGGGGTGTCGGCCCGATCGGCCGGGAGGCCAGCTCCCGCCGTCGCCGCCGGGGCGCCGGCGGTCCCCGTCGGGGCGGCAGCGGAGGCCGTCCGGTTCACCGGATCCTCCGGGCCGCAGGGTTCGGCCGGCCCTCTGGGAACCGATGCGCCGCCCGTGGCCCGCACCGCCGACGGAGGCGCGTCGGCCCGCCACCCGCCAGCCTCCCCGGCCGCGGGGCGTGGTGCGGTGGCGCCGGCCTGCCGCAGCCGACGGGCGAGGGTCGCGAAGCGCGCAGGCGACCGGGCGCCGGTGCCCGCGACCCAGCTCACGCCCAACAGGCGCAGCGTCGCCCAGGGGTCGGCTTGCTCCTCGGCGGTGGGGCTTCCGTTCCCCCGCGCCCCGCTCCGGCGGGTGGGACGACCGTCCCCCCGCCCGTCCGGCTGCCCGGGGACGGGTTCGCTCCCCGTTCCCGCAGCCCGCCGGTGCGCCCCAGCGACGGGTTCGTTCCCCGTGTCCCGAGTCCGTCCCCGCGCGCCAACGACGGGTCCGCCGCCCGTGCCCGGAGCCCGTCCGCCCGCTTCCGAGGGCTCGGGCGTCTCCGGCTCCCCGAGGCTCACCCACAGGGGGCCGGCCCAGCCGGCGTCGCGCAATGCCGCCAGCCAGGGCGCCGCCTCCGCCGGTCCGCCGGTCACCGCGACGCCGAGGGCGTCGGGCATGCCCGTCGCCTGGAGAGCCGCCACCAGCTGGATCGCCTGGGCGTCCGCCCCCATGGCGCCGGCCTCCCCGCCGGGCTCCCACAGGAGTCCGACCGGCAGCCGGGCTGCCTCGCGGGCGGCCTGAAGCGCCCCGCGGGCCTCGGCCACGGTCCGCGCGGCGATCCAGAAGAGGTCCACGCCGCCGGCCAGGAGGCCCGCCACCTGGTCCCGGTACCAGCCGACCGCCGCCGCGGGATCGTGGTCCGCGAGGGACGCCGCCGCGGGCGGCAGGGGGCCGAGGTAGCCGGCGACCAGGCAGGGCTCCCCGGCCACCTCCCGGGCCGACCGCGCCAGCTTGGCGGCCCAGAGGTTGAGATCCTGCACCTGGGCCGCGGTGGCATCCTGGAGCCAGGCCGCGTTGGCCCATCGCGTATGGGTGCGGATCAGCCGGGCGCCGCTGCGGATGGCGGTGAGGTGGACCGCTTCGACGGGACGGGGGCGCGTGAGCGGCCACCACGCGACCGCGGCGGCGCCCGCCACGGCCGCCCTGCCGGTCCCGTCGGGGTCCGTCCCGCCCTGGGCGCCGGCGTCCCCGGCCTCCGCCGCCAAGGTCCAGGAGGGGTCGGCGTCGGCCAGGGCGAGGAAGGGCGGGGCGAACTGGAGGGGGCCCGCGGGTTCGCCGAGCGGGGTGGAAGGAGCGTCCCTCCCCACCGGCGCGGATGGCGACCCCCCGACCGGAGCGGATGCCGGCCCTCCGACCGGCGCGGACGGCGCCCCCCCGCCCGCGGCGGATGGCGACCCGCCGACCCGCCCGCCGGGGGCCAGGGTCACGTCGGACCGGCCGCGTTCGGCGGTCGACGACCCGGCCCCGGCGATGGCCGGTTCGTCCGGACGGCGCTGGCTTGGGGGCGGCCCAGCGGGGTCGGGCCGGGCAGACGGAAGCTTCAACCGTTGGTCACCTCCTGGCCTGGCGGTCGGGGCGGAGCCCGCTTGGACTGGGAGGTCGGGGCAGACCCCGCCATCGGCGCCGGTCGGCTCGGCGGGGCCGGCGGCACGGACCGAACGGAGACGCCCCGACCGAAAGGGCCCGACGGACCGACCGAGAGGACCCGACCGAAAGGACCCGACCGAAAGGAAACGCCCCTTCCGAAGGAGGAAGGGGCGTGCTACGTCGTGTTCGATCCCCGTCCCCCTTCTCTCATCTCTCGGCATCCCCAGCGGGGAGCCGCGGGAGTTGGCACCGCACGACGGCGTCGCCGGTTGCCGCGGCGTCATCGGGCCCGTCCCTCGACCGCTCTGGATAAGAGAGGGGTTGCCGGTGTACCGGCTGGGTCCATTGTCAACGGAAGATTAAGGCCAGTATAGCCGGGTTCATGCAGCGCCGCAACCGGCCGCAGTCCCTCAGCCAAGATGGAACCGAGGGGGTCCCGGACCCCTCATGGGGAAATCGTACCGAAGGGACGTGCTGTGCCGATGTCTCTCGCCAGCCGTCGTGAGGATCTCGCCACCATGCGCGAGCCGGACCGGGCGGCCCGACCCTGCCGCGAACGCTCCGCGCAGCTGGACGAAGTCCAGCACAGGTCTCCGTCGCTGGTTTGAAGCCGTACCGGAGCCGGAGACGAAGCCGCAGGAGGAGGAGGCGGGTGAATCGTGGGAGGTGCTCCGCGAGATGGCCCAGGAGGCGATCAGCCTCCGCGGGCGTAGAGGCCGATCAGGGCCGCCAGGATGGTCACCCACACCGCCAGCGTGCTGACCCACAGGGTGCGGTGGTCCCGCCGCAGCGCGGCGATCTCGTCCCGGAGCCCCCGTTCCAGGACGGCCATGTCCTGGCGGACGTTCCGGATCTCCTGCCGAACTTCCTCGCGCAGTTGCGCGACCTCCTGGCGGACGTCCTTGACCTCTTGGCGGACATCCTTGATCTCCTGGCGGACGTCCTTGACCTCCTGGCGAAGGTCCTTGATCTCCTGTTCCACCCAACGCCGCAAGCCCGCGTTCTGTTCCGTCAGGTCCTTGAGGCGCTCGAGGATCAGCCAGGCCTCCGTTGGTCCGTCGGGCTCGCGGGTGACGGCCGCCTCGCCGTCCATCGATCTCCCGTCCTTCCTCGTATTTCCATCCCAACGATAGCACACGGTTGCCGGGCCCAGCAACGGGAAGGTCCGGCGAGCCGGTGGGCACCGTCGCAACGCGCCGGAGCGGCCCCCGGCGTTAAAATGGCGGCGTGCCTTGCCAGTCGTTGCGCGCGTGCAGCGTCGCAACGCGCCGGAGCGGCCGCCGGCGTGAACCGGCGTTAAAATGGGGACGTGATCGGGAGGACGCAGGGTGGCCCCAGGGTGGCCCCTTGCCCGGGGGGCGAAGGGGTGCACCCCGCAAGGCGGGGGTCCCGCGATCCCTGCCAAAGCAACCCCCGTGGGGGCGATGCGGAGGCGACGGGTCCCTCGATGGACGGCGCCGTTCCCCGATGGAGGGTCCCGTCCCCCGATCGAGGGCGCCGGTGGGGCAACCGCCGAGCGTCGCCATGCGACCGGGTCGGTCGGCCGCCCCAGGTGCCGCGGCCTCCGCGCCAAGGGGGAGGCGACTCGTGTGAACCATCCGGAGGAACGCCGCCCGTCCGCGACGACGCCGAAAGACGCGGAGACTTCTGCGGGCGCATGCCCCGCGCCCGCGGGCGGTGCGACGCCACCGTCCGCCGCGGCCCCGCCCGCCGCGGAGCCGCGCTCGTGGCGGCTCCTCGCCCGCGCTTGGTTCCAGGCCACTCGGCCCCACCTCAAGCCCGTCACCGTCATCCCCGTGCTGGTGGGGATCCTGGTGGCGGGCGGGGAAGGGCACTTCGACCCGTGGCTGGCGCTCTGGACCCTGCTGGGTAGCCTGGCCATCCACGCCGGCACCGACATGGCCAACGACTACTACGACTTCGTCATGTACGAGGGCGACGCGCCCTTCACCGGCGGCAGCGGGGTGATCCAGGCGGGGTGGCTCAGCCCGGAGAGCCTGCGCCGGGGCGCCTGGGTGTGCTTCGGCTTCGGCGCGCTGGTTGGCGTCTACCTCGCCGCCCGCACCGGCTGGCCGGCCCTGGCCCTGGGGCTCCTTGGCATCGCCAGCGGGCTCTTCTACACGGCCCCGCCCGTCCGCTACGGCTACCGCGGCCTGGGCGAGGTCATGGTCGGGCTCAACATGGGTGCCGTGCTGGTCGTGGGCTCGTACTACGTCCAGGCCCGCGGCGTGTCGCTGGAGGCGCTGGTGGCGTCGCTGCCGCTGGTCTCGTTGGTGGCGCTGATCCTCTACGCCGAGTCCATCCACGACATCGCGGAAGACCGCGCCACCGGCAAGCGGACCCTGGCCGCGCGGCTGGGCGAAGCCGGCGCCGTGCGCCTGTACTTCGGATGGGTGGCCGCCACCGCGGTCCTCGTGGTGGCCGGGGTGCTGGCCGGCCGCCTGCCCGCCTTGCTGTTGCTCACCCTGGTCCCGGCCGCCCGGTGCCTGCGGGCTGCGCCCCGCTACCTCGGCGGGCGGTACCGCCACGAGGACCTGTACCGGTTGGGTCGGATGGCCCTCGGCCTCTACAAGGCCACCGGCGCGGCCCTGGTCGGGGGCTATGCCTGGTGGTGGATCCGCGCCGCCTTGGGATGAGGCCCGGGGACGGGCAGGGATTTCACCACCCGCAACGAAGCAGGTTCCCTGGGTCGCCGATGAATGAACGTTTATTCACCGCTGACGCGTTCGGCCACGACCACCGACGACGCAACACCACCGGGATCGAGGGATCGTGCCTGTGGCGAGAGGCGGAGCACCCCTGAGCACCCTGATCGAACCCGTCGCCCGCGATCTGGAGCGGCTCGACGCCCGGGCCCACGACCAGGCGCACCGCGCCGGGCGACCCGCCGTGGTCAGCTTCACCGTGGCCGCGGAGCCGGTCGATCCCCTCGCGGTCTTCGACGGCGCCGCCATCGTCGCGGGAGAGCGGGCGCTCTGGCTCGCTCCGGATGAGCCGATGGCCCTGGTCGCGCTGGGCGCGGCGGCCGTCCTGACGGTGGAGGAGGGCGGCGAGCGAGGGCAGGCCGGGGAGGGGAGCGGCCGTGGGCGGGGGCCGGAGGGCCACTCGGGTGGCGGTCCCCGGGCGCCGGTGTCCCGCCCCGACCCCCTCCGCCCGTCGGCTGGCCCCCCGGTGGGCCATGGACGGGGGGACGAACCGGCCGGACCGTTGGCGGCGGTGGCCGGAGCGCTGGAGTCCGCCTGGCGGTCCCTCTGCGCCGGATCCCTGGTGGACGCCCCCCACGGCGTGTGGGGCACGGGTCCCGTGCTGGTGGGCGGGTTCGCCTTCGACCCGGCGGTCCCGCCGGACGCCGCCTGGGTCGGGTTCCCGGCGGCGCGCTTCGTCTTGCCGGAGCTCTTGCTCACCCGCGGCCCCCACGGCACATGGCTGACCTTCAACCGGGTCGTCCTCCCCGGGACGCCGACCGGGCGGCAGGGCGACGCCGGCTGGACGTTCCCCGAGGGCGTGCGCCTGACGGTGCCCCCGACGGGGCGGGGGTCAGCCGGCGAGGGGGGGCGGCGGTGGCTGTCGCTGCTGGCCCTCGCCGCCCGGTCGGCCCCGGGGGCTACGGCGGGCGGTGGACCCCGTCGCCGGGCCGGCTCCGGCGGCGACGGGCGCCGCCCGGCAGCGGCGCCCGTCGCCGCCGTGGCCCGGCCGGACCGCCGCCGCTGGACGGAGGCCGTGACCGCCGCCCTCGAGGCCATCGCCGCGGGGGCGCTGGCCAAGGTCGTGCTGGCGCGGCGCCTCCACGTGCGGGCCGGCACCGCCTTCGATCCCGGCACCGTGCTGCGCCGCCTGCGGGCGGAGTATCCGGAGTGCTTCGTGTTCGCCGTGGCGGGGGACGGCCGCGGGCCGGGGGGGCGCGGCGTGTTCCTGGGAGCCTCACCCGAGCGCCTGGTGCGGCTGCGGGAGGCGCGGCTCGAGACGGCGGCCCTGGCCGGTTCCACCGCCCGGGGGGCCTCCGCCGCCGAGGACGAGGCCCTGGCCCGAGCCCTGCTGCAAAGCCCCAAGGAGCGGCAGGAACACACCCTCGTGGTGCGCATGCTCCGGGAGACCCTGGCGCCCGTCTGCCGCGGGCTCGAGATCGCCCCGGAGCCCCGGCTCCTGCGCCTGCGCAACGTCCAGCACCTCCATACCCCGATCCACGGGGTGGTCGACGGGGTGACGCTGCCGCAGCTGGTGGCGCGCCTCCACCCGACCCCGGCCCTGGGCGGGTGGCCGCGAGACCGGGCCCTGGCCTTCATCCGCCGGTGGGAGGGGGGCTCGCGCGGCTGGTATGGGGGCGCCGTCGGCTGGTTCGACCACCGGGGCGACGGCGAGATGGCCGTGGCCATCCGCTCCGGGCTCGTCCGGGGGCCGGAGGCGTGGCTCTTCGCCGGGTGCGGCGTCGTGGCGGGCTCGAACCCCGAGCGGGAGTGGCGGGAGACGGCCCTCAAGCTGCAGCCGTTGGCAGCCGCCCTGGGGGTGGAACCCGACCTCGGGGCGGAGGCCGGTGCCGGGGAGGCGGCGCACGGTGGCTGAGCCCAGGGAACCGGTCGGCGGCACCCTGTCCCAGAGCCCCCGGGCCGTACCGGCGATGCCTCCGGCCGCATGGACCGGCGCGGCGCCCCGGGACGCGGGGCGTGGCCGCGGCGAGGGCGGCGCCGTCGATCGAGGGACGGTCAACCTCCGCTGGGCGCGGGCCCTGGTGGACGGCCTGGTCGCCGCCGGGGTGGAACACGTGGTGGTCTGCCCCGGCTCGCGCTCGAGCCCCCTGGCGCTGGCTGCGGCCCGGCACCCGGGGGTGCGGGTGTGGGTCCAGTTGGACGAGCGGTCGGCCGGGTTCTTCGCCCTGGGGATCGGCCGCGCCACGGGCCGGCCCGCGGCGGTGGTCGCCACCTCCGGCACGGCCCCGGCCAACTTCTACCCGGCGGTGATCGAGGCCCGCTACGGCCGCGTGCCCCTGGTGGTGCTGTCGGCGGACCGGCCCCACGAGCTGCGGGACTTCGGCGCCTCCCAGACCGTCGACCAGATCCACCTGTACGGCCGTCATGCCAAGTGGTTCTGCGACCTGCCCCTGCCCGAGGACGACCCGGCCGGGCGGGCCTTCGTCACCCGGGCGGCGGTGCGGGCGGTGACCGAGGCGCTGGCCGCCCCCGCCGGCCCGGTGCACCTCAACGTGCCGTTCCGCGAGCCGCTGGTCCCGGGGGCGTCGGGCGACGCCGAGGCGGGGGACGAGGCCACCGGGGCGGGGGACGGGACGGGCGAGGCGGGGCGCCCGACGGGGATCGCGGACGGGCCTTGGGGTCCGGGGGTGGCGGTCCGCCCGCCCGGAGCGGCGCGGGCCGCCGGGACCGCCTGGGGGACCGGGACGCCCGGGCGGGGCGGGTCGGCTGGTGCGACCGGGGCGGCGGTGGAGCCCCGGCTGGCCCCCGCGGCCCTCGCCGACGGTCAGGCGTGGGAACTACTGGGCCTGCTGGCCGGTGCCCGCCGCGGGCTGATCGTCTGCGGCCCGGTGGCGCCGGCCGTCGCCGCCGTCCCGCCGGCCGGCCCTGGGACGGGGAGCGGCGGCGGGGCGCCGGTTGCCGTGCCCGGGGGGCCGCCCCTGGCCGTGGCGGTGACGCGACTGGCCCGGCGGCTCGGGCTTCCGGTGTTGGCCGATCCCCTCTCGGGGGTGCGATGGGGGCCGCACCTCGGCCCGGCGGCGGGCGCAGATGCGGAGAGCCCCATCGATGCGGAGTGCCCCATCATCGACGCGTACGACGCCTTCCTCCGCGACCCGGCGCTGGCCGACGCCCTGGCGTCCGACGTGGTGCTGCGCATCGGGGCGCCTCCCGTCTCCAAGCCGCTGGCGCAGTACCTGGAGCGGCATGCGGCGCTGCAGATCGTCCTGGACGAGGGGGGTTGGCCGGACCCCGCCCACGTCGCCGCCCGGGTCGTCCGGGCCGATCCGGCGCGGGCGTGCCAGCAGCTGGCGGAGCTGGCGGAGCGGCTGCAAGGGGAGGCTACGAGGACCGAGGCCGAGCCGACACCCCCGGGCGGCGAGGCCAGCCGCGGCCCGTCGCCCGGATCGGACGCCGCCGGCGATCCCGGCAGCTGGCTCGCCCTCTGGCAACGGATCAATCGCGTCGCCCGGGAGGCCATCGCCCGCCAACTGGCCGGGTGGGACGAACCGGCCGAGCCGCGGGTTGTGGCCGAGCTGGCCCGGCTGCTGCCGCCGGGCAGCCTCCTGGTGGCGGGGAACAGCATGCCGATCCGGGACGTGGACACCTTCGTCCCCGCCTCGCCGACGCCCATCCGGTGCCTGGCCAACCGCGGTGCCAGCGGCATCGACGGCGTCGTCTCCACCGCGGCCGGCGTCGCGGCGGCGGGGGAGGGGCCGGCGGCGCTGGTCATCGGCGACCTCTCCTTCTACCACGACCTCAACGGGCTCTGGGCCGCGGCCCGCTACCGGCTGCCGCTGGTGGTCGTGGTGGTGAACAACGACGGCGGCGGGATCTTCTCCTTTCTGCCCCAGGCACGCCTGGACCCCGAAGAATTCGAGGCACTCTGGGGCACGCCCCACGGCCTTGACTTCCGCCACGCCGCCGCCCTGTACGGCATCCCGTACCGGCGGGTCCGAACCTGGGACGCGTTCCGCAACGCGGTGCGGGAGGCCCTGGCCGCCGCCGACCCATCCCCCGGCTTCGCCGCCGTCCGCACCGCCCCGGCCAGGCCTGGCGACAGCGGGGTCCCGGACCCACCCCGCCAAGGCGCACGGCGCGGCGGTCCGGTCATCGTCGAGGTGCGGACCGACCGGAGGCGGAACGTGGACCACCACCGCCAGGTGTGGAGGGCGGTGGCCGCGGCGCTGGCGGAGGCGGGCCTGGCCACCCCCCGGACGGGGAGCGGGCCGACCGGGCCGGTGGCGGGGCCGGCCGCGGAGGACGGCCTGGGGTCGCCGGCACGGCGATCCCGGGCCGGGGACGGCGAGCCCCGTCGTCCCCCGGCCGAGGACGACCGCGAGGCCGCCGGGGCTGGCCGTGGGCACGGCCACGGCCGTGGCCGCGGGGCAGCGGCCGCTCCGCCGGCGGCGGCATCCGGGGCGGAAGCCGCCCTCGCGGTCGAGTTCGCGCGCGAGGGTGCGGCGACCCGCCCAACCGAGGCGGCGTGCGGGGCAGCAGCCGCCCGCCAGGCGGACGGTGTCGCCCCCCAGGCGGAGGACGGCGTCGCCCCCCAGGCGGAGGCGGACGGCGATGCAGCAGCCACCCCCGAGGCGGAGGGGGAGGGCGACCCAGCAGCCGTCCCCCGGGTCGAGGCGGAGGGCGGGGCAGCGGTCATCCCCGAGGCAAGGGCGGACGCCGGTGTCGGCACCGATCCCCCGGCTGAGGCCGGGCGCCGGCCGGCGGCCGACGCCCGCGGGGCGGCGGGGCCCGTCGGCGGCCGGTTCGTCCGGGTCCGCGGGGTGCGGTACTACCTGGAGGCCGCCGGTGGGGAGGCCCAGGGCCCTTCCGCTGCCCTCCCTGCCCTCGCTGCCCCCGCGGCCCCTGCTGCCCCCGCGGCAGCCGGCGCGAGCCGGTGCCGTCACGAGTCCAGCCGCCGCGAGCCCGCCCTGCTGCTCCACGGCTTCACGGGCAGCACGGCGACCTGGGCGCCGGTCTGGGACGAGCTGGCCGCGGCGGGGCCGCTGCTGGCCGTCGATCTGCTGGGTCACGGGCGCACCGCCGCCCCGGCGGATCCCCGGCGCTACCGCATGGAGGAGCAGGTGGCCGACCTGCTGGCCCTGCTCGATCGCCTGGGCTGCCACCGGGTGCATCTGGTGGGCTACTCCATGGGAGGGCGCGTGGCCCTGGGGCTGGCGGCCGCCGCGCCGGACCGGGTGGCGTCGCTGGTGCTGGAGTCGTCGTCGCCGGGGCTGCGGGATCCCGCCGAGCGGGCGGCCCGGCGCCGCGCCGACGAGGAGCTGGCCCGCCGCATCGAGGCGGAGGGGGTGGAGTCCTTCGCCCGCCACTGGGAGGGGCTGCCCCTCTTCGCAGGGCTGCGGCGGCTGCCGCCGGCGCTGCGGGCTGCCGTGCGGGCCACGCGCCTCAACCAACGCCCGCAGGGCCTGGCCAACAGTCTGCGGGGCATCGGGGCGGGGGTCCAGCCGCCGCTGTGGGACCGGCTGCCTGCCCTGGCGATGCCGGTGCTCTGCCTGGCGGGGGCGGTCGACGCCAAGTACGCCGCCCTGGCGGCCGCGATGGCGGCCTGCCTGCCCCGGGGCCGGGCGGTGACCGTACCGGGGGCGGGGCACGCCGTCCACCTGGAGGATCCGGCCGGGTTCGTCCGGGAGGTGAGAGCCTTCTGGGAGGCGGTGCGAAGGTGAGTGAGCCCCCGGGACGTTGTTGGGGGGGGCGAAGGTCCGGGTCGAGGCGCCGGAGGACCGAGGCCGACCAGGATTTCGCGGAAGCCACGAGGGAGCCGCCGAGACCGCGCTTCGGCGGGTGGAGGCATCAGCGCGATCCACGGCTACGACGGGGAGGGTCGGCGATGTCGACGACGGTGGAGCTGCCGCGCTGGATCAAGGTCAAGGACTACGAGGACATCATCTACGAGAAGGCCGACGGCGAGGGCATCGCCAAGATCACCATCAACCGGCCGCACGTGCTCAACGCCTTCCGGCCCAAGACCATCGTCGAGATGCAGGACGCCTTCACCGACGCCCGCAACGACCCGCGCATCGGCGTGGTGCTGCTCACCGGTGCGGGCGGCAACTTCTGCACCGGCGGCGACCAGAAGGTCCGGGGCCATGGCGGGTATGTGGACGAAGAGGGCACGCCGCGGCTCAACGTCCTGGACCTGCAGCGTCAGATCCGCACCCTGCCGAAGCCGGTGATCGCCCTGGTGGCCGGCTACGCCATCGGCGGCGGGCACGTGCTGCACGTGGTCTGCGACCTGACCATCGCCGCGGACAACGCTCGCTTCGGTCAGGCCGGGCCGCGGGTGGGCAGCTTCGACGGCGGCTACGGCGCCGGGCTGCTGGCCCGGATCGTGGGCCACAAGAAGGCGCGGGAGATCTGGTACCTGTGCCGCCAGTACTCCGCCCAGGAGGCCCTGGCGATGGGCCTGGTCAACGCCGTGGTCCCCGCCGACCAGCTGGAGGCCGAGGGCGTGAAGTGGGCCCGGGAGATCCTGGAGAAGAGCCCGACGGCCATCCGCATGCTCAAGGCCGCCTTCAACGCGGATACCGACGGCCTGGCGGGCCTGCAGCAGCTGGCGGGCGACGCCACGCTGATCTTCTACCTGACGGAGGAGGCCAAGGAGGGGCAGCGCGCCTTCCTGGAGAAGCGCAAGCCCGACTGGAGCAAGTTCCCTCGGTTTCCTTGATGCGCTGGTTCCCTGCAAGGGCCGCTGGCCGTTGCGCCAGCGGCCCTCGCGAAGGGGCGGCCACCACGCGACGGGCTCGGCTCACAGGGACCGCGCTCCTGCAGCCCCCGGGCCTGCAGCCCGGGCTGTGGGGAGAACCGCGGGGACGGGACTCCCGCCTGCACCAGGTCGGCGTGGAACGTGTCCCGACGACGTCAGGCCGATGGCAGGCGTAGGTGGAGCCGGCGGCTCGTGGTCGCATAGCCGAGGGACGTGTACAATGCGATAGCTGCACGGTTGAACTCCCAAACGTTCAGTTCGATCTCGTCGACTCCCTGATCGAGGGCCCACCGGTGAACCGCCTCCATGAGCGCTCGGCCCACGCCTTGCCGCCGGCGGGACGAGCAGACGGCGAGGGAATCGATCCAGACATACCGCCTCGGGGCCAGCACCGGCACCTCGCGGGGCGCGTGACGCAGGACGGCGACCACGACGCCGGCAAGCCTTCCGCCTTCATCGGCCACCAGCACCGCCGACGTGGGATCGCCAATCCACTGTCGTACCGCGGGCTCCCGCCAGGCCGGGTCGCACGCGGTCATGAACACGGTGGGAAGTGCGGACGCATGATCCCGGTCTCCCTCCGCGAGGATCTCGCATATCTCCTGGACGTCCCCATCGCTGGCGGGTCGGACGGTCACCGGCACGATCGTCCACCCCTTCGCCCGGTTGCGGGAAGGTTGACCGCAGCGCAGGACGATCTCGCCACCCGTGGCCTGCTGGGGACCGGCCATCTCGAGGTGCGCTGGCGGCGCCCGCTCGCTGGGCACGGTGCCAACGGCGTGGCCCGGTTCCCTGCCCGGATCCCACGGGATGGCGTTGAGTTCGTGACGGTGGGTTCGCTTCCTGCTCGGTCGAGCACGCTCGATCTTCGCCGGGACTGGGGCCGCAACGGATGCGGCGGGTCCGGTTGAACCGATGGAAGAACGTGCCACCGGGCGGGGGTTGGGCCGCCCGGGGGCGCGCTGCGACACCGGGGGGACTGGGGACGTGCCGGAGGCCCGTCGGGTGCGCAAGTGGAACGGCTGGGGCTACGTGGGGGAAGAACCAGCCCCCGAGCGGATCGAGGGATGGCGGAAGACCACGGGCGCCTTGGCGGGCGTCCGGGCGGAGGACTACCGGCCGCCGGTGCCGCTGGAGCACATCCCGTTGCCGCCGTCGCGGCTCGGGTCCGACTCGGCCGGCGGTCTCCCCGGCCTCGCCGGCTTCCGGGGACGCATCGTCGCCACCCCCTACGAGCGGGCCCTGCACGCCGCCGGCCGCAGCACCGGCGACCTGATCCGCCTCCGCACCGGGACGAACCTGCGCTTCCCCGACGCCGTGGCCTACCCCGCCGATGAGGACGACCTCCTGCGCCTCCTGGAGTACGCCGAGCGCCGGCGGGTGGCCCTGATCCCCACCGGCGGCGGCAGCTCGGTGGTGGGCGGCGTCGAGCCCGACGTGCCGCCGACCTACACCGGTGTGGTCAGCGTGGACCTGCGGGACCTCGAGGGGGTCGTGGCCATCGACCGGACCAGCCGGCGCGCCCGGGTGCGGGCGGGCACCCTGGGCCCGGACCTGGAAGACGCCCTGCGCCGGGAAGGGCTGGCCTTCCGCTTTTACCCCCAGTCCTACGCCTGCTCCACCGTGGGCGGGTGGATCGCCACCCGCGCCGGCGGCCACTTCGCCACCCTCCACGGCAAGATCGACACGGCCGTGGAAGCCCTGCGGGTGGTGACCGCGCGGGGGCGGATCGAGACCCGGGAGGTGCCGCAATCGGCCTCCGGTCCCGACGGCAAGGCCTGGTTCATCGGCTCCGAGGGCGCCCTGGGCGTGATCACCGAGGCGGTGCTGCGGCTGCAGGTCCCTCCCGCGCGGAAGCGGGCCACCGGCTTTCGCTTCGCGGGGTTCGCCGAGGGGCTCGAGGCGGTGCGCCGGATCGTCCAGGCCGGCATCTACCCGCCGGTCCTGCGCCTGCTGGACGAGTACGAGGCCATGGTGGCCTTCTGGGGCCGGGCGGGGATGGAACCGGGGGCCTTCCTGCACCTGGGCTTCGAGGTGGCGGATCCCGACGGGGAGCGGGCGGTGACGGTGGCCTGGGAGGAGGCGACCCGCCTGTGCCGGGCCGCCGGCGGCCGGGAGGTGCCGCCGGCCGGCGTGCAGGCGTGGAGGGAGGGGTTCGTCCAGCAGCCCTACTGGCGGGACGTGATGATCGACCACGGCCTGGTGGTCGACACCCTGGAGACGGCGACGGCGTGGTCCCGCGCGGCGGCCCTGCGGGAGGCGGTCCGGGAGGCGCTGTTCCGGCGCATGGAGCGATGGTCGCCGGTGGCCATGGTCCTCTGCCGCGTGACCCACGCGTACCCCGACGGCTGCTCGCTCTACTTCACCTTCGTCCTCAAGCCGCCGCGGGAGGCGATGTGGGCGGCGTGGCGGGACGTGCAGCAGGCGGGGCTGGAGGCGTTCCTCGCCCACGGCGCCACCCTCAGCCACCACCACGGGACCGGGCGCGACTTCGCGCCGTTCTTCGAGCGGGAGCATGGCCCCGGACACGTGGCGGCGCTGCGGGCGCTGAAGGCCGCGTTCGACCCGGCGGGGGTGCTCAATCCGGGCGTGTTCTTCCCGACGTGAGGGGGCTCTTCCAGTGGCTCGGAGGGGGCGGGGGTACGGGTGGCTGCGGGGCGCCGGAAGCGCGGTGCTCGCCCTGGTGCTGCTCGGTGCGGTGGCGGTGCCCTTGTCCGTGCCCGCGGTGCCGTCGACGCTGGGCCCTGGACAGGCCCAGTTCGCGGCCTACGCCCTGGACGTGGCGCCTGCGGCCTTCGAGGCCCCCCTGGTGCGGCCGCTCATCTGGCGGTACGCCGTGCGGGCGGTGCACCCGGCGGCCGGTTCGTCCGGAACCTGTGACGAGCGGCCCGGCCTCGGGGCGTACCGCGCCATCGTGGACGCCCTGGGGCCCTTCGGCCTTCGCGTCGGCCGCGCCGTCGTCGAGTGCGGGCGGACATCGACCCGGTGGCTGGTCGGCGGCGGGTCCTGACCACCGGATCGGTGACCGCGAACCGGTGACGCCCGGTCCGCGGCGCCGATGGGCGGCGCCCTTCGCAGGGCGACGTCGGCCGGGCGGCTGCATGGGGACGGGGGGCGGGGCCGCGTCCGCTCTCGCCGCGCCGGGGGTCCGGGGGCGTCAGAGCCGGTCCCGCCGGTTCCGCTGGTAGTGGGCGCGCCGGACGAAGAGCCACAGGGCGATGCCGCTCGCCAGGATCAGCCCCCAGGTGATCACCCAGGGCCAGAGGGTGGGCATGGCTGCGATCCTCCCTCGCGCCGCCGTCCCGCGGCGCACCCGCCGCTCGGCGGCCCGTCGGATAGGATGGCCAAAGCGGCGCGCTCAGACCACGTCGCGGCGGGTCACGGTCAGGGCCGCCAGCGCCAGGAACCCGAGGAACAGCGGCGGCAGCTGGACCCACCAGGCAGGCAGGTGGGCGGCGATCTCGGGGAGGTAGCGGGCCTGGGCCGTCCAGGCCGGGATCGCCGTCGGGATCCAGAGCGCCTCGTCGCCGGCGAAGGCGGTGAAGATGTTGGCGACCACGAAGAACCCGGCCGCGGCGAGGGGCAACACGTAGTTGCGACCGAGGACGGCCAGCCAGAGCACCACGGGCACCAGGAGGAACTGGGCGAGCCCCGCGACCAGGTGGAGTCCCAGGCCGGCGGCGACGGCATCCCACGACGGCAGGTAGCCGAGCACGGGCAGTCCCGCGATCACGGCCAGCGGCACCGCCGCCACCACCGCCACCGCCAGGATCAGGGCGGCGGCGCCCAGCTTGGCGAGGAGGATGCCGGTCCGGCTGGCGGGCAGGGCGAAGAGGTTGGTCGCCGCGCCTTCCTGGTACTCGCGGACCACCGCATAGGTGACCACGAAGCCGAAGAGCAGCGGGTAGACCAGCAGGTTCGCGAACAAGCCCACCTGGGCGAAGAAGCCCTCCCACGGGATCGAGACGCCTTCCCCGGCCGTGCCGGCCACCCGCCGGGCGCCCCAAACCAGGAGCGCGTTGAAGGCCGGCGCGACGCCGGCGGCCACCAGGGCCGCCCAGACGACCCACGATCGCTTCCACTTGAGGAGTTCGGCGCGCAGGATGGCCACGTGTGCTCCCCTCCTGTCGCCCCGGGTTGGGGCGCGGTCTTCGCTTCGGGTCCGCAGCGCGTTCAGCGCGGGGTCTGCTCCCCGATCGGGCCCTGGGCCGACCTGCGGCGGCGCGGTCACGCCGCGCCGGGGGGCCGGTTCGTCCCGGTGTCCGAGGCCGGGTCCGCCGCGGCGGTGGCCCGCAAGAAGTGGTCCTCCAGGCTCTCCCGCTGGACGGAGGCGTGAAGCACGGGGAGGCCGTGTTCGACCAACACGCGGACGACCTGGTCCGGCCGGTCCACGTGCTCGTAGACCCGCAGCGTGCCGCCCGGCAGCACGGTGTACCGGCGCACCGCCAGGCGCTCCTCAAGCAGGCGCACGGCCGCCTCGGGCTCCCGGGTCTCGATCACCAGGTACGTCCGGCCGCGATCCCGCAGCTCGCCCATGCGCACCTCCTCCACCAGCCGGCCTTCGTGCAGGATGCCGACCCGGTCGGCGACCTGCTCCACCTCGGCCAGGATGTGGCTGGAGAGCAGGACCGCCATCTTCCGCTCCGCGGCCAGCTCCCGGATCAGCTCGCGCACCTCGCGGATGCCGGCGGGATCGAGGCCGTTGGTCGGTTCGTCCAGGATCAGGAGCCGGGGTTCGTGGAGCAGGGCGCGGGCGATGCCCAGGCGCTGGCGCATGCCCAGGGAGAACTCCCGCACCCGCCGGTCGGCGGCGTGGCGCAGCCCGACCAGCTCCAGGACCTGGTCGATGCGCTGCGGTTCCGGGACGCCGAGGATCAGGAGATTGTGCAAGAGGTTCTCCCGGGCCGTCAGGTTGCCGTAGAAGCCCGGCGTCTCCACGGTGGCGCCGACGCGGCGGTAGACCTCGGCACCCCACTGCTCCAGGCGCCGGCCGAAGAGGACGATCTCCCCCGTCGTGCGTCGGGCGAGGCCCAGGATCATCCGCAGGGTCGTGGTCTTCCCGGCCCCGTTGCGCCCCAGCAGGGCGTAGACCTCGCCCGGGTGGACCGTCATGGTGAGGTCGCGCACCGCCCAGCGGCGCCCGTACCGCTTGCCGACCCCCTGGAGCTCGGCGGCCGGTGTCGGGCCGTCCATCCCCTCACCTCCCGCCCGCAGCATAGCGCACGGGGTTGAACGCAGCCCGTCGGCCCGATTACGCCACGCTTACGGTGCGGTGAAGGGGGCGGGGGCGGGGGGTACGCAGCTGGTGGGCGCCTGGCCGCTTCAGCTCCCAGACGGCGCCCCCTGCGCGCGTCCGTCGTCGCCGCGGCCACCTCCCGACCCGGCGGACGGCGAGGGGGCGGAGCGGGCCGGTCCCCCGGGGTCGGCCCCCGGCCACGTGACGATGAACGCCAGGCCCCGCGGTTGCCGCGGGCCTGCGCGCAGGTCCCCGCCCCAGGCGCGGGCCAGCTGGCGGCTGATGGCCAGCCCGAGTCCGGCGCCCGGAGAACCGGGACGGCGTCGGAAGGGGACGAACAAGCCCGCCACGACCTCGTCGGGCACGGGCTCGCCGTCGTCGGCCACCACCAGCTCCCAGACAGGGCCGGTGCGGCGGAGGGCGACGGTCAGGCGGGTGATGCCCCGGGCGTGGCGGAGGGCGTTGTCGACCAGGTTGCGGACGACGCGGTCCACCAGGTCCGGGTGGCACCGCACCCAGGCCGCCTCGGGGAGGTCCGGCTCCAGCGCGATGTCCCTCTGGCGGAGGGCGGGGTAGAACTCGATCAGCAGCTGGCGCAGCCGCTCGGCCAGGTTGAGCCGCGGGGTGGGCAGGTCCGCGACCTCCAGGTCCAGGCGCGCCCACTCGAAGATCCGGTCCAGGGTCTCCCGCAGCTCCCGCCCCTTGCGGTGCGCCGTCTCCAGGTAGTCCCGTCGGGTCGCGGGAGCCAGGTCGCCCCGGGCGACCGCTTCGAGATAGCCCAGCACCGCGGTCAGCGGCGTGCGCAGGTCGTGGGAGAGGGCGGCCAGGAACTGGCGGCGGCGCTGTTCCTCCCGCTGATGCGCGGCCTCCAGGTCGTGCAGGCGTCGCATCACCCCGTTGAACGCCGCGGCGAGGGCCCGCACGCCCGGGTGGCGCGAGTGGAAGCGCACCATGACGTCGCCCGCCCGCGCCTCCTCGACGGCCTGGGCCAGCCGCCGCAGCTCGCGACGCAGCCCCCAGTAGGCGGCCAGGGCAAACAAGGCCGCCGCGATGGACACCCCCGCGACCAGGAGCCACGGAATCCCGCCGGCCGGGAGGAGGGCGACCGGCGGCCACGACCCCGAGGACGGCCCGAGCGCCATCCCGACGGCGTGCTGGCTCATGGTCCGCAAACCAGCCGGTAGCCCAGGCCGCGCACGGTCTGGATGATCGCCGGCCGCTCCGGGTTGCGCTCGATCTTCGCCCGCAGCCGGTGGATGTGGACCGCGACCGTGTTGTCGTCGGTCACGTAGGGCTCGCCCCAGACGGCCTCGTAGATCTGCTGCTTGGTGAAGACCCGGTCGGGGTGGCGGATCCACCACGCCAGCATCTGGTACTCCTTGGCGGTGAGGTGGACCGGCTTCCCGTCCACCCAGACCCGGGCTGCCGCCAGGTCCATGGTGAGGGGCCCGCACCGGACCACCTCGCCGCCGGTCGCGTGCGGTTCCCGGACGAACGCGGCCGCGGGGGGCGCCGCCTCCCGGCCGGGCGACGGCGTCGGGGCCGAGGGTCGCCGCGCGCCATCGGTCGCCACCGGCGTCGGGTCCACCGCCGCCGGCTGCGCCGCCCGGGTGCGGGACCGGCGTAGCACCGCGTGGACGCGGGCGGTGAGTTCCAGCAGGCTGAAGGGCTTGGCGACGTAGTCGTCGGCCCCCAAGGACAGGCCCACCGTCTTGTCGACCGCGCTGCCGCGGGCGGAGAGCATGATCACCGGCAGGTCGGGCCACCCCCGCCGGGGGTCGCGGATCCGGCGCAACAGATCGATCCCGTCCATCCCCGGCAGCATGATGTCCAGGATGACCAGGTCGCACGGCTCCTCGTCCAGCAGCCGGAGGGCGGTCTCCGCATCCGGCGCCACCCGGGTCGCGAAGCCTTCCCGCGTCAGGTGCTCGGCCAGGAGCCGGGTCAGATCCGGCTCGTCATCGACGATGAGGATGGTCGCCCGCCCCGTCACCGCCGGCCCTCCTTGGACGGCCCCCTGGGCCGTCGATGGCGCTCGCCCGCGTCCATGCGAGCTCCGCGGGGGATCGGGATCCTACCGCGTCCCAGCGACCGCGCCGAGGTCCTCGACCGGCACGATGATAGCACAAGGCGGTGCGCGTCCCGCCCGCACCGCGGCCACCGCCGAGGGTGTTGGCCGCATGCGCGCCTGAAGCAGCGGTGCCGCGCGGGAAGTTGAGTAAGGTTAGAATGGATATCACCAGGATCTGTGTGGGGGGGATGGCCATGGGGATCCGGCGAATCTTACGGATCGGTCAGAGCCTTGGTGTTACCCTGCCCGCCCGGGAGCTTCATGAGCTGGGGCTGAAGGAGGGTGCTCCGGTCGAGGTGGAGGTGGATCGTGTCCAGCGGCGGGTGGTCATCCGGCCCTTGGACTCCGCGACAGGCGTTGACCCGTCGTTCGTCGAGGAGGCCCGGCGGTTCGCCGAAAGGCATCGGGTCATCCTCGAAGAGCTCGCCCAGCGATGAGTCTCACCCCCGCTCAGATCCTCTACCTACACGACCTGGCCCTTGAGTTCGGCGGTGGCGCGCCAGGGGTCCTTGACGTAGGTCGCGTTGAGGCGGCTGTTGCGAGGGCGCTCCAGACTGCCGGTGGACAACCTGCTTACCTGACGCCTGTTGCACAGGCAGCGGCGTGTGCGCATGCCCTTGTGCGCGACCACCCGTTTGTGGATGCAAACAAGCGGACGGCTTTCTTGGCACTCGGCCTCTGGCTTGCGTCCGAAGGTCTCGTCTTCGATCCGCCACCAGCGGAGGCGGTTGAGGTCATGGAACGGGTAGCGCTTGGTCACATGGATGAGCGGGAACTGGCGCAATGGGTGGAGCGGTGGGTGAGGAGACGAAACGGTCAGACGAAGTTGTCGTGACCATGGGCCGAGCGTCCCTTACCGTCCAACGTATCGGCCGTCCAACGGATCGGGGCGGTGCGCGTCCTGCCCGCACCGCCCCTTGCTGCCGGCCGCACGTCGCGGTCGATAGCCCTCCGCCTGCCCTTCCTCACCGGTCCTCACCGGACGAACAGGGACTGGGGGAGGAACGCGGAGACCACCCAATTGGGCGCGTCGACCACCTCGCTGATCTTCAGGTCCACGGCCACGCTGGCCAGGGCGTAGGCCTCCGCAGGCTCCAGGTGGTAGGTCTCCCCCAGATAGCGGATCATCGCCCGCACGGCCTTGCGGGTGGCTTCCATCAGGTCGTCGCTGATCCCGGTGGTGACGAAGTAGCCCCGCGGGTCCTGGCCCGACGCCAGCGGGCCCGGCACGATGAAGGCCGGTTCGTCCAGGCGCAGGTCGCGGCGGATGCGGAAGCGGCAGGCCACCTGCATGGCCGCCTCGATGGCCGTGCCGCACACCTCCCCGTCCCCCTGGGCGGCGTGGGTGTCGCCGATGGAGAAGAGCGCCCCCTCGACCCACACCGGCAGGAGCAGCCGGGTGCCGGCGGTCAGGTGGCGGATGTCCATGTTGCCGCCGTTCTTCCGCGGCGGGACGATGCTGTGCCGCCCCGGCTCGGGCAGGGCGACACCGATGGTGCCCGGGAAGGGGGCGAGGGGCACGGCGATGCGCTCGTTGAACCAGGCACGCTCACCGGGCCCCGACAGGTCCCAGATCTTGAGGTAGGGATCCGGGAACTCGTCAGCCAGAAGGCCAAACCCGGGGATGATGGCCGTCCAGCCCCAGCGGGCGGGACCGAACTCCAGGATCTCGACCTCCAGCACGTCCCCCGGCTTCGCGCCCTTGATGAACACCGGTCCGGTGACGGGATTGACCCGCTCGAAGTCGAGACGCGCCACGTCCGCGGCGGTCGAACCGGGGTTCAGCTGGCCGCCCGAGGCATCGACCACCTCGAACTCAACCGCCTCGCCGGGTTCGACCTCCAGCACCGGCTCAAGGCCGTTGTCCCAGCCGTAGTGGACGTGACGGGAGTGGATGGTGTGGGCCATGGGGTTCCCTCCTTGCAAACGGCCTGGCGTCCCTGGATGCCATTTCGGTGGCGACCGGGGAAAGGCCTGTCTTGGTCCGGCGACGGGCGGCGCGGGCCGCGGCGACGCTGGGTCCCGGCACCGAGAAGCCGCGGCGATGCCCGATCGACCCGAAGACGATCGAAGGGCCTGCCGCCTTGAACCCAGCCCGACGCGCTCCTAGCCGGACGCCGGCCCGGCTTGTTCGGGAAGACGGCGCAAGTGCGGCACGGGTGACGACACGACCCACAAGAGGGCGGCGCACAAGCCGCCGGCGCCCACCAAGAGGGCCGAACGCACACCCAGGTGTTCCCCCAACAAGCCGCCGAAGAGCGAGCCCAGCGGGATGGCTCCGTAAACGAAGAACCGGTACGACGCGTTCATGCGACCGAGCAGATGAGGTGCCGTCACGGCCTGGCGCAGGCTGACCACGTGCACGTTGGACATGGCCAGCCCGATGCCGTTGACGAAAAAGGCCGCCACCAGCAGGGCGATCACGACGGGCAGCGGACCCCTGACAAGGGGGATCAGCAGCGGTGCGACGCAGGCCAAGGCCATCGACGCCAGGATGGCTCGACCAAGCCCGAGCACCCGGGCCGCTCTCTCAGCCACCAGAGCGCCGAGAAGGGCACCGACGGCGCCCGTTCCCATCACGGTCCCCAATTGCGCGGGGCTGAGGCCCAACTCCCGGGTGGCATAGAGCGTGAAGAGGGCGAGGATCGCCGTTTCGAAGAAGTTGTACGTGGCGGCCTCGCCCGCCAGGCTGCGCAGATAGGGGTTGCTGAAGGTGATCCGCAAGCCCTCCCCGATCTGGCGGAACAGGGGCACCCGCTGGGCAGGTGCGTCCATCCGGGGCTCAGGCCGGCCAATGGCACCGAGCAGCACCGCCGAGACCAAGAAGGACAACGCGTCCGCGGCGACCGCCACCGGAGCGGACAGCCACTCCACAAGGAGGCCGCCGAGGGCGGGCCCGCCCACCTCGGCGGCCGAAGCACTCGTCTGGAGCTTGCTGTTTGCCTCCACCAGTTCTTCTCGCTCGACCAAGCTGGGCACGTACGACTGGTATGCCAGATCAAAGAGCACCGTCAGCGCCCCGACCCCAAAGGCCACCGCGTAGAGGTGCCACATGCGAAGCCACCCCATGACGGCACCCAGGGGCACCAGCGCCAGGACGAAGGCGCGTCCAAGGTTCGCCCCCACGAGGATCGGACGGCGCCGGTAGACATCGACCCAGACCCCCGCGACGAGGGTTAGCAGCAGAAAGGGAAGGAAGCGCGCGGCGGAGAGGATGCCCATCTGAGCCGGTGTCGCAGCAAAAGACTGGACGGCGGTCAGTGGCAGAGCCAGGGTGGTGACCTGCGATCCGAACAGGGATACGGTCTCCCCGGCCCACAACTTGAGGAAATCCTGGTTCCTCCACACGCCGCCCCATCGTACCCGGCTCAACCCAACCTGCACCGGACCGCCCTCCCATCGGCCAAGGGGCCGGGTCGAGGCCGTTCACCCCCCCACCCCGCGCCGGGAGGGGAAGCGCGAACCCGTCGGGGAACATTCGCATGAATTCCGCCAACCCCTCTCCCCACCACCATGCCCATCCGCATCATCGGGTGCGGAGGATCGGACCGGGCACCCGGATCGTTCGGCGGAGGGCCGTCGTGCCGCCGCGATGGTCGTCTATGATGGTGGTGGTGCGCACAGCGGAACGTGACGGCTGCCCGGCGACGACGCCGACCAGGCCAGGTGGAGGAGGAAACGTGACCGCGCCCCAACCCCCCCTTTCCGATCAGGCGGGACGGCCGGAGCACGATCGGCCGGGTCGACCCGGGACGGCCGGGGGGCCGGCTGCCTGGGCATGGACCGGGCCGATGCCCGACTGGCTTCACCGCCAGGCGGAGCTGCAGCCCGACGGCCTGGCTTTGCTGGTGGCCGGCGACCCATCCTCCACGCGTGACGAACGCTGCTGGACCTTCGCGGAGCTGGACGCCGCGGCGACGGCGCTGGCCGAGCGGCTCCGGGCAGCCGGTGTCCGGCCGGGCCAGACCGTCGCGGTGCTGGCGGCCAACGAGCCCGGATACGTCGTGCTGATCCACGCCCTGATTCGGGCGGGCGCCGTGCTGGTTCCCCTCAACGTGCGCCTGACGCCGGCCGAACTGGCCTGGCAGGTGGCCGACAGCGGCGCCGACTGGCTGATCTACGGCCAGGGGTTCGGGGAGACCGCGGCGGCTGTGGCGGCGACCCTTCCTGCCCCGAAGTCGGCAGTGGCGGTCGGACCGGCCATCCCGCCCTCGCCAGCACCGGCGATGCCACCGGCGGCTGAAGCCGCAGGCCAACCCGGTCGTGCGCCGGCGCCAGCTACCCCCGTACCGTCCCACGCGAAGGGGTGGCCTTGCCTTCTCTCCCTGGCCGGCCTAGCCAGCGATTTGCTGATGGCGGGGGCGGCGACCCAGGGACCGGTCCAAGCCCCTTGCGCCATGGCTTCCGCCGGGGGTGCTACCACGACTTCCGCCGGTCCCACGGCCCCACCTTCCACCGGGGACACCGGGGCCGCCGCGGTCCCGGCTTCTGCCGCGGTGCCGTCCCCCGCCTCGACCGCGGGGCTTCGCGCCGCCATCGACCTGGCGGCACCCCACTGCATCATCTACACCTCGGGGACCACGGGCCGGCCCAAGGGCGCCGTCCTGACCTACGGCAACCACTTCTGGAGCGCCGTCCAGTCGGCCCTGAACCTGGGCCTGCACCGGGACGACCGCTGGCTCTGCTGCGTGCCCCTCTTCCACGTCAGCGGGCTGTCCATCGTCTTCCGGTCGGCGATCTACGGGATCCCCATGGTGCTGCACCGGCGGTTCGACCCGGCGGCGGTCAACGCGTCCATCGAGCGGCACCGGGTGACGGTGATCTCCGTGGTGGCCACCATGCTCCAGCGCATGCTGGACGAGCGCGGCCCCCGGCCGTATCCCGAGCACCTGCGCTGCGTGCTCCTGGGGGGCGGGCCGGCCCCGCGGCCGCTGCTGGAGGCCTGTGCCGCCCGCGGCACCCCGGTGGTGCAGACCTACGGCATGACGGAGACGGCCTCCCAGTTCGCCACCCTGGCGCCGGCCGACGCCCTGCGCAAGCTGGGCTCGGCCGGCAAGCCGCTGTTCTTCAACCGGCTGCGCATCGTGGACGAACGCGGGCGCGACCTGCCGCCCGGCCAGGTGGGGGAGATCGCGGTGCAGGGTCCCACGGTCAGCCCGGGGTACCACCGCCGGCCCGATGCGACCGGCCGCGCCTGGCGGGAGGGCTGGTTCCACACCGGCGACCTGGGCTACCTGGACGAGGAGGGGTACCTGTACGTCGCCGACCGCCGCGACGACCTGATCATCTCCGGCGGCGAGAACGTCTACCCGGCGGAGGTGGAGGCGGTGCTGCTGGCCCACCCGGCGGTGGAGGAGGCCGGGGTGGTCGGGGTGCCGGATCCGGAGTGGGGGCAGGTGCCGGTGGCGGTGGTGCGGCTCCGTGAACCCCACCTGGATGCCGCACCGGACGCGGGCCTTGGCTCCGGGAGGCACGCGGTCCCGGAAGCGGGTCGCACTCCAGCCCCTGTCCGGGAGGTGCAACCGGGACGAACCCCAGTCCCTGCCCCGGAAGCGGAACCGGGCCGCATCTCGACCCCGGCCCCAGGGGTGCGACCGGACCGCACTTCGGCTCCTGCGGCCCCTGCCCGGGACCCGGAGCGGAGCCGCGCCTCAGCCCCCGTCCTGGCTGCGCAACCGAGCCGGTACGGGCTCCCGGCCCCTGATCCGGCCCGGCACCCGTCTCCGGTGACGGAAGAGGCTCTCTTGCGCTTCTGCGCCGAGCGGCTGGCGCGGTACAAGGTACCCCGCCGGGTCCTCTTCACCTCCGAACCCCTGCCGCGCACCGCCAGCGGCAAGCTGCAACGGCATGTGCTGCGACAGCGGCTGGGCTCGGCGTAAGGGCCTGCGGGGCCGGGCGCTGCAATCGCCCTAACCATCAAAGCGGTACCCCACGCCCCAGACGGTGGCGATGAGGTGGCGCAGCCCGAAGGGCTCCAGCTTCTCTCGCAGGTTGCGAACGTGGCTGTCGACGACCCGCTCGTCGCCGAAATAGTCGCCGCCCCGCAGGCGGTCCAGGATCTGCTGGCGGCCCAGCGTCTGGCCGCGGTGGCGGGCCAGGACGTAGAGAAGGTCGAACTCGGTGCGGGTCAGCGGGACGGGTTGCCCGTCGACCGTCACCGTGCGGGCGCCGGGGTCGATGACCAGCCGGCCGAGTTCAAGGGCCGGTTCGGCCCCCGGGGCCCGGGTCGCCTCGGCAACCGGCATCCCGCGGCGGATGAGGGCCCGGACGCGGGCCACGATCTCCCGCGGGTCGAAGGGTTTGACCACATAGTCGTCGGCCCCCAGGTGGAAGCCGTGCAGCCGCTCGTGGATCTCACCGCGGGCGGTAAGCATGAGGATGGGCACCGGGCTGCGTTCCCGGAGCCGTTCGCAGACCTCCCACCCGTCCATGCCGGGCAGCATCAGGTCGAGCACCACCGCCGCCACGGGGCGGCCTTGCCGTCCGGCCGCATCGAAAGCCGCCAGGGCGGACGTACCATCGCCGGCCTCCATCACGCCGAACCCGGCCCGTTCCAGGTACAGCCGGAGCAGGCGCCGGATCTCTGCCTCGTCGTCGACCACCAGCACGGCCGGGGCATCCTGGCCGGGCGGGCGCTCCGGTGGCGGTGCATCACCGGTATTGTGGCGGTGGTCTCCCGTCCCCATTTCCCGGGTGACCTCCCCAGGACGTCCACGCCGGTGCCGCGGCGGGGGCGGTCCTCGTGGCCGCCACCCGCCGGGCCGGCAGCCCGAACGCATCGCGAAGGCGCCATCCGAAGAGCGAGCGACCTACGCAACCTGAGCGACCTGTGCCACCTACGATTTCGTGATGTCGTCCTTGATCCGTTCGAACTCCTCGCGGCTGATCTCCCCCCGGGCGTACCGTTCCTTGAGGATGGCGAGGGCCCGGCGGTTCTCGTCGAAAACCGCTGGCTCGGACCCCCGGTCCCCACGATGGCGGTCCCGTCCCAGGAAGAGCCAGAAGATGCCGGCAACCACCACCAGCGGCACGAGCCAGAAGGCCACCATGGCCAGCCACATCCCCCACAGGCCCCAGCCGTTGCTCCACCCGGGATGCATCATCATGTCGACCGGCCTCCCATCCAGGCCCTGTATAAGAGGGCGATGATACCCGCCAGCAGGACGGTGCTGACGGCTCCCGTCAGGGCGATGATCAACAGGTCCGCAGAGCCTCTGGCCCCCGCCAGGGATACCAGCCGGGGCAGGAGCGAGGCCGTTGCCAGCGCTAAAACGCCCACGACCACCAGGAGCACGGCGACCAGGGACTCGCCGCTGGCCCAGGTACTGTCCCCGGCCGGTGGCAGCGGCCGAGGGGCCGGCTGCTGCACGGCGGTGGGTGGCCGGCGACCGGGCGCCGCCCGGCGGCCGGGTTCGTCCGCGGGGAGGACCCCATCACCGCCATCGCCCGCAGCACCGGGGATCGCCCTCCCCGGCCGGGCGGCCGGCGCCGTTGTGGCCGGAACGCCGGCCGGCAGCATCACTGGCAGGCGAAAGCCCACCGAGGCGCCCTGCCCGGGCCGGCCGTCGGCATGGACCGTACCGCCATGGGCTTCAATGACCTGCCGCACCGTGGCCAGCCCGAGGCCGTAACCCCGCCGCCCTGGGGGCCGGGGGCCTCCGGAATGCCTGTCCACGCGGTAGAACGGGCGCCAGATGTTCTCGCTCTCCGCGGGGTCGAACCCGGTGCCCGTGTCGTGGACCGTCACCTCGACCGTTTGCCCAGTGCGGCAGACCTCCACCCAGACCCGGCCGCCGGATGGGGTATGGGCCACCGCGTTGTCGAGCAGGTTCCACAGCACCTGGCGCAGCCGGTCGGCGTCGGCCTGCACGGCAGGCACGGGCGGGTGCACCTCCAGCTCGAGGTCCACGCCCTTTTCCCGGGCGGCCGGGGCCGCATCCTCAACGGCCTCGCCCGCCAGGACGGCCAGGTCGACCGGTCCGGTACGCAGGGAGACGCGCCCCGAGGCCAGGGCTTCCCGATCCAGCAGATCCCCGACCATCCGCCCCAACCGCCGGGCCTCCCGGTCGATGACCGTCAGGTGGTCGCGCACGGCCTCCGGGTCGGCCACCATGCCGTCAAGCAACGACCGGGCGTAACCCTGGAGGTAGGTCAGGGGCGTGCGCAACTCGTGGGCCACCGCCGCCAGGAAGGCGTCCTTCTGGGCCTGTTCCCGGGCCAGTTCGGCCGACAGGGTCTCCAGGGCCCGGGCCAGATCCGCGACCTCCCGGTATGGGGCCGGCGGAAGCTGGACCACGTAGCCCAGGGGCTGCCGGGCAATGGTTCGGGCGGCCTGGCCCAGCCGTTCCAGGGGCCGGGCCAGCCGGCGGGAGATCAACCAGGCGAGGCCGGTGGCCACGGACAGGGCACCGGCCGAAGCCAGGACCATGACCACCATGACGGTCCGCAGCACCGCCTCCCCGCCACGACCGGCCGGACCGGCCTGGGCGGCCAGGGGGATGAACACGAAGCCGAGGACCAGGGCGGTCAGCAGGCTCAAGCCCGCGCCGAAGGCCCACAGGCTGAGGAACAGCGGCTTTGGACGCACCGGTCGATCCGCCCTTCCGTTCCCGGTCGCCGGGGATCCAGCGCCGTTGCGACTCGCCAGGGTTCCGGCGTCACCCGCCTGCCCGGCGAACCGGCCGGGTACGCCGGATACCCCGCCGCGATCCGGCCCGCCTCCCAGGGCCAGTGTACCGCCCGCGTGTGCGACCCGGGTGCAGAATCTATGCAGAAAGCATGAAGAGCGCGTTCCATCCCTCCACCGATTCTCCCCGCGGCCGGCACGCGACTTCCACAGGGGCGTGTTACGGTGACGGTGGGCCGGGGCCGGCACAGCAGGGCCCCGCCAACCTGTCCCGGCCTTCCACGCCGGGAAGGCCGGGCTGCTCCGGAACGGCTGGCCCGCCGCGAAACGGCCGGTACCAGCGACAGGCACCAGCAACAGGAGGTGCAGGGGATGAAGCGCGTGGTGAGGAGAGGTTGGGCGCTGCTGTGGGGGCTGGTTCTCGTGCTGGGCGTGTATTCCGCCGTCTTTGCCGCGACCGGCAATGCCGGACCGCGGGAAGCCAATGGGGCGGCAGCGCCGGCGGATCTGCGTGCCGCTCACCATCCGACCCTGGCGGCCGCGACAGCCGGTGCGTCCCAGGGACCCACGGCTGTGGCCGGCATGGACGCGATGCACCAGACCATGATGAACATGTCGTACGACGAGATGATCCGCCTTTGCCAGGCCCACCACAACGCCATGACGAGCGGCGGTGCGGCGGCGACGAAGTGATGGGGGACGGTGCCCCAAGGGGGGGCGTCTGTATGCCCCCCCTATCCTGCACAACAGGAAAGCCGGGATACGTCGGTTTCGAAGCCCAGGGCCGCCAGCTTCAACCCCTCGGCCATGGTCAGATACGGCGCCAGGGTCGAGCGCAGGTCTTCGACCGTCAGCCCGAACTTCACGGCCAGGGTGGCGGCATAGATCACGTCGCCGGCATTCTCCGCGACGACGTGGGCGCCCAGCAGCCGGCCGGTGCCGGCGTCGGCGACAAGCTTGAATACCCCGGTGGTCTCGCGATTGGCCAGGGCCCGCGGCACGGCGTCCAGCGGGAGGACCGACACCCGCACCGGCCGGCCGGCGGCCCGGGCCTGTTCTTCCGTCAGGCCGACGCTGGCAATGGCCGGGGTGGTGAAGGTGACCCGCGGGACGGCACGGAGATCGACCCGCTCGCCCGCGCCGCGGACGGCGTTCCGGGCAGCCAGGGCCCCCTGGTAGGCGGCCACATAGACGAACTGGGGCCCCATGGTCACGTCGCCGGCCGCGAAGATGTGGGGGACGCTGGTCCGCAGCTGGTCATCGACCACCACCTCGCCGCGGGACCCGGTGCGGACGCCAGCCTTGTCGAGCTGAAGTGCCGCGGTGTTGGGGCGCCGGCCCGTGGCAACCAGCAGGGCCTCCGCCTCGACGGCTCGTTCGGCCCCCGCGACCTCCAGCCGTACCCGTTTCATCCCGCCCGCCTGATCGACCCCGAGGTAGCGAACCCCTGTCAGCACCTCGATGCCGTGTTCGTCCAGCATGCGGCGCACGGTGTCCCGGATCTCCGGGTCGTACGTTTTCAGGAGCTCGGGGCTGCGCTGCATGATGGTCACCCGAGCGCCCAGGTGCCGGAAGAACTGGCCCAGCTCCAGGGCGATGTACCCTGCGCCGATGACGGCCACGCTCTCGGGCAGCCGTCGCAAGTTGAGGGCGGAGGTGCTGGTGAGGAAGTCGACGGCCTCGAGCCCCGGCACCTCGGGGATGGCCGGGGAGGCGCCGGTGGCGATGAGAAACGCCTTCGCCCGGAGGGTATGGGTCACCGAGCCGCTGGCCGGATCGACGACCTCAAGGATGTGGGCGTCGACAAACCGGCCTTCCCCGCGCACCAGATCGAAGCCGTACGTACCGACAAGGCATTCGTACTTCTCGTACCGCAGCCGCGAGACCAGCTCGTTCTTCTGACCGATGAGCAGCGGCAGGTCGACCGGACCGGCCTGGGTGGCGATGCCGGCGAAGGGGTGGTGCCGGGCGCGGAAGTAGACCTCCGCGGCCCGCAAAAGGGTCTTGGACGGCACGCAGCCGATGTTGACGCAGGTTCCCCCCACCACCCCTCGTTCGACCATGGCCACCCGGGCGCCGGCTTGCGTGGCCTCGATGGCCGCGGCGAAGGCCGCCGACCCGGAGCCGACGATGACCAGATCGTACGCCTCACCAGGGTTCGCTCCGGCGGCGGTCGTGACCCCGGCAGTGGCAGGGACCGCCGTGGCCGGGACATGGGGAGCGGGAGGGGTTTGAACCGGCAGACCACCCCCCGGGGCTGGGACCACCTGCGCAGGACCACCCCCCGATGCCGGCTGGGGCTCCAGCGACTTTAAAGCCCCGGGCTCGTACCCGGCTTCCCGGACCGCAGCGCGCAGGTCTTCCGCATCGGCAGGTTGCGGCAGGTCGAAGACCGCCTCACCGCGCCGGAAGTCGGCTTCCACAGCCCGTGCCCCGGCCTGTTCCAGAGCCCGCTGGACCCTGGTAGCGCAGTGTGCACAGGTCATGCCCTCAATCGCGAGGTGGTAGCGGCCCGGCTTCAAGGGTGACAATGTGACCTTCCTCCTGTCCGACCGCCCAGGCAACGGTCTGGCGCCGGCGCCGCATCCACCCCGTGTGCCACGCCACGGGAGCGGCGCCGGCAAGGCGGTTTGCAAGGCGGTTTGCGGTTTATGGTAGAGCCCGGGTTCAAACCGGCGGTCGCCAGCGACCCTTGAGGTCTAAGCTGCCGTCTGCGGTTAGGTGCCATTAGTAACCCTCCCGATCCACGGAGAGGCTCAGGTGGGTGCACGCGCGGATTTGCTCGGCGTTATCCGCCACGATCTGCCGGGCCAGTTCGACCAGCGTCCGGATGCGAGGGTCCGTGACCCGGTAGTAGACGTAGCGGCCCTCCGACCGCGATGTCACGTAACCGCACCATTTGAGGCATGCCAGCTGATTGGAAACCTGACCCTGGGAAACGCCCGTCGCCTCGACCAGCTGGCTGACGTTCAGTTCACCGCGATCGAGCAACAGCTCAACGATGCGAAGCCGCGTTGGGTTGGCCAGGCCATCGAAGAATTTGGCACGGATCTCCAGCTGGCGTTGTTCAGACTCTTCCGCTTGCGGTTTGGTGTGGGGTACTCCGAGGTGTGTCATGATGCCACCCCAACATATTTAAATATTTCAATGTAACTATGACTCATTAACCTCATTGCGTCAACCAGGACCGGCGGCGGGAACTCTTCGCCCTGGATGTACGTCGAGAGGGCAGTGATGCGCCGGCGCGGCCCGCGGCCTGTACCTTGCTTCAGGAAGGCGGCGCCCTGCCGGGAGCCTGGGAGGTGAGCGTATGCGTACGTGGTGCCACGGGCGGCGACACTTGCCGCCAGAGCGAGGCCGCCGGTATGCGATGGCCGGCATCGTGCTGGGTGTTTTCGCCCTTACCCTAGCTCTTGCAGGGTGTGGCGGAGCCCAAGCCGGTGGCGGCGAGCGAGTCGGTTCGGTATCGCCGGGTGCAGGCCAGGGCGCAGGGGAGGATGGGGCGGCGGCGGTTTCGAGCGCCAACTGGATCGGCCCTCTGGTCAAGATCCAGGGCACCATCTACCTGTTAAGCGACGAGCCGCCGGTCACGGAGGACCGGCTGGCCGGCGTCATCGCCCGTGTCGAGCGCAAGTTGGACCACGAGCAGGACGTACAAGACGGCGATTCCAACTTCCTTGACGCAGGGACGCCCATCTACGCGCTGCAAGGTGTGGACGTGGCGGAAGCCGTCGCGGCGGAATACCAGGGCCGGTTCGTCGTCCTGCGGCCGAACCTCCACCCCGGTGAGACGGGCACATTGCGGTAGAAGGGCCGGCCACGGTGCGGTGCAGGGGGCAGGAGGGGCGGCTCCGTACCTCACCTGCCCTCCTGCCTGCCGTGCCTCCGCCTGAGGGGGTGCGCCCGCGATGGGCTCCGGGCCCGCCCATGGTCGCTCGGCCTGGTTGCGGCTGCCGGGATCGGGCCAGCCCGTCCCTCAAGAAGGGCACAATAGCCCGAGGAATAGCCGGAGGGATCCGCCGGCACGGCTGGCGCCTGGGACCGCAGGGCGACGAGTTCTGCACGAAGCCCGGTGAGGATGCGGATCTGCGCGTTCAAGTGTTCGATCTTCTCATCCAGCCACGCCACCACCTGGCTACAGGGGGCCCGGCCCTCGTCACGGAGCTGCAAGATCTGCGCGATCTCCTCGAGGGTGAAACCCAGCTGCGCCGCTCGCCGGATGAAGCGCACCCGTTCCAGGGTTTCCCGGTCGTACAAGCGGTAACCGGAACCGCTTCGCCGGCAGCGGATCAGGCCAAGGGATTCATAATAACGCAACGCATGCGGCGAGACCCCTGCCTGCCGCGCCGCTTCGCCAATGCGCAGCATCACTGCCTCACCTCGCTCGCGTCGGTACTTTCCGCTGTCACGGGCAACCGGGTGGCCAGGGTGTGGCCCAAAACCAGTGTCAGCGATACCGCCATGGCCAGCATCGCCCACATCGGATGAACGCGGCCCGAGAGCGAGGCGAGCACGCCGGTCGCGTTCACGGCCAGTGCCAGCAGCACATTGCGCAAGGTCAGCCCGTAGCTGGCCGTCGCCAGGGCGCGAGCCTCCGCGACGGCGGGGAGGCGGCGCGCTGGGAGCACGACGTCGGCCGATTCGATGGCGATGTCCGTTCCCGCCCCGACGGCGATGCCCACGTCAGCCTGCATCAGGGACGGGGCGTCGTTGATCCCGTCACCGACGAAGGCCACCTTCCGGCCCTCTCGTTGCAGTTGCAGGACGAGCCGGCGCTTGTCTTCCGGCAGGAGGCGGGCGTGGAAGGCGTCGACACCGAGCTCGCGGGCCGTTGCGGCCACGGCGCCTTCGTGGTCACCGCTGGCAATGACGGTCTGCAGTCCCTGTCGGCGCAGGGCCGCAACCGCCGCAGCCGCGTCTTCCCTCGGCCGGTCGGCCAGGGCGATGGCGCCGGCCAGCTGTCCGTCGACGGCCACGTACACCACGGTGCGCCCGAGCTCGTGCTGGTGGTCCACCCAACGCGCCATGGCTTCATCCTGCCGGATCCCTTGCTCATGCAGAAGTCGCTGGTTGCCGACCAGGATCTGGTGTCCGTCCACCCGGGCGACGATGCCCCGCCCCGGTTCGGCCCGGAGGGCTTCGGCCTCGGGGAGTTCCGACCCCCGCCCGGTGGCGGCGTCGACGATGGCCCGGCCCAAAGGATGCTCGGAGAGGCGTTCGGCGGCAGCGGCCAGGGTGAGCACCTGCGCTTCCGGGTCACCCGGTGCGGAAGCTCCGGGTTGGACCAGCATGAACCCCTTCGCCGCCGCCACGGCCACCACCTGGGGTTTGCCTTCCGTCAAGGTTCCCGTCTTGTCGAACACCACCGTGTCCACTAGGCGGAAGACCTGAAAGGCCTCGCCGGAGCGCATGAGGATTCCGCGGGCCGCGGCCTCGCCGCTCGCCCGGACGATGGCCAGGGGCGTCGCCATGCCCAGGGCACACGGATACCCCATGACCAGCACGCCTAGGGCGGTATAGGTGGCCCGTACCCCGTCCGGTCGCCCGCCGGCCAGCCACGGTACGAGCAGCCAGAACAGCGTGCCAGCGGCGGCCAGGGCGAAGATCACCGGCACGTAGACCAGGAGCACCCGGTCCACCAGGCGCAGGATCCCCGGCTTCATAGCTCGGGCTTCGGCCACCTGGCGCGCTACCCGGTGCAGGAACGACTCGTCGCCGGTGCGGGTCACCTCCACCTCGATCCCGCCTGTCAGGTTGATGGAGCCCCCGACGACTTCGTCGCCTGGCCGGCAGTCGCGGGGGACCGGCTCGCCGGTGACCAGGCGTTCGTCAACGGCCGTGGAACCGTGGAGGATGCGCCCGTCGACCGGGATCCGCTCCCCCGGCCGGATGCGCACCCGGTCCCCCGGGCGGAGTTCGTCCACCGGCACCTCTTCCTCGTTGCCGCGTTCATCCAGGCGCCGGGCCGTTGCGGGCTGTAGCGACAGCAGCCGGCGGACCGACTGGGACGCCCGCACGTGGACCAGGACCGAGGCGTAACCCCCCACGGCGTGGAAGGCCAGGATGTAGGTGGTGGCGGCGAAGAAGGCACCGCCCGGCAAGCGCGGGTCGGCCAGCCCGGCGACTCCGCCAACGAGTCCGGCCAGGGCCGCCGCGGCCGCCAGCACGTCCTGGTTGAGGATCCGCCGCCGCAGCGACTGCCACGCGTTGCGGTACACGAAGCGCGCCGGGCCTATGGAAGCCAGCAGGGCGAGCACCGCCTGGGCCCCCGGGATCACAGCATGAAGGTCGGGAGAGACTTGACCCCAGCGGCTCGCGACCATGAGCGCCGTCGCCGCGATGACCAGGCTGCCCGTGGCGGCCGCGATGCGCCGGGCTCGCGCCAGCTCTCGTTCTTCCTCGGCGAACACGTCGCTGCGATCGGGATCGCGTACGGTAAAACCCAGGTCGCGCAAGGTGTCCGTGAGGGTCGCCACCGGCACCCGAACGGGATCGTAGCGCACGAGGACCTCTTCGTGGGCCAGGCTGACGCGGGCGTCGTCGACGCCGTCCAGGCGGCGCAGCGCCTGCTGGATCGACCGGGTGCAGAGGGAGCAATGCATGCCCCCGACCCGGACGTGGAGCGTCGCCATGGGAACCACCTCGCCGCCAATGTACACCCTTGAGCCCACTCGAAGGTCAAGACGGGGCGGGCGGTTCGACCCACACAGCTAGGTCCCCACCACAGGTGCGAGGTGGGGGCCGCCTGGACTCCACAGGACGGCTGCGAGTCATTCTGTTGCGTCAATCAGGCCGGCGTGTCATGGGAGCTGACGACCTCGACACGCCCCTCGACCGGAACGCCATGTACCCGCCGGATCGGCGCCTGCACCAACCTTGACCGTGTAGCGGATCCGGTTGCAGCCGGGCGCACTCCCGGGCCCGGGTCGCGGTCGCCTCCCCGGTGCCGGTGGTGCCTTGAGCCGCCTCCGCGCCCAGGCTATGCTGGGGCTGGAAGTCACGCGCGGGAGTCACAAGAAGGTGCGGGCGGCCGCGGCCATGACGGCGCCCACATGCGCCGGTGTCCTTGGTGGAAAGGTGGGCCGTGCCGGGGGAAGCAAACACCCGGCTACGAGCCCCGTCGCCGACAGGGACGGGGCTCGGGCTGGCCCCCGCAGCGGAGGCGATGGCATGGCGCTGATTCGCGAGCAAGACCGGAAGGTGCTGCAGGAACGGCTCCAGGACCTGGCGGGCCCCGTCGATGTGGAGGTCTTCACCCGTGACATGCGGCTGTTCGTTCCCGGCCGCGAGTGTCCCGGCTGCGAGGAAACGGTCGAGCTGATGAAGGAGCTGGCCCAGCTTCATCCTTCGATCCGCCTCCAGGTCAGGGACATCGACCGGGAGAGCCAGCGGGCGAGGGAACTGGGCGTCGAGCGGCCGCCCACGGTGGTGATCCACGGCCGGGCCGGCGGCCGGGTGCGGTTCGTCGGACCGCCCCTCGGCTACGAGTTCGCGACGCTGGTCGAAGCGCTGATCGAGGCCTCGGCGCCAGTGCCCGCCGGCGGTGAAGGTGCCGGGGGCGACGCACCCGCTGCCGGCGGGGCGGGGAGCCAGGCCGGTCACCAGGCCGAAGCTCTGGCCCTGCTTGGCGAGGCGGGCCGGCCCGTTCACCTGCGGGTCTTCTTCACCCCCACCTGACCGCATTGCCCGCGGGCCGTGCGCTCCGCGATCAACCTGGCCATGCAGAGCCCGCTGGTGACCGCCGAAGCCGTGGAGGCCACCTCCTACCCGCAGCTGGCCCAGCAGTACCAGGTATTCGCCGTGCCCAAGACGGTGATCAACGACCGTGTCTCATTCGAGGGCGCGGTGCCGGAGGACTATCTCTGGTCGGCCATCTGGCGGGCGCTGGACCTGCACCCCGGGCAGCCGGGAAGCACGGAAGAACCGGCCGGGCCGGGGCAGTAACCTTCCGGCAGGGGCCCGCCCTGCCGCTGGATCGACCTGTAGGTGCTGCCGCTAGACCGGCCCGTAGGGGCCGAACCGCAGCCACCGGAGAGGGCTCTCGCCGGATCGCGGGCTTGCCCTCTCCGGTCACCTGTATCGAGGTGGAGTAGGCATGGACAAGGGGGCCTGGTGATGGCGGTATCCATGCCGGCAATCGATTCCTTGCCCGAACGACGGGGTCCACGGCCCCGGACCACCCCGGCGAACCCCCACCAGCAGCTGGACCAGAACGCTCCCCCCCGGCTGCAGGAGGCGCTGTTTGAGCGGGCCCGGGCTCTGCCCGGGGTGCGCGTGGGGCCTAGCGGGATTTCCGTTCCGGGAGCCCGGGCCTTCATCCTCGATGAGGAGCTGGCGGCGGGGCCACCGGAGGCGTTCATGATCGGCCGGGAGTTCGCCCACCTGCACCCGCCCTACGACGGGAGCCTGCATCTCATGCTGCCTGAAGCCACGGCCCGCGTGGTGGTCGCCAAGGGTTGGGGCGAGTTGCATCCGGTTGCCCGCCGGGGCTGGCTGCCGCCCACGGCGATGATGGTCTACGGTCCCCGGGACGACGATGAGCTGGAGGTCGTGTGGACCATCCTGCAGGCGTGCTATGCCTTCGCCCGCGGCGCGCAACCGGGCGGCCGTGGTTGAGGTGTGGGGGCGCGGTGCCACGTTGGGAGACGGCGCGGCAGTGGCGTCCACCCCGCTTCCTGTTACCGCCGTAGGGGCTGGTTCCGCGCAAGGTTGGCCACGCACGGTTGGCATGGAAGAGCCGGCAGGGGACGCCCACGGTGCGGTGCGGGGGTAGGAGGGGGCTTGCCTGACCAGTGTGCTTGCCCGCCGGGCGCTTCTGGGCAGCGGACCTTGCTCTCCTGCCGACCGTGCCTCCGTCCCACGGGGTGGCCCGCGGTGGGCTCCGGGCGAAGATCAGCGGTGACGTCGCCACCGCCAGAGGTGCCAGCCGCCGCCCAGCATGCCGCCCATGGACGCGCCCATGGCGATCATCACGCTGGCGGAGGGCCCGTGCGCCGCCGTGCCGGACCAGAGGTCCATGAATGCCGTCGATGCCGCCGCCAGGGCGCTCCCGGCGAGAGCGCCAAGCCCGGCCAGGGTCATGGCCGCATGTTCCTCCTCCGCCGCGGGCCGCACCGTCAGCGGCGCGGCCAGGGCGAGCACGGTTGCCAGCAACCCGTGCAGCGACAGGCTGTGGTCGAGGAAGCTCCCGATCAGCCCGGCCCAGGCCGAACGCTGGAACAGGGCGTCACCAAGCACCGCGCCACCTCCCCGTGATGCCGAGGTGCGGCGGGCCGCGAGCGGGCTGCACAGGCCACTGTCAGGCGCGGAGAAGGGTGATAGTTTCCAGGGGTGGCCTTCCGCCCGGGCCGTCACTTATGCCGTATGCGCGGCAGGGGCTTTCGATCCCATCCCGTGGTTGCCGTCCAACGGCCTCCCGGGGGGCTCCGAAGCGGCAACCCGGCGTCCCCGGGGAACGCCGCACCGGAGGGTACAATGAAATGAAGGGTGTCCGGTGAAGAGGTAGGAGGGGTCGGGCCGGAGCGAGAAGCCTACCCCGACGCCGGGCCGCCGGTACGGTTGCGGGGTGGGCGGGTCTTCGGCATCGCGGCCGGGAACTCCCGAACCCGGTACGACCACGGCCAGGGGAGGAGTCACCGTGGCAGGCCACCCATTCTTCGCGGCCGTGTACGACCTGTTCCAGCGCCCGGCGGCGCCCCTGATCGATCCCTGGCGCCGGCGCGTGGCGGGTGGGGCGACCGGCCGTGTCCTGGAGATCGGTGTCGGTACGGGCCTCAACCTGCCGTTTTACCGGATGGAGCGAATCACGCGGCTGGTCGGGCTTGAGCCCGACCCCCACATGCGCCGGCGGGCGGCGGCGCGGGCCGGGCAACTCGGCATCCCCATGGAACTGGTCGCCGCACCCGCGGAGAACATGCCCTTTGCGGATCAATCCTTCGATACCGCGGTGGCCACCCATGTATTCTGCAGCGTCAGCGACCTGGAGCGGGCCTTGCGCGAGGTCTTCCGGGTGCTCCGGCCGGGCGGGACCTTCCGGTTCCTCGAACACGTTCGGGCCAAGGATGAACGGGCGGCCCGCTGGCAGGACCGGCTGACGCCGGTATGGCGTCTCGTTGCCGCCGGATGCCACCCCAACCGGCGGACGACGGAGGTAATCCAGGCTGCGGGCTTCGTCCTGGAGGAACTGGAACGGTTCGACCTGCCGGTGGGCGGTCCCGTCAGACCGCAGGCTTTCGGTGTGGCGCGGCGCCCGGTGTAGGACACGAGGAAGGGAGCATGCATAGTGGTGACATCCGGGGACGGTGCGTTGCGCCTGTTTCGCGTTCCGGGAGGCGGGCGTTCTCCGGGAGGCGGTCGTTCATAGTCGATCCGCCGCTGCGCCCCCTCGGGCCGCGGCCGCGCCGGTACTGGGAGGGTCTCGATGAACCGGATTCTCGGGGGAGCTGTCCTGCTGCTCGTGGCCATGTTGCTTGCCGGCGGAAGTCTTAGGCCGGAGGCGCCTTCGGCCCCTCCGCCGGGGGACTTGCGCCTGGCACCGGCGCCCGAGGGGACGCCGCCGCCCGCCGGGCAGGGCGGGACGGCGCAGGAACCGTCCCCGCCGGTGATCGCCGTCGGCATGCCCGCACCCGACTTCGAACTGCAGGACGTCACGGGTCGCACGGTGCGGCTTTCGGATTACCGCGGCAAGGTGGTCTTCCTGAACTTCTGGGCCACCTGGTGCCCGCCCTGCCGCGAGGAGATGCCGGAGATCCAGCGGCTGGTCGACAAGGGCGTCCCGGACCTGGTGGTGCTGGGCGTGAACACCAGCGATCCGGCCACGCCCGCCGAGGTCAAGGCCTTCATGGAGCGGAACGGCTTCACCTGGCGCGTTCCTTACGACGCGGGCAGCCGTGTGGCCCGCATCTACAGGGTGGTCTACCTGCCGACCAGCTACTTCATCGGGCCGGATGGCATCGTCTGGGCAAAGTATATCGGGCCGATGAGCCTGCCGGTCATGGAAAGCTACGTAGAACGGGCGCGCCAGGGAGGGTGAACCCCGGCGGGTGCCCCGCGCTGCATGGTCGACAAGGGAGGGACGGTGCTTGTCGCTGCCGGTTCTACCTGACGTGATCGGCCTCGGCCCGCTGGCTTTCCCGACCGGGCCCCTGGCCACTGTGGCCGGTACGCTGGTGGCGTACGTCCTCGCGGTCAAGCTCGCCGAGCGAGCGGACGCGCGCGCCGGCCCGGCGGGACCGGCGGCGCCCGCACCGTCCCCGGCCACGGTGCCGCATTCCCCGCAGGCCCCTTCCCCGGTTGCCGATCCGGCCCTCGTCGACCGGCTGTTCACACGGGTGGCCATCGGTCTCTTGCTGGGCGCCAAGGCAGCCGACATCCTGGGCTCGCCGTCCAGTTACATCCACAACCCCCGCCTGCTGATCGCCTGGCCCGGCGGTTCCACCGCCGCGATCGGGGCCTTGATCGGAGCCTTGCTATTGGCCGGTCCCTTGGCGCGGCGGTGGCGCGAGATCCCGGCCGTTCTTGACGTGGTCGCGACGCCGTTGCTTCTGGGCCTGGGCGTCGTCGCGCTGGGGCTGCGCGACCCGCGCGCATTTCCCCTGGCGACGGGTCTCGTGCTGGCGGCAGGGATCCTCGCCCGCTTGCGTCCACTGGCTTCGTTCCCGGGCCATGCCGCTTTGGCTGGCGTCGTTCTGGCCAGCGTGGCGGCTGTCGGAGCGGATTTCTTCCGCCCGGCAGCGGTCATGCTTGGCGGCATCAGCCGTTTCCAGGTCATGGCCGCGATCACCGGCCTGCTGGCCTATGGGGCCGCCGTGGCCATCGCACGGGCCCGCGGGAGAGCGGAGCGCGGGGAACCGCAGCGCCCCGTCGTCAAGGAACCGTGACCCTCCTCAGCAAGGAAGCGCCAGACGCGGCGCACGGCAAGGTGGCGTGCAGCGCCGCGCCGCGGCGAGGCCGGGCGCCTCCCCATCGTGGGGCGCGCGTTCTCTCCTCGTTCTTCACACGCTTCTCACACGACGGGCCTAATATTGCCGGCGTGGGCCGCACAGGGGCGGGCCGTGTCGGCCCGCGCGGCCCAGCGGGGTGCGGCCAAGCGGGGTGGTCGAACCCGTCGAGGCGGGTTCAGAGTTCCACTCTCATCGAGGAGGAGCCAGCGATGCGCGTGTTGCGGAGGAGATGGACCGCGGCGTTGCTTGCCGCGGGGCTGGCCTTGCTGGCCGGCTGCTCGAGCGTCGGACCGGCCGGCCCCGCAGCGGGCGGCGGCGACGGCGCGGCACCGGTCGACACTGCCGGCAGCGAGATGGCGACGGCGCCGGCGATCTTGCGCCCCGATGCAAACGGGGAGATCCGCCTGGTGGCCAAGCCGGCGAGGCTGGAAGTCGCCCCGGGCGTCGAGAAGGAAGTCTGGGCCTACAACGGCAGCGTCCCGGGACCGGAAATCCGGGTCAAGCAGGGCGAGACGATTCGCGTGCGGTTCAAGAACGAGCTTCCGGTCCCGACGACCATCCACTGGCACGGGTATCCGGTCCCCAATGAAATGGACGGCGTACCGGGTGTGACGCAAAACCTGGTCAAGCCGGGCGAGGAGTTCGTCTACGAGTTCAAGGCGACCGTTGCGGGGACGTACATGTACCATTCCCACCAGGAGAGCGCCGAACAGGTCGACAGGGGACTCTACGGTGCGCTGGTGGTGGAGGAACCCGAATCCGCGTACGATCGTGATTTCGCGCTGATTCTCGACGAGTGGACCAAGGCGGGAGAAAGCAACGCAGAACCGGCCGGGACCGGGATGGATCACGGGAGCATGGGGGGCATGTCCGGCCAATCGAGCCAGGGAACGGAAGCGCAAGGCATGCAGGGCATGCAGGGCATGCAGGGAATGCAGGGCATGCAGGGCATGGGCGACATGCCGGGCATGTCAGGGGACACGAACCACGACGGGATGGGTAGCCCGCAGGATATGTCGATGCCCATGCACACGATGCAGTACGACATCTTCACCATCAACGGCAAGTCGGGTTCCCTGGTGCAGCCCCTGACGGTGACGGAAGGGGAACGGGTTCGGATCCGCCTGATCAACATGGGATACCTCCGGCATGACCTGCATCTCCACGGGCATTCCTTCACCGTGGTGGCCCGCGACGGTCAGCCCGTGGCCGGGGGCCGACCGCTGAAGGATCAACTGATCTCGATCGCGCCCGGTGAACGTGTCGACATCGCCTTTACGGCGGACAATCCGGGTACGTGGTACCTGGAGGCCCACGATGCGGGCGCTGCGGCCGCTTCGGGGATGAAGGTGGCCATCGCCTACGAGGGCGCCTCGCAGCAGACGGACCAGCCCAACGAGACGGCCCAGCTCCCGGTGGTCGATTTGCTGAATTATGGGCAGGATGAGCAGGGGCCCTTCACCCTGGACCAGGAATATGACGTCCAGTACACGATGGAGCTGGGCACGGGCATGGGCGAGAACGGGGTCATCTACACCATCAACGGCAAGACGTTCCCGGACACGCCGCCCATCCGCGTCAAGGAGGGCGATCTGGTACAGGTACGCATCGTGAACCGCTCCCCGACGGATGAGCACCCGATGCACCTCCATGGACACTTCTTCCAGGTTCTGAGCAGGAACGGAAAGCCGTTGACGGGTGCCCCGGTGATCAAGGACACGCTGAACGTCAAGCCCGGCGAAGAATACGTGATTGCCTTCCGTACGGACAACCCGGGCAACTGGGTGTTCCATTGCCACGAGTTGCATCACGCCGCGGGCGGCATGGTGACACAGGTGCTCTACGACGGGTACGTCAGCAACGTGCAGCCGGAACCCGACGCCAGGCCGGAATGACGCCGGCGGTTGCGGGACGCGGAAGACCAGAAGGGGTGCCTCCCTTCTGGTCTTCCGTTTGTTGTTGGGACGGAAACGATGCGCGCCGGCCAAGGCCGGGTTGTCCGTCGATGCCGCCGTTGTCAAGCTGAAGGGGAGCGGATCGGGGATCAGCGGCCGGTGGTGCGTTCCGGGGAACGGGGCCGCTGCATCCTCCAGGCGGCGGGGAGGGCAGACCATGCGCATCCTGGTGGTCGACGACGAGGCTCCGATGCGCGCCTTGCTCCGGCTCTTCCTCGAGCAGCACGGGTTTGCGGTCTCCGAGGCGGAAGACGGGTATGAGGCATTGGAGCGCGTCCGGACCGAGCGACCGGATCTGGTTCTGCTGGACATCATGCTGCCGGGCATCGACGGCTGGGCGGTGTGCCGGATCCTCCGGAGGGAGAGTGATGTTCCGGTCATCATGCTGACGGCCCGGGACGACGTCCGGGACCGGGTCTCCGGTCTCGAAGCCGGGGCGGACGACTACCTCGTCAAACCCTTTGCAGAAGAAGAACTGTTGGCCCGCATTCGAGCGGTCCTGCGCCGCACCCCAAGGGTCGAGGGGCGACCGGCCGACCGGGTGATCGCCGGGCCCCTGCTCATCGACGTGCCGGCCCGGGAGGCATACTGCCATGGACGCCGTTTGAATCTGACGCCTAAGGAGTTCGATCTCCTGGCCTTGTTGGCACGGCATCCGGGGCAGGTGCTGGACCGCGCGCGGATCATCGAGCGGGTATGGGGCTGGGATTACGACGGCGACGTGCGCACCGTCGACACCCACGTCAAGACGTTGCGCGCCAAATTGGTCGCAGCCGGCTGTTCCCGGCACCTGATCGAGACCGTGCGCAGCATCGGGTACCGTTTGAACCCGCACCACGACGGACGTGGTGGGACCATCCCATGAGTCGTCTGCAGCTGTCGACCAAACTGGGGTTATTGTTGTTCGCGCTGTTCAGCTCGCTCTGCCTGATCCTGCTCGCCGTCCTCTACGTGGTCTTCAGCCGCTCCCTGGTGGCCCAGGCTGCGGCGGATTTATTGCATCGCGGCCACGGGCATGCCGAAGCGCTCAGCGACCGGTGGGGGCCGGAGGCCCTGAACCACGTGGTCGCCATGGAGCGACAGACCCCCTTGATCGCAGCCGTCGTGGATCGTGGGGGAACGGTCCTGGCGTCCTCGGAACCGCTGGGCCCCGAGCAGACGCGCTACCTCCAGGTCGACGGCCGTGCCCTCGCCACGCCGGAAGGGGCCGTCGTCAGTGGCGACTGGCGAGAGGAACCCTACCTCGTTGTATGGTCGCCCGTGTTCAGAAACGGTGAGTGGGTGGCCACGGTGGTCCTCTTCGAACCCACGGAACCCTTCCGACGTGACCTGGAGGCGTTCAAGGTCGCCAGCTGGATCGCCCTCGGCATCATGGCGGTCTTGGCAACGGCGGTGACGGTCGTGTTGTCGAGACGATTGACCCGACCGTTGCGGCAGATGACGGCCGTCACGTCCGCCATTGCCGCAGGGGACTACACGCAGCGCGTGGCGATTCGTGGCAACGACGAGATCGCTCGCCTGGCCGCTTCCATCAACCGGATGGCCGAAAGCCTGCAAACGTACCGCGCCCAGCAGTCGGCGTTCCTGGCCGACGTATCGCACGAACTGCGGACTCCGCTGACGTACATCCAGGGTTACAGCGAGGCCCTCGTCAAAGGTTACGGGGACGAAGCCCAGCGCCGGGTGATGGCGGCCACCATTCACCAGGAGGCGGGCCGGTTGACCCGCCTCCTTCAGGACCTGTTCACCCTGGTGCGGCTGGAGGAGCCGACCTTCTCCCTCCGTCGCCAGCCGGTGGAAGTGGGCCAGACCGTCAAAGCGGTGGTGGCGCGCCTGTTGCCGGCCTTTGAGGAAAAGGGTGTGAACCTCCGGGTGGATGCGTCGGAGGATCTTTGGGTGGACGGTGACGGCGAACGGCTGGAACAAGTGTGGATCAACCTGCTGGACAATGCGCGCCGGCACACCCCTTCCGGAGGAGAGGTGACGGTTAGCATCGGCCGCGAGGGGAGGGAGGCGGTGGTGACCGTGCGGGACACGGGGGAAGGCATTCCACCCGACGACTTGCCGCATATCTGGGAGCGCCTCTACCGGGTCGACAAGTCGCGCTCCCGCGCCGGCGGAGGGGCGGGGCTCGGCTTGGCCATCGTCAGGCGCATCGTCGAGCTGCACGGTGGCCGGGTCCATGCGGAAAGCAGATGCGGGCAAGGGGCGACGTTCCGCGTTTGGCTGCCTCTGCGCCCGGCGTGAGGAGCGGGCGGAAACCTTGGGCGACAAGCACCGTCACGAAGTGAAGAACCCGGAGAGGTACCCGTCTCTCGTTCCGTATATTGCCAGCATGGCGCGACGGCCCTGGCAGGACGTTATCCACGGGGATCGTGCCGGCGCGGGAATCGGGCCGGCACGATCCTAGCCTATGGAAGAAAGGGGGTATCGGGGTGGGTCAAGTCCCGAACTGTCTGTAAAAGCGGTCTGGGTCATGCCACGGTGGCAGCGGGTGAAACCTCTTTCTGCGCCGCTCTTTGCCGTTGCCGCTCCTCGATGTAGCGCTCCAGCTGCTTTCGTTCGTGCTCGCTGAACTGCACCCGCCGCCAGCGCTCACTCGCCCGCCACAGCACGGCGAAGACTAGCTTCAGGCACTCCCGCTCGCTCCGAAACCGCGGGATCACCTTGGCGCGCCGCCGCTCCTCCTCGAAGCTGCGCTCCACCAGGTTGGTGGTCCGGACATGCTTGCGGTGGGCGGCGGGTAGCCGCAGGTGCGCCAGGCTCGCTTCCAGGTCCTCCTGCAGGCTCCGCATGGCCGAGGGATACTCCCGCCCGAACCGCTCCACCACCTCGGCCACCAGCCGCCGGCCCTGCTCGATATCCGGTGCGTCCCGGATCGCCTCCAGGTAGGGCTTGAGCACGGGCCGCGCCTCCTCCGGCACCTTGTCCAGCACGTTCCGCATCTTGTGCACCCAGCAGCGGATGCGCTCCGCCTCCGGCCACATGGCTTCCACCGCCTGGATCAGCCCCGGCGCCCCGTCCGTCGTCACCGTCAGCGGCGTCTTCAGCCCCCGGCGCACCAGATCCCGGAAGTGCTCCAGCCAGTCCTCGTAGCGCTCCTTGTTGCCCAGGCTCAGGTGCACCAGCACCTTGCTGCCGTCGCTCAAGATGGCCCAGGTGACCAGGATGCCCTCACGGCAGCCCGCCTGCCGGCGCAGCGACTCGTAGATGGCGTCGGCGAACAGGTACACCACGTCGAGGCCTGACAGGTCCCGCTGGGCAAAGGCCTCGAACTCCTCGTGGAGCGCCTCGGTGATCCGGCTCACGGTGGACCGGCTCAAAAGCGGCGCTTCGCTGCCCGCCAGCTCCGCCAGCGCATCCTCGATGTCCCGGGTAGAGAGGCCCCGGGCGTACATCTCCACCACCAGGCGCTCCAGCACGTCCGTCCGCCGCTTGAGGGCCCTCCACAGCGTGGGCTGGCACAGTCCCTCCATGCCCCGCACCTGGGGGACGTCGATCTCGAGCCGCCCCTCGGCGCAACGCAGCGTCCGCGGCTTGTAGCCGTTGCGGGCGCCTTCCTGGCCAGGCTCGCGCCGCTCGTAGCGTCCGCGCCCCAAAAGCTCCGTGACCTCTGCCTCCAGCAGCTCCTGGATGAGCTTGCGGGCGCCCAGGCGGACGAGGGCATGGGTCAGGTCCTCGACCTCAGTACCCTCCCGGGCCTGCGCGGCCAGCTGCCGGGCCAGCTCCGCCAACTGCTGGCTGGGTGGTATCCTGGACATAGGTCTGGGTCCTCCTCGGTGTGCCCCAGCTGGGGCGAGTTTTCCGACGCCACCGATGGTAGCCCAGACCGCTTCGCGTTTACAGACAGTTTAGGACGTCACCTCGGGGTGGCGGTTGTTCACACGGACGTGCAGCAGTACAAAAAGTGCATTGACGCCTGCAACAGCTGCATGCAGGCCTGCGAGCAATGCCTGACGGCCTGCCTGAAGGAGCCGGACGCCGCACAGCGCGGCCGGTGCGTGCAGCTGTTGCGCGATTGTGCAGACATTTGTGCGCTGGCTTCCCGGGTGATGTCCCGAGGCAGCGACTTTGCCGGGGCCATTTGCCGGGTCTGTGCCGAGATCTGTGAAGCCTGCGCCCAGGAATGCGGCCGGTTCCAAGACGAGCACTGCCAGGAGTGCGCGCGCGAGTGCCGCGCGTGCGCCGAGGAGTGCCGGCGGATGGCCGCGTGACCGCGTTCGCCGCGTGGCGGGACGGGACTGGGACAGCGCAGCGGAAGGCCGCTGGATCCTCCAGCGGCCTTCCGCTCTCGCGCCGGGGTTGTTCCACCCCCGCCATGCTCGATCAACGCCCGGTGCGGCCCCGTATCCCGGGTGCGGGAGGACGGGGCTTTCCTTCGCCGCTCCTCCTCGATCGGCGTCGGAAGGCCGCGCTACAGCGGCCGGTGCCCCACGGCCGACCGCCGCGGGGTCGGCGTGGGATGGCCGGCTCTCGTCTTGCTTCCCCACCCGTCGGATGGTAAGTTATTCATGGCTGTGATTACCCCGTAGGGGTATCGTGTCGTCGACAGCCGTCATCCCCCAGGTGGCCGGGCCGGTCATAGGGTCATAGGAGGTCGTCGATGACATGGATGAATCGAGCCCACACCGCCATCGCGGTGAGCACGCCCCGCACGATCCGGTGCACTCCCATCCACCCCATCACCCGCATCACCACCATCACCACCCTTCCCATCCTGCGGCGAAGAGTGTTTCGCCGGAGGACAAGCCTTCCCGGAGCGACGGTGGTCGATCTCCACTTCAAAGGGCCGTCTCTGCATCCGAAGCCCAAGGGCTTGAGAAAGGTGTCCACGGCCGTGACCTCCGCGACGCGCAAAGTGTAGACCATCATCACGGTGCCCATGACCACCACGGCGCCCACGACAAGCACGCGGGTCACAGCCCGGAGATGTTCCGGGACCGGTTCTGGGTCTGTCTTGCTCTCACCGTGCCGATCCTCTACTTCGCACCCCTCACCCAGGAATGGCTGGGCTACCGGGCGGTCCAATTTCCCGGGGCGGAATGGGTCCAAGCCCTCCTGGCCACTGCCATTTACGTGTACGGCGGACTGGTGTTCATCAAAGGCGCGGCTCACGAGCTGCGGGCGCGCGCCCCGGGCATGATGACCCTCATCTCGCTGGCCATCACGGTGGCCTTCGTCTACAGCGTGGCGGTGACCTTTGGCTTCAAGGGGATGCCGCTGTACTGGGAGCTGGCCACACTGGTGACCATCATGCTGCTCGGCCACTGGATCGAGATGTCGTCGGTCCAGGGAGCCAGCCGGGCGCTGGAGCACCTGGCGGCGCTGGTACCCTCCCGGGCCCACAAGCTGGAAGGCGGTACGGTGACCGACGTGCCGGTGGAACAGCTGAAGGAAGGGGATCGCATTCTGATCCGGCCCGGCGAGCAGGTACCGGTGGACGGTGTGGTCGAGGAAGGCAGCTCCAGTGTCAACGAGGCGTTCCTGACCGGGGAATCGCGGCCGGTTCCCAAGGAACCGGGCGACGAGGTGGTCGCCGGGTCGGTCAACGGCGAAGGCGCCCTGACGGTCCGGGTCACGCGCACCGGCGACGACACGACCCTGAGCCAGATCCAGCGCCTGGTGCGGGAAGCCCAGGCGTCCCGCAGCCGCTTTCAGAACCTGGCCGACCGGGCGGCGGGCTGGTTGACCTACATCGCCATCGGCGCCGGCGCCCTGACCTTCCTGGCCTGGTGGGCGTCCGGGGAGCCCCTGGACTTCGCGCTGACGTGGGCGGTGGCCGTGCTGGTCATCGCCTGCCCCCACGCCCTCGGATTGGCGATTCCGCTGGTGACGGTCAACGCCACGTCGATGGCGGCGCGCGCCGGCATCCTGGTGCGGAACCGGGAAGCTTTCGAGCGGGCACGGGACCTGAAGATCGTTGCCTTCGACAAGACGGGCACGCTGACGGAAGGCAAGTTCGGCGTGCGCCGCATCTACACAGCCAGCTTGCCGGAAGAGGAAGCCTTGCGCATCGGCGCGGCGCTGGAACGGCGTTCTGAGCACCCCCTCGCCCGGGCGGTGGTCGAACTGGCGGACCAGCGGAATCTGCAAGTCCCGGCGGTGGAGGACTTCCGGGTGGTCGCCGGCAAGGGGGTGATCGGTTCGGTGGGTGGGAAGGTCTATCGGATCGGTCGCCCCGAGTGGATCGCCGAGCTCGGGCTGGAACTGCCCGTCGCATTGCGCCGGGGTCTGGATGAAGCGGAAGCTCGCGGCGAGAGCGTCATCGCCCTGATGGACGAGCAGGGCGCACTGGCCTTGTTCGCCCTGGCCGACAAAGTGCGGGGGCGGGCCCGGGAGGCCGTGCACAGGCTGCGGCAGATGGGCATCCAGGTCGTGATGATCACCGGCGACGCGGAGGCGGTGGCCCGCTCGGTCGCCTCGGAACTGGGGATCCAGCGGTACCACGCCCGGGTATTGCCGGAAGAAAAGGCGAAGATCGTTCGCCAGCTCAAGCAGGAAGGTCCGACGGCCTTTGTGGGCGACGGCATCAACGATGCCCCGGCGCTGCTGGAAGCCGATCTGGGCGTGGCCATCGGAGCCGGTACCAACGTCGCCATCGAGTCGGCGGACCTGGTCCTGATCGAAGACGATCCGCTGGACGTGGCGGGTGCGCTGCAAGTATCGCGAGCCACCTACCGGAAGATGGTCCAGAACCTGTTCTGGGCGACCGGGTACAACACCGTCGCCCTGCCACTGGCGGCAGGCGTCGGCGCCGCGTGGGGACTCCTGCTCTCACCGGCCGTGGGCGCGGTGTTCATGAGCCTGTCGACGGTCGCGGTGGCGGTCAACGCGATGCTGCTGCGGCGACTGCGGCTCGAGTGAGCGGCGGGAGAGCGGGCTGAGCAAGGGGAGAGGCATGGGCCGCCGGCGGCGGGCGCCATGCCTCTCCTTGGCGGACGGGCCGGCCTGATGCGGCCGGCCTGCTTCATTCGATGACCGTGCGGAGGAGCACCTCCAGCTCGAATTGGACCCGGCAGGCCACCTCGCCGGGCGGGCCGACGATGTAGCCGTGCATGAACGGAGGGGCGGGCTCCGTGTGGCGAGGGTTGACGCTCAGGATATAGGTGCGGACCACGTCGGGGACCTGCCCGCGTTCAACCAGCAGCAGCGGCGCGTGGGAGGCGAGGTGCGAGAAAAGGTTGCCGGCGATGGCGGACTGCCAGGCGTCGACGGCGGAGAAACGGAAGAAGTGACCCGCGGGTTCGGTTTTGCCCCAGCCGAAGTCGCCCGCCGGGCTGAGGAAGCGGGACAGTTCCACGGAGATGGCGAAGGGTGACGCCCCGCTGATCCGGTGGACCAGACCGGTCGTCAGACCTCGGATGGCTCGCTCCACTTCTCGAGATACGGTCCGCTCGCTGCCCACGATGTAGACGTTGGGATTGCGGGCGAGGGCGATGACCCGTGCCGTGGCCAGGGGTAGCGTGTCACGGCGCGTCAACAGGATGGGCTGACCCGTGTGGGCCGACCACGCCGCCGCCGCCAGCCCCTCGGCGAACTCTTCGCCGGATACGACGACGACGGTCCTGCCTACACCGACGAATTGCGCCACCTGGGCGGCCGTCTCGAAGACGTTGCGGCCTCGCAGGCGCAGGGACCGGAAGCCGAGCCGCCGGACCTGGTGCTCGACGGCGTGCGACAAGTCGCCGACCAGGAACACCTGGACGGGACCCTGGTGCGTGCCTTCCGCCGGACCGGGGGCGGGGGCAGGCTCCAGTTCCGGCAGGGGACCGGAGTCCGTGCCCTCTGCGACCATACCCGCCGGTGTTCCGGCCTGTTCCGCCGCACCGGGTGCCGTGCCGTGCCCTGGCTGCGCGCCCACACCCGGAGGGCGCAGCCGGAGGAGCTCGTCGCGGACGAGCGGGTCCAGTTCGTCGGGGAGGGTCAGCAGAATCGGCCCGTTGCGCGGGTGATGCATCAGAGGAGACGCGACCAGGGCGTCCTGAAAGTGGTCCTCGTCGCCTCGGGCCAGGATGGCGACACCGGGACGAAGTTCGGGGACGGACGGGTCGGGGAACGCCGTCTGCGACGCGGCCACGCTGGTCGCGATGGGGTGCCGGCCCGCCACCCGGGTGGTGTGGTGGGTGTCCGCGGCCAGCGGCAGGCAACGGGGCGCCTTGGCTTGCTCGAGGTGACCCTCTTGCCCCGCGACGTCCGGCATGGGCATCGCACACCGCTCCTTTCGGCACAGGTCTGCCAGGGATCCCCGGCGACAACAGGTGGGGCCGCGGCGGACGTGGCCCCACCTGTCCGCAACCTATGGCCTGAGGGTAAGGAGGGTGCGCTGGGAGCCGTCAAAATGGGCGCGCCGTGGGTCATTGCGGTGCCCCGATCGTTTCCCATGTCCCGCCGCCGTCGGTACTGCGCCAGAGCGTGCCTGTCATGGTGATGGCGTAGATGCGCTGCGGCTGGCTGGGATGAACCGCCAGAGCGGCCAGGGGATCGTTGGGATCGGCCAGCAGGCCGGCACCGCCCCCCGGCGCCGCCGGTTGCCAGGTGCGCCCGCCGTCGTCGGAACGCAGCAGGCCGGTGGACAGCTCATAGGCCAGAATGGGGGCGGGCCCGGCGTCCGGGTTTCCGCCCGTTCCGGCGTCCGAGTTGCCGCCCGTTCCGGTGCCGGTTCCGGCTCCCGTCCCACGGTCCGTTCCGGGAACGAAGGCCGCCGCCGTCACCACCCCGTTCCGCAGCGGTTCCCACGTTCGCCCGCCGTCCGTGCTCAGGAGCAGCCCGTTCTCCCCGGCTGCCAGCAGCGTTGCGGGATCGGTCGGATGGGCCACCAGCTGCAGCGGACCCAGACCCCGGGGCCCGGCCAGGTCGGGAGCGGGCGTGCGGCTCCACGTCCGCCCGCCGTCCTCGCTACGGTAGAACTGGCCGTCGCCGTAGAAGTAGCCGTAGATCAGGCCGGGCCGAGCCGGGCTGGCCGCCATGGCGTGGAAGTCCACGACGCCCTCCAGGCTGAGGGGCTCCCAGGTCCGCCCGCCGTCGGCGCTGCGGGCCAGCCCCAGGGGGTTGGCCAGGTCGAGCCCCGGTCCCGGATGGCCGCTGGCATAGAGGGTCCCGTCGGGAGCGGCCGAAAAGCCCATGAGGTCGACCACCGGCCCCACGCGCCCGCGCCAGCGGCCGGGTTCCTCCCAGACCAGTAGACCGTCATGGGTGGCGACCCAGAGCCTGCCGGGATCCCGGGGGTCGAAGGTCATGCCGTGGACATGGCGGATGGCGGGGGAGGAAGCGGCCCTGCTCCAGGCCAGCACCCCGGCGGTCACCAGGACGGCCAGAACCGCCACCATCCACGCAATCCGCAGCCCCCGGGCGCGGCCGGCGCCCGTGCGGGACAAGCGCCGTCCCCGCGGCCGGCGCCCTGCCTGGCGGGCGGAAGCTACCTGGCGTGAGGCCTCCTGCTCCGGCGCTCCTCGACCCGGTTGCCTCTGGCGCCGGGGGCCCTGGTTCCCCGAACCGCCCTGGCGCTTCATGCTACCGTGCGGGCTCATGCTGGGCGGCCCCTTTCCTGGCGGCGGAAGCGCCGCATGGGATCGAAACGCTTGAGCAGGGTGGAGTTGGTCGTCACCGAGACGGAGCTCAGGGCCATGGCCGCGCCGGCCAGCACCGGGCTGAGATAGCCCAGGGCGGCCACCGGAATGCCCAGGGTGTTGTAGATCAGTGCCCAGAACAGGTTCTGCCGGATCTTGGCCAGGGTGGCGCGGCTGAGGTCGATGGCGGCGGCCAGGGTGCGCAGGTCGCCCCGCATCAGGGTGACGTCGGCCGCCTCGATGGCCACGTCGGTCCCCGTGCCGATGGCGATGCCCACGTCGGCCGCCGCCAGGGCGGGGGCGTCGTTGATCCCGTCGCCCACCATGGCGACCTTGAGGCCCCGCTCCTGCAGCTCCCGTACCTTGGCGGCCTTGTCGGCCGGCAGCACCTCGGCCAGGACGCGCTCTTCGGGGATCCCCGCCTGCCGGGCCACGGCGCGGGCGGTGCGGGCGTTGTCGCCGGTGATCATCCAGACTTCGAGGCCCATCTCGTGCAAGGCGGCCACCGCCTCGGGGGCCGTCTCCTTGAGGGTGTCGGCCACGGCGATGAGGCCCGCCAGGCGGCCGTCCACCGCCACCAGCATGACCGTCTTGCCCTGTTCCTCCAGGGCCGCCAGCCGGTCCGCCGCGGCGTCCACGGCGACGCCCCGCGCCTCCATGAGCCGCCGGTTGCCCACCGCTACCTGGCGGCCGGCCACCTGCGCCGTCACTCCATGGCCGGGGACGGCCTCGAAGGCGGCCGGTTCGTCCAGGTCGAGGCCGGCTTCCCGGGCCCGCTCGACGACGGCAGCGGCCAGGGGGTGTTCGGAGGCCCGTTCCACCGAGGCGACAAGGCGCAGCAGGGCCCGCTGGGCGGCATCGAGATCGGACGACCCGGCCCCGCCGCGGCCGGGGGCTGCCTCACCGCTCGCGGCTTCGCGGCCGGCGGCTGGACCGGCGTCTCGTGCTTCGAGGCCGTCCGGCAGCGCCAGCACCACCACGTCGGTCACCGACGGCTTGCCCACGGTGAGGGTCCCGGTCTTGTCCAGCAGGACGGCGTCCAGGGTGGCGGCCGCCTCCAGGTGCTCGCCGCCGCGGAAGAGGATGCCGTTCTCCGCGCCGCGCCCGGTGCCCACCATGACCGCCGTGGGGGTGGCGAGACCCAGGGCACACGGGCAGGCGATGACCAGCACCGCGGTGGCGGCCAGCAAAGCGCGGGTGAAGTCGCCGGTCACCGCGAGCCAGCCGCCGAAGGTCACCAGGGCCACGGCGATGACCGCGGGGACGAACACGCCCGACACCCGGTCCGCAAAGGCCTGGATGGGCGCCTTGGAGGCCTGGGCCTCCTCCACGATGCGCACGATCTGGGCCAGGGCCGTGTCCCGCCCGACCCGGGTGGCCCGGAACTTGAAGCTGCCGGTGGTGTTGACGGTGGCGCCGATCACTTCATCGCCCGGGCCCTTCTCCACGGGCAGGCTCTCGCCGGTGAGCATCGACTCGTCCACCGCCGAGCGGCCCTCCAGCACCACCCCGTCCACGGGGATCTTCTCGCCGGGCCGGACCACCACCACGTCGCCCACGGCCACGTCTTCCACCGGGACGTCCATCTCGCGCCCGTCCCGGATCACCCGGGCCGTGCGGGCCTGCAGGCCCAGGAGCTTTTTGATGGCGGCCGACGTGCGTCCCTTGGCGACGGCCTCCAGGTACTTGCCCAGCGCCACCAGGGTGATGAGGACGGCGCTGGTCTCGAAGTAAAGGCCCGTGGTGCCGAGGCCCGGCCAGAGCAGGGCCACCACGCTGTACAGGTAGGCCGCCGTGGTGCCCAGGGCGACCAGCACCGACATGTTGGCGTTGCGGTTCTTCAGGTTGAAGTAGCTGTCGCGGTAGAAGACCCAGCCCACGTAGAACTGCACGGGCGTGGCCAGGACCAGCTGGAGCCAGCCGTTCTGCAGGACGGCGGCGGCCGGCCCGTGCCAGCCGAAGAGGTGGGCCGCCATGGCCAGCACCAGGGGCAGGGACAGCACCGCGCCCAGCAGGAACCGGTTCCACCAGCCGCGGATCTCCCGCTGGCGGGCCGCCTCGGCCTCGTCGCGGGTTTCTCCTACGGGCTGGGCTTCGTAGCCGGCCGCCTGGACGGCGGCGGTCAGGTCGCCGGCCGCCGCCGCCCCGGGGATGAGCCGTACGGTGGCCGTGCCCGTGGCCAGGTTGACGGCGGCGTCGACCACGCCGGGGACCCGGCGCAGGGCCCGTTCGACCCGGTTGACGCAGGCGGCGCAGGTCATCCCGGTGACGGCCAGCTGGATGCTCTCCAGGGGGACGTCATACCCCAGATCCCGCACCCGCCCGGCCATGTCGGTCAAACTCACCCGGTGGGGGTCGAACCGGACCCGCGCGCGTCCCAGGGCCAGGTTGACCGCCGCGTCGTCCACGCCTTCCATCTTCTTCAGGCCGCGCTCGATGCGGGTTGCACAGGCGGCACAGGTCATGCCCTCGATGGGCAGGGTGATCTCGGCCGGGGCGGCCGGCGGCCTGGTGCCGGCCTCCGGCGACGAGGGCCGGTCGAGGACGCGGGTTTCCGTCATCAGCGATGCCTCCTTGCCCGGCAGTCCGGCCGGGGCGGCATCCGGGTCTCTGCGGGCGCGAAACCCGGCCGGCCCCGTCCGGGATGGGTTCCGGCAGCGGAGTCAGCGTGCATGCCCGTGGCGCGTACGCTACCTCGGGACGCCTGGCAGGTCAGGTGGTCCTCAAGAGGCGCCGCACCACGGCCAGGACCTCGTCGATGGCCGCGTCGCCATCGCCGCTGCGTACGGCGTCCTGGACGCAATGGTGGGTGTGCTGTTCGAGCAGCTGCAGGGCCACGGCGTCCAGGGCTGCCCGTACCGCCGCCACCTGGACCAGCACGTCCACACAGTACCGTTCCTCCTCGACCATGCGCTGCAGCCCGCGCACCTGTCCCTCGATGCGGCGCAGGCGGTCGAGCAGCTTCTTGCGGTCGGCGTGGGGCGTCATGCGCCGCGACCCGGGGTCGTGGCACTTGGCGGGCTCGGTGTTCACGGGACGCGCCTCCTCTACGGTTCCTTACGGTCTCTCCCGCAGGCGAAGTCCGGTTCTCCCCCATGATACCCCCATGGGGTATAAAGGTGTCAACGGGGACCCCGCCCGGCGGAGTTTGACAGCACCCGCTGGAAGCGCCTAGGATGGGGGAAGGATACCCCCTGTGGGTATCTTCGGCAAAATGGCCCAAGGCGGGCGCGCTTGGGGTTGGTTGAAGGAAAGCGCTCCGCCGGCCAGGCAGGAGGGATGGGTCCCATGGCGACGCGAGTCTACCAGGTGCGGGGCATGTCCTGCGACCACTGCAAGATGGCCGTCAAGAAGGCCATTTCCGGCGTGGCGGGGGTCAAGGACGTGGAGGTCGACCTGGCGACGGGCCGGGTGACGGTGACGTACGAGGGTGATCTGGACGACGCCCGCGTCCGGGAGGCCGTGGAGGACGCCGGCTACGAGGTGGCGTAACGGCCGGCGCGTGCCCGGCCCGGCCGTGGCCGGCGGTGACCGGCGGCCGTCCAGGAGCCCTCACGGCTTCCCACGAGGGCCTTACGGCTTCACACCAGCGCCTCACGGCAGGGCCTCACGGCTTCCTCGGTACGGGAGGGCCTGCGTTCGTCCGGCCGCCCGGTTCCGGGAGGCCCGCTACGCCGGGTTCGTCCCGGCGTTCGTTCCGCTCCGCAGGGCCGCGGGTGCTCCCGGGTTCGGGCGGCCGGCGCCGCGGCCGGTTTGATTCAGACCCGCGACTTACAACGGACTTCCGGCAGTGAGCTCGCGGGATCGTGATGGCGGACAGGTGCCGCCAGGCTCGTCCCCGGCAGTCGGGAACAGGTCCCGGCGGCATCCGGCCCCCCCGGCGGAGATGCCCAGAAGACCGGACCAGGATACTGAAAGCGTGAGGCGAATGTCGTCATCCAGGACTCCCGCGACCATCCGGTGCAGGTGAGGAGCCCGGCCGTCGATGCGCCGATAGGCGCCGCTGGCCCGGCACCGCGCCGCCATCCGCCTGCCGCAGGATAGCCGGGCGACTCGCGGGAGAGGGAGCGGCCGGCCGGACCCCGTCCCCACGGTGTCCGGGTACCCGCGCCGGCAGGAGGGACGATCCGGGGTGGACATCGCCAGCGCCATCGCGCAGCGCTTCAAGTGCAGCAAGTGCGGGCACGATGGGGCCCGGGTCAAGGAAGTGGCCATGACGGGAGCGGGTCTCAGCAAGATTTTCGACATCCAGCACAACCACTATCTTTTTGTGTCGTGCCAGAACTGCGGTTACACCGAGGTCTACGACCCCCGCGCCCTGGCCGGCAAGCGCGGCACCCTCTCGACCATTCTGGACGTGCTCTTCGGCGGGTGAGGCGCCGCCCCTTGCGACGCGGCCACCGTCTCCCGGTAGAGCCGCTCCATGTCGGCCAGGGTCATGGGGCCGTGCCAGTGGATCCGCAGGATCCCCTGGGGGTCGATCCAGAAGGTCTCCGGGTAGCCGGTGACCCGGTACCGGCGGAAGACCGTCTTGTCCCGATCCAGCAGCACGGGGTAGGTGGCGCCGAACTCGGCCAGGAAGGCGCGGACCGTGTCCACCGGCTCGGCCACGTTGATGGCGTAGAAGGCCACCCGGTCGCCGTAACGCTGGTAGAACGCCTGCAGGGCCGGCGTCTCCTCCCGGCAGGGCAGGCACCACGACGCCCAGAAGTTGAGGACCACCACCCGTCCCTGCAGATTCGCCAGGCGCACCGGCGGGCCGTCCAGCTGGGGCAGGGTGAAGTCCGGCGCCGGCCTGCCCGGAGCCGGGGCCGAGGCCAGGATGTGCTCCATCGACCGGACGCCCGCGAGGAAAGCAAGGGCCAGGACCAGGGCGACGGCCAGGGCGACGCGCCGCCGGCGGCGGGCGGCCGGCATCGGGCCGGGCGCCGCGCCGTCACCGGTCCTGGCCGGGGTTGCGGCCGCCCCAGCCTCCATCTCGCCGGGGCGAGGGGTTGCGGCTGCCGGTTCCGCCGGTTCCGCTCGCGGGTCCGCTCCTCGGTTGGCTGGCTTGTTCCTGCGCATGGGCCGCTTGCCCTCCGTGGCGGTCCATCGGTCTGGGCCGTCCCGCCTCCATCGCGCCGGTGCGTTCGCGTCCCCGGCGGCGTGTCCGCGTTCAGACCGGCGGGCTCGGGGCGAGGCCGGTTCGTCCGGGTCCACCATGCCCTACGGCGGGCCGGAAATCAATCCGGCGCCAGCAGGAACTCCAGGTCCTCGCGGGTCAGGTCCTTGCCCAGCTTGCCATCGCCGGCCAGCAGCGCCCCCGCCAGGGCCTGCTTGCGGGCCTGGAGTTGCAGGATCTTCTCCTCCACCGTACCCCGGGTGATTAGCTTGTAGCTGAACACCGGCCGGTCCTGGCCGATGCGGTGGGCGCGGCCGGTGGCCTGTTCCTCCACCGCCGGGTTCCACCAGGGATCGAAGTGGATGACGTACGAGGCGGCGGTCAGGTTCAGGCCCGTGCCGCCGGCCTTGAGGCTGATGAGGAAGACCGGCGCCCCGCCCGCTTGGAAGCGCTCCACCCGGGCCCGGCGGTTGCGGGTACGGCCGTCCAGGCGTTCCCAGGGGATGTGCAGCTGGTCCAGCTCCCGCTCCAGGATGTCCAGCATGCCGGTGAACTGGCTGAAGACCAGCACTTGGGCGCCGCCGCCCACTATTTGCTCGACCAGCTCGCGGAAGGCCTCGAGCTTGGCCGAGCCGGCCTTGCGATAGGCCGGCAGATCCAGCAGCGCCGGGTGACAGCAAGCCTGGCGGAGGCGTAACAAGGCCTCCAGGATCGCCATCCGGCTGCGGGCGATCCCCACCCGCTCCACCTCGCCCAGGACCCGGGAGCGGTAGGCCGAGAGAAGCTCCCGATAGAGCCGCCGCTGGCTGGGGAGCATCTCGCAGTATTGCACCACCTCCGTGCGGGGCGGCAGGTCGCGGGCCACCTCGCCCTTGAGGCGCCGCAGGATGAAGGGGAACACCCGGCGCCGCAGCTCCGTCACCCGCGGGTCGGCCGGCTCGTCACCGGGTTCAACCCGTCCCGCCGGGACCGCCGAGGCGGGTTCGACCTCCGCGCCGGCGTAGCGGCGGAGGAAGGCATCCCGCGGGCCCAGGTAGCCGGGCATCAGGATTTCGAACAGCGCCCAGAGGTCAAGCACATGGTTCTCGACGGGCGTGCCCGTCAGGGCCAGCCGGTGCCGGGCCCGGAGTTCCCGCAGGGCCCGCCAGGTCTGGGTGTCGGGGTTCTTGACGTGCTGGGCCTCGTCCAGGATGAGGTAGTGGTACTCGCGGCCCACCAGGTGTTCGGCGTCGCGCCAGACCAGGGGGTAGGTGGTGAGCAGAAGGTCGTACTCGTCGGCCTGCCGGAAGAGGGGGGCCCGCCGCGGTCCCGTCAGCGGCAGCACCCGCAGGGACGGCGCAAACCGGCGGGCCTCGTCGACCCAGTTGAAGACCAGGGATGTGGGCACCACCGCCAGGCTGGGCGCCGTCGCCCGGCCGGCTTCTTTCTCGGCCAGAAGCAGGGCCAGCACCTGCACCGTCTTGCCGAGGCCCATGTCGTCGGCCAGGACGCCGTGCAGGCCGTGGTCCCGGAGGAAGGCGAGCCAGTGGTAGCCCCGGATCTGGTAGGGACGCAGCTGCGCCTGGAGGGTTTGCGGCAGCGGTACCTCGGGGATGCCCCGGAAGCCGTCGAGCAGCCGGCTCAACCGGCGAAAGCCCTCGTCGGCTTCCACCCGGTCGGCCCCTTCGAGGACCTGGGCGGCCACGCCGAAGGCCCAGCGGCTCAGCCGCAGGGGTCCCTGTCCGGACGAACCCGCCCCGTCGCCGGCCGCCGCGCGCCGGTTCCTCCGCCGGCGGGGCGCGTGCTCGGCCAGCACGCCCAGCCGGTCCCGCCAGGCGGCGGGCAGCCGGGCCATGACCCCCGAATCCAAGCGGACGTAGCGGGAGCCTCGGGCCAGAGCCTCCAGGAGGGCGTCCATCCCCGCGGTTCCCTCGGGTGCCTCCAGCAAGACGTCGAGGTCGAGCCAGTCGATGCCCGTGCGGACCTGAACCCGGGAGCAAAGGGGGCTGTGGCTGACCCGGAAGCGGACCAGGCGCTCCTGGCCCCGGACCTCCCACCGCGCTGCCAGCCGGGGGAGGGTCTCGGTCAGGAAGTCCAAGGCGCTGTCGGCGAAGAGGAGACAGCGGCCGTCGGCTTCCGGCCGGGCGCCGGCGGCGGCCATGACGGCGGCGAACTCGTCCCAGGCCGCCTGCTCCAGGTCCCGCCGGCGGCGGTACCACATGGGCGTCGCCCCGTCGCCGGAGGGAGCGTCCGGCTCCGCTTCCACCAAGGCCGCTTCCTCCGCCTGGACGCGGACGGTGGTGCCCCCTGCCCCGTAGGCGAAGGCCAGCTCGACCACCAGGGCTCCCTCAAACTCGGAGAGCAGCACCACGGGCCGCGGCGTGCCGTCGCGGATGCGCTCCTCCAGGGTGCCCGGCAGCCGCACCCGGGCCCGCTGCTGCAGCCGCGGCAGGTAACGGCCCACGAACTCGGCCACCTCGGCGGCCGGGATCGTCAGGGGCCGGGCGCCCACCGCCAGGTGCAACGCCACGTCGCCGGCGGGCAGCACGGGGCGCAAGACGGGTCCCCACTGCACCCAGAGGTAGCGCTCGCCGGGGATGCCGATGCTCCCTGCCGGCGGCGTCCAAGGCCGGCCGGTGGCGGTGAACCAGCGGGTGGTGAGGGTGAGGTCGCGGCCTTCCCTGGCCGGCTCCGCCACCAGTTCGACCCGGTACGGCTCGTGCTCGATGCGCAGCGGCTCCCAGCCGTCGCCGGCGAACACGAAAGGGAGCCGGCCGAGGAGCTCGAGACCCAGGTCGACCAGGCCCGGCGGCAGCTCGTAAAGGGGGTCGTAGCCTTTGGCGCCGGGGCGGCCGGGGCGGGGGGCCGGGTGCTCCACCAGGCGGAAGAGCAACCGGTGCAGCGGCCCGGCCGGGGACGGGGCCCACGGCGAGAAGGGATCGAAATGAAGGGGTCGCTCCTTGCCGAGGCCCTGTTTGCCCCAGCGGGCGCGATGAATGGCCAGGCGCAGGCCGTCGGGGTAGAAGTAGAGGCGGACCACCACCTGATCCGTGCCCGGCTGGGGCGGCGGGATACGGCCGTTGGAGCCGGGGACGGGCGTGCGGGTCCACCGTTCCAGGTGTTCTCGCCAGCCGGCGCCGGGCACCTGCCGGCCTGCGGGATCCCTGGGCCCGCCTGCTACCGGGGGAGCTTCCGCGGCCGGTACCAGGCGATGGACCGGTCCCTCCGTCGGGTCGGGCGGGGAGGCCGTCTCCCGCAACTGGTGCCAGGTGCCGAGGAAGTGCAAGACGACGGCGACGGCGTGCTTGCACGGCGTGTCGTCGTACGGGCAGGAGCAGGCGGTGTGCCACTCCTCCACCGCCGTGTCCCACCAGATCTGGACGCGATACGGCTCGCTGGCGTTGCCGATCACCCGGCCGCTCAACTGGAGCCCCGGCCCCCAGGACACGTCGAGGACCCGCCCGTCGGTGGCGTACTCGCGGCCCCGCCGCACGATGGCCGTGGGCGCGGCGTCGACCACCTCGGACAAGGCGTCCAGGGTCTCGACGATGGAGGATTGACCGGTCACCGGGTGACTCACCTGGGGTTCACCTCCTGTTCGCCGGCGGCTTCAGGCGATGACCCCCGCCTCCCGCAGCCGCCGGCGCTCCTCGGCCGGCAGGCCGAGTTCCTCCAGCACCTGGTCGGTGTGCTGGCCGAGCAGGGGCGGGGGTGCGTAGATGGCGCCCGGGGTGGTCGAGAGCTTGACCGGGATGCCCGTCACCCGGATGACCCCGGCCCGCGAGTGCTCCAGGGACACGATCATCTGCCGGTGCTGGACGTGGGGATCGCGGGCCAGGTCGGCAATGCTGAGGATGGGACCCGCCGGCACCCCGGCCCGGTCCAAGCGCTCGAGCCACTCGGCGGTGGTCCGGCTGCGCATCAGGGCCTCGAGCTCCGGCAGGAGCTCCTCCCGGTGCTCCACGCGCCCGGCGTTGGTGGCGTAGCGCGGGTCGGCGGCCAGGTCGGGCCGTTCCGCCGCCTCGCAGAAGCGCCGCCAGAGGCTGTCGTTGCCCACCGCCACGATCAGGTGGCCGTCGGCCGTCTCGAAGGCCTGGTACGGCACCAGGTTGGGGTGGGCCGAGCCGTAGCGGCGCGGGACCTGGCCGGTGGCGAAGTAGTTGCCGGCGACGTAGGTCAGCCAGGCGATCTGGCCTTCCAGCAGGGAGACGTCCACCACCTGGCCGCGGCCGGAGCGCTCCCGCTCCCACAGGGCGGCCAGGATGCCGAAGGCGGCCCACATCCCGGCGCCGATGTCGGCGATGGCCACGCCGGCCCGCACCGGCGGCCGGTCGGGCTCGCCGGTGACGTGCATGATGCCGCCCATGGCCTGGGCGATGGCGTCGTAGCCCGGCTTGTCGCTGTAGGGGCCGTCCTGGCCGAATCCGGAGATCGACGCATAGATCAGCCGCGGGTTCTCGCGCAGCAGGTCGTCGGGGCCGATGCCCAGCCGGGCGGCGGTGCCCGGGCGGAAGTTCTCCACCACCACGTCGCACTGCCGCGCCATGCGCCGGATCAGGTCCCGGCCCTCGGGTGCCTTCAGGTCGACCACCACGCTGCGCTTGTTGCGGTTGACGGCGAGGAAGTAGGCCGCCTCGCCGTTGATGAAGGGCGGCCCCCAGCCCCGGGTGTCGTCGCCCGTCTCGGGCCGCTCGACCTTGATCACGTCGGCGCCGAAGTCGGCCAGCATCATCGTGCAGTACGGTCCGCTCAGCACCCGCGAGAGGTCGAGCACGCGGATGCCCACCAGCGGTCCTCGACGGCCCTTCACCGCCCGCTCCTCCCCCTCCGCCTCCGTGGCGTCGCCTCGCGCCCGTCGGCGCACGGGTCGTTCATCGCGCCGTCGACTCCGTTGCGGAGCCGTCGCGCCGTCGACGGCTCCACGCCGGACCACGGGCCGGCGACCGCATCGCGGCGGTCGGCTCATCGGCGGCCGCCCCCGCCGCCGTCCTCCCCGACGTCGTCCCCGCCGCCACCGCTGTGCCCCGCGCCGCGTCCATCCCTGCCGCCAACGCCGCCATCGCCGCCCTCGTCGCCGTTCGCCGCGGCGGGGCCATCGCCCGCCTCCCGCGCGCCACGCCGGGCGTCCTCCCACAGCTGCTGGAGCTGGCGCAGGTCCTCGAGCCCCAGCCAGTCCACCCCGGCCAGGGCCTCGATGTGGTGCTGCAGCTCGTGGAGGATGGTCTCTTCCAGTTCGTCGAACCAGACCTCGGCCGGTTCGTCCACCAGCACCCGCTCGAAGGACCCGTAGTAGATGCGGATGAAGCGGCCCAGGTACGGCTCGGTGATGTACTCGCCCAGCAGGTAGACGCCCGGCGGATCCTGGGGATTGCGCCGCGCCGCGGGGTCGATCTGCACCCCGCCCTCCAGCTCCTCGAGGAGGCGCGGGGGCAGGCGGCGGACGATGCGGTCCGCCCACGCCGTGAAGGTGTCGAAGTCCACGGGGACGAACCGGTACCGCCGCAGCCGGCGCCGCCGGCGGACCGGTCCGCCGGGCGGGCGGCGCTTCCCGGCGCCAAGGCCGCCCAGGTCCTCCGGGCCCGCTGGACCGCGGTCGCCCGAGCCCGCGCCGCGATCGTCGCGCCCGCTCATCCGGATCCTCCTCGGCCCAGCGCTTCCACGGCCTCCAGCAGCCGCTCGATCTCCGCGGCGGTGTTGTACGGCGCCAGGCCCACGCGCACCAGGCCGCCCGACGCCTTGAGCCCCAGCCGCTCGATCAGCGTCACCGCGTAGAAGTCGCCGTCCCAGACGAACAGGCCGCGCTCGGCGAGGAACCGCGCCACCTCCGCCGGGTGGCGACCGGCGACGGTGAAGGAGACCGTCGGCGTGCGGGGATGGCCCTCCGGCGCCCCGTAGACCTTGACGCCGGGCAGGGTCGCCAGGCCCCGGCGCAGCCGCTCGGCCAGCGGCGCCTCGTACGCCTCGATGGCGTGCATGGCGGCGAGGATCGCGGCCCGCCGGCCGGTGGCCCCGCCCACCGCGTCGCGGAACGCGTCGAGGTAGCGCTGCCCCAGGCGGGCGAGGAAGTCGACGGCCGCCGTCAGCCCCGCCAGCCCCTCGTGGTTGAGGGTGCCGGTCTCGATCTTCTCCGGGGCGGCCGCGGACTGGGGTCGCACGCGGTAGGTCTCCAGGGCCTCGAAGGCCGCCCGCCGGCCGTAGAGCACCCCGACGTGGGGACCGAAGAACTTGTAGGCGGAACACAGCAGGAAGTCGCAGCCGATGGCGCGGACGTCGATGGGGCCGTGGGGGGCGTAGTGCACCGCGTCGACCACCGCCAGGGCGCCCGCCTCGTGGGCCATGCGCACCGCCCGGGCCACGTCGTTGACGGTGCCGACGGCGTTGGACGCCCAGCCGATGGCCACCACCCGCGTCCGCCTCCCCAGGAGGTCGCCCAGGCGATCCAGGTCCAGCGTGCACGTCGCCGGGTCCACGGGCAGCCAGCGGATCACCGCCCCCAGCTCCTGGAGGACCAGCCACGGGCTGACGTTGGCGTCGTGGTCGAGCTCCGTCACCACGATCTCGTCGCCGGGTCGCAGGGTGCGACCGATGGCCCGCGCCAGGTTGAAGTTCAGGGTGGTCATGTTGGGCCCGAAGGCGACCTCGGCGGGCGTCGCCCCCAGGAAGTCGGCCATCGCCGCGCGCGCCGCGGCGATGGTCTCGTCGGTGGCGCGGCTGGTCGGGAACGCGCCGTGGGTGTTGGCGTTCCTCTCGACCAGGTACGTGGCCATGGCCTCGATCACGGCCTGCGGGACCTGGGTCCCGCCGGGCCCGTCGAGGAAGGCCGCCGGTTGACCGCCGACGGTGCGCTGCAGGGCCGGGAACTCCGCCCGGCACCACGACAGGTCGATCGCGCCTTCCTGCCGGGCGGTGGCCGATGCGGCCGACGCCGGGCCTGACTGGTTCACGCCGTGGTCCCCCCTGGGCCGGCACCGCGTCCGACACCCTGCCCGACCGTGCGGGGTACCGACCTCCCGGTGGGGGCGAGGGGCCCCCTGGGGAGGCCCTGGCCTCCGGTCGAGGAGTGCTAGCTCCCGTGGGGAAGCCCTCTCCCCCGTCGGGAAGCCGTGGCCCCCACGGGGAAGCGCGGCGGCCCGCGGGGTGTGCCTCGCCGGGTGCGCCGCCGTGGGCGCCGCGGGCGCCGCAGGCCAGGGTCGGGCAAGGGCGGATCGGTTGCCGCCGACGCTGTCCTGCGGGGCGGGCGGCCGGCGGAGCGCCGGCCGCCCGCCCCATCGTTCGCGGCCCTCGGCGTGCTGCCGGGGACGCGGATCGCTTCAATGCTTACCGATCGGTGGGCCGGGTTCCTGCCGGTGCGCCGCGTCCTCTGCCCACCGCCTCGCGGTGGTTCCCCCGGGGTCGCTGCAGTCCCCCGGGCCGCCGGAGCCGGCGGGCGCCGCCCCGCGCCCGTTTCACCGCCTCGTCCCCGTCTCACCGTCTCGTGTCCGTCTCACCGTCCCGTGTCCATTTCCACCGTTCCGCGCCCATTTCCACCGTCCGGTGCCCCTCTCACCGCCTCGTGCCCGTCTCCTGGCGCCACGGTTGGGCACCGCCATGAGGCCGGTCCACCGGCGCGGCCCTGCGCCCGCCGGTCCCGGTGGGCCTCGAGCGGGTGAGGCAGCTCGTGGAGGCGGCGGAATCCAGGGCCGCCTTGAACCCGCCGGCCCACGGGCGACGCGTTGGCGAAGTACCGCGCCGCGTGCTGTTCGGCCGCCAGCGCCGCGGGCCGCACGCACCGTCCCGCCGGTCCCCTTGAGCCGCGCCGGACCGCCCCGACGGCCCCCAGGGGCGCGGCGGCCGGCGAGGGGCGTGCCGCGCCCGTCGCCGGCCGCCACCGCGACACGCTGGCCCGTCTCCGCCGAGGCGCCGCAGCACGCGGGGGTCCGTCCCGGGTCCATGGCAACGGGGTGGCCCGGGTGGCCCCCGGTGCCGGGCCGGGGAGGCCTGGCTCGGTGCGGCACCGACGGATGGCGGCGGGGCTGCCCGGGTGTTCCGCGGTGCTGGCGGCGGGATCGGGGAACGCGGCCGGGGAGCGCGCCCCGGCCGCTGCGCTGGTCTCGGTTCCGCGTCCACCGTCTGGCGCGTCAGTCCGCGTCCACCGTATTGAATCCCTGGCCGATGGGGAAGTCCACGAAGCCGTCGAACCGGTCCGCCCGCAGCGACTTGATGCCGGCGACGGGCTCGCCGCCCAGCGCCGGTTCCTCCCCCAGGACAAACGCGGCCACCAGCTCGCCCACGGCCGGCGCCCGCATGACGCCGAACCCGTTGAACCCCACCGCCAGGTGCAAGCCGGCGATGCCCCCGTAGGGACCGAGGAGCGGCCGCCGATCCGGGGTGGCGTCGCAGAGGTGGGCCCAGCCGCCCACCGCCTCCGCGCCGCGGGCCGCGGGCATCCGGTGTTCGAGCCGCCGGCGGCTGGCCTCGAGGAACTCCGGGTCGGGGTCGCGGCGGAAGGCGTCGGGGTCTTCCTCCACCAGCCCGGTGCCGTCGCCCACCGCCAGCAGGCCCTGGCGGGGCAACCAGTAGTACGCCCCCGTCACGTCGTGCAGCGGCGGGACGTCGTCGGGATCGATCCCCTCCGGCAGCGCCCAGAGGGAGAGCTGGGTGCGGTAGGGCTTGATGGGGGCGTCCAGGCCCGCCGTCCGCAGCAGCGATCGCGTCCAGACGCCCGCGGCGACCACCACCACGTCGGCGGCCACCGGCCCCTCGGCGGTGCGGACGCCGGCCACCGCCGGGCCGCCGGGCCCGCGCCCGGTGGCGAGCTCCCGCACCGGGCTGCCCTCCAGGACCTTGACCTCCCGCTGTCGCAGCCGGCGGGCGAGGAGCTGCGCCCCATCGCCCGGGAGCAACGCGCCGTCGTGGGGGAGGAACCAGGCAGCCGCGATGTCGTCCCAGTTCCACGCGGGCACGGCGGCGATCCCCGCGGCCGGGTCCACCGCCTCCACGGCGACCCCGACCGCGCGGAGCATGGCGACGCGGCTGGTGAGGCGCCGGATCACCTCCTCCGTCGCGGGGGCGGTGCGGCCCTGGGGGGCATCGCCGACGGCCCCCGTCGGGGGCAGGCCGCCGCCGGCGGCTTGTCGGGCGGCGTCGCCGCCCTGGCCGGGATCTCGGGGGCCGACCCGGGCGCCCTCCCCGTCCCCGTCGGCCGAGGCTGCGGCAGCCCCCGGGTCCGTCGGCGCCCCGACCACCACGTACGATCCCGTGACGCGGAAGAAGGACCCGCCCAGCTCCGCCTGCTGGCTGGCGTACAGTTCGGCGCTCCGCCGCACCAGGCGGGCGTCCAGCGGGTTCCACGTGAAGTGGGAGAGCAGGCCGGCGCCGTGGGCGGTGGCGCCGCGCCCCGCGGCACCGCGGTCGATCACCGCCAGGCGCCGAATGCCCGCCTCGCGGAGGTGCCAGGCCACCTCGAGCCCGACGATGCCTGCGCCGACCACCACGATCTCCACCTGCAACGGACATGCCTCCTCGGAACGGCGGGCTCCGGCCCGGCATGCGCCCCGGAGGCGAACGGAGCCGCCGGGTCGGGTCGCGGTGTTATTCGGCCGGGCGGGCGGCGTTCCCTCTGGGGGTGGCAGCGCGATGCTCCCTCCGGGCAGGGGCTCCCTCAAGGAGTTGACGGACGAACCGCGAATTCTTATTTTCAAACGCGAATTCTTATTTTCAAACATGTTAGCTGCATTTTTATGCGTTTCGACTGAGAAAGGTGGGAGAACGTGTTGACAGCGTGGCGTAGGAAGGGACTTGGCCGTCGCGGCTGGGTGGCGCTGGCCCTGCTGGCCGTCCTGCTGATCGCGGCCGGCTGCGGCGGGGCCGGGCAGCCGGCGGCCGGCACGGGGGGCGGCGACGGCGCCGGCAGCGACGCCGGCGATGCCGCCGGCGGGGACGGCGAGGCGTCGCTGCTCGACGAGATCAAGGCCCGGGGGTACATGGTCTTCGCCACCGACGGCGCCTACCCGCCCATGGAGTTCCCCAACCCGGAGAACCCCAGCGAGCTGATCGGGTTCGACATCGACCTGGGGAAGGCCATCGCCGAGAAGCTGGGCGTGGAGTACCGGGTCGAGGTGGCGGAGTGGGAGGGCCTGCTGGGCGGACTCGAGGCGCGGCGCTTCGACGCGGTGATGAGCTCCATGAACATCACCTTGGAGCGCCAGAAGAGCGCCGACTTCGTCCAGTACCTGGAGATGGGGCAGATGATCGTGGTCCCCAAGGGCAACCCCGATGGCATCCAGTCGCTGGATGACCTGAAGGGCAAGGTTATCGCCGTCCAGATCGGCACCACCAACGAACAGGTCGCCCGGGGCATCGAGGGCGCCACGGTCAAGACCTTCCAGAACTTCCCCGACGCCCTCCAGGAGGTGGCGGCGGGCCGGGCCGACGCGACCATCCTGGACGAGCCGGTGGCCCGGTACTACGCCAACATCGAGGGCGACAAGTACGAGTACGTGGGGGTTCCCTTCGAGACCGCACCCGTCGGCATCGCCGTGCCCAAGGGCGAGGACGAGCTGGTCCAGGCCATCCAGCAGGCCCTGGACGAGTTGAAGCAGGACGGCACCTACGACCGGATCTACGCCAAGTGGTTCGGGGGCCAGTGATCCGGGCCCAGGCCGGCCCGCGAGCCCAGCCGAGGCGGCGGCTGGACCAGTGGGACGAGGCCCCGTTCCCACGCCGGCGCGCGCATTCCGCGGCGCCGGCGTGCGGTTTCGGGCGCCGGGGAAGGACGGGGGCACGATGCCGCAAGAGGGACTGGTGGATCTCGGCTTCTGGGGCGCGATCCAGCGGGTCACGCCCATCTACGTCCAGGGCGCCCTGACCACCCTCCAGCTCACGGCGGTGGCCATCGTGCTGGGCTTGGTGGTCGGGCTGGTCGTCGCCCTGATGAAGCTCTCGCGCGTCGGGATCCTGCGCCGCGCGGGGTCGTTCTACACCTGGGTCATCCGCGGGACGCCGCTCTTGGTGCAGATCTACATCATCTACTTCGGCCTGACCCAGTACGACGTGGTGCTGGACCCCTTCCCGGCGGCGGTGCTGGCCCTGACCATCAACTCCGGGGCGTACCTGGCGGAGATCATCCGGGCGGGCATCGAATCCATCCCCAAGGGGCAGATGGAGGCGGCCCGCTCCCTGGGCATGAGCTACGGCCAGGCCATGCGCCGGGTCATCCTGCCCCAGGCCTACCGGCGGATGATCCCGCCCATGGTCAACGAGTTCGTCACGCTGCTCAAGGACTCGTCGCTGGTGTCCATCATCAGCATGGAGGAGCTGATGCTCTATTCCCGCCAGCTGGCCAACGCCACCGCCCGGGGCATGTGGTTCTTCGGCTACGCCGCCTTCTACTACCTGGTGATGACGACGCTGTTCACCACCCTGGGCGCGTGGCTGGAAAGGAAGCTGAAGGACTATGAGTGAGACGCCCATGATCGAGTTCCGCGGCGTGAACAAGTGGTTCGGCGACCTGCACGTGCTCAAGGACATCAACCTGACCATCCGCCGCGGCGAGGTGGTGGTGATCGCGGGCCCCAGCGGCAGCGGCAAGTCCACCCTCCTGCGCACCATCAACTACCTGGAGCCGGTGCAGGAGGGGGAGATCCTGGTGGACGGCCAGCCCATCGGCCGGCGTCGCCAGGGCAACCGCTGGGTGGAGGAGTCCGCCGCCGAGCTCAACCGCAAGCGCCAGGAGATCGGCATGGTCTTCCAGCAGTACAACCTCTTCCCCCACATGACGGCGCTGGAGAACGTCATGGAGGGGCTGGTCACCGTGCGGCGGATGCCGCGGGCCGAGGCGGAGCGCATCGCCCGGGAGATGCTCGCCCGGGTCGGTCTGGCCGATCGCATGCATCACCGGCCCTCCAGGCTCTCGGGCGGGCAGCAGCAGCGGGTGGCCATCGCCCGGGCGCTGGCCATGCGGCCCAAGGTGATCCTGTTCGACGAGCCCACCTCGGCCCTGGACCCCGAGCTGACCGGCGAGGTGCTCAACGTGATGCTCGACGTGGCCCGGCAGGGGTATACCATGGTGGTGGTCACTCACGAGATGGGCTTCGCCCGCGAGGTGGCCGATCGCATCGTGTTCATGGACGAGGGGCGCATCCTGGTGGACGCCCCGCCCGACTGGTTCTTCCGGGACCCGGGCCACCCGCGGGCGCGGGACTTCCTCGGTCGCGTGCTCTGGCACGCGGGGTAGCGGCGGGGGACGGGCCGCGCGGGGCAGCGGGTGCCGCGGGCCCGGAACGGGGTCTGAGGCCCCGGCCTCCGACCGCCCGGGATGCGGTCCCGGCGACCGTGGGTCCCACGACCCGGCTTCGGCGAAGGGGAGTGCGACGGTGGCAGGCGAAGGCGACACCCGTGCCAAGGACCATCGCAACAGGGCCGGCGAGGATGCCGGGGGCGGGGGCAGCACCCGGCAAGGCGCCGCCGCGGACCAAGGCGGCGCCGGTCCAGGCGGCGGGGCCGGCCGCGACGCCGATGAGGCGCGCTTCGTGGCCCAGCTCGACCGGTGGCTCCAGGACCATCGCCAGGAGATGGTGGCGGCCGTCCAGGCCCTCTGCCGCATCCGCAGCGTGCAGGACGAACCGGCCCCGGGTCAGCCTTTCGGGCCCGGCGTGGCGGAGGCCCTGGAGTGGGTCCGCCGCCGGGCGGAGGCCCTGGGCTTCCGCACCCGCAACGTGGACGGCTACGCCATCGACGCCGAGATCGGCGAGGGGGACGAGTGGATCGCCATCCTCGCCCACGTGGACGTGGTGCCGGAGGGGAGCGGCTGGACCCACCCGCCCTATGCGGCGGAGATCCACGACGGCAAGATCTACGCCCGCGGCGCGGTGGACGACAAGGGGCCGACCGTGGCCGCCCTGTACGCCATGAAGGCCGTGGCCGACCTGGCCCTGGCCGCCGGGCGCCGCCCGGCGCGGCGCGCTCGCCTGGTGGTCGGCGGCAACGAGGAGTCGGGCTTCGAGTGCGTCAAGTACTACTTCGCCCGCGAGTCCCAGCCCGCCCTGGGCTTCAGCCCCGACGCCATGTTCCCCCTGGTCCACGCGGAGAAGGGCATCTGGACCTTCCGGCTGAGCTTGGAGCTGCCCGGCGGGGGCGCGGATTCCCTGGACGAACCGGCCGACGGGGCGGCTGGTGCCCTGGAGGAGGCCGCCTCCGGTCGCGCTGCGTCGGCGGGAGCCCCGGCCAGGGTAGCCCCCGGCGTCCCTGCCGCCGAGGGCGCCACGGACAGCGGCGCCGGCGGTGAGAGCGGGCGTGGCGGCATCCCGCGTGCGGGCCGGGAGGCGGAGGGAGCGGCCGATGGGCCGGGGGCCGGGGCGGCCCCGCGGCCCCGGTGGAGGGCCCGGCTGGTCCGGCTCGAGGGCGGAACGCGGGTGAACGTGGTCCCCGAACACGCCGTGGCCGAGCTGGTCGTCGCAGGCCCCGGGGCGCCTTCCCTGGAAGAGCTGGCCCGCCGCCTGCAGGATGGCGGCGGACCGGGGCGCGCCCGGATCGAGGCGCGGGTCGCCGACGATCGCCTGGTGGTCGAGGCGCGCGGGGCGGCGGCCCATGCGATGCACCCGGAGAAGGGCATCAACGCCGTGGCCGGGCTGCTGGGGGCGTTGGTGCGGGTGCTGGGGCCGGCGCTGCCGCGTTCGTCCGACCTCGGATTCCTGGCGGAGGCCGGTGCCCGGACCGACGGCTCCGGATTCGGCATCGCCGTCACCGACGCCGTCTCGGGACCGCTGACCGTCAACCTGGGGATCGTGCGCCTGGTGGGCGCGGACGATCGGGCGGCGGCCGGCTCGTCCCCCGCGCCCGGGTCCGAGGCGTCGGCGGCCGAGGGCGCGTCGTCCCGGGCGAGGGGCGGCGGGGCGGTGATCTACGCCGACTGCAACGTTCGCTACCCCGTCACCGCCTCCGCGGCCCAGCTGCTCCAGCGGCTCACGGCCACCCTGGCCGACAGCGGGTGGCGGGTGGAATCCCGCGAGGACATGCCGCCCCACCACGTGCCGGAGCACAGCGAGATCGTGCAGCAGCTGCTGGCCGTGTACCGCGACGAGACGGGCGACCGCGACGCCCGCCCCCTGGCCATCGGCGGGGGCACCTACGCCCGCGTGCTGCGCAACGGCGTCGCCTTCGGCCCGCTGTTCCCCGGCCAGCGCGAGCTGGCCCACGAGCCCGACGAGCACTGGAGCATCGACGACCTGATGCGGTGCACCCGCATCTACGCGCGGGCCCTCTATCGCCTGATGTTCGCCCCCGGGCAGTGAGACGGGCGATCGAAGCCGAGTTCGGCAGGAAAACGCCCCCATCCCTTGGAACTTCCGAATCCCGATGGGGAGTCCTGGGATCGGGGGGATCGAGGGACCATGCAGCGGTCCCGGCTGTTCCGGTTGATGTACATCGTCCGTGAGGTGAAGCAGGGGCGTTATCCCAACGCCCACACCCTCTCCCGCGACCTGGAGGTGAGCGCCCGGACCATCCACCGCGACCTGGAGCTGCTGCGCGACGACTTCTGCGCGCCCCTGGAGTTCGACCGGCGGCGGAAGGGGTTCTACCTGACCGATCCCGAGTGGACGCCGGCCTTCGCCGCGCGGGACATGCGCCTCGGCGCCGGCGAGGCGTTGGCCTTGGTGCTGGGGCTGCAAGCGCTGGAGTCGGTGCGCGCCCACGGGCTCGAGGAGCCGTTTCAGGCCCTCCTCGAGAAGCTTCCCCACCTCCTGCCCGAGCAGGTGACCGTCGATCTGGCCTCCCTGACGAGCCAGGTGTCCTTCTTCTTCGAGCCCGCCCGCGGGGATCCCCGCGCGGTCGGCCGGCGCCTGAACCGCCTGCGGGAGGCCATCGGGGCCCGCCGCGTGGTCCGACTGCGCTACTACACCGCCTCCCGCGACCAGGAGACGGTGCGCCTGGTCGAGCCCTACCACCTGCGCTACTACGACGGGGCGTGGTACGTGGCGGGCTACTGCCGGTGGCGGCGCGCCGTCCGGACCTTTGCGGTGGACCGCATCCGCGAGCTCGAGGTCCTCGAGGAGACCTTCCCTCCCCCGACCCCCGACCGCTTCTCCCCCGAGACGTACTTCGGCGAGGCATGGCGGCTGCAGCGGGGCGCCGAGCGGCAGCAGGTGGTGGTGCGGTTCCGACCCGAGCAGGCCCGCTACATGCGGGGCCGCATCTGGCATCCCAGCCAGGAGTCCCGGGACGAGCCGGACGGGTCGCTGGTCCTCTCCTTCCGCGTCCTGGGGACCGACGAGATCATGCGCTGGCTGCTCCAGTTCGGCGCGAGCGCCCAGGTGCTCGCGCCGCCCTCGCTGCGGGAGGCCATCGCCGCCGAAGCCGAGGCGATGCTGGCGGAGTACCGGGTCCCCGGAGACGGTCGCGCGCACCCCGAGCCCGAGGGCGGGCAGCGCCTGGGCGAGGGTCGGTGACGGATCGGGCGCGGTGGTTGCTTCGCCGCCTGTCGGGTCTCGATCGCGGCGGCACCCGTCCCGGGTCGGTGGCGGTTCGGCGCCAGCGGTCGCGGGGGCACGATGACGTCCTCTGACAGGGTGCCCGGGCTACGGTTGGAGTGGGATCGCACGTGAGACGGCGGTGGACATCACGGAGTGATGAGCGGGGCGATGGGGTCATCGCGGTGACCCGGGTGCAGGTTCAATAGCCCTGGCCAGATGCCCGACTCACAGCGAGCCGCGGGGTGCCGGTTGGGGGGTGGTGGTCGATGGGGGAGACGAGGGATTTTTATGCCCATTCCCCTGGCCCTTCGGGTCGCTGGCATCCGCTGGTGGAGCATCTGGTGGCCGTCGCAGAGATGGCTCGTTCCTTTGCCGATGCCTTCGGAATGGGCGATCTGGCGTACCTCGTCGGGTTGCTACATGATCTCGGCAAGTTCAACCCCGAGTTCCAACGGTATCTCCGAGACGCCCAGGCGGGGAGGCCTGCTTCGCCCGTGCCCCATGCCGTCTGGGGAGCCTGCCTGCTCTATGGTCTAGCCCGCGTCCGCGGCACGGACGTTTGGAAGGAGCTCGCACTCCCCATTCTCGGTCATCACGCCGGTCTGGAGGACGCGGGTGTCGCGGCTACCAAGCTCAACGCGTTCTGGCAGGAGCGGGGACATGAGGTGGTCGAGGCTCAGAACCGTCTTGTTGCGGCTGGCGTTCGGTTGCCCACGCTCCGGGTGCGGGCCTTCGCGAGCCCGACGCAACGGGAGTTCGTCATCCGCATGGTTTTCTCGGCTCTGGTGGACGCGGACTACTTGGATACCGAACGGCACTTTGCGCCGGAGCAGGCCAGGTTACGCGGTCGCGGCCCTTCCCTCGACGTGCTGTGGCAGCGGCTCGAGGCCGCCCAGCGAGAGATCCTTGACGATTCAACGGTGGTGAATCGGGTCCGCCGGGAGGTTTACGAAGCCTGTGTGCGGGCGGCATCGGGTCCGCCGGGGGTGTATCGGTTGACAGTACCCACGGGTGGTGGCAAGACGCGCAGTGGCCTTGCGTTTGCCCTCCGGCACGCGCTGGCCCACGGCCTGCGACGGGTGATCGTGGCCATCCCGTATACGAGCATCATCGATCAGACGGCGCGAGTGTATCGAGAGATCCTCGGTGACGAGGCAGTGGTCGAGCACCACTCGGCCTTGGAGGTGCCGGAGGGGGACGAAGGCCAAGGCGAAGCGCAACTGCTGCAGCGGTTGGCGACCGAGAACTGGGACGCACCCATCGTCGTCACCACGACCGTTCAATTGCTGGAGAGTCTCCTTTCCAACAAACCCTCCAAGGTACGCAAGATTCATCGCCTGAGCCGAGCGGTCATTCTCCTCGATGAGGTGCAGGCGTTGCCCCCCGAGCTACTGCACCCGACCCTCGATGTGCTGGAATTGTTGGCGACGCCCGTGGAGGAGGGGGGCTTCGGTTCGACTGTGGTGCTGAGCACCGCCACCCAACCCGCGCTGGAAGCCGTATGCGGTTCCGAGCACCCGCACCTGGCCCGGGCGACGGAGATCGTCCCTGACTTCCCAAGGCATTTCGCGTTGTTGAGGCGGGTGGAGTACGAGTGGCGTCCTGACGCCATGACATGGGACGAGCTTACCGGTGAGATCGAGCGCCTGCGTCAGGTTCTGGTTGTGCTCAACAGCCGGCGGGACGCCTTCGCCCTGCTGTCCGCATTGAAAGACGTGCCCCACGTGTTTCATCTGTCGACGTTGCTTTGCGGAGCCCACCGGCGGAGGATCCTCGACGAGGTCAAGCGGCGACTCTCGGAGGGGGAGCCCGTCAGGCTGGTCAGCACGCAGGTCGTCGAGGCGGGTGTAGATCTCGATTTCCCCGTGGTCTATCGAGCCGTCGGACCGCTCGATCGGATCGTGCAGGCCGCGGGGCGGTGTAATCGCGAGGGCCGCCTGCCTTCGGGGCCGGGCCGGGTGATCGTGTTCGAGCCCTCAGGAGGCAGGACACCTTCGGGACCTTATAAGGCGGGTCTCGAGAAGGCTCGGTTGCTGCTCCGGCAGTATCCCGTGAGCCGGCTACACGATCCCGACCTATATCGCGAGTACTTCCGGCGCCTGTTCGCGGACGTCGATCTCGACAAGAAGCGGATCCAGGAGTATCGGCAAGCGCTGAACTACCCGGAGGTCGCGCAGCGCTACCGTTTGATCGAGAGCGATACCGTGCCCGTCGTCGTCCCTTACATGGATGCCGCAGCGCAGCTCGAGGAGTTCTTGGCGCGGCCCGGTTACGTCACTTGGCGTCGTCTGCAACCATATATCGTTAACCTGTTTGCGTATGAGGTGGCGACCAGGGGCGAGTGGCTCGAGAGGGTCGCCGATGGCCTGTACCTCTGGAAGGGCGCCTACGATGAACGTCTCGGCGTGGTGGAGGGTTACGCCGATCCTGCGGACCTGATCGTGTAGGAGGGGATGCCGGTTGGGTTTCACCAGCACGGTAAGGGTACGCGTGTGGGGCGAGTACGCCTGCTTCACGCGGCCCGAGTTCAAGGTCGAGCGCGTGAGTTACCCCGTCATGACCCCTAGTGCCGCGCGGGGTCTGCTCGAGGCGATCTTTTGGAAGCCGGAATTCAGGTACGAGATTCGGCGCATCGGTATCGTGAAACCGGGGACAACCATGGTCATCCTCCGCAACGAGCTGGGCAGCCGTCAGGGGACAAAGCCTTATTATGTTGAAGATCGCCGCCAGCAGCGCACTACCATGCTGTTGAAGGATGTCGAGTACCTCATCGAGGCCGACGTACGATTGCGCCCGCATGCATCGGACTCGGTGACGAAGTACGTGGAGCAGTTCAACAGGCGGGTCGAGCGCGGGCAGTACCACCACACGCCCTACCTGGGGACGCGAGAGTTCGCCGCCCACTTTGGCCCCGTTGACAAGGCAGCACCGGCCCCGTTCGACCTAGTCGTTGGTCCCATGCTGTTCGACATCGCTTTCATCGAGGATCCAACCCGGCCGGAACTTGCGTTCAAGCGTCCCGGTCGCCCGGAGCCGGTCAAGGGGTATGCCCAGGCCTTATTCTTCGACGCGCAGGTGAAGGCGGGTTGGCTGGACGTCCCGCATGAGAAGTACCTAGAACTCTACCGGTTGGAGGAAGGCCATGTTTAGGGAACTGGTCGTGTTAGGCAAGCAGTTGGAGGAACAGGGCGCTCTCCCGCCGACGGGGTTCTATGGAGACTACAGCGAACCGGTCAAATGGATTGTCCATCTCTGGCCAGACCGCGTGTATCTGGAAGCAGCTGAACTCTACCTACCACGTCCATACGCAGGCCGAACGTCCGGTATCCAGGCGCACTTGCTGGTCGACGAGGCGGCCTATGCGTTGGGCGTGAGCAAGCAGAAGGGTGGTGGTGAGGATAAGCACGTCCGGGATAAGCATACTGCCTTCCGTAAGTTGGTGGACGCGTTCCGTGCCTGGGACGGCCTACAGGACCCGGCGTTGCGGGAAACGCTTGAGTGGCTATGCCGGGCGTTGGATAACGGCCTCGTTCGTCAGGATCCGCGTTACCCGGAGATCCTCGCCAAGGACTGGGTGTCGTTCGTCCCCGAGACCGGCCCCCTGGCCGGGACGCACCTGTTCGAACACCGGGAGGCAGTGGCCTTTTGGGTGGTCGAGCTTGAGCGACGGACCGATCCGGGCGATGTCGGCAGACGGTCTCGCATATCCGGTCAATGCGCCGTCTGCGGTGAGGTGCAGCCGCTGGTAGGCAGGATCCCCCTGGGAGTCAAGCTGCCGGGGCAAAGGCCGAAACCCCTGCACTCGCTCAACGCGGACGCATTCACTTCGTTCTACGCCGGTGGCGACACGTTCAAGCGGGCGCACTTGGGTGTATGCTTCCGATGTGGCGACACTGCGGCCCGGGCCTTCAACCACCTTGTCGCCTCCGAACAGCACCACCGGACGCTCACCCGGGACGCGCAGCAAGGCGAGGGCCTGGGCAACCAGGTGGCGGTCTTCTGGGTCAAGGCACCCGCGCCCGTCGAGGTCGGCGACCGCGTGCTGGACCTCGGGGACCTGACAGCGGTCGATTGGGGTGCGGTACTGGAGGCCAGCCGTGCCCGGCAGCCGGCTCCGGAGGCGACGCCGTCCCAGCTCCTGGAGCTCCTCAGGCAGCCCTGGAAGCCATCGGACGCTGCGCTCCGGCTCGATGACTATGCGTTTTACCTCGGCGTCGTCTCCCCTAACGTGGGGCGCGTCGCTCTTCGCGAATGGATCCAGGTTTCTCTGGTAGCGTTCAAGGAACACCTGCGCCGCTTTCTGGAGGCTGTCCGCATTGTCTCGCCCTTCGGTGACCCGCCCCGACCCCTGTCCATCGGCAGCCTCATCGGCGGCTTGGGCACGGACAACCCGAACGTGGGGCGCGGTCTGTTGCGTACGGCCTTCACCGGGGCACGGCCCCCCACGGTCCTGTTGGCGCTGGGCGTCGCCGTCCTGCGCAACCCCCGCATTCTGCAGGATCCGGGTGACGCCTGGCGCTTGCACGCGGCGGCGAGCGCGGTCAAACTCAGCCTGTGGCATGGAAAGGAGGAGGTCGAGCGGATGAGCACGCTCGATACCACCTTCAGAAGCGCGGCCTACCTGTGCGGCCGGCTCCTGGCCATTCTCGAAGAGGCCCAGCTCCGGGCTGCCAACTTCAATCTGAACCGCACGCTGGTTGAACGGTTCTATGGAGCGGCCTCTACGGCTCCAGCGGCGACCTTTGGGGGGCTGATCCGATTGGCAACGACCGCACACTTGCCGGAAACAGGCAAGGAGCTCAACCAACTGGTGGAAGAGGTGATGTCCTGCCTCGACGAAGCGGGTGGCTTCCCGCGCACATTGAGCCTTGCGGAACAGGCGGAGTTCGGGTTGGGCTTCTACCACCAACGCGCGGCCTTCAGGGCCGAGCGCCGCAGGAACAGGGACGAAGGGGGTACGGAGTGACCATGGTGTACACCGACCCGACGAAGCGGCACGAATTCGTCTTGTTGTTTGATGCAAAGAACAGCAATCCCAATGGTGATCCCGACGCCGGCAACATGCCCCGGGTCGACCCAGAGACCATGCACGGACTGGTCACAGATGTCGCGCTAAAGCGAAAAATAAGGGACTACCTGCAGTTGACGCGCCTGTCCAATGACAGAGAGGCGCAATCCGGGTTCGATATATTTATCCAAAGCAGGACCCCACTTAATATGCTTATTCAAGATGCTGGAAAAGCCGTCGGTGTCGTGGAGAGCAAGACGGAGAACGAAAAGGTTCGCAAGGAGCTTTGTCACCGATATTACGATATCCGCATGTTTGGTGCGGTGCTATCCACGGGTACATTGAATGCAGGGCAGGTACGTGGACCCGTCCAGATCACCTTCGCTCGGTCGATCGACCCTGTATTGCCGCTGGATCTTGCGATTACACGGCAAGCTATCACGAGCGAGCAGCGTAGGGAAGCTAGGGAAACGAGGAGTGCCAAAGCAGGCCGAGCACTTACCACTACAACGGAGATGGGCCGGAAGCCCATCATTCCATACGGCCTGTATAGAGCCCATGGATATTTCAACCCGTATCTTGCCACGCAGACGGGTGTGAGCCAGGAGGATCTCGAGGTACTGTGGGAGGCGCTGCAGAACCTGTTCGAGTTCGACCGCTCGGCGGCCCGTGGGGAGATGCATGTCCGCGGCCTGATCGTCTTCACCCATGACAACCCCAAGGGAAATGCGCCGGCACACAAGCTATTTGACCTTGTGACGGTCAGGCGGCGTGACGGGGTGTCGGTGCCCCGAGGGTACCACGATTATGCGGTGGTCATCCAACGCGACGACCTGCCCCCGGGGGTCACTCTGAGCGTGTTGGTGGAGCCGTAGGCATTCCCAGGCTGGGGGCGCAACCTCGGCTCACCGGAGTGGCGCCCCCAGCCTCTTCTGCCCAGTGAGAGGGGAGAAGCGGGTGCATTCAGGAACCGTCTCGGATGACGAGCCAGTGCCTGTCAGCGCCCTACAGCACTACGTGTACTGCCCCCGGCAGTGTGCCCTGATCCACGTCGAGCGCGCCTGGGGGGAGAATGTCTTCACACTGCGTGGTCGGCGTGTGCACGAGCGTGCCGATACACCCGGGACGATGGTTCGCGAGGGAGTGCGGGTGGAGCGGGCCTTGCCGATCTGGTCGGAGAGGCTTGGCCTGATCGGGCAGGCTGACGTCGTCGAGTTTCTCCCCGACGGCACGCCGTTTCCGGTTGAGTACAAATCGGGTCCCCGATTGGCTCGCCGGGCCGACGAGGTGCAACTTTGCGCTCAAGCCATCTGCTTGGAGGAGATGTTTGGACGACCCGTACCCCGTGGCGCCCTGTACTACCATGGCGGCAGGAGACGACGAGAAATCGCGTTCACCCCGTCCCTGCGCGAGGAGGTGGAGCGGGTGACGCAGCAGGTTCGACTACTGTTGCGGCAGCAGCGGCTTCCGGCACCGGCCGCAGACCGCCGTTGCCGCCACTGCTCACTCTTGGATGTGTGCCTTCCATTTGCTATACGTCGCTCTATCGCCGGGGATTATGGGAGCGAGTCCATGTGACCCACGTGATCCTCAACACGCTCTACGTCCAAACCCAAGGTGCGTATATCCACCTTTATCAGGATACGGTCCGGGTGGAGGTTGAAGAAGAGGTCAGGCTGCAGGTGCCCTTGCACCATCTTGGGGGCGTAGTGGTGTTTGGCAATGTCTTGGTGAGTCCTTATCTCATTCAACGATTTGCGGAAGATGGCCGGTTTATCGTGTGGTTTTCGGCATCGGGACGATTCGTGGGCCGCCTCCAGGGCCCAACGTCGGGCAACGTACTATTGCGCCGCGCGCAGCACGAGGTGTTGAGCGATCCTGGCCGCACCTTGCATCTTGCCCGGTGTATCGTATCGGGCAAACTTAAAAATTCACGTCAGGTCCTGCTTCGGGGGCTGCGTGACCTTCAGGGCTCTGTACCAGCGATCGAGGAGGCGGCGGACAACCTGCAAGTCCTTGTTAACGAAGTCCAACGGGCATCGTCACTGGATGGGGTGCGGGGTGTGGAGGGGCGTGGTGCGCATATCTACTTCACTGCACTCGGACACCTGATTCGTGGCGATTTCGTCTGGACGGCGCGCAGCCGGCGTCCACCCCGCGACCCGATCAATGCACTCCTCTCCTTTGCCTACGCGTTGCTCGTCAGTGACTGTGTCGCGGCCTGCGAGGGTGCGGGACTAGATCCCCAGGTTGGCTATCTGCATGCCCTCCGGCCGGGCCGTCCGTCACTCGCACTTGATCTTGCGGAAGAGTTCCGAAGTGTGCTCGCCGATCGCTTGGTTCTGAGTCTGGTCAACCGTCGTCAGGTTCAGCCGGGGGACTTCGACGTTCGGCCGGGTGGTGCTGTCGTCCTCAAGGATGACGCCAGGCGAGTATTCTTGGATGCGTATCAGCGACGCAAACAGGAGGAAGTCACCCATCCACTTCTAGAACAGCGCATACCCATCGGGCTCGTCCCCTATGTCCAGGCACGCTTGCTGGCGCGGTTCCTGCGCGGCGACACCCCGAAGTACGTTCCGTACAGCATTCGGTAAGGACCCTAGAGGTGAAGGATGTCGTGGACATACTGGTTGCATATGACGTGAACACAGAAACGAAAGAGGGACAACGGCGGTTGCGACGTGTGGCCCGCGTTTGTACCGGCTTTGGGCAAAGGGTCCAGAAATCCCTCTTTGAATGTCGCGTAACACAGGCCCAGTTGGAAGAACTCGAGGCAAGGCTGGTGAAGATCATCGATGGGAAGAAGGACAGCCTGCGCATTTACATTCTACCGGGGGATCGGAACCGCCTCGTAAGGGTTCACGGAATCGACCGCTACATCGATTTCGAGGATCCGCTCATTGTATAGCCATGCGGAGATCCCCGGGGCAAACAGAGTCTGGTCACCGTGGCCATGATGGGGTGCGCGAACCCCCAGTGATCACGGAAACCCCGGGAGGTTCGCGGGGCGCGAAAAGCCTTATGAAACAAGGGTTTGTGACGCGATGGTTGAGGATGGGCGCTTCCGATACAGAGATTTCAGACGGGGTTCGCGCAATTGGGTCGAGGAGTTCAAGCGCGATGGGCCTTTTCCCCCCGCGCCGTCACACCCGGCCGAAAGGCCGGGTGAGGATTGAAACTCTCGTCGCCGGGTTCCGAGCCGTCCTCGGCCACGGGCGTCACACCCGGCCGAAAGGCCGGGTGAGGATTGAAACTTGCCGAACCCTGTATGTGTCACCTGGGCCTTGCCGTCACACCCGGCCGAAAGGCCGGGTGAGGATTGAAACCCGTTGGCATCCACAAGAATGGCCTTGGTGTTGTAGGTCACACCCGGCCGAAAGGCCGGGTGAGGATTGAAACCGGTGGACGCTTGCGAGCACGTCGCATAGCGCGGCGTCACACCCGGCCGAAAGGCCGGGTGAGGATTGAAACCTGCGGCTGGCCGTGATCCGGGACCGGCGGGAGGTCACACCCGGCCGAAAGGCCGGGTGAGGATTGAAACACCACCACCCCCAGGATCGTGAGCTCTCTCCGCCGGTCACACCCGGCCGAAAGGCCGGGTGAGGATTGAAACCGAGAGCACCGGGCGCAGGCCGTCGCGGAAGCCGCGTCACACCCGGCCGAAAGGCCGGGTGAGGATTGAAACTGGCTCATACCCACACCCCCTCCGTGATGGTACAGTCACACCCGGCCGAAAGGCCGGGTGAGGATTGAAACGGGAGTTAGAACGAAAGTTGCGCGACGACTATTACCGTCACACCCGGCCGAAAGGCCGGGTGAGGATTGAAACACGGACACTACCGAGGATTGCACGCTATACGGCGCGTCACACCCGGCCGAAAGGCCGGGTGAGGATTGAAACGCAATCCCGTCCCCGTTGCTGTCGGTGTCCAGGAGTCACACCCGGCCGAAAGGCCGGGTGAGGATTGAAACCTCACGAGGCCTCACCCCGCGCCTTGCGCCAAGCCGGTCACACCCGGCCGAAAGGCCGGGTGAGGATTGAAACAGGACCGTGGTCGGCATAACGGCACCAATGTCGCGTCACACCCGGCCGAAAGGCCGGGTGAGGATTGAAACGCACTCTTCGTCGGCGGGCTCGGCAGCGCTTTCGTTAAAGTCCCGGGTAGTGGTGGACTTTCCGGCCAGGGTTTAGGCGTGGCTGGTGGCCGTTGACAGCAGCGGTCACCGGCGGCTTCCCTTCGGGTTGGACGAACCCGAGCACGAAGGGAGGTCGGACCACCGGTGACCGCTGACTTCAGGATGGCACTTCTCGAACTGCTGCGCCAGTACCAGGGCGAGCCCGAGGTCGACGCCCTGCGGGAGGGCCTGCGCTGGCTCGCCCAGCAGCTGATGGAGGTCGAGGTCAGCGAACTCATCGGCGCCCAGCGCTACGAGCGCACCCCGTCGCGCACTACCTACCGAAACGGGTACCGCCCCCGGCGCTGGGACACGCGCGTGGGCACCATCGAGCTGCAGATCCCGAAGTTACGCCGCGGCAGCTACTTCCCCAGCCTCTTGAAGCCGCGGCGGCGCGCGGAGCGGGCCTTGCTGGCCGTGGTGCAGGAGGCCTACGTGCACGGGGTGAGCACGCGCAAGGTGGACGAGCTGGTCCAGGCGCTGGGCGTCGGGGGCTTGAGCAAGAGCGAGGTCTCCCGCATCTGCGCCGAGCTGGACGAGCACATGGAGCGCTTTCGGAACCGGCCGCTGGAAGGCGAGTACCCCTACGTGTGGCTGGACGCCAAGGCGGTGAAGGTGCGGCAAGACGGACGGGTGGTGAACATGGCGGCCGTGATCGCCGTGGGTGTGCGGGAGACAGGGGAACGGGAGGTCCTGGGGTTCGACGTGGGCGCGGCCGAGACGTACGAGTTCTGGCTGGACTTCCTACGTCGCCTGGTGGCCCGGGGGCTGAAGGGCGTGCGGCTGGTGATCTCGGACGCCCACGAGGGCCTCAAGCGAGCCATCGGTGAGGTGCTGGCAGGCGCCACGTGGCAGCGGTGCCGGGTGCACTTCATGCGGAACCTGCTGGCGCGGGTGCCCAAGCACGCCCAGTCCATGGTGGCAGCGCTGGTACGGACCATCTTCGCCCAGCCGGACCGTGCCTCGGCTCGGCAGCAGCTGGAGCAGGTGGCGGCAAACTTGGAGCGGCGGTTCCCCCAGGTGGCGAGCCTGCTGCGGGAGGCCGCGGAGGAGGTTTTGGCCTACATGGACTTCCCGCCGGAGCACTGGCGGGGGATCCACTCGACGAACGTCCTGGAGCGGCTGAACCGCGAGCTGGCGCGGCGGTGCGACGTGGTGGGCATCTTCCCGAACGTGGCGGCGGTGCTGCGCCTGCTGGGTGCGCTGCTGGAGGAGCAGCAGGACGAGTGGCTGGTGCAGCGGCGGTACTTTAGCCAGGCGTCGATGGCGAAGCTCAAGGGCGGTGACGCGTTGGGGAGTGACTCGGTGAGCGCCTTGGCTGTTGCAGCGAGGTAAGCCCATGGAACCCGAGGGGGAGCCGCTTTTCCACCACTTGCCGGGACACGGCCGCGCTTTCGGCGTCACACCCGGCCGAAAGGCCGGGTGAGGATTGAAACACTTTGGGAAACGCCGCTCTGTGGCCAAATTAGGGGTCACACCCGGCCGAAAGGCCGGGTGAGGATTGAAACATCGTCTTGCGGTTGGCGTGCCGCCGTCTCCTGCCGGTCACACCCGGCCGAAAGGCCGGGTGAGGATTGAAACACCTCATCACCGGCTCGCTGTACCCTACGGGGCAGGTCGTCACACCCGGCCGAAAGGCCGGGTGAGGATTGAAACTCGTCCACCATGTACACGTCACCCTCAGCCGGGGGCGTCACACCCGGCCGAAAGGCCGGGTGAGGATTGAAACAGCCACCATTGTTTCGTCTGACATGCAACGCTCGAGTCACACCCGGCCGAAAGGCCGGGTGAGGATTGAAACTTCAGTCTCTCGAACGTGTCCGCGTCGGGATCGTCCGGTCACACCCGGCCGAAAGGCCGGGTGAGGATTGAAACCTGACCCATTCGGCCACCTTGCCCACAAGCTCAATGTCACACCCGGCCGAAAGGCCGGGTGAGGATTGAAACACCGATGGCCACGACGCGATACTCATAGGCCACGCCGTCACACCCGGCCGAAAGGCCGGGTGAGGATTGAAACTCCACCGCCCTAGGCTTGTCCAGAAACCGCACCGACGTCACACCCGGCCGAAAGGCCGGGTGAGGATTGAAACAGCCACGCCCAGCCACGGTGAGCCACGGCGGTGGAGTCACACCCGGCCGAAAGGCCGGGTGAGGATTGAAACGAGTTCGACGATCGCATCAAACTTACCGACGAAGAGGTCACACCCGGCCGAAAGGCCGGGTGAGGATTGAAACCCTGCCGTGCCGGGGGCATCGGTCAAAGGGCCGGTGCGTCACACCCGGCCGAAAGGCCGGGTGAGGATTGAAACTTGGCGTCTTGTTGGGCCCAACGAACGAGCCGCTGGTCACACCCGGCCGAAAGGCCGGGTGAGGATTGAAACTCCACCAACGAAGAGTACGATCCCGCAACCAACACGTCACACCCGGCCGAAAGGCCGGGTGAGGATTGAAACCGCCCCCCGCACAGCGACCGTGGAAGGGGGTGGTCGTCACACCCGGCCGAAAGGCCGGGTGAGGATTGAAACCGCGCCGCACGTAGGGTGGGTATCGTCGGCCCTTTGTCACACCCGGCCGAAAGGCCGGGTGAGGATTGAAACGCATCGAGGCCAAGTACGAGGGCGTCCGGGGTAACAGTCACACCCGGCCGAAAGGCCGGGTGAGGATTGAAACCCGGACCCCGCCCCCGCGATGACGACGCATGGGCCGTCACACCCGGCCGAAAGGCCGGGTGAGGATTGAAACAACCGCTGCTGGTACGCGACGGGCCGAATGTCGGGCGTCACACCCGGCCGAAAGGCCGGGTGAGGATTGAAACGCGATTCGCGACATTCGGCCCGCCGTCTGCGAGCGGGTCACACCCGGCCGAAAGGCCGGGTGAGGATTGAAACGCAAGGCCCTCTACATGACCGTGGACGAGGTCAAGTCACACCCGGCCGAAAGGCCGGGTGAGGATTGAAACCGCCATCGCGGCCGCGGCGGCCAGAAGCCCCTGTGCCGTCACACCCGGCCGAAAGGCCGGGTGAGGATTGAAACACCCGGCGGGAGATCGAGAGCGGCGAGTACGCGCCGCGTCACACCCGGCCGAAAGGCCGGGTGAGGATTGAAACCTGGCGAACAGCACGGCCCGCATCAACATTGCCCGTCACACCCGGCCGAAAGGCCGGGTGAGGATTGAAACCACAGCGTGAACTGCCGCGATGGGAATCAGGCCGCTGCGTCACACCCGGCCGAAAGGCCGGGTGAGGATTGAAACCGAGCAGAAGCGCCGGGCAGCCCGGCACCTGCTCGTCACACCCGGCCGAAAGGCCGGGTGAGGATTGAAACTGCAGGTTCTGGAGCGTGTACGCCCGGGCCGTCGTGGTCACACCCGGCCGAAAGGCCGGGTGAGGATTGAAACCCCCTGGGCGTGTTCCTGCTGTCGTCGCCGGTGCGCGTCACACCCGGCCGAAAGGCCGGGTGAGGATTGAAACCCCGCACGACGATCTGGAGCGCCGCCGTGTCATAGCGTCACACCCGGCCGAAAGGCCGGGTGAGGATTGAAACATCTCCTCCACCACCTGCCACGCGGCGGCGATGTCGTCACACCCGGCCGAAAGGCCGGGTGAGGATTGAAACGCGTGATGCCAAACCCGGCGCGCATCGTCGAAGAGTCACACCCGGCCGAAAGGCCGGGTGAGGATTGAAACTTGAGCGTAGACGCGTACGCGCGCACGCGCGCGCAGTCACACCCGGCCGAAAGGCCGGGTGAGGATTGAAACCAGCACGCCCCGCTCGTACTTGCTCAGGGTGGCCGGGTCACACCCGGCCGAAAGGCCGGGTGAGGATTGAAACCTCGCTCGGCAGGCCCGGGACGAACGGCGAGTCATACAGTCACACCCGGCCGAAAGGCCGGGTGAGGATTGAAACTGAGCCGGACGGGCTTCGGTGGCATCGGCACCGTCGGGTCACACCCGGCCGAAAGGCCGGGTGAGGATTGAAACTCCAGCGCCCCATCGATGTGCGCCAGCCAGTAGCGAGTCACACCCGGCCGAAAGGCCGGGTGAGGATTGAAACCGGAGCAGGCTTGCATTGGTCCCCGTCTCCGACGCCAGTCACACCCGGCCGAAAGGCCGGGTGAGGATTGAAACGCGAACCGCATCAAGGCCATTACGGGGGCGAGTAATGTCACACCCGGCCGAAAGGCCGGGTGAGGATTGAAACGCCCGCGCCGGCGCAGAATCAACCCGGCACGACTGTCGAGTCACACCCGGCCGAAAGGCCGGGTGAGGATTGAAACGCGGCAGTGGGTGGAGGAGATGCGCGAGAAGTGGGGTCACACCCGGCCGAAAGGCCGGGTGAGGATTGAAACACCACCTCGTGCAGCTGCACCGACACCCGGGTCAGGTGGTCACACCCGGCCGAAAGGCCGGGTGAGGATTGAAACGCGATTCGCGACATTCGGCCCGCCGTCTGCGAGCGTCACACCCGGCCGAAAGGCCGGGTGAGGATTGAAACAAGTTATGGCTGTGGGGTAAGATCGCCTCGCTGATCGGTCACACCCGGCCGAAAGGCCGGGTGAGGATTGAAACTCCATCGGCTTTGAGATCATTCGTTCGGACGTGCGGGTCACACCCGGCCGAAAGGCCGGGTGAGGATTGAAACGCGATGGGATCGACATCCCGCCGGAAGCCGCGAGCGTCACACCCGGCCGAAAGGCCGGGTGAGGATTGAAACATCGCCCACGCCCGCGAGGACGTGCCCGCCCTTGTGGTCACACCCGGCCGAAAGGCCGGGTGAGGATTGAAACCTCATCGCGCAGCCGCCGGATGACGTCCAGCCAGGTCACACCCGGCCGAAAGGCCGGGTGAGGATTGAAACGCGTGGATGACCGCTTCAGTGAGCATCCCAAGCATGCGTCACACCCGGCCGAAAGGCCGGGTGAGGATTGAAACCAATGACCGCCGGAACAAGTCACCCGCTCCGGCAGGTCACACCCGGCCGAAAGGCCGGGTGAGGATTGAAACGCGAATGGTCTTGGCGAAGGCGCCCTTGACGATCACGTCACACCCGGCCGAAAGGCCGGGTGAGGATTGAAACGGCAGCTACAAGCTGCCCATCGCGGACGTGATCGAGTCACACCCGGCCGAAAGGCCGGGTGAGGATTGAAACCTGCGGCGGGCGCGACGGCTGGCAAGAAAGGTGGAGTCACACCCGGCCGAAAGGCCGGGTGAGGATTGAAACGCTTGGTCGTACTTCGCAATGTAGGCCTCCCACGTGTGTCACACCCGGCCGAAAGGCCGGGTGAGGATTGAAACGCATACTACGTGAGGTTCGAACACCGCCCAGCCGTGTCACACCCGGCCGAAAGGCCGGGTGAGGATTGAAACATGCGCGAAGGCTATTGGGTCTTCCGGGGGGAGAAGTCACACCCGGCCGAAAGGCCGGGTGAGGATTGAAACATCCTGCGGGGGTTGGAATAGCGCAGGTCGCGTGAGTCACACCCGGCCGAAAGGCCGGGTGAGGATTGAAACCCGGCCGGCACCCGCTCCCGGATCGTCTTGGCGAGTCACACCCGGCCGAAAGGCCGGGTGAGGATTGAAACAACGACGGGCAACCGCTCGACCCAAGCCGGTGGAGTCACACCCGGCCGAAAGGCCGGGTGAGGATTGAAACTACAGCCTGGAGCAGAGCCGGCGGCAGCTGGCGCGTCACACCCGGCCGAAAGGCCGGGTGAGGATTGAAACTCCGACCAGCGAACCTTGATCTTCTGGCGGTTGCGGTCACACCCGGCCGAAAGGCCGGGTGAGGATTGAAACATGCCACCTCCGCAACCCCTCCTCCCACTCGGCCGTCACACCCGGCCGAAAGGCCGGGTGAGGATTGAAACCCAGGTGGCTGGAGAACGACATGCAGGAGAAGGGGTCACACCCGGCCGAAAGGCCGGGTGAGGATTGAAACTTCGGGCGCAACCAGATTAAGTCCCTGACCGAGGTGGTCACACCCGGCCGAAAGGCCGGGTGAGGATTGAAACATCGCCCATGCCCGCGAGGACGTGCCCGCCCTCGTGTCACACCCGGCCGAAAGGCCGGGTGAGGATTGAAACTTGCGGGATACATCGTCTGGCACCACGCCATTGCGGGTCACACCCGGCCGAAAGGCCGGGTGAGGATTGAAACACCTGGCCGTACATGACCTGGCCCCGGCTTTGGACCGTCACACCCGGCCGAAAGGCCGGGTGAGGATTGAAACAGCTCGATGCCCACGAACTTGCGCCCCAACTTCAGGGGTCACACCCGGCCGAAAGGCCGGGTGAGGATTGAAACAGGTGGCCCTCCAGCACCTTCTGACGGATCGCCTGGGCGTCACACCCGGCCGAAAGGCCAGGTGAGGATTGAAACCTCCTCGCCCGGCCCGTTCAGACCCTGCTCGGCCCGTCACACCCGGCCGAAAGGCCGGGTGAGGATTGAAACCCGCCATGCGGTAGAGGTACAGCAGCACGATGCGGTCACACCCGGCCGAAAGGCCGGGTGAGGATTGAAACAGGTCGCCCGTGTAATGCACGATACCCTTGGCCTGTCACACCCGGCCGAAAGGCCGGGGTTAAAGTCCCGGGTAGTGGTGGACTTTCCGGCCAGGGTTTAGGCGTGGCTGGTGGCCGTTGACAGCAGCGGTCACCGGCGGCTTCCCTTCGGGTTGGACAAACCCGAGCACGAAGGGAGGTCGGACCACCGGTGACCGCTGACTTCAGGATGGCACTTCTCGAACTGCTGCGCCAGTACCAGGGCGAGCCCGAGGTCGACGCCCTGCGGGAGGGCCTGCGCTGGCTCGCCCAGCAGCTGATGGAGGTCGAGGTCAGCGAACTCATCGGCGCCCAGCGCTACGAGCGCACCCCGTCGCGCACTACCTACCGAAACGGGTACCGCCCCCGGCGCTGGGACACGCGCGTGGGCACCATCGAGCTGCAGATCCCGAAGTTACGCCGCGGCAGCTACTTCCCCAGCCTCTTGAAGCCGCGGCGGCGCGCGGAGCGGGCCTTGCTGGCCGTGGTGCAGGAGGCCTACGTGCACGGGGTGAGCACGCGCAAGGTGGACGAGCTGGTCCAGGCGCTGGGCGTCGGGGGCTTGAGCAAGAGCGAGGTCTCCCGCATCTGCGCCGAGCTGGACGAGCACATGGAGCGCTTTCGGAACCGGCCGCTGGAAGGCGAGTACCCCTACGTGTGGCTGGACGCCAAGGCGGTGAAGGTGCGGCAAGACGGACGGGTGGTGAACATGGCGGCCGTGATCGCCGTGGGTGTGCGGGAGACAGGGGAACGGGAGGTCCTGGGGTTCGACGTGGGCGCGGCCGAGACGTACGAGTTCTGGCTGGACTTCCTACGTCGCCTGGTGGCCCGGGGGCTGAAGGGCGTGCGGCTGGTGATCTCGGACGCCCACGAGGGCCTCAAGCGAGCCATCGGTGAGGTGCTGGCAGGCGCCACGTGGCAGCGGTGCCGGGTGCACTTCATGCGGAACCTGCTGGCGCGGGTGCCCAAGCACGCCCAGTCCATGGTGGCAGCGCTGGTACGGACCATCTTCGCCCAGCCGGACCGTGCCTCGGCTCGGCAGCAGCTGGAGCAGGTGGCGGCAAACTTGGAGCGGCGGTTCCCCCAGGTGGCGAGCCTGCTGCGGGAGGCCGCGGAGGAGGTTTTGGCCTACATGGACTTCCCGCCGGAGCACTGGCGGGGGATCCACTCGACGAACGTCCTGGAGCGGCTGAACCGCGAGCTGGCGCGGCGGTGCGACGTGGTGGGCATCTTCCCGAACGTGGCGGCGGTGCTGCGCCTGCTGGGTGCGCTGCTGGAGGAGCAGCAGGACGAGTGGCTGGTGCAGCGGCGGTACTTTAGCCAGGCGTCGATGGCGAAGCTCAAGGGCGGTGACGCGTTGGGGAGTGACTCGGTAAGCGCCTTGGCTGTTGCAGCGAGGTAAGCCCATGGAACCCGAGGGGGAGCCGCTTTTCCACCACTTGCCGGGACACGGCCAGGCCGGGTGAGGATTGAAACGTTCCTCGGCTACTTCTTTGGACAAGAGCTGTGGGCGTCACACCCGGCCGAAAGGCCGGGTGAGGATTGAAACTGGCGTTGTCGGCCATGGGGCTCTACAGCGGCGGCGTCACACCCGGCCGAAAGGCTGGGTGAGGATTGAAACTTAGTGGGAGGGATGGGATTGGACCGGAAATGCGGGGTCACACCCGGCCGAAAGGCCGGGTGAGGATTGAAACCCTGACCGGTCGGGTCCTCTACAGTTTCGAGTTCCGTCACACCCGGCCGAAAGGCCGGGTGAGGATTGATGTCAACGCCGACCTAGAAGTGACCCACTTGGCGCCGGTTGGAAACTGACCCACCCCTTTGGGTCACTTACTCCGCAGAGCCGTCCTGTGGCATCACCTCCCTTCGGGGTGGGGTCCCGCCGAACAGTCCTGCCCGCTTCTTCTCCCGAAGCCGGTAGCTCTCGCCCCGGATGTTGATGACGTGGCTGTGGTGAAGCAACCGGTCGAGGATGGCGGTGGCGATCACCGAATCACCCAACACTTCGCCCCACTCGGCAAAGCCCTTGTTACTGGTCAAGATGATGCTGCCCCGTTCATAACGGGCCGAGATCAAGGCGAACAGGGCGGTCGCCGCAGCCCGGTCGTAGGGCCAGACCCCGAATTCGTCGATGATCAGCACCTTGGGGGCCAGGTAGACTCGCATGCGCCGGTCGAGTCGGTGCTCGGCTTGGGCGCGGCGCAGGTCTTCGAGCAGCTCGTGAGCCCGCACGAAGTACACCCCATAGCCGGCCTCGATCGCCTTGATCCCGAGAGCCACACTCAGGTGGGTTTTGCCCACGCCTGGTGGTCCGAGGAAGATCACATTGGCGGCGTCGGCGACGAAGGCGAGGGTAGCCAGCTCGCGAATCTGGCGCTCGTCGACGGACGGCTGGAACCCGAAGTCGAACTGCTCCAGGGTGCGGTGAAAGGGCAAATGCGCCAGTCGTGTCCGTGTCCGCAGGTAGCGCTCCCGGCGCGCCGCCGCCTCGAGGCCCAGCAGGTCCACGAGGAAGTCGGGGTAGGGGAGCTGCTTCTGGGCGGCGGCCTCCAGGCGGCTTTCGAGAACCGCCGCCGCGTGGCTCAAGCCCAGCTGCTCCAGGTACTGCCGGGCCTTCTCCAGGGCGATCATCGCCGACTCACCGCCTCGACCAGAGCCCCGTAGGTGCTCAAAGACCGTCGCTCGACTTCCACCGTGGGCCATTGCACCGCCCGGGGCTCCGGCCGCGGGCGGCCACTCTTCGCGGACAACCCCGCCCACTGCTGCGGGTGCGTGAAGCGCTGGCCCGGCCGGAGGGCCCGGGGATGCACCGCCACCCGCTGGTCACCGACCCAGAGCTCGACCACGCCCTCGCCCGGCTGGACCTGGACGAGCTGGCCGGGCCGCCAGGGCCACGGCAGGCCGTACCACGCCCGTTCCCACTGCACGTAACCGTCCCGGCCCACCTGTCGCTGCTCGCGCAGCCAGGGCCTCAGCCGCTCCTGCGGGGGCAACGGCCGCAAGGCCCCTCGTTCGATCGCCAACCGGTCCACGGGCCGCTCATGGGTGGTGCCGTGGATGCGGACGTTGGCCACGGTATCACACCACGCCAGTGCCTGCCGGTTCAGGTCATCCAGATCCGTGAACCGAACCGCGGGCCAGAAGTTGCCCTTGACGTACTTGATGCCGCTTTCCACCCGGCCCTTGGTCTGGGGGCGGTAGCCCTGGCAGAGCCGGATGGCAAAACCCAGCCGCAGGGCAAAGTCCAGAAAGCGTTCATTCCACTTGGGCTCGCCGTTCTCGTCCAGCCCCAACACCACCAGCTTGGTCCGGTCGTACAGGCACGTTTCCGGTACCCCGCCGAAGTACCGGAACGCGTTCAGATGGCAGCGGATGAACGTCGCGGTGTCGGCGCGGTCGACAAACTCGACGTACAGGGCCCGCGACCAGCTGAGCACCATCGCGAAGACCCACTTTCGCCGGACCGTGCCGTCCGGCAGCGTATAGGCACAGCTGCCCCAATCCACTTGCGCCTGCTGGCCTGGCTGCGTCTCGAACCGGACCGTGCCAGGGATGGATCGGGGGCGACGCAGGGGCCGGACGAACTCCTTGAGGATGGTGTAGCCCCCCTCGTAACCCTGGGTCCGCAGCTCGCGGAGAAGGACGACGCAGTTTTCCACACCTTCCGCGACCCGTTGCAGGATAAACTCTTTGTACGGGTCGAGCTTCGAGCCGCGAGCCGCCCGAGGTGCCGGCTTGGGCACCTCGGTGGCGCGCAAGTACCGCCGCACCGTGTTCCGGGAGATGCCGAGGATTCGCGCGATCTCCCGGATGGACCGACCCTCGCCATGAAGCTCGTATAAGCGTTTCACCTTCCCACCTCCCAGCATGTTGCCGAGGACACCTCCCGCTCCGTGGCTGGATTCGGAAGGTGTCTTTGCTGGGGGGTGGGTCAGTTCTTACCCGGCGATCCCGGGTCAGTTTAACACCGGCGATGACATTGAAACCCGGGCCAGCATCCCCCAATAGTACCCCTCGCTGTGGTCACACCCGGCCGAAAGGCCGGGTGAGGATTGAAACGTGGAGCAGGCCCGTCTCACCATCACGATGGCCTGGAGTGTCACACCCGGCCGAAAGGCCGGGTGAGGATTGAAACTTCGCGCAAATCTCCGAGAACGGTCGGCGCCAAGGTCACACCCGGCCGAAAGGCCGGGTGAGGATTGAAACTCCTCGGCTGGGATCGGGTCGCCGGCGTGGATCACGTCACACCCGGCCGAAAGGCCGGGTGAGGATTGAAACGTATCGCCGTGGTCGCCGACGGTCAGGTGCGGGTGTCACACCCGGCCGAAAGGCCGGGTGAGGATTGAAACTTGCCCTTGCGGGCCGTCGAACCGGCCATCTGCGTGTCACACCCGGCCGAAAGGCCGGGTGAGGATTGAAACAGCTCCAGGGCCGCATTTTCCGCCATCACCTTACGTCACACCCGGCCGAAAGGCCGGGTGAGGATTGAAACCGGACGGCAGCGAACGAGACGGTCCCCTCCAGCCGGTCACACCCGGCCGAAAGGCCGGGTGAGGATTGAAACCCACTCCAGCGGGTCGTAGGACAGCGCCCGTAGATCGTCACACCCGGCCGAAAGGCCGGGTGAGGATTGAAACGAGGCCATGGACACGGCCCCGGGGCTCAAGGAGTGGGTCACACCCGGCCGAAAGGCCGGGTGAGGATTGAAACCCGGGGCCGCCCCTCAAAGTAGTACCGCTCCACCAGTCACACCCGGCCGAAAGGCCGGGTGAGGATTGAAACAGGATGTCGCCATACGCTTCCTCCACATACACCCTGTCACACCCGGCCGAAAGGCCGGGTGAGGATTGAAACTCGCCCTTGACGCGCCACCGGGATAATTGCGCCAGGTCACACCCGGCCGAAAGGTCAAGTCCCGAACTGTCTGTAAAAGCGGTCTGGGTCATGCCACGGTGGCAGCGGGTGAAACCTCTTTCTGCGCCGCTCTTTGCCGTTGCCGCTCCTCGATGTAGCGCTCCAGCTGCTTTCGTTCGTGCTCGCTGAACTGCACCCGCCGCCAGCGCTCACTCGCCCGCCACAGCACGGCGAAGACTAGCTTCAGGCACTCCCGCTCGCTCCGAAACCGCGGGATCACCTTGGCGCGCCGCCGCTCCTCCTCGAAGCTGCGCTCCACCAGGTTGGTGGTCCGGACATGCTTGCGGTGGGCGGCGGGTAGCCGCAGGTGCGCCAGGCTCGCTTCCAGGTCCTCCTGCAGGCTCCGCATGGCCGAGGGATACTCCCGCCCGAACCGCTCCACCACCTCGGCCACCAGCCGCCGGCCCTGCTCGATATCCGGTGCGTCCCGGATCGCCTCCAGGTAGGGCTTGAGCACGGGCCGCGCCTCCTCCGGCACCTTGTCCAGCACGTTCCGCATCTTGTGCACCCAGCAGCGGATGCGCTCCGCCTCCGGCCACATGGCTTCCACCGCCTGGATCAGCCCCGGCGCCCCGTCCGTCGTCACCGTCAGCGGCGTCTTCAGCCCCCGGCGCACCAGATCCCGGAAGTGCTCCAGCCAGTCCTCGTAGCGCTCCTTGTTGCCCAGGCTCAGGTGCACCAGCACCTTGCTGCCGTCGCTCAAGATGGCCCAGGTGACCAGGATGCCCTCACGGCAGCCCGCCTGCCGGCGCAGCGACTCGTAGATGGCGTCGGCGAACAGGTACACCACGTCGAGGCCTGACAGGTCCCGCTGGGCAAAGGCCTCGAACTCCTCGTGGAGCGCCTCGGTGATCCGGCTCACGGTGGACCGGCTCAAAAGCGGCGCTTCGCTGCCCGCCAGCTCCGCCAGCGCATCCTCGATGTCCCGGCTAGAGAGGCCCCGGGCGTACATCTCCACCACCAGGCGCTCCAGCACGTCCGTCCGCCGCTTGAGGGCCCTCCACAGCGTGGGCTGGCACAGTCCCTCCATGCCCCGCACCTGGGGGACGTCGATCTCGAGCCGCCCCTCGGCGCAACGCAGCGTCCGCGGCTTGTAGCCGTTGCGGGCGCCTTCCTGGCCAGGCTCGCGCCGCTCGTAGCGTCCGCGCCCCAAAAGCTCCGTGACCTCTGCCTCCAGCAGCTCCTGGATGAGCTTGCGGGCGCCCAGGCGGACGAGGGCATGGGTCAGGTCCTCGACCTCAGTACCCTCCCGGGCCTGCGCGGCCAGCTGCCGGGCCAGCTCCGCCAACTGCTGGCTGGGTGGTATCCTGGACATAGGTCTGGGTCCTCCTCGGTGTGCCCCAGCTGGGGCGAGTTTTCCGACGCCACCGATGGTAGCCCAGACCGCTTCGCGTTTACAGACAGTTTAGGACGTCACCCGGCCGAAAGGCCGGGTGAGGATTGAAACGCTGAGGGAATGACGGGCTCGCGGGAGCGAGAGAAGTGTCACACCCGGCCGAAAGGCCGGGTGAGGATTGAAACGTCTTGATCGCCGTGGCCCACCAGCTTGACCAGGTGTCACACCCGGCCGAAAGGCCGGGTGAGGATTGAAACCGCTGCCCCATCGTGTTCAACGCCAAGGGCTTCGGGTCACACCCGGCCGAAAGGCCGGGTGAGGATTGAAACGGGGTGGGGAGGGCATGATCCGCAAGCGTGGCAAGGTCACACCCGGCCGAAAGGCCGGGTGAGGATTGAAACCTGGTCCGCAACATTCCGCGGGCAGGAGGCGCTGGTCACACCCGGCCGAAAGGCCGGGTGAGGATTGAAACAGGTAGTGCCGCAAGGGCTTCAGCCGCTTCTCGCGGGCGTCACACCCGGCCGAAAGGCCGGGTGAGGATTGAAACTTGGAGCGGCAGGGGGCATGAGCCATGGAGGTCCTAGTCACACCCGGCCGAAAGGCCGGGTGAGGATTGAAACGCCCGTCACCCTCTACACCTACGAGTCCAATGCGCGTCACACCCGGCCGAAAGGCCGGGTGAGGATTGAAACCGCTTACCCTGCTGCCCTTTGCCGGGTCCCGGACGTCACACCCGGCCGAAAGGCCGGGTGAGGATTGAAACAAGCACCACGTGGCCTACAGCCGCGAGGTCTGGGAGTCACACCCGGCCGAAAGGCCGGGTGAGGATTGAAACACCAGCATACTAGCACATCCGCCACTGCGCCAGCAGTCACACCCGGCCGAAAGGCCGGGTGAGGATTGAAACGCGAGGGCCGCCGCGCCACTCGAGACCCACGCGGCGAGTCACACCCGGCCGAAAGGCCGGGTGAGGATTGAAACTGGCGGGTCGAGAACGGTCGATTGATCGAGATCGATTGTCACACCCGGCCGAAAGGCCGGGTGAGGATTGAAACAGCAGGACCGCCACGTCCGGGCCGCTGGGAGGAAGTCACACCCGGCCGAAAGGCCGGGTGAGGATTGAAACTCGGGACGGTGAGCCTGACGACATGAGCGGCTACGTCACACCCGGCCGAAAGGCCGGGTGAGGATTGAAACGTAAGCGGGCCCGCGACGTCGGCCGCCCCCGTAACGTCACACCCGGCCGAAAGGCCGGGTGAGGATTGAAACTTCCGAACTGGCAGCCTGAAACAGGACCGTCTCGGGTCACACCCGGCCGAAAGGCCGGGTGAGGATTGAAACCAAATGGGGCTGCCCGGGCAACACAATGCGCGCGACGTCACACCCGGCCGAAAGGCCGGGTGAGGATTGAAACGCTCAGAATTCGCCACAACCGCTCCACCTCGGCCGTCACACCCGGCCGAAAGGCCGGGTGAGGATTGAAACGGCATCGGCGGCCAAAGGTACTCCATCGGCACCGCGAGTCACACCCGGCCGAAAGGCCGGGTGAGGATTGAAACCCGAGGAACGCGCCCGGGTGATCTTGGGGGCTGGGGGTCGCACCCGGCCGAAAGGCCGGGTGAGGATTGAAACCCGCGCGGCCGTGTGCGCACCGGGTTCCTGCCGGGCCGTCACACCCGGCCGAAAGGCCGGGTAAGGATTGAAACTCGGCCGTCGCCTCGGGCTGGCTGCGATACGGCGGGTCACACCCGGCCGAAAGGCCGGGTGAGGATTGAAACTGGATGGCCTGCTCGATCTCGGGCGTCGTCAGGGGGTCACACCCGGCCGAAAGGCCGGGTGAGGATTGAAACGCGGCCCAGGGGCCGGAAAATAATAAACGACGCCCTGTCGTCACACCCGGCCGAAAGGCCGGGTGAGGATTGAAACTTGCCGCCCGTGGCCGCCTCGACATGGACCGTTTTTGGTCCCGTGCGCGAATTCTTGCACCTGGCGACAGGCTTGGTGCCGCCGGCTGACGGTAGGTTGCCAGCATCCCGGCCTCGCCTTGCCCTGGCCCGGGCGCTGTGTGAGGATTGAAACGGGCGGGCTCGTGGTTGTGGTGCGCAGGCGGTGCCAAGGCTCCGGCACCGCCCGAGGGGCACCGCCGATCGTGAGGAGGGCAGGGCCATCGTACCAGGGGGTCGTGCCGCACCCGCGGCCCCCATCACAGGGTGCATCGCAAAACGCTGTAACGCCGCCGGTGCTCATGCGCCGCACCCACGGTCCCTATCGGAGGCGCAGCACGGCATGGACACGCCAAACGGCCAAGACACGCCGACGAAGAACCTGCGCGACCACGTGATCCTCCTGGTCCGGCGCCTGCGGGCCATGGGGCTCCCCACCAGCCCGGCTGACGCCGTGAACGCGCTGGCAGCTCTGGAGCACGTGGACCTGGGCGACCCGGCCGAGGTGCGATCGGCCTTGCGCCTCGTCCTGGCCCGGCGGCCTGAAGACCTCCCTGTGCTGGACCGGGAGCTGGATGCCTTCTTCTGGGGGGATCCGGTGCGCCAGCGGCTTCCCGGTTGGCTGGCCCCTCGGCGGCCTGCCGCGACGTCCGCCACCTCCGACCCCGTGGGGGACCGCCATCATGGGGATCCCGCGGACGACTCCCATCCTCCCGACCGCGACCCGCTGTCGGAGGCGGCGTCGGCGCCCTCGCGATCGTCTCCCGGGCATCCCGACGCCCGTTCCGACTCCCGTTCCGCGGCGGAGGCGGGCGACGAACCGGCCGGTGGGGACCCGGCGGGGCATCCGGACGATGGGACGGGACCGACGGCCGAGGCCGCCGGCTCCCGTGCCACCGACGGCGATCCCGACCACCCCCGCGCACCTGGTGCCGACAGCGTGCAGGATCTGGGCTTGCACCTCATCCTGGCGGTGCTTCCCGCGGCCGCGTCGGCGGGGGCCGGCACCGGCGTCGAGGCCGACGGTCCCTCCCACGGCAGCCGCGCCTGGCAGGCCCGGGCAGGGGGGAGCCCCGGCGGTTACAGCCCCCTCGCGGTGCTCACCCGGCGGGACGTGCAGCTGCTAAACGACGAAGACCGCCGTCTGGTGATGGCGGCCGCCTCCCAACTGGGGCGGTGGCTCGCCACGCGGCCGTCGCGCCGGTTCGTCCGGGCACGGAAGGGCGCCATCGACGGCCGGCGGGCCCTGCGCGAGGCCGCACGCAAGGCGGGCGACCTCTTCCAGTGGCCGCGCCGGCGGCGGCGTGCGGGCCGGCTGCGCCTCCTGGCCGTGCTGGACGTCTCGGGGTCCATGGACGTCTACAGCCAGCTCTTCCTGCACTTCCTCCACGGCCTGCAGCAGCAGGGGGGGCGGGTCGAGACCTTCGCCGTGGGGACGCGACTCACCCGCCTGACCACGGTCCTGCGCACGCCGCGACCCGAGGCGGCCATGGCGCGGGCGGCGGCCGTCACCGCGGACTGGTCGGGTGGAACGCGGCTGGGGGAGGGTTTGTGGAGGCTGGCGGATCGATATGGCCATCTCCTCGACCGGGACACCGTGCTGCTGGTGATCAGCGACGGGCTGGATCGGGGCGATCTCGGCCTGCTGGACCGGGCATTGCGAGCCTGCCGGCGGCGGGTGCGGGCCCTGATCTGGCTGAACCCGCTGGCGGGCGATCCCCGCTACGAGCCCCTCGCGCGCGGCATGCAGGTTGCGCTCCCGTATGTCGACGTGCTGGCGCCGGCCCACAGCCTCGAAAGCCTCGTGCAGCTATCCCAGGAGCTGCGGCGGCAGGCGTGGGCCGTGCACCGGCTTCGTCGGACGAACCGGCCCCGCGCCCGCCGCCTTCCCTCTTGAAAGGGCCCTCCTGAAAGGGAAGGTTCCCGGTCTTTCACGGTGCCGCAGCAGCCCGGGCCCGGCCCCTCGCGGCACCGCCGTCCCCCAGGCCGGTTCTCTATCCGTGCCCCGTGCCCCCACGCCGCGGTACGGGAACCCGACGGCGCGGCCGCGGGACGTGCCCGGTCCCCACCCGACGGCACGGCAGCCTGCCAGCCCACCCGGAGGATCATATGGCGTGGCGTCGCCGCCGCCCACGCCTCACGACGGCACCCCATCGCCTCGCGAACGGGAGAGGGCAGCCGCATCGAGGGCGTCCCCAGCGATGCGGAACACCCGCCACCCCCCGGGCTCCAGCCGCCAGGGCGGGGTCTGCCAGCGCGGTCGTCCGCGTTCCCGTGGACCCGTCGGGCGGCACGCCAGGGCGCTGCCGGTCTCGACGTCGATGAGCTCCGCCGGTCCTCGGCCCGACAAGGTCACGGTCACCGGTTCGGGGCGGTGATTGACCACCACCAGGTATCGGGCCGCCGGCGCCGCGGATGGATCCGGCACCGCCGAGGACGCCACCTGTCCCCCAGGGGATGGGATGATGCCCGGCGCCAGCGGGCCGGCCGGATTGGACTCGCCGACCTGGTGCCCACCGTCGACGGCGCCGGGGACCAGCACCCCCGTCTCCACGTCGGGATGGTCCGCCTCCCACTCCGGGACGATGCCGGCCAGCCCGGCGGCCAAGCGGTAGACCTGCTCGGGCCCCAGGGGACCGGTCCCGGGCCGCGAACGGGAGGAGCTCCGTCCCTCGGCATCTTTCACGCTCCCCCACGCCCCCCCGCCTTGCTGGAGGGACGTGGGGCCGCTCCCCACCTCGCCGCCTTCGCCCTGGGGCACGGCTGTGACCCCCGACGCCGATGCCGGCGCCACCCCAGCCGCCGGGGTGGCGATCGGCCAGGCGGCCGTCGTCGATCGTGCCGGCGCCCACGCCGATGCCCGCGGTACCCCGGCGGGGGAGGCCGATGCCGCCTGGCCCCCTGCCGCGGCGTCGGCCGGGCGCCCGGTCTCGGAGCCCGTTCCGCGGCCGGCGCCATATGCCCCCGGCATGCATGCCAGGATCCACTCCAGCGGATCGGTGACCAGCACCGCCCACCCCCGACCGTAGCGGTGGACGAACACGGCCGGTTCGTCCGAACTCGCCGGTTCGTCCCACGTCGCGAGGTCGCGGTCGGCATCGCCGTCGCCGCCGGGGCGGACCGGTCGAATCCACCCCAGCACGCGGGCGCCGGTGGGCGATGCCACCAGCCGCTTGCGGGGAGCGGAGCGCGCGGGCGGGACGAGCCGGGCCACGGGCCGGGCATCCCCGGCCCGTGGATCCGGCTCGAGGAGGGCGTCGGGATCGCAGGCCGCCGGGTGCAGGAGCAGCTCCCACGGCCCGGGTCCGTGGACCGCCTCCCGCGGATGGGCGTCGAGCACCGTGATCCCGAAGACGTCGTCCATGCCGGGCAAGGCAGCCCCATCGTAGGAGAGGTAGAGGGTGCCGCCGGCCTCCACCCAGCGGCGCAACCGGTTCCACGTCCGGTTGGAGAGACTGTTGCGCCGGGGTACGCAGGGCAGGATCAAGAGCCGGTAGGGGGTCCAGTCGTCGTCGGGACGAACCAGCGCCACCGGTAGGCCGGCCCGGCGGGCGAGGACGAAGGCGTTGAACAGCACGGCGAAGTTGCGCTCCGGCGTGACGTCGGGATCGGCGTTGTCGTAGTAGCGCTCGGGCAGCAGGATCGCCGCCGGGCCGGGAGCGGGCGTCAGATCGTCCGGCAGTCGCCGCAGCAACCGGGCGAAGCGGCCGAAGGCTTCCCCCGCGGGCTTGGGGCGCCCCTGGGCGTCCAGGATTCCGAAGGCCACCTCGTACGGCGTGCTGTCGTAAGGAAGCTCCTCCGCGCAGGCGAAGTCGAGGCCACACCAGGCCAGGGCGCCCAGGCTGCCGTGGAGGAGAAGGCTCGCCAGCACCGCGCTGACGTAGCGGCCGTGGAGCGTGGGCGACATCATCAGGGTCGTGCTGCCGAACTCCTCCGCCAGGGCGGGACGACGGGCCATGGCTGCCACGAGCCGGTCGCCGAAGGGGACCAGGAGGTTGGGCCGCACCGTGCCCGCGGGGTCCGGACACCAGGGGGAGTAGATGGGGTAGAGGTGCATGCACACGAAGTCGGCGGCATCCGCGATGTCCTCCGGGCGGAGGCCGCAGTCGTCCGCCAGGGAGGTGACGTGGATGCCCAGGGTGACCGGGACGTGGGGCGTGTGCGCCTTGAGCTCGCGGTACAGGAGCCGGCACCACAGCCACCCGGCGTCCGGGGATGGGGGCCGCACGAAGATGTCCGGCTCGTTGGCCAGGTCCCACGCCCGCAGGGCCGGATGGTCGCCGATGGCCTCGGCCGCCGCCTGGATCAGGCGGACCTGGGCCCGCAGCATGCCGGGATCCGTGTAGGGGCACCGACCCTGGCGCCAGGGAACGTCCCAGTTCTCGCCGCTCATGTGGCCGGTGAAGAAGGTGGGGATGACGCCCAGGCCGACGGCGTGGGCCAGGTCGCAGAACTGCCGCAGCCGTTCCAGGGCGACGGGATCGACGCGATCCTCCTCGGGCTGGAAGTGGGACCAGCGCAGGAAGAACCGGACCACCTGGCATCCCGCGTCCGCCAGGGCCCGCAGCTCGCGATGCACGGCGTCGGCATCCCACAGCGCCCACATCGCCACGCCCTGGCGACTCGGCCAGTAGTTGACGCCCAGCAAGAAACGGCGGCCCAGCGGCTGACGCGAACCCTCCATGGCGTTCACCTCGACGGCCCACGGCTCCTCGGCCTCGGGCCTCGGGGGGATCCCACGGGTGCGGGGCCATCCCCCGTCCGCGGCCACCCCCGAAGCCCGGGGCCTGGCCTTCTTCGATCGACGGACGGCTGGGTCGCGGGACGACCCCGACCCTAGGTGGCGGGGGTGTAGGTGGCCACGCCGATGCGGGAGTCGGCCATGCCGTAGTACATGAACCAGGTGCCCCGGTGATGGACGAGGCCCTCCACGAACACCACGTGGTCCACCTGGCCGCGGATCTCGGCTTCCGTCTCGGGTTCCAGGAACGGCCGCTCCGAGCGCCACAGCAGCTTGCGCGGGTCCCGCAGGTCGAACAGGGCCTGGCCCGCGGCGTAGCGCACGTAGCCCGACCCGGCGGGACCGCCGTACGCCGGGGGTTCGGCGGCCGGGTCCCGGTCTCGGGCGGCACCGGCGCCGCCACCGGCGGCGGTGGAAGCCTGGAGCCCTCCGGCGCCACCGTCCCGGCGGACCAGGTGGGCCTCGGCCAGGCGGTGGGCGGCGTTGTAGATCAATAGGATGCCCCGGTCCGTGACCAGCGGCGCCGGGCCGGGTTCGACCAGCAGGGTGTCGAAGTTCCCCGCCTCAGGCCGGACCCGGAGGACGGGCTCCGGTTCCGGCTCCCAGTGGAAGCCGTCCCGGGAGGTGGCGATCCAGATGGAGGTGTCGCCGAAGTACATGACGTAGCGGTCGCCGATCTTCTCCGGGCAGATGGCACCGGACTTGGACCACACCCGGCCGGTGTCGCCCTGCCAATCGGGGAACAAAACGCCGTGTTTCTCCCAGTGGATCAGGTCGGTGGAGGTGGCCAGGCACAGGCGCGCGGTGACGCCGTCGAAGGCGGTGTAGGTCAGGAAATACCGCCCCTCGATGCAGGTCAGCCTGGGGTCCTCGCAGCCACCGGGGAGCTCGTAGGGCTCCGTCGGCTCCAGCACCGGATCGGGGTAGCGCTCGAAGTGGATGCCGTCGTCGCTGACGGCCAGGCCGATGCGGGACGTCCCGTTCCACTGCCCGGGGCCCGTGTGGTCTTCGGCCCGGTAGAGCAGATAGACCCGCCCGTCCTTCACCACCGCGGCCGGGTTGAAGACGTCCTTGGCCTCCCACGTGGAGCCCTGGGGACCCAGGATGGGGTTCCCGGGGTGTTTCGCAAAGGGCCCCAGAAGATAGGCCCTGGCGTGCTGTGGATCGAGAACGCGCAGCACCCGGTACAACTCCTTTCCGGAATCAGCCCTTGGTCCCGCCCAGCCGGATTCCCTCGATGAAGGCCCGCTGGGCCAGGGCGTACAGCACCAGGATCGGCAGCGCCACCAGCAGCGAGACGACCATCATCAGGTTCCACATGGGCGCCTCGCTGCCCGGCCCCAGCGACGTCTCCAGGAACTTGAGGCCCAGGGTGACCGGGAACTTGTCCGGCGTGTTCAGGTACAGCAGCGGCGCCATGAAGTTGGTCCAGTTGCCCTGGAAGGCCAGCAGGGCGATGACCAGCAAGGCCGGTCGCACCATGGGCAGCACCACGTGCCGCAGCACCTGCAGGGGCCCGGCTCCGTCCAGCACCGCCGCGTCTTCGAAATCCCGGGGTAGGCTCAGGAGGAACTGGCGCAGCATGAAGACGCTGGCCGGTCCCCACGCGAACCAGGCGGGCGCCGTCAGCGGGGTGAAGGTGTCCAGCCGCCCCAGTTCCCGCCAGATGAGGAAGGTGGGGATCATCCCGATCACGCTGGGCAGCATCATGGTACTGAGCATCAGCATGAAGAGGAAGTGCCGCCCGCGGAAGTTGAAACGCGCAAAGCCGTAGGCGACCACGGCCACGCTGGCCACCTCGGCCACCGTGGCCAGGATGGTGATGAACAGGCTGTTCAGGAAGAACCGGGCGAAGGGCAGGGTGGTCCAGACCTCCACGTAGTTCTCCCACCGCACCGGCGAGGGGATCCACTGCGGCGGGTACACGTAGAGCTGGTCCCGCCCCTTAAGCGACGTGCTGATCATCCACAGCAGGGGCACCAGCACGAAGGCGCCGCCGAAGGCCAGCGCGAAATACGTAAAGGCGTCGGCCAGGCGCCTTTGCACCTCGCGCGGCACGGTCCTCACCTCGCACCTCGCTCTCGTAATACACCCAGAGGGGTGACGAGCGGAACACCAGCAGCGTCAACCCCAGGATCACCAGCAGGAAGACCCAGGCCATGGCCGAGGCGTAGCCCATGTGCCGGAGCCCGAAGGCCTCCTGGTAGATGTAGACCTGCAGGAAGGTGACGGTGGAGCGCGGCGTTTCGATGAAGAACGCCTGGGTGAACATCTGCAGGGCGCCGATCAGCCCGGTGACCAGCACGTAGAAAAGGGTCGGGCTGAGCATGGGCAGGGTGACGTGGCGGAAGCGGCCCCAGCCCGTGGCGCCGTCCACCGCCGCGGCATCGTAGAGCTCCCGCGGGATGTTCTTCAAGCCCGCCAGCAGGATCACCGTGTTGGCGCCGAACACGCCCCACAGGCTCATCAGCACGAACCCCGGCAGGATGGTCTCCGGATCGAGGAACCAGCGGGGCTTCTCCATGCCGAGCAGTGCGTAGACGGGCCCCAGCACCGCGTTGACCAGCCCATCGGTAGACAGCAGCCAGCGCCAGAGCACCGCGGTGGCGACGGCGGGAATCACGGCGGGCACGTAATACAGCGTGCGCCAGAACCCCACGCCCTTGATGTTGCGGTTGAGCAGCAGGGCACAGGCCAGCGACCCCGCGATGCCCAGGGGCACGCTGAAGAGCGCATAGAGGGCCGTGAACTTCAGGGACGCCGCGAATTTGGGATCGTCCAGCAGGCGGGCGAAGTTGGCCAGGCCGACCCAGCGGGGCGGCGTGAGCACGTCGTAGTCGGTGAAGGCCAGGTAGAGCGAGGCGACGAAGGGAAAGAGCTGGAAGGCCAGGAAACCGGCCAGCCAGGGCAGGACGAAGGTCCAGCCCAGGGCCGTGTCATGGCTACGCCCCAGGGCCCGCAAGCCCGCGTACACCAGGAGCATGAGCGCGCCCAGCAGGACCACCGTGGCCACGTAGTCCCGCAGGGCGTCCGCGTACCAGGACCACACCGCCACCCCCTCCTTTCCGGCAGGGCGGGCGGGGGCCGGTATCCCCCGAGCCCCCGCCCCCCCGCCGGGCTAGGCGCTCACGACGACTGCTGCAGGATCTTCTCCAGCTCGGGCCGCACCTTGGGGGCCAGTTCCTCCGGCTTCCCCTGCTTGTGGAACAAAGGATCCAGGTACTGTTCCCAGAGGGCCTGGTCGAAGGCCTTGTACTGCGGCACGATGCGCAGCGGCCGCATGAACTCCAGGGACTGGAGGATCACGTCGGCGGCCTTCTCCTTGCGCGGCTCCGACGCCAGCAGGTGCTCCCGGGTGGCCAGGGACTTCCGCGGGGCCACGATCTTCCAGTGGTGGATGCCCTCGGTCAGCTCGACCAGCGCGTCGACCGCCTCCTCTACGTGGGGCGAGCGGGCGTTGACCACCGTGGCCGCCGTCCAGGCGAAGGTCACCCGGCCCTTGGGGCCGCTGGGCACCGGCGCCACGCCCACGTCCAGGTTGGGCACGCGGTCCAGGTCGTCGGAGGCGCCGCCCATGAACATGGCCACCTTGCCGGCCTTGAACATGTCGGCGAAGCCCTGCTCCGCGATGACGTCCTCGGGCACCGCGTACTTGGGGTTGTAGATCAGTTCCTGGTAGAACCGGGCCGCCTCCAGGGCCTCCGGCGAGTCGATGGGGGCAGTGCGGCCGTCCTCGCCGACGGTGTCGCCGCCGGCCTGCCAGACGAACATGGCGAAGGGCGGCCAGCCGTTCATCGTGAACCCGTAGACGTCGGGCTTGCCGTCCCCGTTGGTGTCGCGGGTCAGCTTGGCCGCGGCCTCCTTGAAGGTGTCCCACGTCCAGGTCTCGTCCGGATACGGCACGCCGGCCTCGTCAAAGAGCGCCTTGTTGTAGTACAGGACCACGGGCTGGGCGATCCAGGGCAGGCCGTAGACCCCGCCCTCATGGGTGAAGGCGCCCAGGATGGGCTCGAAGTAGTCGCTCAGGTTGGCCGCCGGCCGGGAATCGCCCTGGAGGTGCTCATCCAGCTTGAGCAGGACGCCGGTGGCGGCAAAGGGGATCACGTCTTCCTGGGCCAGCCAGAAGAGATCGGGGGCGGTGTTGCCCGCCAGCATGGTCTGGATCTTGGTGGCGTAGTCGCTGGGAATGGGCTCGTGGACGATCTGCCAGCGGTCGCTCTCGGCGTTGATCCGGTCCAGGATGGCCTGCAGCTCCTTGGCTTCCTCGGCATGGGCCCAGGTGGCCAGGCGGATGGTCACCTTCTCGCCTCCGGGCCCGCCGGCGGTCGGCTCGCTGCCGCCGGTCGAACCGGAGGGCTGGCTGCCACCGGCGGACGGGAGCGAGCAGCCGGTGGCCAGCACGGCCGTGGCGAGCAGCACGGTCAGGGTTCGGGCCCAGCGGCCCAGTGTCCGCTGCTTGAACCAGGTGACGAGGTTCACCGTAGCTCCCCCTTTTTCCCGCCCGGTTCCGGCTCCGGGCGGAGTTCGTCTGGACGGGACCCCCCTCCGGGGGATTGCCTGCCGCATCGTCGCAGCAGCCCATCCCGAAAGGGCGGGTCGCCTCTTCGCTTAGCCCCCGGCCCCCTGGGGCACCGGCCCCGAGGGGGGCAGCGCCTCAGCACCCATGGTGAAGGGCGACTGGAAGAGACCCTGCAGCGCCAGCAGCGCGGCCCCGCGGGCCACGCTGGTTCGACCCAGCTGGGTGGTGGCCAGCTTCACCTCCCCCGTGCCGAACCGGCGGCGCCCCAGCTCCCGGCGGGCCGCCTGGAGGAAGGACGGGCTGCGGATGGACCGGCCCCCCAGGACCACCACTTCGGGGCTCACCAGGTTCGCCAGGATGGCCAGACCGGCGCCCAGGGCCCGCCCGCCCCGGGCCAGCACTTGGCGAGCCAGGGGGTCTCCCGCCGCCTCGGCCGCCAGGAGGTCGTCGAAACCGGCGGGCGCCGGGCCGGCAGGCTGGTGCCGGAGGGCGGCGAAGCGTTCCAGCATGGCATCGGTGGAGGCGATGGCCTCCACACAGCCCCGCCGGCCGCAGGGACAGGGCGGGCCGCCCAGCTGCACCGGGCAGTGGCCCAGCTCGCCGGCGCCGCCGGCCCCGCGGTACAGCTGGCCCTCCAGCACCAGGCCCGCGCCGACGCCCGCGTCGGCCAGGACGAAGGCCAGGTTGCGGCTCTGGGGATAGCCGAGGACGTGTTCGGCCAGGGCCCCGGCATTGGCGTCGTTTTCGATCCAGACCGGCACCCGGAACCGCTCCCGGAGCAGGTCCCGCAAGGGCACGTAGGACCAGCCGCGGAAGTTGGGCGGCTGGATCACCGTGCCGGCACTGGCGTCCAGCGGGCCGGGCACACCCACCCCGATGCCCACCAGGCGCCGGGGATCCACCCCGGCCTCCTTCAACAGGCCGCCGGCCATGGTGGCCAGCCGGGCCACGTCGTGCTCGGCCGTCTCGCCCCGCGGCTGGCCGGCCTGGGCACGGACGCCGCCCTGCAGGTCGCTGAGCACCACGGAGATCTGGTCCCGGCCCAGCTCGGCACCCAGGACGAACCCGGCCTCCGCCCGCAGGTGCAGCCGGGTGGCGTGGCGCCCACCCGTGGCCTGCTTCTGGCCTTCCTCCACCAGCCCGTCGCGGATCAACTGGTCGACCAGCCGGGATACGGTGGGCAAGGCCAGTCCGGCCCGGCGGGACAGTTCGGCCCGGGACAGCGGCTGCTGGCGGAGCAGGGAAAGGATCAGGGTGCGGTTGTGGAGCCGCAGCAGCTGGGGCCGGCCGGAAGGTGCGGCCAAGCCCTTGCCCTTGCCCTGCTGTGGGGGCCGGCGCTTCATGGTGCGGTGGCGGACCTCCCAAGATAATTGCTAACGGTAAATAACTTAGTTGGAACCGGCCCCGTTTCCTGCCGGCCCCGGCTCCCAAAGACCCCAGCCGGCCCGCGGAGGGCCGTGGAAGCCGCCGGGCTGGGGGGAATCGGCTGGCCGGCGGCGAATGGCCTTTCCTGACGCAACGCAACGGAGCACGGGGTGCGGAACCCCGACCTGCGGGAGGGACACGGGGGTGCATGAGGCCGTTCAGGACATCCTGACCCGGCTGGCGGAACGGGGCTACATCGGCGACCGGTCCATCGCCACGGCGATCCACCTGGCGATCCGGCTGGAGAAGCCCCTCCTCATCGAGGGGCATGCCGGCGTGGGCAAGACGGAGATCGCCCGGGTGATGGCCGATGTCCTGGAGACCGATCTGATTCGCCTGCAGTGCTATGAAGGGCTCGATGCTGCCTCCGCCCTGTACGAGTGGAACTACCCCCGCCAGCTGTTGCGGATCCGGATGCAGGAGGGGGACCGGCGGGATGCGGCGGAGCGGGAGGCCGAGATCTTCTCCCCGGAGTTTCTGCTCAAGCGGCCGCTGCTCGACGCCATCACCCGGGAAGACCGGGCGCCGGTGCTCCTCATCGACGAGGTCGACCGGGCCGACGAGGAGTTCGAAGCCTTCCTGCTGGAGGTGCTGGCCGACTTCCAGGTCACCATTCCCGAGCTGGGCACGATCCGGGCGCAGCACCGGCCCTTTGTCGTCCTCACCTCCAACCGGGTGCGGGAGCTGTCGGAGGCCTTGCGGCGACGCTGCCTGTACCTGTGGATCGGCTATCCCGACTTCGCCAAGGAGACGCGGATCGTGGAGGCCCGCCTGCCCGGCATCAACCGGCGGCTGGCCGAGCAGATCGTGCGGTTCATCCAGCGGCTCCGCACCCTCGGGTTGAACAAGCCGCCGGGGGTGGCCGAGACCCTGGACTGGGCCCGGGCGCTGGTGGCCCTGCACCGGGACGAGCTGGACGAGGAGACGGTGGAGGCGACCCTGGGCTGCGTCCTCAAACACGTGGAAGACGTGGAGCGGCTGGGCCGGGGGGAGCTGCAGAAGATCCTGGCCTCGGTGCGGGGTGAGCCGTAGGCGGCCTTGATGGCGGCGTGGGGGCCGGCGTGGGGGTGGCGTTGGGCGGTATTGTTGGGGGAGGCGTGGGGCCCGGCGCTGGGCGGCCCGTCCCGGGGCGGGTTCGGGCGGGCCGGAGAGGGTGCGCCGGGGACGGCGTGGGGTGGCTGGCTGCCGCCGGCCCGCCGGCGGGCAACCGGGGGAGAGCCCCGGGGATGGTCGGGTAGAGTCTCGGAGAGTTTGGAAGCGCCCGGGAGTGGCCGGGCGATTTCGGGAGAGTTCGGGAGAGTACGGGAGGGCGATCGGGAGAGTCCGGGAGAGGGGTGGAACCATGGAGGCGGTGACGGCAGCCATCCTGGCGGCCCTGGAGGAGGGCCGGACGGGTGCGGTGGCGACCATCACCCGGGCGCGGGGGTCCACCTACCGGCGGGAAGGGGCCCGGATGTGGATCCCCGCTGCGGGCGAGCCGGTGGGCAGCCTGAGCGGCGGCTGCCTCGAGGGCGACGTCTTGGCCGTGGCGGCGGAGGTCATCGCGACCGGGCGACCCCGGCGGGTCGGGTACGATATGACGGCCGACGACGATGCCGTCTGGGGCCTGGGTCTGGGCTGCAACGGGGCGGTCGACGTGCTGGTCGAGCCGCTCCAGCCCGCGCACGGGCAGGTGCTCCGCTGGCGGGAGCAGGGGCATCGCCTGGCCGTGGTGGTGCCCCTGCCGCCCCTGGAGTCCCGGAACCCGGCGGGGGCCGAGCCGGCAGCGGGCACCCCGGGCCGTTCGGACGCGAGCGGGGCGGTGGCCGGCTGCGCGACGGCGTGGCCGGACGAGGACGACGGCGTCTCTCCCGGGGCCAGTGCCGGCGCTGCCCCGGGAGCTCTGCTGCCCGGGACGGCGGATGGCAGGATGGAAGGCAGGCCGGACGATGGGGTGACGGGGGCTCGCGCAACCGGGCACGCGGTTGGGGCCGCTGCCGGCCGGTTCGTCCCCCGCCGGCAGCTGGTGGTGTGGGCGGGCGGCGGCAGCGAGGGCTCTTTGGGCTCGCCAGAACGGGACGCCCACTGCGCCGCCGCGGCGCGCGAGTGGCTTTCCGCCGGCCGCACGGGCACCCTGGCCGTGCCCGGGGAGGGTGAGTTCTTCATCGAGGTCCTGCTGCCGCCACCGGTCCTCCTGGTCTGCGGGGCCGGGCACGACGCGGTGCCCGTGGTGGAGGCGGCGGCGCCCCTGGGGTACGACGTGGTGGTGGCGGACAGCCGGCCGGCCTTTGCCCGGCACGACCGGTTCCCCCGCGCACGGCGGGTGGTGCACACCCACCCCGAGGACTTGCGGCGCCACATCGCCCTGGACGACCGCACCTTCGTGGTGATCATGACCCACAACTTCTTGCAGGACGTGGGCTTTCTCGAGGCCGTCCTGGACAGCCCGGTGCGGTATATTGGCCTTCTGGGCCCCCGCCACCGGGCGGAGCGGCTTTTTGACGAACTTCGCCGGCGCGGGATCGAGCCGGCGGAAGAACAACTGGCCCGGATCCATGCCCCGGTGGGGCTTGACACCGGGGGCGAGACGCCCGAGGAGATCGCCTGCAGCCTGCTGGCGGAGGTGCAGGCGGTGCGGTACGGCCGGAAGGGCGGGTTCCTCCGCGACCGGCCGGGCCCCATTCACCCTCGGGCCGAGGAGGAGCGAGCACGAGGATGACGTCCCAGACCCGGTCCCAGCCCCCGTCCCAGGCCGGGGCGTCCCCGGCACGAGAGGAGGGTCCCGGCGGCCCGGTGGCCCCGGCCGGACCGGCGGCGCCACCCGCCCCTTTCCGGAGCGGGACTCGCACCGGGCTCCAGGGCGGGTTCCCCCCGGGTTCCCCACCGCCCCGGTTCCACCTGGGGGACGAGGTGCGGGAGGCGCTCAGCCGGGGCCGGCCGGTGGTGGCCCTGGAGTCGACCATCATCGCCCACGGTTTTCCCTATCCTGACAACCTGGAGATGGCCCTGGCGGTGGAAGAGGAGGTCCGGCGGGCCGGTGCCGTCCCGGCCACGGTGGCGATCCTCGACGGCTGCCTGCGGGTGGGGTTGAACCGAGCGGAACTGGAGCGGGTGGCCCGGAGCCCCGACCTGCCCAAGGCGTCCATCCGGGACTTGCCGGTGCTGTGCGCCCTTGGGCGCAGCGCCGCCACCACCGTCGCGTCGACGGCCCAGGTGGCGGCCTGGGCGGGCATCGACGTGTTCGTTACGGGCGGCCTGGGCGGGGTCCACCGCGGCTGGGGACAGACCCTGGACATCTCGGCCGACCTGCCGGCCCTGGCCCGGCTGTCCCTGGTGGTGGTGTCGGCGGGGGCCAAGACGGTGCTGGACGTGGCGGCGACCCTGGAGTACCTGGAAACCCACGGCGTCACGGTGCTGGGCTACGGGACCAGCGAGTTTCCGGGCTTCTACCTGCGCTCGACGGGGTTGCCCGTGGACGCCCGCATCGACTCCCCGGACGATGCGGCGGCGGTGCTACGGGCCCGGCGGGCTCTTGGGCTCCCGGGTGCCGTGGTGGTGGCCAATCCCATTCCCTCCGCCGACGCCGTGGACGAGGCGGAGTTCAACCGGTGGCTGGCCCAGGCCGAGGCCGACCTGGCGGCCGAGGGGGTGAAGGGCAAGGCGGTCACGCCCTTCCTGCTGGCCCGGCTCCACGCCCTGAGCGGGGGGCGGACGGTGGCCGCGAACCGCGCCCTGGTGTTGAACAATGCCCGGCTGGGCGCGGCCATCGCCCGCAGCCTGTGCGGGCTGTCGCCTTCCCCGGCCACCTCCGGACCGGAAGAACCGGCCGCCCGGGGGCGGGGAGGGCGCCCGGTACTGCGGTGAGCACCATGGACAGAAGGCGTCCAGGGCCGGACATCACGGGGGTGCCGCCCGCCGGCATGGCGGGCGGCCGGCCGTCAGGACGCCCGTTGCCGCCGGCGGGGCGCCCCGTTCTTCCGATCCGGCGGGAGGGGCCCGTGGTGGTGGCCGGTGACCTGGTGCTGGACCTGGTGGTCCAGGTTCCGGAGCGGCTGCACCGCGGCAGTGACACCTGGGGCGCCCTGCACCCCCGCCAGGGCGGCTCGGCGGCCAACACCGCCGCCTGGCTGGCCCGGTTGGGGGTACCCGTGGTGTTTTGCGGCAGGGTGGGCCGGGATCCGCTGGGCCACGCCCTGGTTGTCGCCCTGGAGGCCGAGGGCGTGGAGGTCCGGGCCGTCCCGGACGACCAGGAGCCCACGGGCGTTATCCTGGCGCTGGTGGGACCGGATGGGGAGAAGTCCATGGTGATCGGCCCAGGGGCCAACCACCGCCTGGAGGCGGGCGACCTGCCGCCCGGCCTGGTGGAGGGGGCCAGCCTCTGCTACCTCACCGGCTACTCCTTCTTCTGGGAAGATGCCCGGGATGCCGCCCGGGCGGTGATGGCGCGGGCGCTGGAGGCAGGGGTGCCCGTGGCCGTCGACGCCTCGTCGGCGGCGCTCCTTGCCCGCCAGGGAGCCGAGGGCGTGCTGCAACAGTGGCAGGGCGTCTCCATCCTCTTCGCCAATGAGGAGGAGGCGGCGCTGCTGGCGGGCGGTATTCTCGGGGATGAGGTGGCGGAGCGGCTTGGCGGGCTCTTTCCGCTGGTGGGGATCAAGGCCGGCCCGCGGGGCGCCTGGGGGGTGGCCTGCGGCCGCCGCTGGCGGGTCGAGGCGCTGCCCGTGCCGCGGGTTGTCGATACGACGGGCTGCGGCGATGCCTGGAATGCGGGCATGCTGGCCGGCCTCCGGGCGGGCCTTGATCCTGAGGCGGCCGCCCGGCTGGGGCGATTCGTGGCGGCCTGGGTGGCCCAGCGGCCGGGTGCCGTGCCGCCAGGCTGGACGGCGGCCGACAGGCAGGCGGTCTGGGATCACGCCGGCCAGGCGGCGGCCGACGTGCCCTGACGGCAAGGCGGCCTGGGACCCTCTGGCCAGCCGCGGGCGGAGCGCCGCCAGGGCAATGCGGCCTGGGATCTCGCCGGATAACACCCGGCCGGAGCGCCCCGAGGGGCCGGGCGGGCTTCGGCCTCCCCGGCGAGGGCCTGGCCAGAGAATCGGGGCCAGTCGGATGGCACCAGAGGCCCTTTGGGAAAGAGGCCCAGCACCCCGGGGGTGGCAGGGGGAGTCCATGATGGAACCGCAAGACGGGCCCGTCAAACGACAAGGCGGCTCCGTGGAACCACCGAGTGGCGCCAGGGGATGGCAAGGCGGGTGGGCTCCGTCGTCCTGTGCACCGGCCGCTGGTGCGCCTGGCGTCGAGTCCCGGCCGGCGGGGCGCCTGCCCGCTTCCCGCGCGGCCGTGGTGGTGGCGGGCAGCCTCAACATGGACCTGGTGGTGGTTTGCCGCCGCGCCCCCGAGCAGGGCGAGACGGTGTCCGGCGAGCGGTTCTTCACCGCCTGCGGCGGCAAGGGGGCGAACCAGGCCGTCGCGGCCGCCCGCCTCGGGGCGCCGGTGGCCATGCTGGGCTGTGTCGGGGACGATGCCTTCGGCGAGCAGCTGGTGGCCGCCCTCCGGGCCGAGGGCATCGACATCGCAGGGGTGCGGAGGGTACCGGGACCCAGCGGTGTGGCAGCCATCACCGTGGAAGCCGGCGGGGCCAACCGGATCGTGGTGGTTCCAGGGGCCAACGCCCGCTTCACGGAGCTGGACGCCGTGGCCCGCCGCTGCATCGCCTCCGCCCGGGTGCTGCTCCTGCAGCTGGAGTCGCCCCTGCCTCTGGTCGAACAGGCCGCCCGGGTGGCCCGGGCGGCGGGGGTGACGGTGATCCTGACGCCCGCTCCCGTTCCCCCCGATCCCCCTGATCCCCTACCCCCGGCCTGCTGGAGGCGGTGGACTGGCTGGTGCCCAACGAGCATGAGCTGTGGGCGCTGGTGGGCGGGAAGGGCGGCCCGCCCGGCGCGGGTTCCCCGGCGGAGCCTCCGGCCCGAGGCCCGGTAGGCGGTTCTTCCGTTCGCGGGGTTTGCGGGGGCACGGGGCCGGCGCTGAGCCCGGCGGCGGGGCCTGCGGCGCCACCGGCAGGGTCGCCAACGGAAGCGGTGGGACCGGATGCGGCGTCGGGGGCGCCCCCGGCGGGCCCCGACGGGACCGGCGCACTGGAAGCTGCAGCCCGCCGCCTGAGCCAGGGCCGGATCCACGTGGTGGTCACCCTGGGCGAGCGGGGCTGTCTCTACGTTCCGCCGGCGGGAGCGGCCCGGGCCATCCCGGCGCTACCCGTCGCGGCGGTCGACACCACGGCGGCAGGGGACACCTTCGCCGGTGCCCTGGCAGTCGCCCTGGCCGAGGAACGGTCCGTCGACGAAGCCCTGGCATTCGCCACCCGGGCGGCGGGGATCTCCGTCACGCGGCCCGGCGCCCAGCCTTCCATGCCGTCGCGGGCGGAGGTGGAGGCCTGGACCGGTCCTGCCAGCGGGGGGCCTGCCCCGCCGGCGCCGACCCGCTGAACGCGGGAGGCTTGCCCCGTCCAGCAGCGCCCGGGGCGGTCGCGGGCGACCGTGGGGCCGGCAAGGGATAGGTCCGTTGTGCGCGGAAAGGCTTGGCATGAACCCAACGCGATGACAACCGCGAAAGGAAGGGGCCCCACCCGCCGGTGGGGCCCCCTTTTGCCTTACCGTTGATCCCTGCTTGTTCCGACCGCGGGGTTCCTTGTTCCGGGCCGCATCACCCTTGGATGAAATCGGCTGCAGGCGGGCCGGGCGGCCGCCCGGATCCACCGTTCCGCCCGGGTGGGTCGCACCAGCTCGGGCGTGCCCCGGGCGGATCCCCCGGTTCGGGCGTCCCTGAGGGTTGCCGCCCCGTTTTGCCGTACGAGGCTTGCGATCACCGCTCCTGCGGGGCTCCACCCCTCCCTGCGGGGGCTGCCTCTACCGCTGTACCGTCCCCGAACCGATGCGAATCTCGAGGTGCCCCCGCCCGGTAAGGTAGGCCGAGGAGGCTGGCTTGGCGCCGCCGCTCGGGGCCGGATCCCCGCCACCGGATTCCGGACCGCTACCACCGGGCAGGAGCTCCCGGCTGCCCGCCGGGATGCACCGCACCCCCAGCTGGGCGCCGCAGGGCAGTTCGGGTCCCAGCTTGACCCCCGTCAAGGGCACCACCGGCAGCATCAAGCGGGAGGGATGCTGGGGGTCGTGGTAGATGGTGTTGACGGACGGCACCCGCCGCGGGACATAGAGGTAATAGCTGTCCAGCAGCGGCGGGGCATGGACCTTGACCACCAGCCGGTGCCCGGGCCGGAAGACGTGACCCACGGGGAAGATCTCGATCAGGTACTCCTCTACCTGTCCCGGCGTCACCAGTTCGGCATTGGTGTGGGGGTGGTACGGCCGGTAGAGCACCTTGCCGGCATAGTCGCTCTGGCTGTAGTCCACCGCCCGGTGGGCCGCCCGCAAGAGGCCCCGCTGCAGGTAGCTGCGGCTGCCGTCGGGTCCTTCGTCGATCAGCTGCACAAAGAGCTCCGTATCGGGGGCCGTGGTCGACAGGTAGAGGGTGGCCGTGATGGGGCCGGCGATGAGCATGGGCCGGTCGAAGGGCTTGCTACGGTATTCCACCTCATCGAGCAGGTGGGCAGTGGTCAGGGGCGGGCCCGCCGACGGCCCCAGCTGGTAGCTCCAGGACTGGCGGCCGGGGCCGGAGAGGTAGCGGGCCGGTTCTTCCGGCGCGGCGGGCGGGGTGGTGGAGAGGGTTCCGTCCCCGTGCAGGTACCAGCGGGTCCAGCGGGTATCCTCCAGGGGGAAGGTGCGGGAGACCTTCCGGCCATTGGAAACCAGCACGTCCCCCTGGCGGTGCATCTCCAGCAGGGTGACCACCGAGGTCCGCTTCTGGCTCGGGGTGCCGAACCCGCCGTCGACCCGGCGCAGCCAGTGGTCCATCCAGGCCAGCCGGTCCTTCCAGATCTCGGGCGGGTCCATCTGGGTGCCGTGCACGCCGTTGGTCAGGACCAGGCGCTTGGGCACGCCCTGCACCGCTTCCCACAGGTGGGCCGGCCCGCGGGGGCCCGTCTGCTCGTCCTGGTAGGCACCGGTGATGTGGATGGGCACGCGGATTCGATCGGCGTAGGTGATCAGCGAGCGGGAGCGGTACCAGTCGTTGTCCGTGTCCGAGGCCAGCCCCTGGAGGATCGGGTCGTCGGCCAGGTTGCGGCGGTGGGAGGCCACGTTCCGGGCGCACACCGGGTCCGCCGCCAGGATGCCCGGTGCCACGCCGCCGCCCAGCTCGTAGGCGGGCCGGACGATGCCCGTCCAGAGCAGGGGGAAGCCGTAGTTGGAGACGCCTCCGGGGTACACGATGCCCCGGTACAGGTCGTCGATCAGCCCGGACACCGTCACCGCCACCAGGTGCGGCGGCTGGGTGGCGGCCACCATGAACCCGGTCAGGCCGCTATAGGAGTGGCCCATGATGCCCACCTTGCCGTTAGACCACGGCTGGCGGGCGATCCACTCGATCACCTCCCGGCCGTCCAGGGCCGTGCGCCAGCTGAACAGGTCGAACTCGCCCCCGGAACAGCCGGTGCCGCGAATGGAGGCGTGCACCGTGACGTAGTGCTTGTTGAACATCCACGTCAGCTGGGTACGGCTGTCGGCCACGCCGGCAATGGTGGTGCCGCTGGAGGAACCGCCGTCGTAGCCGTCCATCAGGAAGATGGCCGGGTACTTGCGCCCGGGCATGTAATCGTCGGGCATGCGGACGTTGACGGCGATGAGCACGCCGTCGCTCATCCGCACGTAGCCCGTGGGTGCCGCTTCCGCCGGGCGGGCGGGAGAAACCAGGGTGGCGGCCGCGGCCAGGCCCAGGGCGGCCGCCGCCGGCGCCGCGGCCGCGGCGGCCGGGGCCAGGGCCGAGGTGGCCGGTGCCAGGGCCGAAGCCACCGGGGCGAGGATGGACGCCAGAAGAGAGAACAGGGCGGTGAGGGTGCCGGCTGCCCGCCGGCCCAGACCCTGGGGCCGGCACCACGCAGGCCTGCACCGGGAGAGCGGCGGAACCTGCACCCCGCTCCCGCCGGCGGACCGGTGCAGCGAAAGCGGCAGGCCCCATGGCCGCCGCCCGGCCGGTGGCCGCCTCCGCACCTGCCCGTGCGGCCGCCCCGACGGGGACCGGTTATCAAGCCGCAGAAGGATCCGCTGGATCAGCCCGAGCCCCTCAACAGGAAAGGGGGTCGGGTCATCGGGCCGGAACACCCGGCCGCCGTTCCGGCGGGTGGGCGTTGCTGCCCGCACCCGCCCCGTGCCGGATCGCATGGGGCGATCCCTCCCCGTGACGCGTGGTGTGCTGGTCCACCCACCCGAACCGGCCCGGCTCCCCCACACCGGGCGGGCCCAATCTAGCACCGTCGCAGGTTCTCCTATCCTCGAGGGGACGCTGGCAGGGACCGCGGGTCACGAAGCGGCGGGCCCGGGGGCCTGGGACCCCCGGGCCCGGCTGCGCATGGAGCCTCGCCTTTATTCCGTTCCACCTAGACGCTCTGCCCGAGCCGCTCGACGGCCTCCCGCAGCCGGGCCACCTCCCGCTCCAGCCGCTCCAAACGCCGCAACAGTTCCGGATCGGTGCTTCCGCTAGCCCCACCGGCCTGCTGGCGCTCCCGCTGGCGCTGGGCCCGCCAGCGCTGCAGCCGCTCGTAGATCAAAAGCAGTGAGGGGTCGCCCACCACGGCGTCAATGAAGGCGTCGGCGAAGGTTTCCCGGTAACCGGGGATGCCGTGGTCTTTGCCGTAGAGCAGGTGCTTTTCCACCAGCTTGGGAATCTGCGGGTTGTTGGGGCCGCCGCTCTGCCGGAAGAAGGCCTGGATCCGCTCTTCCATGGTCATGCGGCGGCCGTTGCTGGACGGCATGGGGTCACCTCCCGCCTGGTGTGATCTAGAACCCTCTCATGCCACTTGCCGCCGCCGTGCTCCCTGGGTGCTGGCTCCGCCGGTTTCGGTGGTGGCGTGCCGGGCCGGTGGCGTGCCGGGCCGCACGTGCGGGGCCGTTACCGGAACCACTTGCGCCAGTCGCCTTCGCCCTCGGCGGCCTCGCCCCGGGGTCCCGTCTCCAGCAGCTCCTGCGGCGTGACCATGCGGGCGGGCGGTTCGGGCGGGAGGTGGGCCGGCCCACCAGCCGGTTCGCCCGCCGCCGCCCCGGCCGGGGTATCGGATTCACCGGTCCCCCGGCCGGCGCCACCGGCCTCACCGCGGCCTCCGCCGGGACGATCGGGGCCCGTTTCCTCCTCGTCGCCTTCGGTGGCGGCGGTTCCCGCAGCACCGGCGGCCTGGGCGGGCGCCGCAGGATTCCCCACGGCTTGCTTCTGGCGCTCTTCTTCCAGCAGGGCCCGGCGCAGCACCTTGCCGATCAGTGTCTTGGGCAGTTCGCTGCGGAACTCCACGGCCCGCGGGACCTTGTACTTGGCCAGGCGCTGGCGGCAGAACTCGATGATCTCCTGCTCCGTGGCGGTCTGGCCGGGCTTGAGCACCGCGAAGGCCTTGACCATCTCGCCGCGGTAGGGGTCGGGGGCGCCGATGACGGCGGCTTCCAGGACCTTGGGGTGCTCGTAGAGGACTTCCTCCACCTCGCGGGGGTAGACGTTGTAGCCGCCGCTGATGATCATCTCCTTCTTCCGGTCCACGATCCGGAAGAAGCCGTCCTCGTCCATGGTGGCGATGTCCCCCGTGTAGAGCCAGCCGTCCCGCAGGGCCCGGGCCGTTTCCTCGGGCCGGTTCCAGTACCCCTTCATCACCTGGGGGCCGCGGATGATGAGCTCGCCCACCTCGCCCGGCCCCAGCACCCGTGTCCCGGTCTCGATGTCCACGATGCGGGCGTCGGTGTCGGGCACAGGGAGCCCGATGGTCCCGTTGCGCTTGTACTCGTTGGGGGGATTGGCATGGGTGACGGGCGATGCCTCCGTCAGGCCGTAACCCTCTACCAGCTGGCCGCCGGTGCTGGCCTCGAAGCGCTCCTGCACCTCCAGGGGCAAGGGAGCCGCCCCGCTGACACAGGCCTCGATGGACGAGACGTCGATCTTGTGGAACTTGGGGTGGTTCATCAAGGCCACGTACATCGTGGGCACTCCGGGCACCATGGTGGGCCGGTATTTGTCGATGGCCCTGATCACCATCTCCGCCTCGAAGCGCGGCAGGGGCACCATGGCGCACTGCAGGGCGATGGCCAGGTTCATCACCGTGGTCATGCCGTAGGAGTGGAAGAAGGGCATGACGCCCAGGATCACCTGCTGGTGCGCCTCATCCCAGCGGCCCCGCAGCGTCCACTCCGCCGTCTGCAGCACGTTGGCCACCAGGTTGCGGTGGGTCAGCATGGCGCCCTTGGCCGTGCCCGTGGTGCCGCCGGTGTACTGCAAGAGGGCCAGGTCGTCGGGTTGAACCTGCACCGGCGGCGGCACGGGGGGCGCCTCCCGAAGAAGCCGGCTGAGCCAGAGCACGCCATCCTGCCGCCCGATCTCCACCCAAGTGCCGTCTCTCTTGGCCTTGAGGGGGTAGAGCCGCCGCAGCAGGGGCGACATGAACTCGTTGATTCGCGTCATCAGCACCCGCTCGAGAGGCGTGGCGTGGACCACCTGCCGGACCGTGGGATACATCAGGTCCAGGGCGACGATGACCCGGGCGCCGCTGTCGTTGAGCTGAAATTCCAGCTCCCGAGGGCTGTAAAGCGGGTTGCAGTTGACGACCACGGCCCCCGCTTTGAGGGCGCCGTAGTAGGCGATGACGAACTGGGGGCAGTTGGGCATCATCAGGGCTACCCGGTCGCCGGGCCGAATGCCCAGGTTGGCCAGCACCCGGGCAAAGCGGTTGGCCAGCTGGTTCAGCTCGCCGTAGGTCATGGTCCGGCCGAAGAAGTGGATTGCCGCCTGCCGGGGCCGCATCTCCGCCGCCCGCTCCAGCAGCCGCTGCAGGGGAATCTCGGGGTAGGGCAGATGGGGCCGGACCCCCGCCGGGTAGAAGCGCAGCCACGGCCGCTGACGGACCTCTTCTTCGGAGACCAGCTCCGTGGCCTGGAAGTCGGCCCCGGGCGGTGGGGCCGCTTGGCCCCGGCGGCGGCCCTTGGCACCCGCCCCCGCGGACGAACCCGGCCCGGCAGCGCTTCCGTGGGCCGCCCCCCCGACGCCATGGGCCTGCCCGTTCATCATCGCGGGGGTCACGCTTACCGGCTGCCAGGCCACCATCAGCGACCCGCCGAGGATCCCCAGGATGGCTCCCACGAACAGGCCACCCAAGGCGCCGAAGATCGACACGATGGAGAACAGGATGACCAGGATGCCCAGGTATGTCGACGCCGCCGGGAGCAGAAAGCCCGCAATGGCCGTGGCGATGACCAGCCCGGAGAAGAGATACCCCAAAAAGATCAGGGTATCGGGCAGGAACGCGAAGGGAAACAGGTTGAGCGGCATCCAGAGGATGAGGAGCCCGGCGATCAGGCTCAAGGTGGCTCCCCAGAAGGGACGCTGGGCCTTCCAGGCGCGGAAGCCGCCGCCGGGCCGGGCAGGAACCTCCTGGGGTCCCCTCCCGGCGCCTCCGGTGCCGGGACCCGCCGGGTCCCGGGCCAGGGCGGTCCCGGGTCCGCCCGGGCCGGAGGCTGCATGCTGCATGGACATGGTCCTTCACCCCTCCCGCTTGGCTTTTCAGGCCTTGTTCGACCGCAACACGCGCCAGACGGTGTAGACGCCAACCCCCAGGGATCCCCACAGCGCGGTGGTGGTCACCGCCGCCAGCCCTGGAATCCGGTCCAGGGCGCCGCCGCCCAGGGCCGCCAGCAGGGCGGAGCCCAGGAAGAAGCTGCCCGAGATCAGGCCCAGGGTGGCCCGGTTGACCATCCGGTTCAGGTTCCGGGTGGCCTGTTCGCTGAGCCTCCCTTCCACCGGCAACTTGAAGTCGTTCCACGCCGCCCGCTCCAGGATCTTGTTCAGCCGCCGCGGCAGCGTGGCCACGAGCTCCGAGGCCTCGGCGATCCAGGCGGCGTTGGCCCGGTAGTTGAAGCGGCGGGCGAGGAGGCGCCGCAGGATCTGGACGTCGGCCGACTCCACGACCGTGTGGTAGCTGATCTCCGGGCAGAGCCAGCGGGCCGTCCCCTCCGCCGCGGACCAGCCCTTGGCCCAGAGGGAGAGGCCGGTGGGGATGCGACAGTGGTTGTCCATAGCGATGCGGATCTCTTCCACCAGCAGATGGCCCCAGTTGTGGGGCCCCGCCTGTTCCGTGTCGACGTAGCGGATGTAGAGCGAGCGCAGTTGGTCCTTGAGCCGGCCCACGTCGGTGTAGGGGGTGGGCTCGAAGACGTCCAGCATCACCTCGGCGGCGTCTTCCGCCTGATTGAGGCGGATGTGCAGGAGGTGCCGGAAGATCGCCTCGGTGTGGAGGGCGTCCATGCGCCCGACCATGCCCCAGTCGATGACGTAGACCTTCTTGCTGTGGCGCCAGACTATCAGGTTCGACCCGTGGGGGTCGGCATGGTAGCGACCGTTGAGGAACTCCTTGATGTAGAGGTGGGCCAGGTCGATCATGCGCTCGAAGCGCTCTTCGAAGGTGAAGAAGTCCACCGGGAAGTCCTTGATGTTCCAGCCGTCCACGTACTCGGTGACGAGCACCCGCCGCGTGGCCAGGTAGACCTCCGGCACCGCCAGGGTGCCGAACTCCTCCACCAGCTCGCGGCCTTCCCGGGTGTTGCGGGCTTCGATGCGCATGTCCAGCTCGCTCTGCACGCTGCTGTAGTAGTCGCGGATCAGGCCGGGGAGGTCGGACGAGGCGGCGACCGCCGGTGGGAGCAGCCGCTGCAGGCGCCGCGCCAGCCTGGCGATGTTGGCGATGTCCGTCTGGAACAGCTTGTCGACCAGCGGCCGGATCACCTTGACGGCGCAGCGGCGCCCGTCGCGAAGCTGGGCGCGGTAGACCTGGGCCAGGGAGGCCGAGCCGATGGGTTCAGGGTCGATCCAGGCGAAGGTCTGCAGCCCGTCGGGCAGCTCCTCGTCGAGGACGACGGCCAGGTACGGGAAGGGCATGGGCGGCACCCGGTCGAGCAGCTGCGCCAGCTCCGCGGTGATGGGGTCGGGCAGGAGCTCCTGCCGGGTCACCAGCACCTGTCCCAGTTTGATGAAGGCCGGGCCGAGCTCCTGGAAGGCCAGGCGCAGGCGGCGACCGATCTGGCGCAGGCGTCGGTCGGGGTCGCGGTGGGGATGGCGGCCGTGGGAGGCGTCGCCGGCCGATGGCGCGGCGGCGCGCCGATCCTGCATCAGGCGCAGCAGGCCGTGGCGCGCCAGGGTCCGGATCACCGCCCGCAAGCGCCGGCGCGGCGTGATGCGGGCCTCCAGGGCGGCCAGCTCCCCTCGGATGCGCCGTTTCTCCTCCTGCCACCGCGGCGAGGACCACCAGGGCGCCGACAGGTCGAGCCGCCGGCCCGCCTGGGCGGGCGCCTCCCGCGGGGTTTGGGTGGCCATGACCGTGGAACCCCCCTCGCTCTCCGGACGACCCGTTCCACCGAACGGTCGTTAAGGAAGTGGCGGTCGCAACCCCATCGCCCCCAGCGTCCTGTCCAGGCTCCCCCGCGAACCGCAGTCTTGAAGGGCGTCCTTGCTGGTCCCGTGCGTGGCACCCCGTGCGCGTCGCCACGCCAAGCCTTCCGTCGAGGCCTTCGACGCCGGGACGTCCCGCCGGAGGGTGCCGTCAGCACCGGCCGTCCCGGCTGGCGGGCGTCCAGGGGCACTTCACGAGAACATATTCGCAGCCTCGCGGCGGCTTTGCGACGCGAGGGGGCGGCCCGGGCCGGGGGTGCGGCTGCGGTCTCGGTGGCGCGGTCACGAGCGCCGTCGGCGGCGGATCTCCCGCAGCACCCATCGGGGTGCCTCCACGGGGATGCCGCGTTCGTCCAGCAGGGAGAGGGCGGCCACGGGATCCTGGGGCGTGATGATCACGGTGCCCCGGATCAGGTGCAATCGCACGGCGGGCCCTCGGTCGGTGCTGCCCAGCACCTGTTGACGCCCGATGCCGCTGAGGTAGAACCAGCCGACGGCGTACCCCGGCGCGAAGGTCGCCAGGAGCCGGAGTCCGCCACCGAGCTCAAGGTATTCGGCCCGGCGGATCGTTCCGTAGGGAACCGTGCGCCGGCCGGCCAGGGTCTGGATCACCATGTGCTCGGGCCCGAGCAGATAGATCAGGCGGGCCCGGGCCAGGTATGCCAGGAACACCAGCAAGGGCGCCGGGGCGAACAGCCAGGGGACCCCGGTGGCCCATGCCGCGAGACCGAAGAGGAGGAGCACGAGGCCGGTCCACAGGGTCTCATCCCGCGGGGGGGTCGGCGCCAGGGCGTGCCATCGACGCGACGGGCCTTGTGGACGGTCGGGAGGGGGTGGCGTCACGTGCGGGCCTCCTTCCCGGCTCCCGGCCTGCCGCCGGGGCCGGGCCGTGGATTGCGGGGCGTGGGGGCGCCGTCGGGGACTGCGTCCGGGGACGGCGGGTCCGCAATCGAGTGGCCGGCGGCCGCTGGGCCCGCCCACGTCGGGGGAGCGTCCGGCCGCGTCGGCGGGCGGTTCGAGCCGGTCCGGGATCGGCAGGCGGCCGCATAGTCTGCCCAGGTGTCCAGGTCACGGATCACCTCGGGACCGGGTGCCGGCCAGTGCAGCACCCGGGACCGGTGCCGCGCCAGCAAGGGCTGTGCGCCCGCGTCCCCTTGGAGCCGCAAGACCTCCGGGAACAAGCCGCGGGCGAGCAGGACCGGGTGCCCGGGCACCCCGTCCCAGACCGGCCGGGCGGCCAGGGGACCCGCAGGCCCGTGGGGTGCCGCGAGGAACGCCTGCACCAGCCCCCTCACCACCTCCGGCGTGATGAACGGCTGGTCGCCGAGCATGACGACGGCGGCCACCAGCGCCGGCTCGACCTGCAACAAGCTCCGAAGGCCGAGGCGCAGGGACCGGGCCTGGCCGTCCTCCGGCCATGGGTTGACCACGGGGTGCACCGCCGGGTGGGGCGTCCTGGGGACGCCCGCGGCCGCTACGGCCGGGTGGAGCACGGCGACCACCGGACCGATCCGGGCACCGCTCGCTGCCGCCACCACCCAGTCCACGATCCGACGGCCGCCCAGAGGGAGCAGCTGTTTCAGCCTGCCCATGCGGCGGCCCTGCCCGGCCGCCAGGACGATGACCCCAACGGGACCGTTCGTTGCCGGCGCAGCGGTGGTTTCCATGTCCCTGCCCTCCCGGTGGCGTCGTCCCCGTCGGGCGCATGGCCCGGACCGTGCGGGGCGGCGGGGTTCGGTGTTGGCGCGCGGCGACCCCCAGCCGGGGCACCCACGGCATCCGGCGACCTCCCCATTCTCCACCGCCGCGCCACCGCTCCTTCCGAGTGCCCCGACCGTCCGCATCATATCGAGTCCCGGGCCCCGGCCGGAAGCTGCCGCGGCAGGAGACGGCCGCGCCGCGGCGAAGGATGCCTCGACGAGTCGCTTAATGAACGTTCAGTCGACGCTCAGGGGCGTCAAGCCGGTCACCGAGGGCAATCCGCACCGATCCGGGGGGACACCGTTGGCACAGAACAAGATCGTCGCTCCGCAGCGCGAGACCATCCTCCACCAGGCGGCCCGGCTCTTCGCCCGCCAGGGCTACCCCGCCACCACCATGCGGGACCTGGCGGCAACCCTGGGCGTGACGCCGGCCGCGCTGTACTACCACTTCAGCAACAAGGACCAGCTGCTGCTCGAGGTGGTGCTGCACGGGATCGAGGTGGTCCACCGGCGGGTGGAGGCGGCCATGGCAGCCGCGCCGACGGTGGCGCAGCGGATCTGGGCCGGCTTGCGGGCGCACCTGCTGGCGTGCCTTGACCACCAGGACTTCGTCGCCGTGATCCTCCAGGAGAGCCGCTACCTCAGTCCCGCGGCAGCCGAGCGGGCGGTGGCGGCGCGGGATGCCTACGAGGCCCTGTGGGCCCGTACGCTGGAAGCGGGGGCGGAGGCGGGCCTCTTCCAGGGGGGCGTGGACCTGCGCCTGCTGCGCCTCTTCGGCTTCGGCGCGATGAACTGGGTCACGGTCTGGTACCGGCGGGACGGCCCGCTGCCGCCCGAGGCCATCGCCGACGCGTTCCTGCTCTACATCGCGAAGGGGGTGTTACGGCCGGAGGTAGCCGACGACCTGGTGGCCCAGGTGGCCGCGGTGGCCGGGTGCCCGCCCGCGGCCGGTTCCTCCGGCAGAGGGAGCGAGGGACGCAGCGACTGAGCGCGCCATGGCGGGACCGCAGTGGCACGCCCGGTGCCAACGCGACCATGCCGGGTTGGATGGGGACGAACCGGCACCACTGCAAGGGAGGGACGGGCCCATGGCATACCAGGCCTTCACCGAGGAGTGGGCAAAGGCCTACAAGGAGCGCATCAACGCCAACGCCAACTACCGCGAGGCCGCCCGCACCTGGGAGTGGCCCCTGGCCTTCGTCCTTGAGGCCGATCCGTCCTTGGGCATCGAGGAGGAGCGGGCCATCATCCTCGACCTGTACAAGGGCGAGTGCCGCGATGCTCGGGTCGGGACGAAGGCGGACCTGGAGAACGTGCCCTACGTCATCAGCGCCGACGCCTACACCTGGAAGCAGGTGATGGACGGCGAGCTGGATCCGCTGGCGGCCATGATGCGCGGCAAGCTCAAGATCCTCAAGGGCGACATGGGGGTGCTCTCGGGGTACGTCATCGCCGCCAAGGAGCTGGTCAACTCCGCCCAGCAGGTGGAGACCGAGTTCCCCGAGGGGGTGGCCTGAGGCCGCGGGATGCGGCGGCCCGGCCGCGCCACGCGGCCGCCGGCGCCTGCGGCCGTCGGGCACCACGCGTACGCCGGTGGGACGCAGCCGCCGGGCCCCACGCGGTCGCGGCGCCGATGGCCCTCGGGTATGACGGCGGCCGTCGGCACCATGCGGCCGCCGGGCCCCGCGGGGCCGCCGCGGGACGCGGCGCCAGCCGTCACGCGGCCGCGGCGCCACACGGTCGCCAGCACGGCGCGGGCCGTGCCGGCGGATCCGCCGGCGGGGCGGGCGGCATGCCGTCGAGTGGCGACGGGGTGCGGTCCAGGGGCCGGCGGCCGCGACGGGGCGGGCGCGAGGTCGCGGCCGCGGCCCGGCGGGGCAGGAGGAGTTGCGGCCGAGCGAGGAGGGGCCTGAGATGAAGGCGGTCACGTACCGCGGCGTGGGCCAGGTGGCCCTCGAGGAGGTGCCCGAGCCCGCGATCCAGCAGCCCGACGACGCCATCGTCAAGGTCACCCGCTGCGCCATCTGCGGCTCGGACCTGCACATCTACCACGGGCACATCCCCGGCATGGTGCCGGGTTTCGTCTGCGGCCACGAGTTCACCGGCGTGGTGGTGGAGGCCGGCCCCGCCGTCCGCGCCTTCCGGGCCGGCGACCGGGTGGTGGGGACCTTCCACACCGCCTGCGGCCACTGCGCCATGTGCCGCAAGGGCGCCTACAACCAGTGCCGGGAGTACGGCGTCTTCGGCTACGGCGTGGCCTTCGGCAACCTGGCCGGCTCCCAGGCCGAGTTCGTCCGGGTGCCCCACGCCGACGTCAACCTGCGGCCGATCCCCGAGGAACTCAGCGACGAACAGGCCCTGTTCTGCGGCGACATCCTGACCACGGCCTACGGCGCCGTCCGCAACGCCCACCTCCAGCCGGGCGAGACGGTGGCCGTCATCGGCTGCGGGCCCGTCGGCCTGATGGCCGTCCAGAGCGCCTTCGCCCAGGGAGCCGCGCGGGTGCTGGCCATCGACCTCCTGCGGGACCGGGCGGAGCTGGCCGAGCGGCTGGGGGCCGTGCCCGTCGTGGCCAGCGAGACGAACCCCGTGGCCCAGGTCAACAAGCTGACGGGGGGTCTCGGGGCCGACGTGGTCATCGAGGCGGTGGGCGGGCCGAAGACCGTCGCCCTGGCCTTCGAGCTGGTGCGGGGCGGCGGGCGGATCGTCGCCGTGGGCGTCACCACCGTCGAGAGCTTCGCCTTCCCCCTGGCCACCAGCTTGACCCGGGACATCGCCTTCCGCATCGGCCTGGCCAACATCCACCGCGACATCGACGCCACCCTGGCCCTGGTGGCCGGCGGCCGGATCGACCCGGAGGTCATCATCAGCCACCGGCTGCCCCTGACCGAGGCGGTGGAGGGGTACCGCATGTTCGACAGCCGGGAGGCCACCAAGGTGGTGCTGATCCCCGACGCCTGAGGGGGGCGCCCGGTCCCGGGGCGCGCCGGGTGGCAGGCTGACCCGGATGGGCTCCAGGAGACGACCGAGGGCGGGTCCTCGATGCCGGTGCCGCGACAGGGCGCCGGGCGGTCCGGCGACCCGCCGCCTGCGACGGCTCTTCCGAGCCTTCGGGGGGTCCCTGGGGGGTGGACCCTCGCCGGCGATCCGTCGGCCGGATCGCGGCGAGAACGACACGAGCGGGAGGGGATGCCCATGTCCGGTGCGGCGACGTCCGGAGCGGCGGGCGGGCGCCCGGGGACGGTGGAGGCGCGCCACAACGCCTTCGTCACCACCAGCGGCCGGGGCCTGAACCACGACCTGCCGCCCATGCGGCTCTACCACAAGGCGAAGCGGTTCGGCACCTGGGACCCGCGGTCCATCGACCTCAGCCAGGACAAGGAGGACTGGAAGCTCCTCAACGACGCCCAGAAAGACGCGCTGCTGCGCCTGGTCGCCCTGTTCGCCGCCGGGGAGGAGTCGGTCACCCTCGACCTGCTGCCCCTGATCATGGTCATCGCCCGCGAGGGCCGGCTGGAGGAGGAGATGTTCCTGACCACCTTCCTCTGGGAGGAGGCGAAGCACACCGAGTTCATGCGCCGGTTCCTCGACGAGGTGGCGGGGGTCGCGGGGGCGGACCTGCACCACTACCACACGCCGAGCTATCGCAAGATCTTCTACGAGGAGCTGCCCCGGGCGATGCACCGCCTGCTGGACGACCCGTCGCCGGCGGCCCAGGCGGAGGCGTCGGTGACCTACAACCTGATCGTCGAGGGCGTGCTGGCCGAGACGGGCTACTACGCCTTCTACCGGACCCTGCAGCGCCAGGGCGTCATGCCCGGGTTCATCCAGGGCATCCGCAACTTCCAGCGGGACGAATCCCGGCACCTGGCCTACGGCGTCTTCCTGCTGCAGCGGCTGGTGGCGGCGGACGACGCCATCTGGCACGTCATCGACCGCCGGCTCAACCACCTCTTGCCCTACGCCCTGGGCGTGACCCACGAGATCTACGCGGCCTACGGTGACCAGCACCCCTTCGAGGTGGACCAGAAGGAGTTCATCGACTACGCCATCAAGCAGTTCAGCCTGCGGGCCCGGCGGATCGAGCAGGCCCGGGGCAAGTCCCTGGCCGAGGTCTACCGGCTGGCCGCCGACCAGGTGGAGGAGGCAACCCGCGATCCGGACGAACCCGGCGCGGCCGCCGGCGATCCGGCGGGGGGACCGCCGGCCGCCACGGGGAGCCCCGCGGGGCCGGCGGCGACCACGGGAAGCGGCCCAGGACGAGCCGAGGCGCGGGCCCAAGGGGGCCCGGCTGCGGGCGGCGGAGGAGGGTCCGGCGCATGAGCTCTCAGGAGCGCGGGGGGCCGGTGCCGCCGGCGGGCGGCACCGGCCCCGAAGGCGCGGCGGCGTCGGCGAGGGGTGCGTCCGGGGGCGCTGCGGCCGGCGAGGTCGCGGCCAGGGGCCCCGGCACCGGGGGCGCTGCCGCCAGGACGTTCCGAGCGCACGCGGGGGTCCAGGCGGAGCCCGCACCCGCGTCCCCGGCCGCGGGTGCAGCCGCCGCCGACCCGCGGGCCGTACCGGGGGAGGCCGGCACCGCCGGGGCCGGCGGGCCGGGTTCGTCCCGGTCGCAGACCCTGGAGCTTCCCTTCGTGGCTCCAGCCCTGCGGCAGTGGCTGAGCTCGCCCAAGCCGCTCTTCATCGGCGGGCGGTGGCAGGAGCCCCGCTCGGGCCGCTACCTGACGGTGACCGACCCCGCGACGGGCGAGCCGCTGGCCGAGGTGGCCGAGGCGGGGGAGGAGGACGTGGACCTGGCCGTCCAGGCGGCCCGGCGGGCGCTGGAAGGCAGCTGGGGCAAGCTGCCCCCGGCGGAGCGCGGGCGGCTCCTCTGGAAGCTGGCCGACCTTGTGGAGGAGAACGCCCAGGAGTTCGCCCAGTTGGAGTCCCTCAACACCGGCAAGCCGGTCACGGAGACCACCATGGCCGACGTGCCCCTGGCCGTCGAGCACTTCCGCTACTTCGCCGGCTGGGCCACCAAGTGGACGGGGGAGACGCTGCCCGTGTCCTTCCCCGGCGAGTACCTGGCCTACACGCGACGGGAGCCGGTGGGGGTGGTGGGGGCCATCGTGCCCTGGAACTTCCCCCTGCTGATCGCCTCCTGGAAGCTGGCGCCGGCTCTGGCCGCGGGGAACACGGTGGTGCTCAAGCCCAGCGAGCTGACGCCCCTGACGGCCCTGCGGCTGGCGGAGCTGGTGCGCCAGGCCGGCTTCCCCCCGGGGACGGTCAACGTCCTGCCGGGCTACGGCGAGCCGGCCGGCCGGGCGCTGGTGGAGCATCCGGGGGTCGACAAGATCTCCTTCACCGGCTCACCGGCCGTCGGCCGCAAGATCATGACGGCGGCGGCCCGGGACTTCAAGCGGGTCACCCTGGAGCTGGGCGGCAAGTCCCCTAACATCGTCTTCCCGGACGCGGATCTGGACAGCGCCGTGGCCGGAGCGATGATGGGCATCTTCTTCAACCAGGGCGAGGTGTGCTGCGCCGGCTCTCGCCTGTTCGTCCACAAGGAGCACTTCGATCGGGTGGTCGGGGCCATCGCTGAGCGGGCGGGCCGCCTGCGCCAGGGGCCGGGCATCGACCCCATGACCCAGATGGGGCCCCTGATCAGCCGCACCCACATGGAGCGGGTGCTGGGCTACATCGAAAGGGGCCGCGCCGAGGGGGCGGAGCTTCTGGTGGGTGGCGAGCCGAACCCCGAGGCGGGGCCGGGCTATTTCGTCAAACCCACGGTGTTCCTGGGCCGGGACGACATGACCATCGCCCGGGAGGAGATCTTCGGGCCGGTCCTGACGGTGCTGCCCTTCGAGAGCCTGGACGAGGTGGTGCGCCGGGCCAACGACACGCCCTACGGGCTGGCGGCGGGGATCTGGACGCGGGACGTGGCCAAGGCTATCAAGGTGGCCCACCGCCTCAAGGCGGGGACGGTGTGGATCAACGGCTACAACCTGCTGGACGCCACCAGCCCCTGGGGCGGGTTCAAGCAGAGCGGCATCGGGCGGGAGATGGGGCGGTACGCCCTGGAGCACTACACCGAGGTGAAGAGCGTCTGGGTCAACCTGGGTTGACGGGTCGGGACCGCGGTTCGACGGGGTCGACCGGGGTGGAAGCGGTCCCGGCGGCTCGGGATGGGGTCGCGGAGGCTCCGCAGCCTCCGCCGCGTCGCGGAGGGATGGAGGTCCAAGGCGGTCCACGGGGGGTACCGCGGTGGACGATCGGCTGCGCGCGATCGCGCTGATGTACGGGCTGGCGGGGGCGGGGGCCATCCTGCTCCCCGCCGTCGTGTTCTGGGTGGGCCATCGCCGCTGGGGGTGGCGCGCCCGGGTGGCGCTGATCGGGGCTGCCACCTTCCTGGTCTTTCAAGGCCTGCTGCGCTTGCCGTGGCTGCCGGCCTTCAACGCCTGGGCCACGGCGCGATGGGGCGTGGCGGCCACGGCGCTGCTCGCCTCGCTGACGGCCGCCCTGTGGGAGGAGACGGGGCGGTACGTGGCCTACCGGCTGGTGGTGCGGCGGCCGCGGGCCGCCGATGCCGTGGCCATGGGCCTCGGCCACGGCGGCTTCGAGTCCGCGGTCCTGGTCGGGCTCAGCCTGCTGGCGACGGCGATCGCCCTGTGGCTGTTGCCGTGGGCCGAGGGCATGGGCGGCCCGGCCGGTGGGGACCGGCCTGGGGCGCCCTTCGGGTTGCCTCCCGAGGCGGCGGCCGGACTCCGCCAGGCCCGGGAGGCCGTCCTGGCGGGCGGGTTCGCGGCGCCCGCGCTGGCCTTCGTGGAACGGGTGGCGGCCCTGGCACTGCACGTGGGGCTCAGCGTGCTGGTGGCGGCCGCGTGGGTGCGCGGCCGGGCCATCCTGTGGGCGGCGGCGGTGGGCGTCCACTTCGCCGTCAATGCGGGCGCCGTGACGCTGGCCCAGTCCGGCCACGGCCTGCTGGCGGAGGGGGTGGCGCTGGTCCTGGCGGCGGGGTTCCTGTGGCGCGCCCTGCGCTGGGCCCCGGTATTGGATGCCGCGGTCGTCGGGGTAGAAGGTGCGTCCGTCGGGGTAGCAGGTGCCCACGGGCGAGCCGGGGGTGGGTGAGGGGCGGCGCCCGGGCGTCCGGATCGAAGGGAGGGCGGGAAGGCCGGGTGGGAGGCGAGAAGGCCGGGTGGGAGGCCGGAAGGCCGGGGGGAGGCGGGAAGGTCGGGTGGGGTCCCGACGGACCGCTCGAGCCGTGAAGCCGTGTCCGGACGGCCGTTCGATCGTCGCACGTCGCGGTCGGCTCAAGGCCGCTCGGCCTGCCGGTGGCCTGCGGGGTTGATAACAGCTAGTGCGTTTCCTATCGTTTCTCGTCCAATGTCATCAAATCTTCGCATCTCCTTCCCTCCTCGGCCGGCTCGTTGTCTGAGAACAGATGTTCTGGTACGATGTCCTTGGATGATCTTGGGGGCTTCCCCATGCGTGTGTTGCAGGCGTACCGCTTCGCCCTGGACCCCACACCCCGCCAGGAACGGGCGCTGGCCTCCCACGTGGGCGCCCGCCGCTTCGCCTTCAACTGGGGCCTCGCCCTGGTGAAGGAGCGCCTGGAAGCCCGCGCCCGGGGCGAGGATGTGGAGGTGCCCTGGACCCTCCCCGCCTTGCGGCGGGAGTGGAACCGGCAAAAGCACCGCGTCGCGCCCTGGTGGCGGGAGAACTCGAAGGAGGCCTATTCCTCCGGTCTGGACGGACTCGCCCGGGCCCTGCAGAACTGGTCGAAGAGCCGCCAGGGTGAACGCAAGGGCCGCCGGGTTGGATTCCCGCGTTTTCGGAAGAAGGGCCGAGGGCGGGAATCGGTGCGGTTCACCACCGGCGCGATCCGGGTGGACGACCAAAGCCACGTGGTCCTGCCCCGGATCGGGCGGGTGAAGACCCACGAGCCGACCACGGCCCTGCTCCGGCGCATCGAAGCGGGAACGGCCCGCATCCTGTCCGCCACGGTCGCCCGGGAAGGGGGCCGATGGTTCGTCAGCTTCACCTGCGAGGTGGAGCGGCAACCGGGCCGCCCCCGGTTCCCCGGGCGGGTGGTGGGCGTGGATGCGGGGGTGAAGCACCTGGCGGTCCTTTCGACGGGCGAGAAGTGGCCGAACCCTCGGTCCCTTGAAAAAGTCCTCCGAAAGATCACCCGGTCCAGCCGCGCCCTGGCCCGCCGGCAGAAGGGCAGCCGGGGGTGGCAAAAGGCCCGCCGCCGGCTGGCCCGGCTCCATGCGCGAGCCCGAAACCTCCGCCAGGATGCCCTTCACAAGCTGACCCACCACCTGGCGAGCACCTACGGTGTGGTGGTCGTCGAACAGCTGCACGTGGCGGGCATGCTGAAGAACCGGCGGCTGGCCCGGGTGCTGGCGGATGCGGCCCTGGCGGAAATCCGCCGCCAGCTCAGCTACAAGTGCCCCTGGCACGGGGCGGTCCTGGTCGAAGCGCCGCCCTTCTATCCCAGCAGCAAGCGTTGCTCGCGGTGCGGTGCGGTCAAGCCGTCGCTGCCGCTTTCGCAGCGCACCTTCCGCTGTGAGGAATGCGGGCTCGTGCTCGACCGGGACGAAAACGCGGCCCGGAATCTCGCGGCCCTGGTGGCCGCCGTCGCCGGGAGTGGCCCGGAGACGAAAAACGCCCGTGGACGGGATGGAAGACCTGCCGCAAGGCAGGCGATCCCGGAGGAAGCGGGAAGCCGGCGCCGGCTCATCGCTGGGTAAGACCGGCACCGCCGATCCGCAAGGATCGGCTGCCTGAAAACAGATGACGATGTTTCAGGTAACGGATCCGCCAGCTCCTCCACAGCGTCACCACCAGCAGGACGACCGCCAGGGCACCGGCGGCGCCCGCCACGGCCATCGCCCCGGTGCTCCAGGCGGGTGCCCGCCCCTCCACCGCCTGGATCAAGCCCGGAGCCACCCGCAAGAGGGCGGCCAGGCCGGCCAGGGCGACGGCCGCCGCCACCAGGCCGGGGTCGCGCAGCCGCCCCCCGCCGAAGCCGGGCAGCATGGTGGGGGCCACCGCCATGATGAGCAGGGTCATGAAGCCGGCTCCGACGGCGTGCAGGGCGGCGTCGGCGGGCGGGGTCGCGGGGGTCAGGCGGATGCCGAGGCCGTCGAGTCCGCGGACGACGAGGACGGCGGCCGCCACCACCGCCCAGACGTAGGCCAAGAGGGCTGCCACCGCCGTGGGATCGCGCCACACCCGGTACCGGCCCTTGTCTCCGGGGAACGGGAGCCGCCGCTCGAAGATCCGTACCGCGCCGGTGCCCAGCAGCAGGGCCGTTCCCCAGGCGAGGTCGGCCAGCGCCCCCCACGCGGGCGGCGCCCCTCGGCCGCTGACCAGCGCCATGGCGCCCGGGACGGCGTCGAGCACCGACGCCGTCCCGAAGGCTCCCGCCGCGGCACCCAGGAGCGGCACGCGAGCCGGTTGGACGCGGAAGAACAGGCCGAAGAGGCGGGCCGACATGGCCACCGAGGTGGCGCCGATGAAGCCGAACAAGGCCAGGCGCACCGCCGCGGCATCGACGGGAGCGGGCAGGGTGGCGGCCACGGCAGCACCGACGGCGGCACCCGGCATGCCGCCCCTCCCCGCGGCGACGGACCCATCCGGGACGGCCCCTCCCGCGTGACGGACGCCGGACCCCAGTCCGAAGCCGATGCCGGCCGGGGTCACGGTGGACAGCGCCGCCCCCGCCCACAGGGCCAGCGCCGCCAGGAGGCTGGCCGCGGCGACGGCGAACAGCGGGACCACCTGCCCGAAGGCCTTCTTCTGCCCGAGGGGGGGACCGGCTGCGAGACTGCGGGCCAGCAGGGTCAGCAGGCCGGCCGCTGCCAAGAGCTCCAGGACCGCCCCGGCCGCCAGGATGCCCAGGCCCCCGGGCGCCGCGGCCGGCACCAGCGCGGCCAGCGCCTGTCCGCCGACGCGCATCCCCAGGCCGGCGGCCAGCGCGCCGAACCAGAGGGGCACCCGGTCGGGCTGCACCAGGGCACTCCCTCTCAGCCGCGGCAGGAACTGCAAGGCCACGCCAAGGATCAGGGCGCCGCCCCAGCCGACCAGCTGCGCGTGGCCGTGGGCTTGGGCCAGGGCGGGGTAGGCATGGACCCATGACCAGCGCCGCCACGCGGCGGCGGCCATCAGGCCGCCCAGGAGGAAGCCGGGCACCAACGCCGCGGCCACGGCCAGATCGAAGAACGGTCGCCACGGCCAGCGGCGGTCTGCCCGCGCGCGGGCCGCGGCGCCCTCCGTCGGTGCGGTTGGCCGGGGGCCGGGAGACCGTCGGCCGCCGGCGGCCGACGTCCCGTCGGGTCGTTCGGCGCCGCGCCGGCCTGCAGCGGCTTGCTTCGCCTCCTCCCGCGATCGGGTGCTCCCCTCCGACTCCCGCGGCATCGTGCTCACCTCTGACGTCCTCGCCTCGCACCCTTGTGTCGCATCCATTGTGCCGCATCGGTCCTGGCTTGCAGTAGCCACGGTCACAGACCCCGTCCACGGGCGTGCCGGTCCGTCGGGGCGGCTCGACCCGGCGTCCCCGACGGACCCCCATCGCACCCGCCGGCCGAGGGCGTGGCCGGCGGTTCCAGCCGGTCCCCGCGGTGGCGATGCCATGACGGGTCAGCCGAACGTCGCGGTCCCCCTTGGCGTGCCTGGGTCTGTCGGTCGGTGCCTGCAGGGCGGATGGGGGAGGAACGCGCCTGCGGGGAGAAAACTCAGGGGACGGGAGGCTCCTCGGGAGGATCGCCATGGATCGTGTCGGTGCGCCGGCCGGCGGCGGCGCTTTCCGGTCCCGTGAGGCCGTGGTCACGGCCCTCCAGCGCATCCACCCCTTCGATCGGGTTCCAGCCGAGCTGGTCGCCAAGGTGGCGGAACACCTGCGCTGGCGCGCGTGCCGCAGCGGGGAGGTGCTGTTTCGCGAGGGGGAACCGGTGCAGGCCGTGTTCCTCCTCCGCAGCGGCCGTGTCAAGATCGTCACCGTAGACGACGACGGCCGCGAGTACATCATGCACCTCCTGGGACCTGGCGATCTCTTCCCCGCCGTCGGGCTGTTCACCGGCGGAGGCTATCCGGCCACGGCCGAGGTGATCCAGGACGGCGTCGTCGGGGTGGTCACCCGGGAGGCCATCCTTGGCCTGGTCCGCGAGCACGGCGACCTGGCCATGGCCCTCTTGATGGCCCAGGAAGAGCGGATCCGCTACCTGCAGGACCGCATCCGCAGCCTGGTGTGGCGCGACCTGCGCACCCGCGTGCTGGAGGTGCTGGTCAAGCACATGGGCGACCAGCTGACCCATCAGGAGATCGCCGCGCTGGTGGGGGCCGCCCGCGAGAGCGTGAGCCGGGTGATCAGCGAGTTCAAGCGCCAGGGACTGATCACCAAGGACCCCGGCGGCCGCTGGCGGGTGCGCTCGCGGGAGCGGGAGGGGGGCTGACCGGCGCCGCCTGGGATCCGGCGGCACGAGCCGTCGCATCCCAGGCGGCGGTTCGACCGAGGGCGAGGCCTCAGTGGGTGTCCGGGCTGGTCGCCGGCGCGTCGAAGACCTCCGGGTCGGGATCGCCCTCCACCACGATCTGGGCCAGGGCGCCCTTGTCGATGGAGCGGCTGATGGAGTGGTCCACCAGGGTGTAGGTGCCCGGGACGTCGACGGTGAACTCCACCCAGGCCGCACCGCCCGCCGGGATCAGCGTGGTCTGCACGTTGTGCACCGCCTCCGAGGCCCCCTGGTCGTGGACCACGTCGAAGACCTCGCCGATCACGTGGAAGCTGGAGATCAGGTTCGGGCCGCCGTTGCCGACGAAGATCCGGATCCGGTCGCCCACCCTGGCCTTCATCGCCCGCTCGCCCGTCCAGTAGGCGCTGGCGCCGTTGAAGACCACGTAGTTGGGCTCCTCGTCCAGCAGGGCGTCATAGTCGTAGCGCGCGTGGCCTTTCTCGCCGTGCTTCAGGTCGGTGTAGAGCTCGCCCTGGACGATGTAGAACTCCTTGTCGACGGGCGGCAGGCCGCCTTCCGGCTCCACCAGGATCAGGCCGTACATTCCGTTGGCGATGTGGGTCGGGATGTGGGGCGACGCGCAGTGGTAGATGTACAGGCCCGGGTTGAGCGCCTTCCAGGTGAAGACCTTTTCCTCACCGGGCTTGACCTGGGTCGCCACCGCGCCGCCGCCCGGCCCGTTCACGGCGTGCAGGTCGATGGAGTGGATCTGGCCGCTGTCGGGCGCGTTCTTCAGGTGCAGCTCCACCGTGTCGCCGACCCGCACCCGCAGCATGGGCCCGGGCACCTGGCCGTTGAAGGTCCAGTAGGTGTACGTGGTGCCGTCGGCCAGCTGGCCGTCGAGTTCCACCGCCTCCAGGTCGATGCGCACCGTCTTGGGCGGCCGCTTGCCCGCGGGTTCCGGTACCGCCGTCGGATCGGCGGCCACCACCTTGGCATCGGCGAGGGCCGGTTCGACCTGCTGGGCCTGCTCCGCACCCGGACCGGACGAACCCGCCTGCCCCGGGTTGCCGTCGCCGGCGGCGGTGCTGCCGCAGGCCGTCACCGCCACCATGCTGAGAGCCAGAAGCAGCGCCAGCAATCCGCGCCTACGCCGCCTGCTCTGTGCCGGGAGGCCCTGGAGGCCGCTCACTGGACCTGCCATGGGAGGTCCCTCCCCTTTCGGAGGTCGCGCACCGCTCCGCCCCGCCGGAATCCGCACGCGGGTGGGCCGGGTCGCGTCGAGTCCGGAGCGCGGTGCGGTGCTCACTTCCGATGCTGGGGGAGGATCCTGAGTTTCGGCTGAGGCGGTCCTGACCGCACCCTGAGGATTCGTCGGCGCGGTGACTGCATCGGCCACCAGGGGCAGAAGGGGGTCGGGCCCGCCGCGCGGCGGCACCCAGCAGGCGCCGCGTCGAAAGCCGGGATTGCCAGCGGGGTCGCCGTGCCGTTCGTGGCCCTTTGACGACGCGCGGAGAACGCGCGCGGTCGCCCGGCGTCACGCCGGGCGACCGCGCGGGCCCACGCTCTACCGCCCGCCCGTCCCGCCAGAGGGCCACCACCGACCCGCAGGTACGCAGGACTGGGACGCAGGCGGGCCCTGCAGCCTCGATCCCGCTCGATCCCGTCGGGGGATGGCCCCCCAGGGACCGCCACGGGCCTTCACGGCCGACGGGTCGGGGGTGGGTCACGGGCGGTGGCTCACTGTTCGAAGAACCGCCGGTTCTTCTCGATGTAGTCCTTCCACTGCTCCGGCACCTCGTCCTCGTCGTAGATGGCCTCCACCGGGCACACGGCCGCGCAGGCGCTGCAGCCGATGCACTCGTCGGGGTTGATGTAGCACTGGTCTTCGCCCTCGTAGATGCAGTCGACGGGGCAGACCTCCATGCAAGACTTGTCCTTGACCCCGATGCAGGGTTCGCAGATCACGTAGATCACGATACTCACCTCCACCTCGATGATAGCCATGCCCTCGACCGCCGTCGGTGACGGACGTCACCGCCCCAGGTTCGGGCCGACTCGCGGACCCGTTACCTGAAACATCGTCATCTGTTTTCAGGCAGCCGATCCTTGCGGATCGGCGGTGCCGGTCTTACCCGGCCATGCGCCGGTGCCGGCTTCCCGCTTCCTCCGGGATTGCCTGCCTTGCGGCAGGTCTTCCATCCCGTCCACGGGCGTTTTTCGTCTCCGGGCCACTCCCGGCGACGGCGGCCACCAGGGCCGCGAGATTCCGCGCCGCGTTTTCGTCCCGGTCGAGCACGAGCCCGCATTCCTCGCAGCGGAAGATGCGCTGCGAAAGCGGGAGCGATGTTTTCACCGCGCCGCACCGGGAGCACCGCTTGCTGCTCGGGTAAAAGGGCGGTGCTTCGACCAGAACCGCCCCGTGCCAGGGGCACTTGTAGCGGAGCTGGCGGCGGATCGCCGCCAGGGCGGAATCGGCCAGCACCCGGGCGAGCCGCCGGTTCTTCATCATGCCCGCCACGTGCAGCTGTTCGACGACCACCACGCCGTAGGTGCTCGCCAGGTGGTGGGTCAGCTTGTGAAGGGCATCCTGGCGGAGGTTTCGGGCTCGCGCATAGAGCCGGGCCAGCCGGCGGCGGGCCTGTTGCCACCCCCGGCTGCCCTTCTGGCGCCGGGCCAGGGCGCGATTCCACCGGGCGATCTTTCGGAGCGCCTTTTCAAGGGACCGGGGGTTCGGCCACTTCTCGCCCGTCGAAAGGACCGCCAGGTGCTGGACGCCCGCATCGACGCCGACGACTTTCCAGGGGAACCGGGGGCGGCCCGGTTGCCGCTCCACCTCGCAGGTGAAGCTGACGAACCATCGGCCCCCTTCCCGTGACACCGTGGCGGACAGGATGCGGGCCGTTCCCGCTTCGATGCGCCGGAGCAGGGCCGTAGTCCGCTCGTGGGTCTTCACCCGCCCGATCCGGGGCAGCACGACGTGGCTTTGGTCGTCCACCCGGATCGCGCCGGTGGTGAACCGCAGCGACTCCCGCCCCCGGCCCTTCTTCCGGAACCGGGGGAACCCCACCCGGCGGCCCTTGCGTTCACCCTGGCGGCTCTTGGACCAGTTCTGCAGGGCCCGGGCCAACCCGTCCAGCCCGGAGGCGTAGGCTTCCTTCGAGTTCGCCCGCCACCAGGGGGCGACGACGTGCTTTTGCCGGTTCCACTCCCGCCGCAAGGCGGCGAGGGTCCATGGCACTTCCACGTCTTCACCCCGGGCGCGGGCTTCCAGGCGCTCCTTCACCAGGGCGAGGCCCCAGTTGAAGGCGAAGCGGCGGGCGCCCACGTGGGAGGCCAGCGCCCGCTGCTGGCGGGGTGTGGGGTCCAGGGCGAAGCGGTACGCCTGCAACACACGCACGGGCAGGCCCCCCAAAATCATCCAAGGACAGCATACCAGAACATATGTTCCATGTTAAAGGGCGACCGAGGAGCAGAGGGGAGGGAATGCGAAGATTTGATGACGTTGGGCAAGAAATGATAAGCAGCGCGTTAGCTGTTCTCAGCCCTCTCGGGCCCTAGGGGAGTCCACCAGGCCCTCCGGCACCTGGGGCGTCAGGCTGGCCGCCGCTTGCGACCTTGCCGATACGAACCCGCCAGGCCGCGGGACCGCGCTCCAGGTATTCCCATTCAAACCGCCCGGCGTGCTCCGCCGCGAACTGGTAGTAGAGCGGCTTCGGATCGTGGTCGTTGACCAGGATGAAGGCCTGGCCGGGTTCCAGGGCGTGGAACGTTGCGAAGATCACCGGGTGGCGCTGGGCCGGTGGGTAGCCGCGCACGTCGAGCTCGGGCGCCCCTTCCGGCGGATCCGTGGGCTTGGGCAAGTCCGTAGACGTCGTGCCGGCTCGCCCGACCCTCCCTACCGGTTCGCCCGACTCCGTCCCGTCCGTCCGTGCGGCCGGGTCCTGCCCCACCCTCTCCGGGTCGAGGGTTTGAGGGCAGCCGCCGTCAGCGGTGGCGTCGGGGGCCGCCAGGCGTCCCTCCATCCCTTGGAGGAGCCCCGCCAGGTCGACGGCCGGTTCTTCCAGGAGCATGGGCAAGAGCACGTCGTTCTCCTTGGCGACGTGACCCTTGAAGAGGGCGGCCAACGCCGCGGCCGCGGCCACGGCCTCGAGGGCATCGCGCGCGCCTTCGAGCCGCTCTAGGGCGGCGCGGATGGCGCCGTGCTCAGCGGTCAGGGCGGCCACCATCGCCCGCCCCGCCGGTCGGCCCGTGGCCGCCACGTACAACGTCGCCTCCTCGGCAGCCGCGTGGCGCAGCACCTCCTCCCGGGCGTAGCGCGCCAGTTCGGCCAGGGCGGGGCGATACGGCTCGCCGTGGCGCACGGCGGCCATCAGTGCCTCTTGGCGCTGGTCCACGGCGAGCATCATGGCCTCGTGGTGGGCGCGGATGCGCGCAGCCGCGTCCGGATCCCGTGGGACCATGGGGCTCCCCCTCCTTCGACGGTGGCAACCGGCGCTTTGGGGCCAGCGTACGCTGGCCGGGCAGACGGGGCTGTGATGGCCGTCACAGCTGGGCCGAGGCGGCGTGGTACGGTAGCGTGGGTGAACAGCGTCGGGGCGGGGCTGGTCGGGCGCCGCACGCCAGGGCGGGCCGTGCGACCGCGCCCCGCCGTCCATCCGGGACCGAGACGTGCTGGGCGCCAGAGCCGACGCGCTTCGTGCAGGGGGAGGGCGAACCGGGCATGCGGGGCTATGAGCTCGTGGTCTTCGTCCACGTCCTCGCGGCCATGGTCTGGGTCGGCGGCATCCTGTTCCTCAGCCTGGTGGTGGTGCCGGCGTCGCGCCGATACCCGGCCGACGTACGCGCCCGGCTCTTCGCCGACGTGGGGCACCGCTTCCGCGTGGTGGGGTGGACCGCCCTGGCCATCCTGGCCGTCACGGGCGCCGTGCAGATGGCGGCTCGGGGAGCCACCCTGGCCAACGTGATGGACGGCAGCTTCTTTCAGACGCCATGGGGTCGGATCCTGGGCGCCAAGCTCCTCGCCGTGTCCCTGATGATGCTGCTCACCGCCATGCACGACTTCGTCGCCGGGCCGGCGGTCGAGCGGGCGGCCCGCGCCGGCGGCGATCCCGAGCGACTGCGCCGCAGGGCGGGCCGCCTGGCTCGGGTGACGGCCATTCTGGCCCTGATCGTCGTGTTCTTGGCGGTACAGCTCGTGCGGTAGTCCCCGAGCAGGGGGCCGCGACGCCTCGCGGCCACGGCCGACTGGCGGCCATGGCGCACGCCAGCACCCCGGGGCGGTGCCTTTGGCCGTCGCATCCGCTCGCCAGCGTCGATCCGCTGCCTCGGCACCCCCGGGACGCGGCTCCTCCGGCGTAGCCCCTTTCTCAGCTGGCCCTCAGGTTTCGCTCAACCGTCGCTCAGCTTGCTCTGCGACCATGGCACCGGGAGGTCGGTGCGCCATGACGCGGGGCAAGACGGACCGGAAGCGCAAGGCATGGTGGCTCCTGACCGGGGCGGTGGTGGTCGGCCTGGTGGTCTGGGCGGTCGCCCCGCAGGTGGGCGCCCTCGGATCCGGCCAGGCGCCGGCCGCCCCGGCGAGGGGCGGTGCGTCGGCCGGAAGCGGGGACGCCGCGGGCACGGGGCAGACCGCGGCCGGCCACGGCTCCGGGAGCACGGCCGCGCCGGCGGACTACACGATCTACCCGGCGGGGACGGGCTCCGAGGGCCAGCAGCCGCTGCCCGAGGGGCAGCAGTTGGCCAAGTACCGGGTGGAGGACGGCGTCAAGGTCTTCGAGCTGACGGCGCTGCCGGTCAAGTGGTCGGTGGGCGACAAGGAGTACGAGGCCTGGACCTTCAACGGGACGGTGCCCGGTCCCCAGATCCGAGTGAAGGAGGGCGACCGGGTCCGGATCATCGTGAAGAACCAGCTGCCCGAGCCCACGGTGGTCCATTGGCATGGGTTGGCGGTCCCCAACAAGATGGACGGCGTGCCCATGGTGACCCAGGACCCCATCCCGCCCGGGGGCCGGTTCGTCTACGAATTCGTGGCCAAGCCGGCGGGGACCCACATGTACCACACCCACTTCAACACGATGAAGCAGAAGGGCTTGGGCCTGTACGGGACGTTCATCGTCGAGCCCAAGGGGCCCGAACCCTGGAAGTACGACAAGGAATACAGCCTGATGATCGGCGACGGTCAGCTGGGGTACGTCATCAACGGCAAGTCCTTCCCCCACACGCCGGTCATCAAACTCAAGCTGGGTGAGACGGCGCGCTTCCGCCTCATGAACATCGGCGAGTTGGTGCACCCGATGCATCTGCACGGGGCCGACTTCACCATCATCGCCAAGGACGGCCAGCCGCTGCCCCAGCCGATCAAGGCGAACACCCTGGACATGATGCCCGGCGACACCTACGACGTGCTGGTGAACTTCGACCGTCCCGGGACGTGGGTCTGGCACTGTCACATCATCTCCCACGTCGAGGACTCCCACGGCAACATGCTGGGCTTGATCCAGGTGCTGCAGGTGGAGGAGTAGGGCGGTTCGGACGGGACTCTGAAGCTTGCCTCATGGCCTCCTGGCGAACCGCGGCGCCGGCCTGGATGGCCGGCGCCGTCGCAGTTTCACGGCGTCAGCCCGGTCAATCCACAAACCGGCGGAGGACCTGCGTTGGCGCTTCCACCGCACAGGCATTTGCCGCAGGTCGGTCGCCCGACGAGAGGGCAACGCGGTACAGCGCGGGCCGGGGGTGGTGGCCCCGGCCCGCGCGCGAGGTGGAACGGGAGCAGGGTCCTCCGTCCGACCCGAGCCGCCCACGCCCGCGGCCCGAGCCGTCGACGAGCCGTCAGCGGGAACGCCCGGCGGGACGCGCCGCGTCCTGCCGGTTCAACCCCAGTCGTGCGGCCACCGTTGCGGCCAGTTCCTCGTACGCGCGCCCCGCGGCCGATGCGGGCGGGAACAGGCCGTCGGTGCGAAGGCCCGGCGGCGGGGGTTCCATGGGGATGCGCGCCAGCACCTGCGTGCCCAGCGCCGCCGCCACGGCGTCGCCGCCTCCCCGGCCCAGCAGGTACTCGCGCCGCCCGCAGCCGCTGCACTCCCGGTACGCCATGTTCTCCACCACGCCCATCACCCGGTGGCCCATCTTCACGGCCATGGAGCCCGCGCGCTCGGCCACGCGGGCGGCGAAGGGGTCGGGGGTGGTGACGATGAGCACGTCCATGGGCGGGAACTGCTGCTGCACGTCCAGGGCCATGTCGCCCGTGCCCGGGGGCAGGTCCAGGACCACCACGTCGGGATGGTTCCACGCGGTGTCGAACAGGAACTGGCGCAGGGCCTTCCCCAGCATGGGCCCGCGCCACACCACCGGGCTGTTGTTCTGGACGAAGAAGTCCATCGACATGACGTCGACGCCGTGGCCGTGACCGGGAATGACCTTGCGATTGTCGTCCAGGGCGGGCGACCGTTCCAGGCCGATCAAGGCGGGGACGCTGAAGCCGTAGATGTCGCAATCCAGGATGGCCACCCGCAGGCCGCGCCGGGCCAGGGCCACCGCCAGGTTGACGCTGACGCTGGACTTGCCGACGCCGCCCTTGCCGCTGGCCACGGCGACGAAGCGGGCGCCGGCCAGGCCCTCGGGCAGCTTGCGGGCCGGGGCGTCCCCTCCCCCCGGAGCGGGCGCGGCGCCGGGGACCGTCACGCCCCGGGCGCGGGGGCGCGGCCGCGGGACGATGCGCACCGACGCGACCCCCGGCATCGCCAGCACCGCTTGCCGCAAGCGCTCCTGGGCGTCGGCCGGCGGCGAGCCGCCGTCCCAGTTCTCATCGATCAGGATCGCCACGTGGGCCCGCTCGCCGTGCATCTCGATGAGCACGTCCTGGATGCGGCCATCCGCCAGGGGACTGCTGCCGTCGGCCAACCGCACTCGGACCAGCTGCTGCAACACGTCGCGCTTGTTCATGGGCCAGGTTCCTCCTGTTCGCAGGCCATGGGCCCGTCCGGTTCCAGCGTAGCGCCAGGGACGGGTGCGGTCGGTGATGGGGGTCACAGGGGAAGCTGGTCGAGCCGGTGAGGGCTAGCGGGCAAACCGCTCCTCCGGGGAGGGTGGAGACGCGAGCGGGATCGGCGATCGGATCTTGCTGCTGGCGATCCCTGGACGCCGGCTCCGCCTTCCCTCGGGCGGTGCCGGTTCGTCACAACGAGGCGTTGTGCGTGGTGTTCTGCCGCAATTGCTCAAGGGGGAAGAACCGGCCACCCCAGTAGATGCCGCCCCGGAGGGCGGTGATCACCAGCGCCCGCGCCAAACCGTAGACCAGCACCACGGACCCGACCGGCAGGACGAGAAGACCGCGCCACAAGGGGGGCGGGTTTGCCAGCAGGTAGCCGACCGCGATGGCGATGATCGCGGCGGCGGCTGTCCACCGGATCCACCCGGCGCCCAGGATCAGCGCGATCCATGGCAACAGCATCGCCAGGGCGACGGCAGCCAGCCCGACCAGCGCGATGTCCCAGCGGTAGTCCATCCCTGCAAGCGTGTTCTTCTCGATGCCGCGGAGCGCCTCTCCGAGCGTCTGGTACCAGGCGACGCGGATCCGTTCCCCGCCGACGAGCAGCTCCTGGGCGTAGCCGTGGCGTTTCACTTGCCGGCCCAGCTGCCGGTCGTCGTCCGGACGGAGCGCGATGGCACGATGGGTGCCGATGGCCTCGTACACCGCGCGCCGAATCAGGTTGAACGCTCCGACGCCGACCCCGTGGCTGCATCTTGGGTCCCGGACCCGATGGGGTCTTTCCGAGGCGATGAACAGCAGGGTGAAGAGACCGACCCAGGCCGCGAGGACCAGACCGCGGACCGTGAGAAGGGGCGCCACCGTGAGGTGGTCGAGTCCGTGGCGAAGGGCGTGATCCACGGCGCGGCGGACCGTGTCGGGGTGCATGTGGACGTCGGCGTCAGTGAAGAGGAGCCACTCGCCCGTGGCTGCTCGAGCCCCGAGCCACATGGCGTGGTTCTTTCCCATCCACCCCGGCGGAAGATCGCGTACGTGGAGCGCCCGGATCCGGGGATCCCGGCGGGCGAGTTCGTCCACCATCGCCCCGGTCCGGTCCTCGGACCGGTCGTCCACGAGCACGATTTCGAGGTCGGGGTAGTCCTGCGCCATGAGGGAGCGAACGGCCGGTTCCAGATGGGCTTCCTCGTTGTGGGCCGGCACGACGATGGACACCCGTGGCCAGTGCGGGCGATGGCCGATGGGTGCGTCGCCCAGGCGCCGGATTCTCAGACGGGCGCCCAAGGCTTCGATGCACAGTGCCGCGCTCAACGTGCACGCGGCCAGGAGGAGCGCGACGAACAGCAATCTGACCAGCCTCCGCTCCCCCCGCCGGCAACCGCAGGGCAAGGGTCCCCGTGGGGCCACGGGCGCCGCGGTCGTCGACGCGGCGTGGTGGCCGCTCCTAGCGCCGGAAGGCGCGCCCCGGCTGCCACGGCGTGCCGAGAAGGGGGAGCAGCCACCGATCCAGACCGATCCATCCCGCCACCCGCCAGGCCAGCACCAGGGCGGTGGCGACGGCGAACATCACCGGGTTGCTGCTGGACGTGCCGGCCAGCATGAAGCTGAAGTTCATGAAGCTCCCGAAGAAGGCCGCAATCCCCGTGAGCATGCCGGCCAGCAGGGCGATGCCCACCAGCAGCTCCCCGTAGGCGACCAACTTGGCCCACGAGGCGGCGTTGGGCAAGACCACGTCGCGGAGGAAGCGGGCGTACCAGCCCGTCACCTCGGGGTGGGGACCCCCGGCGCGCTGCAGGGCACCCTGGATGAAACCCTGCAGGGCCGCGCCGGCCTGGGCTCCTGTCCAGGCGGGATCACCCAGCTTGCCCAGGGCGGCCTGCAACCACTGCCACCCCAGCCACAGGCGGGGAACGAGCCACAACCAGCCCGCCCGGGGATGGGCCAACAGCCAGCGCACGGGCGCAGGCTCATGGATCTCGAGGAAGACGTCGCGTGCCATCGTCACCCTCCTGTCGGCGCGGCCGCCAGCATTACTGTGCACCCCGGCCCCCCGCCCTACGCTGGCTGGGCGTGCACTTCCGGAATGGGGCCGAGCCGACCCCGGGGCGCGGAAGCCCGCGCCCCCCACGGGAAGCCGGAGGCCGTCGAATCTAACCTAATCTACTGTGGGTGGCAAGGTGTTCCATGGCTTCATCATGCGGCACGGGGGGCACGGAGGCAACAGGGTAGCAGGCGGGCGCCCGGTTGGAGGCCGGCACGAGGCGGCAAGGCGGCGCCGCCCACCGGGGGGTCGGCGGGCGGCTGCTCGATCCATCAAACCCGCTTGCGGGACCCGGCACGGCGGTTACGCGCCGCGCTGGATGAGGAACCGGAAATACCGCCAGGGCCACATCCGGCGCCGCTCCCGGAACAGCAGCCGGTGCCCGTGGACCTCCAGCCACGCCGGAAGCTCCCACCACGAGATGGGATCGGAACTCAAAAGCTCCAGCACCTCGCCCGGCGCCATGGCCGCCAGGGCTTCTTCTACGTGGACGAACCCGGCGCACCCGGTGCCGCGCCGGTCCAGGCGCCGGACCGGGGCAGCCGCTACCGCGCCCTCCACGGTGGCCCTGGTGAGGCGTCCCGGATGATCGCGCCCGGGCGCTGGCTGGCCGCCCGGTGCCGTGCCGGCTGCCGGACCGGCCAGTTCCTCTAGGTCGCACATCCCCTTGATCGGCGAGCAGGCGCGCCAGAGCGGGCAGGTGATGAAGATGACGAACAGGACCGCCACCAGCCCCAGCTTGACCAGCGCCAGCTGGCCCACCCCGCTCCCCGTCCAGGCCAGCGGGTTCCAGCCGGCATAGGCGGCCGCCTGGGCGAAGCCGCTGACTAGCAGCAGCGGCAGGAAGATCCGAACCCGCTTGCGGAAGCGTTCCAGCTGGGTGGCCGAGGCGGCCACGGTGGCGAAGGCCAGTTCATCCCGGGCAGCAGGCACGGCGACGAAGATGTTCCACACGGCACCACCAAGCCAGAGGCCGAAGGCCCCCAGGTGGAGCACGCGCAAGGTCCAGGCCGGCCAGTAGGCCCCGAAGGTGAGGGCGGCATCCAGCACCGCCATGGTGATCAGCAGGGCGATGGCGGCAACCAACACCGCCAGGGCCTGGCGCCGGGCCTCCAGCGCTTCCCGATCAGGCCGGCTGAGCAGGGCCAGGGTGGCAGCCACCAGGGTGCCGTGCAGGGCAATCACCAGCAACCACAACCCAAGCCAGCCGCGGGTCGCAGCCACGGGACCCATCCAGGCCGCCCAGGCGCCCCCGCCCATCAGGGCTGCGACGAGCGCGCCGGCTGCCAGGGGCCGGTAGTGCCGGGCCTGGGCGACGGCCAACCGCGCCATGGCCGCGGGCTGGGTGTCGCGGGGCACGACGAACCGGGACCACCACATGGTGCCACCGGCCAGAATTCCGAGGCCCACCAAACCCGACCAGCGGGGTAGGACCAACCACAGCGGCACGCCCTGCATCCGCAGGGTCAGGTAGACGCCGATCAGGGAGGCCAGGCCGATGACCGTGAGCGCCACCCGTGGCAACAGATAGCGGTTGACGTAGCGCCCCAGCAAAGAATCGTCCGTCTCCCCGGCGACGGGACCCGGGGACGCGGCAGGGCTTGCCATCCTGGCCTGGTGCGGCGGGACACCGTTGCCGGCGCCAGCCGGGGAACGTGCCGGCGCGGGAGCGGCGCCGCGGACCAGGACCGGGGAATCTGCGGCCTGCGTCGGAACCGGCATCGCTCGTCACCTCCGGGTTCCCTCCGCCTTTACACTGCCCCAGCGGGAGCGGGCCGGGCTGTGACGGGGGTCACCGGACGCGGCAGGTGACGGGGGGCCGGGGAGGTGATGACCGTCACAGCCGGCGGGCCGTCCGGTCGGGCACCATCGCGATGAGGAGACGAGGAGGTGGGGGGCATGTTCTTCCGCAAGGGAAAGGGTGCCGGCCGGGGGCCCGCCGGCGAAGCCGCAGGACCGGCCGCCGGTGGCTTGCCGGCGGCCGGCGGGAGGCCCGAAACGGGCTTGCGGCTGCCGCCGGCCCCGGCAGAACCGGCCCTGACCCTGGACAACCGCGGGTTGCAGCCGCCGGAGCCCATGGTGCGGATCCTGTCGGCCCTGGACCAGCTTCAGCCGGGCCAGGTCCTGCAGGCCCACAACGACCGCAAGCCCATGTTCCTCCTGCCCCACTTGGACGAGCGCGGCTTTGCGTACGCCATGGCCGAACAGGACGACGGCACGGTGATCATCCGCATCTGGCGCTCCGAAGCGGCGCCTGCGCCGGACGGCGACGGCCTGGCGCCTGTGCCTGCTGAACCCGCCAGAGGAGCCCCGGCGACGGGTAGCCTATCCGCCGGCTCCGGCTCGGACGGAGGGCCTGTGGGGGGACGGGCGCAGCGGCCGCAACAGCAGGCAGGGGCGGCAGCGCAGGACGGGGAGCAGGTGAGTGTCCCCGGCAACCCGAGCGGGCAAGAGGCCGTGCAGGAAGCGGTGGAGCCCCTGGTCATGGACGTCCGGCCCTATTTCGCGCGGCGGCAGGAGCCGTTCCGGGACATCATGGCCAATGTGGCCCGCCTCAAGCCGGGCCAGCCCTTCGTGTTGATTGTGGGATTCGAGCCGGTGCCCCTGTATTGGGTCATGAAGCGAAAGGGCTTTCAGCACCGCGCCGAACGGGGGCCCGACGGCGCCTGGCGCGTCACTTTCTGGCGCCCCGAGCGTTAGGGGAACGACCGCAGCCTACCGACCAGAGGCGCATCTTGCCGTCGGACCGGTAGCAGCGCAACGGGCCGGGTCCTGGAATGGGGGCCCGGCCCGTTGGGCTCTTCCAGCGGCCGCGTGCAGGCGGGCGAACCGGGATGCAGGCTCCGGCGGCGCCATACGGGGTTGCCGGGGAAGGCAGGCTGCCGGTCAGCCTTCGATCAGCCCGAAGAAGCGCTTGGCACGGTCGCTCATCAGGTCGGGTGTCCAGGGCGGCGACCAGACCACCTGGACCTCCACGTCCTTCACCCCGGGAACCGCCAGCGCCCGTTCCCGCGTGCCTTCCTGCAGGTAGTTCGTCGCCGGACAGCCGGGTGTCGTCATGGTCATCACGATGTGGACCTTGCCGTCGTCGACGGTGATGCCGTAGATCAGCCCCAGGTCGACGATGTTGAACCCCAGTTCGGGGTCGATGACGTCCATCAACGCTTCCCGGATGTCATCCTCGGTGACCACGGGTTCGGCCACGCCGTCCACCTCCCTCCCGCCGGCCGGCTTGCGCCGGCCCGTTTCCCCACGGGTTGCGCAGGGAAGCCTTCGCCGGCGGCGGTTCGCGGGTCAGGTCGCGGGATCGTGCCCGCCGTACTCGCGCCGGTACGCCCCCTTTCCCCCAGCCAGGGCGGAGGAACCGGTGCCCCGTGGGGCCTGGGCTCGGCCCGCCGGGCGCGCCACAGCTCCAGCGCGATGGCCAGCGTGCTGGCCAGGGTGAGAGCGGTCATGGCCCGCCACAGGTCGTCCCAGCCGGCGAGTATCGCAACCGTCGCCACCGCCACCGCTGCGAAGTAGAGCCGGAACCAGGGCTGCGCCCGGCGCTCGTTCACCAGATCCTGGACGCGGACGGCCGGTCCCCGGCCGAGGCGCGGCCCGAACTTTTCGAGCCAGGTGAGAAAGGGCACGATCTTGTACAGCTGGGTCAGGCCAAGACCGGAAAGCCAGCCAAAGAGCAGCAGGTAGGCCAGCGCCGGTGTGACCGCAGCCAACCGGCCGGTCAGGGCGCCCGCGGCCAGCATCCCCATGGCCACGGCCAGCGCGCCGAAGGCCCAGGGAGCGCAGCGGGCGTTGAGTTCCAGCACCTTCCGCCGCCGCTGCCGGTAGAGGCGGCGCATGTCGCAGAGGTAGATCACCACCCCCACGCCGGCCGCGACCCATCCGGCGGTGGCCAGGCCGGAGAGCACCTGCGCCAGACCGGCCAGTCCTTCACCGGCGGCCCCGGTCCCTGCGGCCGTCCCGCCCGCCGTTCCCGCCAGCAGCAGGTGAGCCAGGCCGCCCAGCCAGGCCAGCAGCAGGCCTGCGGCGCTGAGGCGCAGGACCCAGCGGCCGGCGGGGCCGCGATCTTCCGGCGCCAGGGTGAACATGCTCAGCAGCTTGTAGGCGACGCCCATGGCTGTCAGGGTGAACCAGCCGCCGATGCCCGCGGCCATGTGCAGGGGCAGGCCGCGCCCCAGCAGCCGGGCCACCAGGGGTGCGCCGAGGTGCCGGACCGCGCCCTGGGGATGGGCCAGGATCCATGCCAGGAGCACGCCCAGGCCGCCGGTCAGCAGCAGAAAGTTCAGACCCACAGCGACAAAGCGTGCCGGCAGCACCAGCGGTCGGGCGCGCCAGAGGCCGATGGCCAGATTGACCGTGGCCACGGCGAAGCCGGTCAGCACCAGCGTGCCGCCCAGGGGCAGGGCGACGGCCAGCGGGCCGCCGCTCCCCGCCGGGGCGACGGCTTGCTGGGCCCCCACTGGCGGCGGGACCGTTCCGCTCACGCCGGTGCTGACCCCGGCCAGCGGGCCGCCGAACAGGGAAAGAAAGCCCACCACCATGCCCGCCAGACCCGATACCACGAGGCCCAGCGCCCAGGCCGCCGCCGTGTCGCTGGCCAGCGACCGCCCGGTGATGACGGGAACGAATTGCTGCAGGGCGCCAAGAATGAGCAGGCTGAGCCAGCCGATGGTCAGCAGGTGGACGGTGGCTAGCGTGGCCGGCGCGCTCAGGCTTGCGCCGGGATAAGCCCAGCCCAGGGCTAGAGCCACCTGAGCCGTCGCGAAGCAGGTCAGGGCGGCGGCGAAGTAGGGGAGGGTCCAACGGGAGACGCGCACGCCCATGGCAAATGCCTCCCTTGTCGTCGGGTACCGCTGGCGGTGCCGTGCTCTGCCCCACCAGCCCCGGCGTCCGCTTCGGCGTCGCCCTTAGAGTAGGAAAGCGGCGGGGTGAGTGCCGTGATGGCCATCACAGGGGACCGGCGATGGCGGACGGACCGGCAGCGGTGAACGATGGACCTGGGAACTTGGGTTCTGGGGGGGCCAGGTGAGAAGGGCAATCAGCGACCAGCCGGTCCGGCGCCGCCGCCTGGAACCACTGGTGCGCCTTGCCCTCAGTGCGGTAGGTTGCGCTCCGGGCCGCCGGCGGGCCCACCTTCACCAGGGGCGTCGTCTAGCGGTCCCCAGCGCAGGGCATCCAGTTCTTCCACGGTGCCATCGTCCCACCGCACCACCACCACGGGCATCAGGCAGGTAGGGTTGGTTCGCACCGCCAGAACGATACCTCGCTGGGGGCGTTCGGGGTGGGCAATGGTTTGCCCCGGCCGGATGAACACGATCCTGCCTCCTTCAATGACCGATTGCTACACCTGCGAACCCATGGACCCACTGGTGGCGGGTCAAAACCGGCGTCTTCCTGCGCAGGCGTTCTCCACAACGAACGTACGCACAACGTACGCATAATACAGGCTCGTGAACAATGATCACAACATGACGGTCCCAACAGGCGGGGCGAACAGAATGGCAAAGGGATGAGGAGGGAGCCGCCCGTGAGCTGGATCGGCCGCATGATGGGCCACGCCGGGGAAGCCGACCTGGACCGGGTCCAGCAGGAATACCGCATCCTGCTGGCGGAGGGGGAGCGGATCGAGGCCGCGTACCAGGTGATCCGCGACCTCTTCATCTTCACCAACAAGCGCCTCATCCTGGTCGACAAGCAGGGACTGACCGGCAAGAAGGTGGAGTACCTGTCCATCCCGTACCGCAGCATCAACCGGTTCGCCGTCGAGACGGCGGGCCACCTGGATCTGGAGGCCGAGCTGAAGATCTGGCTGGCGGGTAGCCGGGAGCCGCTGGTCAAGACCTTCCACCGCGACCTGGACATCTACTACGTGCAGCGGTTGCTGGCGACCTACGTCCTTCGGTGAAGGGCGCCCCGAATAACGAAAAGCGGCTGTGCATCATGCTGCTCTACCCTCCACCGGCGGCGCCGCATGCGAAGGGTTATTGGCATGGGGGGATGCGTATGCAAGCCAGGGTTCCCGAATGGGGTGCCGCCGGGACGGCTCGGGTGGTGCCCCGGACCGAGCAGGCCGCGGCCGCCGGCGGCCCGGCTCCGGCCGGCCAGCCGTCCACCGACGCGCCAGCTGCCGGCCCGGATCCAACCGGCCCGGCGGCCCCCGGCGGCGGCGCGGCCGCAGCTGCAGCGGTCGCCGATCCGGCTGCGGCTTCCGGCACCTCGGCGATCCCCCGGTCCGCCCCGGCTTCCGGTTCCACCGGCGCCGCGGGGGGAGGGGCCGCCGGATGGACGCCCGTGGCCGAGATCCCCGCCGTGGTGGCCCGGGCGCGGGCGGCCTTCCCCGCCTGGTCCCGGCTGCCCGTGCACGCGCGGGTCGCCTGCGTCGCCCGGCTGCGGCGGTACATCGTCCGCCACCGGGACGAACTGGCCCGGGTGATCAGCGCCGACACCGGCAAGCCCCTGGTGGAGGCGCTGGCCCACGACCTGCTGACCACCGCCGACGCGCTGAAGTCCATGGAGAAGCTGGCGCCCAAGGTGTTGCGCCGCCAGCGCCAGCCCATGTCCCTGCTCCTCTTCGGCAAGGTGCCCTACGTGGAGCGCAAGCCGTACGGCTGCGTCCTGGTGGTGGCCCCCTGGAACTACCCCTTCAACTTGGCGGTGGTACCGGCGGCCACCGCGCTGCTGTCGGGCAACACCGTGGTCCTCAAGCCGTCGGAGGTCACCCCTGCCGTCGGCCGGGCTATCGAAGAAGCGTTGTTCGCCGCCGGGTTCCCGCCGGGGGTGGTGCAGGTGATCCACGGCGGCCCGGAGGTGGGGCAGGCCGCCCTGGACGCGGGGCCCGACTTCGTGTTCTTCACCGGCAGCACCGCCACCGGCCGGCGGATCGCCGCGGCCGCGGCCCGCCGACTGACGCCAAGCGTGCTGGAGCTGGGCGGCAAGGACCCGATGATCGTCTTCCCCGACGCCGACCTCCGCCGGGCGGCGCGGGCGGCGGTGTGGGGGTCGCTGGCCAACGGGGGCCAGACCTGCATCGGCGTCGAGCGCATCTACGTCCACGAGGCCGTCAAGGACCGGTTCGTCCGCCTGATCTTGGAGGAACTGGCACGGCTGCGCACGGTCGAGCCGATGGGCGCGGGCGAGGAGGGGGGCGGGGCGGCAGCACCGGCCGCACCGGCCGAGGGCGTCATGGCGGCGGCGTCGGTCCAGCAGGACGATACGACGCCGACGGACCGGTCCGGAGGGGCGCCGACGGGCCGGCCGGGCGCGGCGCCTCCGGACGGGCCGGGCGGGGTGCCTTCCCAGGGGCCGGGTGCGACGCCGTCATCCGGACAGGACGCCGCCGCGCCCGGGCGGTGGACCGACGCCGGTCGGGTGGTGAGGGACCCGGACCTCGATCTGGGCTACATGACCACGCCGCGCCAGGTGGCCGTCGTCCGCGAGCACGTCCAGGACGCCCTGGCCCGCGGGGCCCGGGCGCTGACGCCCGTGCCCTCCTTCGACGGCCGGTTCGTCCCGCCCGTCGTGCTGGTGGACGTGGACCCCGAAGCGCGGGTGATGCGGGAGGAGACCTTCGGCCCCGTGATCGCCGTCGCCGGCTTCCGCTCGGCGGACGAGGCGGTGCGCCTGGCCAACGACTCGCCCTTCGGCCTGGGGGCCAGCGTCTGGACCCGCGACGGGCGGCTGGCCCGGGAGATCGCCTCGCGCCTCGAGGCCGGCGGGGTGTGCATCAACGACGTCATCCTCCACTTCGCCCATCCCAGCCTGCCCTTCGGCGGCGTCAAGGAGAGCGGCTGGGGGGCCTACCACGGCCGGGCGGGCCTGGAGGCCTTCACCTACCCGTCGGCGGTGCTGGTGGAACCCGGCTGGCTGCCGGGCAAGCTGGTCTCGAACCTCCTCTGGTACCCGTACCGGGGCAAGTACAAGCTGTTCTCCTGGCTCATGCGCATCTTCTGCTCTTGATGGCGCCTGCCCCGGCATGGCGCCCGGGACCGCCGTAGAGCCCGGGACCGGGCGCGCCCGGCCCGTCGTGGGACCGCGTCAGCTGGCGTCCCACCAGTCGCGGATCTCCGGTGGCAGCGCCGCCGCCACCCGCTGGGCGGTGCCGGGATCGAGGTGCCGCCGCAGGGCGCCGAACACCGCCTGCAGGCGGGTGGAGGCGTCGTCGTCCATGTAGGCCGCCACCAGGTCCAGGCCGCCCACCGTCTGGTCGTAGCCGTACTCCGTGTCCATGCGGTTGACGAGCCGCCCCACGAAGACCTCCCGATCGATCAGGGGGTCGGGTCGCGCGGGCGCCCGGCCCAGCTCCGCCGCCAGCTCCGGCGGCAGGGCGGCGGCCAGGGCGCGGGCCCCCTCCTGGCCCAGGACCTCGGCCAGGCTCTGCAGGGTCATGCGGGTGACGACGGCGGCCTCCTCCACGGAGCCCAGTCGGCCCCGCTGCTGCACGTCGCGGTAGATGGCCTCGGCGTCTGCACCCACGGGTCCCGTCCTCCCTTCCCGTCGTCGCCGACACCGTCACGCCCCGGCGACGGCGCCCAGCCGGCTGCCGAACGCGAGGGGCGGCCGTCCCGGCAGCTGCCGCCCCCGCATGCCACCGTCCCGGCCTGCACCCGGCCCGGCCGACCTAGAAGAAGGCTTCCTTCAGCCGCTCCAGCCCCTCGGCGCCCAGTTCGTCCAAAGGCCGCTCCACGACGGGCGGCCGGCCGGCCAGCCCGGGCACCCGCTCCTCGTAGGGCTCCGACTTGTCGTTGCGCCAGAGGATGCCGATGGGGATGCGGTCGCCCCACTCGTTGCACTTCGCCCAGGCCGCCTCGGGGTCCGTGGGGTCGTGCCCCTCCTCCTCCACGGAATAGGCCCGCTCGGCGTACCAGTCGTAGGTGTTGAGCTTGTTGAAGGTCACGCAGGGCTGGAGCACGTCGATCAGGGCGTAGCCGCGGTGCCGGATGGCGGCGGCGATGATGTCCGCCAGCTGGTTGGGCTGGCCGGCGAACCCCCGGGCGATGAAGCTCGCCCCGGCGGCGAACGCGACCCGCGTCGGCAGCACGGGGTCCTCGGGCGCGCCGGTGGGCGAGGTGGTGGTCTTGAACCCCCGCTCGCTGGTGGGCGAGTACTGGCCCTTGGTCAGGGCGTAGATCTGGTTGTTCTCCACGATGTCCACCAGGTCCACGTTCCGGCGCATGGTGTGCAGCCAGTGGTTGCCGCCGATGCCGTAGCCGTCGCCGTCGCCGTGGACCACGATGACGTGCAGCCTGGGGTTGGCCAGCTTGATGCCCGTGGCCACCGCCAGGGGCCGGCCGTGGATGGTCATGAAGCCGTTGGCGTTGATGTAGTCGGGCAGCTTGCTGCCGCAGCCGATGCCGGAGACGATCATCACCTCGTGGGGCCAGATCTCGAGGTCCACCAGCGCCTTCTTCAGGGCGGTGAGGATGCCGAAGTCGCCGCAGCCCGGGCACCAGGTGGGCCGGTGGTCGCTGGCGTAGGCCTTGACAGTGAGCCGCTCCGCCCGGTCGGCCACGGCCGCGCGGGCGCCCGTGCGGGCTCCCCCCGCGGCAGCCCGCGCCCCGCCCAACCCGGTGCCGGTGCCCCCCGCCTCGCCGCCGCGGAACGCGGCGGGCGGGACGTGGGCCGCGGGCCCGTCGCCCTCCCCCCCCTCACCGGACGAACCGGCCCGCGCGAGGCCGTCGCCCCCGGTCCCGCCTCGGGCCGGCCGGCCGCCGAAGGCCGCGGCCGCACCGGATCCCGGGTGGTCGGCGTCCGCCCTCCCTGCGTCGGCCCGGCCCGGGCCGCCGGCCTCTGCACCGTCCGCCCCCATGGACGGAGCCTCCCCCTCGCGGCCGGCACCGCGGTCCGGGTCGACCCGCTGCGCCCTGCCCCAGCCGCCGCCGTGGGGCGAGGCCGGCCGCTTGACCGCCCCGTGGAAATCGTTAGCGGCCCCGGTGGCCGCGTTCGTCCCACCGGGCGTCCCAGGCCGGGCAGCGGGGCTTGTGCCGGCGGCCTCCCCAGCGCCGGTGGGTGCGCCGGTGACGCCCGTCCCCTCGGCGTGGGGGCCTGTGGGCTGGCCACCCTGTCCGGCCGAGACGGCCGGGGGCACGCCGGGGGCCATCCCGTGGCCCGTGCCCCGTTCCTGGTCTTCAGGCATGGACCGGCACCTCCCCTTCGATCTGGGTCAGGATCTCCTGGGGCGCGATGGGCCGTCCGTCGAACTTGTTCACCGTGGCGTGGACCTCGAACCCCGTCATCATGCGCAGCAGTCGGGCGAACTGGCTGGTGTAGTTCTGCTCAACGGCCACGGCCCGGCGGATCTTGGGCAGCTCGGCCAGGGTCCGCTCCACCGGGAAGGGCCAGAGGTCGGTGAAGTGCAGCAGGTTCAGGCGACCCCCCTCGCCCTTGTCCCGGTTGAACAGGTCCACCGCCTCTCGGCACGGCCCGTAGGTGGAGCCCCAGCAGATCAGCGTCAGGTCCGCGTCCTCGGGACCGTACCAGGTGGGGCCGCGCATCTCCGCCTGGGCCGTGTCCAGCTTGCGCATGCGCTTCTCCATCTGCTGGCGGCGGTTGCGGATCTCCTCGCTGATGTGGCCTTCCTCGTCGTGCTCGTCGGTGGTGATGGCGTAGACCGCCTTGGGGTGGCCGGGGATGGCCCGCGGCGAGATGCCGTCGTCGGTGTCCTTGTAGCGCAGGTACGGGCCGTCCAGGCGGTCCAGCTGCTCGTGGGTCCAGGTGGTGGCACGGTCGTGGCGGACGTCGTCCCACCGGATGGCGTCGGGGTCCACCGACCGTAGGTGGCTCGACAGGAACTGGTCCAGCAGCACGATCACCGGCGTCTGGTAGTGCTCGGCGAAGTTGAAGGCGCGCACCGCCGCCTCGAAGCACTGGTCGACGGTGCCCGGGGCCAGGACGATGCGGGGGAACTCGCCCTGGGAGGCGTGGATCGCGAAGAGCAGGTCGCCCTGCTCCGTCCGGGTGGGCAGGCCCGTGGAGGGGCCGCCGCGCTGGGAGACCACCAGCACCACCGGCACCTCCACCATGCCCGCCATGCCCAGCGCCTCGACCATCAGGGAGAAGCCGCCGCCGGAGGTGGCGATCATGCTGCGGGCGCCGGCGTGGCCGGCGCCGATGGCCATGCAGATGGCGGCGATCTCGTCCTCGGCGTGCTTGGTGACGATGCCGAGTTCGTCCGCGTGGGCCACCATCCACTCGAACAGGCTGGTGCCGGGGGTCATGGGGTAGGCAGCGACGAACCGGCAGCCGGCCGCCACGGCGCCCAGGGCGAAGGCGTGGTTGCCGTGCAGCACCATGCGGCGCGGCCGGCCTCCCGGGTCGGGCAGGGTGTAGGGAAAGTCGCCCGCCGCGTCCCGGGCCAGCTTCCACCCCTCCCTGACTACCGCGAGGTTGGCCTCCACCACCCGGTCGCCCTTGCTGGCGAAGTTCTCCTTGATGACCGATTCCAGGTACTCGATGTTGTAGTTCATCAGCCCTGCGGCGGCGCCCAGGGCGGCGGTGTTCATCATCACCTTGCTGCCGTGCTTCTTGGCGACCTCGGCCAGCGGCAGCGGCAGCGGCCGGACGTGGTGGCGGCGCAGCGCCTCGGCGTCCACGTGGCGGAAGCCCTCGTCGTAGATCACGGCGGCGTCGGGGGCCAGGTTGTCCAGGTGGATCTTGATGGTCTCCTCCGTCAGGGCGATGAGCACGTGGACGGGGTCGGCGTGGGAGTACAGCGGCCGGTCGGCGACGCGGATCTGGTAGAAGTTGTGGCCGCCGCGGATGCGCGAGCGGTAGTCCGTGATGCTGAAGACGTGCAGGCCGCTGCGGGCCAGCGCCTTGGTGAAGCCGGCCCCGCTGGACTCCACGCCCTGCCCGGCGTCGCCGCCGATGGTGAGGCTGAGGTCCAGCGTCCCCGGCGCGGGGCGGTCCCCGCCGGGTGCGCCGCCCACGGCCGTGGCCACGGCGGACGCCGGGGCACCGTCGTCCGCGGTTCCGCGCACCCCGCCATGGCGCGACGATCCCAGGGCTCGGGAACGGGCGTGGTCGGTGGACATGGGCAACCCTCCCCAATGCGTGGCATTGGTCAGGATGCCGAAACGGAGGGGGATTATACCCCGGCGCCCGCCGTGGCGCCGGCCGCGGCGTCGGCGGTGCCCCACGACGTGCCGGTCGCGCCGCCGGTCCATCGCCTCCACCATCACCGCCTGCGCCCGGCTGTCGGCGGTGGCTCCACGACGTCCCGCTCGCGCCGCCGGGGCCGGGACCCCCGGCGACGGGACGGCGGCGGACCGCCCGCCCGTTGGTCGGCGGGCCCCTTTGCACTACCATGGGGCTTGTGGCCACGGGCGGGGCCTGCGGCGCCCGGCGCTCCGTGCCGGGTGGGGGTGCCACCCGACGGGAGGCGGGCTGGCGCCGCCGTGGATCCGCGGGGAGAGGCGATGCGCATGCCGGGTGCCTTCTGGGCGTTGGCCGCCGGCCGGTTCGTCAGCGCGCTGGGCGACGGCTTCTTCTTTCCGTTCATCGCGATGTTCCTCCAGCAGGTGCACCGGCTGCCGCCGGAGCAGGTGGGCGTCATCATGAGCACCGCCGGGGTGGGCTCGCTGCTGGCGCGGCTCCCGGCGGGCTGGCTGACGGACCGGCTGGGGTTCAAGCCCGTGGTGGTCGGCGGGCTCGCGGGCGCCGGGTTGGCGGTGGTGGCGGCGGGGTGGGCGCCGAGCCCGTGGGCCTTCGCGCTCTGCTACGCGGCGATGAGCGCGATGGTGTGGGGGTCCTTCCCCGCCCTGCTGCACGGCGCGGCGCTGCTCGTGCCGCCCCGGCGGCGGGAAGAGGCCTACAGCATCTTGAACCTCTTGTCCAACGCCGCCATCGCCGTCGGGCCCGTGCTGGGCACCTACGTGGTGGACCGTGACATCCGGCTGATCTTCCTGCTGGACGGCGTCTCGTTCCTGGTGTTCGCGGTCGTGGTGGCGCGGTGGGTGCCGGCCCGGCGGGAAGGGGGGGCGGTCACGGCGGCACGGTCATCGGGTTCCGGGACGAACGCGGCCCCCCGCGGCGCCCCGCGCCCGACGGTGGGCCGCGGGGGGTGGGGCCGGCGGGCGCTGCGCTCGGTGGCGGGCTTCTTCCCGCCCCTGGGGCACCGGGCCTTCTGGCAGCTGGCGGTGGGCGCCCTGGCCATGAACCTGATCTACAGCCAGATGAGCTCCAGCCTGCCGCTGGACCTGCACCGGCGCTTCGGCGAGGTGCCCTGGTACGGCTGGCTGTGGACGCTGAACGGGGCGATGATCGCGACGCTGCAGTACCCGGTGACCCGCTGGGCGCAGCGGTACGACGCGCGGCCGCGCCGGGTGGCGGCAGCCCTGCTCTACGCGACGGCCGCCCTGATCATCCTGGGGGCGCGGCCCGTGGCGCCGTTCTTCTTCGCCTTCGTCGCCCTGACCGCCGGCGAGATCCTGTTCACCCCGCTGCTGCAGGCGAGCGTGGCCGCCATGGCACCGGCGGGGCAGGGGGGACGCTACCAGGCGGCCGCCAGCCTGCTGTTCGGCTTGGGTTGGACGCTGGGGCCGGCCGTGGGCGGGGCGCTCCTGGGCGCGGGCGGGCCGCGGCTGCTGTGGCCGACGATGGCCGCCCTCGGCCTGGCGGCCGCCGCGGTGTTCGGCCTGGGGGCGCTGGGCGCGGGGGGCCGCGCCCAGCGCCCCCAGGGCCAGGCGGTGGGGGCCGGCTGACGGGCCGGGGCGCCGCCCGCGGGCCGGGCCCGGCCCAAGGCCCGCGCGGGTCGCCCGGCGCCGGACGGCGCCGCGGCGACCCGCGGCGCCGGGCGGACCCGCGACGTCGGGCCGACCCGCGGCGCCGGGCGGACCCGCGGCGCCGGGACCGAAGGGGCGCTTCCCGCTCCCGCCCCGGCGGCGCCGCCGGGGCGGGAGCGGGAAGCGGCGAAGGACCGCCTGCCTCCGGCGGGGAATCCATCCCGCGACCGGGGGGCATCCGCCCCGTGACGCCGGCGGGGAGTCCCCCGCGGGGCCGGGGAGGGGGTGGGGCGATGGGCCATCTGCGGGTCGACGAGGACGGCGCCGTGGTGACCGTCACCATCGACCGTCCCGAACAGCACAACGCCATCGACTTCGCCACGTGGCGGGAGCTGGGGTCCATCCTGGACGACCTGGCCCACGAGGCCCGGCACTACGACGGCCTGCGGGTGGTGATCCTGCGGGGTGAGGGCGGGCGCGCCTTCTCGGCGGGATCGGACCTCAAGGAGTTCGCGACCATGACCATCGACGAGGTCCGGCGCTGCTTCCTCACCATGGAGCAGACCATCAGCAAGGTGGAGCACCTGCCGTATCCCGTCATCGCCGCCATCGGCGGCTACGCCCTGGGGTCCGCCTTCGAGCTGGCCTGCGCCTGCGACCTACAGGTGGCGTCGGAGCGCGCCCGGTTGGGGATGCCGGTGGCACGGCTGGGGATCATGCTCAGTCCGGAGTTCACCAAGCGGCTGGTGGCCCTCATGGGCCCCAACCAGGCCAAGGACCTGCTCTTCACCGGCCGGCTGCTGGGCGCCGCCGAGGCGCGGGCGCTGGGGTTGGTGACCCACGTGGTGCCCCACGACGAGGTCGACCCCTTCGCCCGGCGGCTGGCCGAGACCATCGCCGCGCTGTCGCCCTCGTCCATCCGGGCGGCCAAGCGGTCGGTGCTGCTCTCCCAGCCGGCGCCGCCGCCCGACCCGGCAGGCGAGCCGGTCCCGTACTACATCGACGAGGACGACTTCCGCGAGGGCGTCCGGGCCTTCCTCGAGAAGCGGCCCCCGCGCTTCCGGCGCCCGGCGCCGCCGCGAGCCGGCGACTGACGCCGGCCCTGCGGTGGAGGAAGACGCGGCGGCGGAGGAGGAAGGGGACGGGCCATCGCGAATGGCGCGGAGGGTGTGCGTCCGCAGGGGAGCAGGGCGGCGGGGCCGTCCGCGGGCCGGGTTCCCGGCGCCACGGGCGCCGGGAACCCGGCCGGGTAGGCGGCTTCCCGGCGCCGAAGGCCAGGGGCGGACCGGCAGCGACGACCGGGAGAATCGACCGGGTGACGCCAAGGGGGCTTGCCGTGGTGCAGGCGAATCGAGGCCGGGTGATGGGATACCTCCCCCAGGATCGTCCACCCCTGGGGGCGCTGGTGAGCCTCGGCTTCCAGCACGTCCTGACCATGTTCCCCGCCACCGTCCTGGTGGCCATCTTGACGGGGTTCGACGTCGAGGTGACGCTCTTCGCCTCGGGGCTGGCCACCATCGTGGCGGTGCTCGGTTCGCGGGGGCGCATCCCCCTGTACTACGGGGGCAGCTTCGCCTACATCGCGCCCGTCAAGACGGTGGCCGACGCCAGCTGGGGCGGCCTGCAGGTCGCCCAGGTGGGCGTGGTGGCCACCGGTGTGGTCAACGGGATCGTGGGCTGGCTGATCCAGCGGGCTGGCAAGGCGCGGCTCGACCGGATCCTGCCGCCCGCGGTCACGGGCGCCGTGGCCGTCGTCATCGGCATCGCCCTGGCCAAGACGGCCATGGACATGGCCTCCAAGCACTGGGGCATCGCGCTGGCCACCCTGGTGCTCACCATCCTGTTCTCCGTCTACCTCCAGGGACGCGGCCTGTGGGGCATGCTGCCGGTGCTGCTCGGGGCCGCCTGCGGGTATGCCCTGGCGGCGGCCATGGGCTACGTGGACCTCACCCCCGTCCGCGAGGCGCCCTGGTTCGCGGTGCCGCGGTTCCAGCTGCCGGCTTTCACCGCCCCCGGCGCGTGGCAGGCCGTGTTGGCCATCGCCCCCGTCGCCATCGCCACGATCCCCGAGAGCACGGCCCACCTCTACCAGATCAGCCTCTACGTGGACCGCCTGGCCGAGGAGATGCAGCGGCCGCCGCTTCGCATCAAGGAACTGATCGGCCTCAACCTGGTCCTCGACGGACTGGCCGACGTGGTCCACGGGCTGCTGGGCGCCTCCTCGGGGACGAACTACGGCGAGAACAACAGCCTGATGGCCATCACGCGGAACTACTCGACGGCGGTGCTGGTGGCGGCCGGGGTCATCGCCATGGCCCTCGGCTTCTTCAGCAAGCTGGCCGCCCTGGTGGCCACCATCCCCGAGTTCGTCACCGGGGGGCTGGCCATCTACCTCTTCGGTGTCATCGGCATGCAGGGCATCGCGCTGATGATGGCCGAGCGGGTGAACCTGTTCGACCCGCGGCAGCTGGCCATCGGCGCGGTGATCCTGGTGATCGGGATCGGCGGCAACGCCTTCGAGGGCGGCAACATCCCCGTCGGGGGCGTGCGCCTCCCCGCCATCGCCACCGCCGCCGTGGCCGGCATCCTGCTGAATCTGCTGTTCCTCGCCCTCGACGGCCGGCGTGCCGGCGGGCGCGGGCCGGCCGGCGCCCCCTCCCGCCCCGCGCCCGCCTCCGCCGGCGACGACTGACTGCCGTCAGCTGGCCTGCCCCATCGCCTCCTCGGCGAAGTGGCACGCCACCCAGTGGCCGGGTCGGATGGGCCGCCAGGCCGGTTCCTCCCGTCGACACCGGTGCTGCGCCAGGGGGCAGCGGGTGTGGAAGCGGCAGCCGCTGGGCGGCCGGGCGGGGCTGGGGACGTCGCCCCGCAACACGATGCGCTCCCGCCGCCGCTCCGGATCGGGTTCCGGGATGGCCGACAGCAGCGCCTGCGTGTAGGGATGGGCCGGCCGGGCGTAGAGCTCGTCGGCGTCGGCCAGCTCCACCAGCCGGCCCAGGTACATGACGCCGACCCGGTCGCTGACGTGCCGCACCACGTTGAGGTCGTGGGCGATGAAGAGATAGGTCAGCCCGTAGTCGCGCTGCAGCTCCATCAGGAGATTCAGGATCTGCGACTGGATGGACACGTCCAGGGCGCTGACCGGCTCGTCACAGACCACCAGCCGCGGGCGCAGGGCCAGGGCGCGGGCGATGCTCAGCCGCTGGCGCTGGCCGCCCGAGAACTCGTGGGGCAGCCGGCGGGCGTCCTGGGCCGTCAGGCCGACCCGTTCCAGCAGTTCGGCGACCCGGCGCTCCCGCTCCCGGCGGGGCACCCCGTGGACCACCAGCGGCTCGGCGACGATCTGGCCCGCCGTCATCCGCGGGTCCAGGGAGCCGAAGGGGTCCTGGAAGATGATCTGCATCTCCCGCCGCAACCGCCGCAGGGCCCGGGCCGGGAGGCGGGTGATGTCCTGGCCGCGGTAGCGCACCCGGCCCCCGGTCGGCTCCACCAGGCGCAGGATGGTGCGCCCGGTGGTGGTCTTGCCGCAGCCGCTCTCGCCCACCAGCCCCAGCGTCTCGCCCTCGTACAGGTCGAAGGAGACGCCGTCCACGGCGCGGATGAACCCCTCGACCCGCCCGAAGACCCCGCGGCGGATGGGGTAGTACTTCTTCAGGTCGCGCACCTCGAGCAGCGGCGTCGACGAGCCCGACGCCCCCGCGGCCGCCGCCGCGGCCGGGGGTGGGGAGCCGCCGGGGTGGGCGGCCCGTCGCGCGGCCCCCAGGGCTAGGGCACGGGTCACGGCGCGGTCACCTCCTGGACCGACGGCGCGTGCAGCCAGCAGCGGGCGCCGTGGTCGGGCTCCAGCTGGACCCAGGGCGCCGGCTGGCTGCGGCACACCGGCATGGCCTCGGGACACCGGGGGGCGAAGGGGCAGCCCGGCGGCCGCCGGGAGGGGTGGGGGACCGCCCCCTCGATGGCCGGCAGCGGCGTCTTGCGCGGCGTGTCCCGCCGGGGGATGGAGCGGAGCAGGCCCGCGGTGTAGGGGTGGCGCGGCGTCTTGAAGACCGCCCCCACGGGCCCCTCCTCCACCACCTCGCCGGCGTACATCACCACCACCCGGTCCGCCATCTCCGCCACCACCCCCAGGTCGTGGGTGATGAACAGGATGCTGGTCCCCAGCCGGTCGCGCAGCGCCCGCAAGAGGTCGAGGATCTGGGCCTGGATGGTCACGTCCAGCGCCGTCGTGGGCTCATCGGCGATCAAGAGGCGCGGCCGGCAGGCGACGGCCATGGCGATCATCACCCGCTGACGCAGACCCCCCGAGAGTTCGTGGGGGAACTGGTCCATGCGCCGTTCGGGGTCGGCGATGCCCACCTGGCGGAAGGCCTCGAGGGCCAGGGCCCGGGCCTCGCGCCGGCTGCAGCGGCGGTGCACCCGGATGGCCTCGGCCACCTGCTCGCCGCAGGTGTAGACGGGGTTCAGGCTGCTCATCGGCTCCTGGAAGACCATGGCGATCCGGTTGCCCCGGATGCGCCGCATCGCTCGCTCCCCGGCCTGGGCCAGGTCCATGCCCTCGAACCGGATCCGCCCCCGACGGATCCGCGCCTGGGGTTCGGGAAGCAGGCGCATGATGGACAGGGCGGTGACGCTCTTGCCGCAGCCGCTCTCGCCGACCAGCGCCACCGTCTCGCCTTCCCGGATCTGGAAGGTGGCGCCGCGGACGGCGTCGAAGGGCCCGTCTTCGGTCTCGAAGCGGACCCAGAGGTCCTCGACGGCCAGCACCGGCGCCGGGGCACCGGCGCCGGGCGGCTCCGGCGCCGACCGCCCGGGAGCCCGGGCGGGAGCGTCGCGGCCGTGCGGAGCCGGTCCGCCGGGTTCGTCCCGCTCCGGCGCCAAGGTTTGGCCAGGCCGTTCCGTCACGCCGTCGCACCTCCTCCTCGTGGACCGGGGTCGCGCCCCCGGGTCTTGGGCCGGGGGCGCACCGTCCGCGTCTCCGCGGCGGGGTCGCGCCCTCCGCGTGGGGGCGCACCCGGCGCACCCTTCGAGTCTCGGAACGGGTCGCACCCTCCGAACGGAATTGCGGGTCACCGGAACCCGCGGTTCACAGCCCCAGGGCGACGCCGCCGTCCCGGGGGTCCGCCGCGCCCTCGTAGACGCCGCGATCCAGCACGCGGATCAGCATGGCGGATCCCCCGGCCGCCCAGGGGCCGACGCCCCGCAGTACGTGGCCCCGCCGCAGCAGCTCGGCGGCCGTCTCGGCCGGGAAGCGCGACTCCAGGCGCAGCTCGAGGGGCGCCTTGAGGCTGATGGGGTCGGTGCCGGGGAAGCTGGTCCAGCGCGGCGCCGCCACGGCGCGATAGGCGTCCATGCCGAAGTCCAGCACGTTGACCAGCACCTGCAGGTTCCACTGGGGCTGGCCGTCGCCGCCGGGCGTGTTGCCCACCAGCACCAGCTCACCGTCGCCCAGCCCGTCGCTGCCGGCGCCGCCATCGCCGGCCCGGGCGCCGGGGGAGGGGGTCGCGGGACCACCGCCCGCGGTTCGCCCGTCCGCCGCTCGGGATCCCGCCGTGGCCGGCGCCGGCGCCGGCGTGCCGTCGGCATCCGCCGCGGCCGGCGCCCGCGTGACCAGGTAGGTGTTCAGCGTGTGCATGGTGCGCTTGCCCGGCGCCAGGCCGTTGGGGTGCTCCTCGCTCAGGACGAACCCGCGCCCCGCGCGGTTGTTCAGCAGGATGCCGGTCCCCCGCGCCATGACGCCCGCCCCCCAGAGGGCGGAGATGCTGTGGATGAACGAGACCGCATTGCCCTCGGCGTCGACGACGACGAAGGAGGTGGTATCGCCGTCCACCTCGCCGGCCGCGGGCGCGTTGTTGGCCCGCTCCAGGTCCAGATCCCGCCGGCGGCGGGCGGCGTACGCCTTGCTGAGCAAGCGGTCCACCGGCGCCTTGACGAAGCGCGGATCGCCCAGGTAGGCGTTGCGGTCCGCGAAGGCCAGCTTCTTGATCTCCACCAGCAGGTGGACCACGTCGGGATCGGTGGGCGACTTGCCGGCCAGGTCGAAGCCCTCCAGCAGGTTCAACATCTCCAGCAGGATCAGACCCTGGGACGGCGGCGCCGTCTCGAACACGCGATAGCCGCGGTAGGTGGTGACCAGCGGCCGGTAGACCTCGACCTCGAATGCGGCCATGTCCTCGGCCGTCAAGAGCCCGCCGGCGGCCTGGGAGGCGTCGCCGATGGCCCGGGCCAGCTCCCCCTTGTAGAAGGTCTCGGCGCCCCCGGCGAGGACCCGTTCGAAGCTGCGGGCCAGGTCGGGATTGCGCAAGATGGTGCCCGGTCGGGGCCGGGGGCCCGCCGCCAGGTAGACGGCTGCCGCCTCGGGATCCCGGGCCAACTTGTCCGCGCCGGCGGCGATGTTGGCCGCCAGGCGGGCATCGATGGGGAAGCCCTCCCGGGCGTAGCGGATGGCCGGCGCCCAGAGCTCCTCCAGGGGCCTGGAGCCGAAGCGGGCGTGCATCTCCAGGTAGACGCCGACGGCGCCGGGGACGGCGACGGACCACCAGCCCTCGAAGGGCATCTCCGTGTGGCCCGCTGCCCGGTATCGCTCCACGGTGGCGGCCATCGGCGCGGGGCCGCTGCCGTTGAAGGCCGTCACCGTCCGGGTGCGGGCGTCGTAGACCAGGGCGAAGGCGTCGCCCCCCAGGCCGCACATCTCGGGCATGGTGACGCTCGTCACCGCGGCCACGGCCAGCGCGGCGTCGACGGCATTGCCGCCGCGGGCGAGCACCGCCAGGCCCGCCGCGGTGGCCAGGGGCTGGCCCGTGGCCACCAGCCCGTTGCGGGCCCAGACGGGGCGTCCGGGATCCGACGTCAGCGCGGGATCGATCATGGCGCTCACCTCACGATGCGTGTTTCGACGGTGGGATCCGGGGAGGGGCCGGGGGGCACGGTGGCTCCGTCCCGCACCGCCACCCCGGGCGCCTCCTCCGTGCACCGCCGTCCCCGACGGTGCCCCAGCGGCAACCGGCGCTAGATCCGGAGCACCGCGCCGGTCACCAGGGCCAGCGCCACCACCAGCGCCGGGTTGACTCCCGCGAAGAGCAGCACGGCGCTGACGGCCCCGATGATCCAGGTGGCGGCGCCGGGGAAGGAGCGGGTGCCCAGATCCCACGCCACCTGGAGCATCAGCGCCACCGCCACGGGCTTGACGGCGTTGAGGGCCCCGGCCACCGCCGGCGAGTGCCGGTAGGCCTGGAACAGGCCCACCAGGGCGATCATGGCGATGGCGGTGGGCGCCACCGCGGCGGTGGTGGCCACCAGCAGGCCGAGGAGACCCGCGACCTTGAACCCGATGAAGGCGGCCAGCTTGGTGGCGATGGGCCCGGGCAGGGCGTTGCCCAAGGCCAGCGTCTCGGCGAAGCCGGGTTCGTCCATCCAGTGATACCGGTCGACCACCTGTTCCTTGATGAAGGGCACGACGCCGGGACCGCCGCCGAACCCCAGGAGGCCGCTCTGCCCGAAGGCCACGGCCAGCTGCCACAAGCGCTCCCACGACACCGGCACCCTCGTCCCTCCTTCCGAGCAGGACCGCCCCCCGGACGGACCCGGGCGGCCGAGCAGGACCGCCCCCCGGACGGACCCGGGCGGCGGGCGGACCTGGCATGCCCTCGGGCGGGCGACCGCCGCCCCCCTCCGACGCCGGTTCCGGCCGTGCACGGCGAGCCCGGCCCCCGGCGTGCGGGCGGCGCCCGCGACCCGGCCGGCGGCCGCCGGCCGTCCCCCCGCCGTGGCCCCGCCCGCCCTCGTGGGGCGCTGCGTCGGGGACGCCCGGCCGGCCCTGCCCCTGGCGTGGGCGGGGCGTCACGTGCGCAGGCGAGGGTCGAACAGGTCCCGCAGCCCGTCCCCCAGCAGGTTGAAGGCCAGCACGGTGACGAAGATGGCCAGTCCCGGCCAGTACGCCATCCACGGCGCGACGGCGAGATACCCCTGGGCGGTCCGCAGATCGTAGCCCCAGCTCGGGTTGGGCGGCTGGGTGCCCAGCCCGAGATAGCTCAGGCTGGCCTCGCTGATCACCGCCGACGCCAGGCTCAGCGTCGCCTGGACCAGCACGGGGCTCAGGATGTTCGGCAGGATGTGCCGTCCGATCTGCCAGAGGTGGCCGGCGCCCGCCGCCCGCCCCGCTTCGACGTATTCCAGCTCCCGCACCGCCAGCACCTGCCCCCGCACCAGGCGGATGAAGGTAGGGGCGAGGCTGATGCCGATGGCGATCATCGCGTTGCCGAAGCTCGGTCCCAGCACGGCGGCGATGGCCAGGGCCAGCACCAGCGACGGGAAGGCCATCAGGGCGTCGGTCAGGCGCATGATGACCCATTCGTCCCAGAACCCGCGGAAGTAGCCCGCCACCAGGCCGATGGGCAGGCCGATGGCCAGGGCCAGCCCGACGGAGATCAGCCCGGCCAGGAGCGAGACCCGCGCGCCGTAGATCAGGCGCGAGAGGATGTCCCGGCCCAGCTCGTCGGTGCCCAGGGGGTGGGCGACCGACGGGGGCTGCAGGACGGCGCCGTAGTCGGGCTCCTCGGGATCGTAGGGCGCCAGCACCGGCGCCAGGAGCGCCACCAGCCCGAGCAGCACCACGACCGCGGCCCCCAGGGTCGCCAGCCGGTGGCGGACGAACCGGCGCACCGTGCGGCGCCACCCCGGAGCGGGCGGGGTCCCGGCGGCGGGACCGATCCCCTGGCCGCCGGGGTCGGGGACCGGGGTCGGCACCGGCTCCGGTTGCAGGCTCATGCCCGGCTCCCTCCCGTCACCTTGATGCGCGGGTCCAGCCACGCGTAGAGGATGTCGACCACCAGGTTCACCGCCACCACCAGGCACGCCGCGACCAGGACCGCGCCCTTCAGCGTGATCAGGTCGCGGCTGAAGATGCTGTCGACGATCAGCCGCCCGAACCCCGGGATGACGAAGATCTGCTCGGTGATCACCAGCCCGCCCAGCAGGCCGGCCAGCTGCAGCCCGCTGACGGTCAGCACGGGGACCAGGGCGTTGCGGGTGGCATGGCGGACGATCACACCCCAGCCGCCGAGGCCCTTGGCCCGGGCGGTGCGCACGTAGTCCAGCCGCAGCACCTCCAGCAGGCTGGACCGCATCATGCGCATCAGCACCGCCGACTCCCGCAGGCCCGTGACGACGATCGGCAGGATCATCGTCTTGAGGTTCTGCACCGGGTCGACGGTCAGGGGCACGTAGCCCGACGCGGGCAGCCAGTTCAGCCGGACGGCGAAGAACAGGATGAGCATGAGCCCGAGCCAGAACTGGGGCACGGACAGGCCCGCCAGGGCGAGGACCGTGCCCGCGTGGTCGGCCACGGTGCCGCGGCGCGTGGCGGCCAGGATGCCCGCGGGGATGGCGACCAGGGCGGCCACCAGCATGGCGCCGACGGCCAGCTCCACCGTGGCCGGCAGCCGCTGGGCGATCAGCGTGGCCACGGGCGTGCCGTCCACCAGCGATCGGCCGAGGTCGCCCCGCAGCACGCCGGCCAGCCACGTCAGGTACTGGACGTGCAGCGGCCGATCGAGACCGTGGGCCCGGTTGAAGGCGGCCACGGCCTCGGGCGACGCCTCGGGGCCCAGGATGGCGCGCCCCGGGTTGCCCGGCACCACGTGGATCAGGATGAACACCAGCAGCGTGACCAGGATCAGCACGGGGATGCTGAGCAGCAGGCGGCGGACCACGAACTGCAGCAAGGGCTCACCTCCCCGCCGCCGGGCAGGGGCGGGAGGCCGTCCTCCCGCTCCCACCGGCCCGCGCGGTGCAGGGCGCCGGACCCCTTGGGGCCGGGGGGTCCGCCGCGGCTGCGGGCAGTCCCTCGCCGCCGCGGGCGGCCCCTTCGCCGCCGGCGACGATGCGGCGCTGCGGCGGGCATCCGGCGTCAGAGCCGGCGCTCCCGTCAACCGCCGCGCCGGCACCACCGCCATTCACCACCGCCGGCCCCACCACCGGCACCGCCGCCGGCCTCACCGCCGGCCCCGCCGCCGGTCTCACCGCCGGCACCGGCGGCCCGGCGGGTCCGGTCCCCGCCCCCCGCAGGCGTCACGGCGCCTTGGTCAGGTTCTCCGTGCGGATGATGCCGTCGGGGTAGTTCACGAACCCCTGCACCTTGGCGGAGTACGCCTTCACGTTCTTCGGGTAGTAGAGGTAGATGTAGGGCGCGTCGCGGTGGACCTGCTCCATGACCTGGCGGTAGAGCTCGACCCGCTGGTCCATGTCCAGGACCTGCCGCGCGCGATCCAGCAGCCGGTCCACCTCCGGGTTGCTGTAGCGGGAGTCGTTCTGGCTGCCGTCGGTGTACAGCCACGGGTAGATGTTGCCGTCGGGATCCGGCCGGCCGCTCCAGCCCAGGGCGGCCGCCTGGAAGTTGCCGTTGTCGGTGTCGTCCAGCAGGCTGCCGAACTCCACCTGCTGGATCTCCATCTCGATGCCGGCGTCGGCCAGCATGTCCTTGATGACCTGGGCCACCTGCTGGGTGACGGGGCCGGTGGCCGTCTTCAGGGTGAAGCGGAAGCCGTCGGGGTGGCCGCCCTGCTCCAGCGCCCTCTTCACCGCGTCCAGGTCGCGCTGGGGCGGCTCGCCGGACGCGGCCGCGGCCGGGCTGGACGGCGGGAAGGGGCCGTAGCCGGGATCCGCCGTCTCCTGGAACACCACCCGCACCAGGGTCGCCCGGTCGATGGCCAGGTCCACCGCCCGGCGCAGGTGGGGGTTGTCGAACGGGGCCTGCTGGGTGTTGAGATAGATGCCCTGGAACCCCAGGCCGGGTCCGATGTCGACCTTGAGGTTGGGGTTGGACCGCAGGTCGGCGAGGGCCTGGGCGGGCACGGTGTCGATGATGTCCAACTGGCCCGCCTTGAGGTTCACCACCTTGACGTTGTCGTCGGTGACGACCTTCCAGACGATCTTGTCGGCCTTGGGCAGGCCCTCCTTCCAGTAGTTCGGATTCTTCACCAGGACGATCTGGTCGCCCTTGATCCGGCTCTCGAACATGAAGGGGCCCGAACCCACCGGGTGCTGGGCGAACTGGTCGCCCTTCTCCTGGATCGCCTTGGGCGACGCGATCATGCCCGCCCGGTCCGTCAGGGTGTAAAGGAGCGGGCTGTAGGGCTGCTTCAGCACGATGCGCACCGTGTAGTCGTCCACCTTCGCCACCCGCTCCACGGCGGAGAGCTCGCTGTAGCGGGCGGAGTCGGGATCGAGGTAGCGCTCGAGGTTGAAGACCACCGCGTCGGCGTCCACCGGCGTCCCATCGTGGAACGTGACGCCCTGCCGCAGCTTGATGGTGTACACCTTGCCGTCGTCCGAGATCTCCGGCAGCGACGCGGCGAGCTCGGGCACCACCTGGAGGTTCTCGTCGAGATCGTAGAGCTTGTCGAAGATGCTGTTCTGGACGTAGCGGTCCACCAGCGCGCTGGACATCGCCGGATCCAGGTTCGGCGGATCGGCGTTGATGCCGATGGTGATGGTGCCGCCGCCGGCCGCGCCCGTTCCTCCGGACGAACCGGCCGGTTGCGGGCCGCTGCCGCCGTCACCGGTGGCGCCGCTGCCGCAGCCCGCCAGGAGCAGCAGGGTCGCCGCCGCCAGGGCCAACCAGCGCCGGCCCCGGCCGGGCCGGCCGGGATCGCGGTGGGTGGCGACGAGCGTCCCTCGGCCCCTTTGCCCTCCCACGGGGCGCCGCGGTGCCCGCGGTCCCATGGTCTCGGTTCCCTCCCTCCACGCCATGGTCCGACTCATGGCGCTGTGACCTCCTCTCCCTCCTGGTGATCCACCTCGGGGGGCGGGGGCGGCGCCCCGGGGTTCGGTCGCCTTCGGCCCCGTCGGCGCAGCGGGCGGCCAGGGGGCGGGCCACGCGCCCCGCCATCCCAGGAGGCGGCTGAGTTCCCGGGCCGCCGCCTGCACCGCCGCCACCATCGCCCCCACCGGGCGCCGACCCAGGCGCTGCCGCGGCCCGACGATGCTGACGGCGCCGATCACCTGGCCCAGCCCGTCGAAGACCGCGGCGCCGAAGGCCTGGATGTCCACCTCCACCTCCGAGTCGCTCTCCGCGTAGCCGCGCCGGCGGATCTGCTCGAGGTTGGCCAGGAGCTGGTCGCGGTCGGTGATGGTGCGCGGGCCGCGGCGCACGAAGTACGGCGACCGCAGGTAGGCGTCGATCTCCTCCGCCGGCATGTGGGCCAGGATCGGCTTGTTGGACGCCCCCGAGTGCAGGGAGGCGAACCGCCCGACCTCGGCCGCCATCCGCACCGGGTGGGGGCTGTCCACCTTGGCGGCGCAGACGCTGCGCCAGCCGGCCCGCAACATCAGCACCGACGTCTCGCCGCTGGCGTCCGTCATCCGCTGCAGCAGCGGCATCGCCAGCCGGGCGACGTCGAGCCCCTGTTCGGCGATGCGCCCGGCGACCAGGAAGGCCGGCCCCAAGCGATACCGCCGGGTGACGGGATCCTGCAGCAGGTACCCGTGTTCCTGGAAGGTGGCCAGGATCTTCGACACCGTCCCCTTGGGGAGGCCGGTGGCCGCCGCCAGCTCGCCCACGCCCCACTCGGGGGTCGAGGCGGAGAACTGCTGGAGCAACCGCAGCGCCCGCCCCAGGGACTGGATGGTCGTGCGTCCCGCCGCCCTCACCTCCCATCGGGCTCCATCCCGCGGTCGAACCGGCCGGGACCGGCGGCGCCGGGACCGGCTCCCGGCGCCGCTTCGGGACGCCGCCTGGCCGCCTGATCGGCCGGGCGTCCGGCCCGGCATCCGGCGCCTCCGGGCATCCCGCGGCGCGCCGGCTGCCGCCGAGCTCCCTCCCCATGCCGCCGCGCGACCACCCCACCATGCCGCCGCCCGGCCGCCCCGCCATGCGGCTGCCCGCACGGTGGAGCAGCCGTCCGGCCGCCGGGGTTCTCCGGCCCGCGCGCCGCGGCGCCGGGGAGTCGTCGCCGCATAGCCCGCCCGCGGTTTCCTCCTGCGAAACATCGTTTCTCTCCCGGGAGATTGACATCGCCTATTCGCGGCCTTCGCCAGGATTCCTGCCTGCTCGTCCGGATTTGGACACGAAAGAGACGGCCCCCGGCGGGAACCGTCACGGGCTCGGATCCGCCGGGGGCTCCACAGATCTGCGAGCCACGGGGCGGACGGACGGCCTGGGTGCCCTGGCGTCGGGATGCCCCGTCGCTCAATCGACCCGCAGCACGATCTTGCCGATGTTCAGGTTGCGCTCCATGTACCGGTGGGCCTCCCGCACCTGATCCCAGGGGAAGACCCGGTCGATCACCGGGCGGATCGCCCCGCGGGCCAGCTTGGGCAGCACCCGCACGGCGAATTCCCGGGTGAGCTGGACCTTGTACTCCAGGCTGCGGGAGCGCAGGGTGGTGCCCGTCACCTGCAGCCGCTTGCCCATCAGCCGTCGCAGGTCGAAACGGTCTACCACCCCGCCGCCCATGGTGGCGATCAGGACCAGCCGGCCGTCGGTCGCCAGGCACTCCAGGTTCTGCTCCCAGTAGGGCGCCCCGACGAAGTCGAGGATCAGGTCGACCCCGCGCTCGCCGACGGCCTCCCGCAGGGCGGGGGCGAAGGGGCCCAGCTTGTAGTTCAGCGCCACCTCCGCGCCCAGCTGGCGGCAGGCCTCGAGCTTCGCCTCGCTGCCGGCCGTCACCGCCACCCGGGCGCCCGCATCGCGGGCCAGCTGGATGGCGGCGGTGCCGACGCCGCTGGCGCCCGCGTGGATCAGCACCCACTCGCCCGCCCGCAGGCGCCCGATCCAGAAGAGGGTCTGGTAGGCCGTCAAGAAGGCCTCGGGGATGGCCGCGGCCTCCTCGAAGCTCAGGTTGGGGGGAACGGGCAGGGCCATGGCGGCCGGTACGGTGACGTACTGGGCGTAGCCGCCGCCGGGCAGCAGGGCGAAGACCCGATCCCCGACGCGCCACCCCTCGCATCCCTCGCCCAGCGCCGCCACCTCGCCCGCCGCCTCCAGGCCGAGCAGGGGGCTGGCGCCGGGCGGCGGGGGATAGAGCCCCCGCCGCTGCAGGATGTCGGCCCGATTGAGGGCCGTGGCCCGCACCCGGACCAGCAGCTCCCCCGGACCCGGGGCGGGGGTCGGCACCTCGCCGAGCACCAGGTTCTCCGCACCCCCCGGTTGCCGAACCAGCACGGCCTTCATCGTTGCGCCTCCCCGTCATCGCGCGAAGGTCCTGGGCGAGCCGCACCCGCTGGGCCGGCGTCGGCGCCAAGGGGGCCGGCGCCGGGGCCAAGCCGCGGTGGCGATCCGCCCCCGGGCTCTTCGCGAAAGACCCGGCCGTGCCCTGCGGCCACCAGGCGGCCGTCGGGATGGCGCCGCACCGCCAACCGGTACAGGGCCGTACGCCGTCCGCGATCCTCCTCCCACGCCTCGGCCACCAGCCGCTCGCCCGGCCGCGCGGGCGCCACGTAGTGCAGGCCCACGTGGAGGGCCACGGCCGGCACGCCGTGGCTGTTGGAGGCGGCGGCGTGGGCCGCATCGGCCAGCGCGAAGACCGCCCCGCCGTGCCCCACGCCGTGGAAGTTCGCCATGTCCGGACGAACCGTCATGGACAGCCGGGCATAGCCGGGCGCCAGGGCCTCGAGGTGGATGCCCAGCAGCCGGCAGAAGGGGTCGGCCGCGATCCGCTCCCGCACGGCCGCGGGGACCGCGGGCTCCCGCGTCGCCGCCGGGCCCGGCGCCCCCGTCCCCGCGCCGACCGGGCGGGGCCGGTGGGGTCCCGGCGCGTCGGGGGGCGCCTGACCCCCCGCGCGGGCCGGCCCCGGTGGCGGCTCCGGCGGCGGCCCGGGTGCCGAACCGCGGGGCCCACGACGGGGATCCGCGGTCACGGGCTCACCTGGCGGCGGTCGACCACCCGCACGGCCTTCCCCTCGCTGCGGGGAATGGAGCCGGGCGCCACCAGCCGCACGTCCACCTGGAGGCCCAGGGCCCCGCCGAGCACGTCGGCCACTCGTGCCTCCAGCCGGCGGGCGACCTCGGCCCCGGGGTCGAACCCGCCCCACGCGCCGGTCACCGCGGGCGCCGGCTCCACCCACACCTCGATCCGGTCCAGCGCCCGGCCGCGGTCCACCACCAGCTGGTAGTGGGGCGCCAGCTCGGGGATCTTGAGCAGCTGGTACTCCACCTCCGAGGGGAAGACGTTGACGCCCCGCACCACCAGCATGTCGTCGACCCGCCCCTTGATGCGGCTCATGCGCACCAGGGTGCGGCCGCACCGGCAGGGTTCGGGGTACAGGGCGGCGATGTCGCCGGTGCGGTAGCGGATCACGGGGAAGGCCTCCTTGGTGAGGGAGGTGAACACCAGTTCGCCGTACTGGCCGGGCGGCAGCGGCTCGCCGGTCTGGGGATCCACCACCTCGGGAAGGAAGTGGTCCTCGTTGATGTGCAGCCCGTCCTTGGCCTCGCGGCACTCGTTGGCGACGCCCGGCCCGATCACCTCGCTGAGCCCGTAGATGTCCACCGCGTCGATGCCCAGGCGCGCCTCCAGCTGCTGCCGCATCGACTCGGACCACGGCTCCGCCCCGAGGATCCCGTAGCGCAGGCTGGTGGACCGCGGGTCGATGCCGTGTTCGTCCATGGCATCAGCCAGGTTCAGGAGGTAGGAGGGGGTACAGGCGATGCCGTCGGGGCGCAGGTCCTGGATCAGCAGGATCTGCCGGGCCGTGTGGCCGCCGGAGGCCGGCACCACGGTGGCCCCGACCCGCTCGGCGCCGGCGTGCAGGCCGAGCCCGCCGGTGAAGAGCCCGTAGCCGTAGGCGTTGTGCAGGACGTGGCCCGGCTCGCCGCCCGCCATGCAGAAGCAGCGGGCCACGCACTCCGCCCACACCTCCAGGTCGTGGCGGGTGTAGCCGACCACCGTCGGCTTGCCGCGGGTCCCCGAGGAGGCGTGGATGCGGACCACGCGCTGGAGGGGCTCGGCGAACAGGCCGAAGGGATAGTGGTCCCGCAGGTCCTGCTTGGTCATGAAGGGGAGCCGGGCCAGGTCCTCCAGGTGGCGGAGGTCGTCGGGCGCGAGGCCCCGCTCCGCCATGCGCCGGCGGAAGAGGGGGATCCGGTGGTACGCCCGCTCCACGGTGGCGCGCAGGCGCTCCAGCTGCAGGCGCCGCAAGGTGTCCCGGGACGCCGTCTCCACATCCCGGTCCCAGATCATGGCGATCCCTCCCGTGACGCAGCCGCCCCCGCCGCGCGGGTTCGCGCGGCGGGCGGCGTATCCCCCGTCGGGGAATGTTCCGCGCGCCAAGCGGTCGAACCTCCCGGCGTGACAGCAGGCGTCCACCGCCTCGCGGGACGGGAGGTCGACGGGGACACGTCGCCGGGAGAGGCGGTCGAGGGGGCGCGCGGGCTGCGGCTCGGGCGGTCGGCGGGGACGCGCCACAGCGCGGTGCGGTCGAGGGGGGCACGGGGGCTGTGCTCGGGCGGTCGGCGGGGATGCGCGACAGCGCGGTGCGGTCGAGGGGGGCGCGGGGGCTGTGCGTGGGCGGTCCGAGGGGATCTGCCGCCGGACGGGGAGGTCAAGGGGGCGCTCGGCGCCGCCTGCGGCGAACGGGGCGGGCTCGGCCCGTCCCCGCTACCCTCCGGGGAGACCCGCGGGCCCGGGGGAGTCCGGGGGGAGCTGGCCGCGGCGCCAGGCCGCCCAGTCGGCGGGCGTGTTGAGGTTGACCAGGCAGCGGAGATCGGGGTCGATGGTGCGCAGCTCGGCTTCGTCCACCCACGCCACGCGCACCCCCGGAGCCGCCAGCAGGGCCCTGAGCGGGGGACGACCCTGCTCCAGCAGCGCCTCCGCCACGGGCGCCAGGCGGCGGGCGTAGACGGCCAGCAGGGGCTCCGGCCGGCCCCGGCGCAGGGGGACCACGGCGTCCACCGGGGTGCCCCGCCGCTCCGCCTCCAGCGCCCGCTGGACCAGGAAGCGGGCCACCGCCGGCGTCAGACCGGGCATGTCGCACGCGACCACCAGGCCGTAGGCATGGCGCATGGCCTCCAGCCCCGCATGGAGCCCCGCCAGGGGTCCGCGGCCGGGGAGACGGTCGAGCACCACGGGCAAGCCCAGGTGACGGTAGCGCCCCGGGGGCCGGTCGACCACCAGCACCTCGGCGCACGTGGTGGCGAGGGTGCGGGCCACGTGGAGCAGGAGGGGCCCTCTGGCCGTCGGCAGCAGCGCCTTGTCCCGCCCCATGCGCCGGCTCTCCCCGCCGGCGAGGACGAGGCCGGTGACGGGCAGGGCCCGGGCCGGCTGGGGCGCATCGCCCTCGGCGTCGGGCTGCGGTTCGGGTCGGGTGGCGGGCGGTTTCGCTCGGGAGGCCGGCACGGCGGCTCCCCCCATGCAGCGCAGGGCCTCCTGACGGCCATCGCCGCAGCCGGCGGCGGGCTGCGGGGGCGGGTCCGGCGGGGGACGAACAGCCTGCAGCCCCTGATTCGCCGCGGGCGTCTCGGCCTCCTGCGGGCTGCGGGGCGGGGGCGTCCGGAGGCTGCGGGGCGACCGCGGCATCCGCGGGCGGTGCGCTGGGCAGTGGCGGCCCGTTCGTCCCGCGCCGGCGCTTTCCCGACCGAGGAGCGGCTTCCCGCGGCGTTCCGCAGCAGGAAGCGGGCGCGGGCCGGCTCCGGACCAGGTCGCTCAGCGAGGGATCCGCCGGCTCGCGGAGGAAGGGGACGCGGACGGACCCCCGCTTCCCCTTGGTGGGAATGGTTCGGCTTGGTAAACTTGTGGTGAGGGCGCCGTTCGCATCACCCCCGGTGAGGCCCCGGAGAGGGACCGCCGCCGCGACGGGACCCGGGAGCGGAGGTCGCTGCCCCTGCAGCGGAGATCCGCCCGGCCCGTGGTGACGGGCGGCGGGGCGGCGGAGACGGCGGGCCGACGCGGGTGGCGGGTCCGGCTGCAGCGGGGCCGCCGGGGTGGCATTGGCGTGGCTGGGGGAGGGGAGTGCGGTGCAGGCGGTGCGGACCAGCACCGTCCGCCGGCGGGTGCAGCACTGGCAGCAGGGCCGCGCCCGCTGGGCCGACGACGTGCTGGTGACGGAAGAGCCGCTGGAGATCCGCTTGCGGCCCGCGGGACGGGACGAACCGGTCCGCGTGGCCGTCACCATGCGCACGCCGGGCCACGACTTCGAACTGGCCGGCGGGTTCCTCTTCACCGAAGGCCTTCTCGACGACCCCCATCAGATCGCGGCCATCAGCTACTGCACCGACCCCGACGTCGACGGCGAGCAGCAGTACAACATCGTCAACGTGTGGCTGCGGCCAGGCGTCCAGGTGGAACCTCGGACCCTGCAGCGCAACTTCTACACCACCTCGAGCTGCGGGGTGTGCGGCAAGGCGTCGCTGGAGGCGATCCACAGCCGGGGCGCGTGTGCCCTCCCCCAGCCGACGGGGCCGGTGCTGCGGCCGGAGGTCATCGCCTCGCTGGGGGAGACCCTGCGGCGTCAGCAGGCGCTGTTCGACCGCACCGGCGGCCTGCACGCCGCGGCCCTGTTCGACCTGGAGGGACGCCTGCTGGCGCTGCGGGAGGACGTGGGCCGCCACAACGCCACCGACAAGCTGATCGGCCACTTCTTCCTGCAGGGCCGGACCCCGCTGACGGACACGATCCTCATGGTCAGCGGGCGGGCCAGCTTCGAGATCGTGCAGAAGGCGGTGGTGGCCGGCATCCCCGTGGTGGTGGCCGTCTCGGCCCCGTCCAGCCTGGCCTGCGACGCCGCCCGGGAGTTCGGCCTGACCCTGATCGGCTTCGCCCGGGGGGATCGCTTCAACGTCTACACCGGGGCCGCACGGGTGGGCGACCCGGCGGCGGCCGCGGCGGCCGGGACGTCGGGATCGGGCGGGTAGCGGGTCAGCGCCTCGGGGACGGGGTTCGGCACGACGATCGTCACGGGCGGCGGCGGGAAGGCGGGGTCACGGGCCATGGTCTCGCTGGAACAGGCCTTCGCCACGCTGATCCAGGCGGCGGGCCCCCTGGGCACCGAACGGGTGCCGGTGGTCCGGGCGGCCGGTCGGGTGGCGGCCGTCGACGTGACGGCCCCGGGGCCCGTGCCCGCGGCGCCGCGCGTCATGATGGACGGCTACGCCTGCCGGGCCGCGGACCTCGCGGGGGCGGGACCCGGCCGGCCCGTGCGCCTGCGCCTGACGGGGCGGCGCTGGGCGGGATCGGCACGGGAGGCGGCCGATGCCGCCCCTGCGGGCGGGACGGGAGGGGTCGGGCCGCGGGAGCGGGAGGCCTGGCAGGTCAGCACGGGAGCCCTGCTGCCGCCCGGGGCCGACGTGGTGGTCCCCACGGAACGGGCCCGACGGGTCCGGGACGCCGCCGGGGAGTGGGTGGAGGTGGCGGTCCCCCTGCCCGCCGGGCGACACGTGGCGCCGCCGGGGGAAGACGTCCTGGCCGGCCAGCGGCTGGTGGCGGCGGGGGACCGGATCACCCCGCGGCGAGCGGGCCTGCTGGCGGCCGCCGGGATCGGCTGGGTGACCGTCTGGCGCCGTCCCCGCGTGCTCCTGCTCGCCACCGGGGACGAGCTGGTCCCTGCCGGCCGCGGATCGCCCGGGACGGACCCCGCGGCCGTCCCCAACAGCAACGCCCTGACGCTGGCCGCCGCCATCGCCTCCCTCGGGCTCGAGGTCGAGACGGGCGGCATCGTGCCGGACGAACCGGCCGCGCTGGCCGCGGCCCTGCGCCGGGCCGCGGCCAGCGGCGCCGACGTGGTGATCACCACCGGTGGCGTCTCGGTGGGCCCCCGGGACCGGGTGGCGCGCACGTGGCTCGACCTGGGCGCCCGCCGCCTGCTGGGGCGCATCGACGTCAAGCCGGGCGGCCCCTTCTTCGCGGGGCGGCTCGGCCCCGTGTGGGTGCTGGGCCTGCCCGGGAGCCCCGCCTCGTGCCTCGCCGCCTTCGAGGTCCTGGTGCGCCCCTTCCTCCTGCGGCTGGCGGGGCAGCGGACCATCGTGCGCCCGGCGGTCCGGGCCCGGCTGGCGGCGCCGTGGCCCAAGGCCGGGGACCGGCCGCGGCTGGTCTGGGCCCGCCTCGACCGCGCCGGGGGCGCCGTCGAACCCCTGGTCCCCTCCATGGGTCGCCTGGAGGCCGTGGCGCGCAGCGACGCGCTGCTGTACCACCCGGGCCGTGGCGCTGCGCCGCGGCCCGGCGAGGCGGTCTGGGCCCTCGACCTGGAGGCCTCCGAGGACCGGGCGTGGCCCGACTGGTTCGCCCCACCCGCGGTCCCGGCCGGGTGGGCACGCGAGGGCGCCGCGGTGCCGGGCTCCCGGGCCATGGGCGGGGGCGGGCCGGACCGACCCGGTGGGGACGGGGAACCGGACCCGGGGGAGGCGGCGAGGTCGCAACCGGGCGGGACAGCCGGGCCCGGGGAGGAAGGGTTGGGGCAGCCGGGCGCCGGCGCGCAGCCGGGTCCCGCTGACGCCGGGCGGCCGCCTGCCCCCAGGACCGGCGCACCGCGGCCCGGCCCGCCCGTCGTGGCGGTGACGGGCCGCTCGGGCAGCGGCAAGACCCAGGCCGCGGCCGGGCTCATCGCCCAGCTGGCTCGGCAGGGGGTGCGGGTGCTGGCCGTCAAGCATGCCGCCCACGGCTTCGACCTCGACCGGCGGGGCAGCGACAGCCAGCGCCTGGCCGAGGCGGGGGCGGTGGCGGTGGCCCTGATCGGCCCCGAGGAGTCGGCCCTGCGGCTCTTGCGGCCGGCGGGCGACGCCGACGGCGGATGGGGTCCGGACCCTGCCGGGCCCGTGCCGGCCCGGGTGAGGCCGGCGGGGGCCGGGCCGCCCCCACCGGCCAGCACCGGCACCGCACGGGACGGCGGCACCGCGGGGGGCGACGGCGAGGCCGCGGAGGGGATGGCGCACCCCCGTGCCGGCGCAGCCCGACCGCCGGCGTCCGGGCTGAACCCGGCGGTGCCTGCCCCCGGCTGTCCGCACCCGGGCGACGCCGGGGCCTCGCAGCCCGGCGCTCCCGGCAGCGGGGCCGGGACGGGCGGGATCGCCTGGACGGGCTGGGTGGATCGGCTCGTCGACGCCTGCCAGCACCTCCTCGGGGCCCGGCCCGACCTGGTCCTGGTGGAGGGCGGGGCGGGGGCTGGCTGGCCGGAGATCGTGGTGGGCGAGGCCAAGGTGCCGCCGCGCGGGGAGGTGGTCGCCCGACTGCGCCCGGGCTTCGGTCCCCGGGAGCTGGAGGCGGCGGCCGCCGCCCTGGCGCGCTGGCTCGCGGCCGGGCCCGGAGGGGGTGGGTCGCGGGGGGCCGAGCCGTTCCGCGAGGGGCCAAGGGGCGGCTGCGGCGAGGGGGGCGCGGACCGGGCGCCGCGGCCGAGGGCCACGGCGCCCAAGCCGTGACGGACGGAGGGAGAGCAGGCGTCCGAAGGCCCTCCGGCGGCCGACGCGGCCGCCGGAGGGCCGGAGCCGGAGGCGCGGAAGAGGCGCGGAAAGGGAGGGAGCGGCATGGCCGCCGAACTGCAGCGGTCGACCGATGGGGCCTCGGGTCCGGCCGCCGGGCCCGGTGGGGGCGCGGCGCCGCGGCGGCGCCGGTTCGACCCGCGGCACTGGGCGGGGCTGCGACCGTACGGCCTGGGCGAGCAGCGGCCCAACCACTACAAGGAGATCCTGAAGACCATCTGGGAGAACCGCGACCAGCTGGGCTACGCCTGGCGCATCCTGCGGGACGGCTGCTGCGACGGCTGCTCGCTGGGCACCACGGGGATGCGCGACTGGACCATCGACGGCATCCACCTGTGCACCATCCGCCTGAAGATGCTCCGGCTCAACACCATGCCGGCGGTGGACCCGCGGATCCTGGAAGACCCGGGTGCCCTGCGCCGCAAGACCAGCCGCGAGCTGCGGGAGCTGGGCCGGCTGCCCTATCCCATGGTCTGGCGCAAGGGCGAGCCGGGCTACCGCCGGGTCTCGTGGGACGAGGTCCTGGACCTGGTGGCGGAGCGCATCCGGGCGACGGTGGCCCGCGATCCCGATCGCCTGTTCTTCTACATGACCTCGCGGGGCATGCCCAACGAGGCCTACTTCGCCTTCCAGAAGGTGGCACGGTTCCTGGGCACCAACAACATCGACAACGCCGCCCGCATCTGCCACGCGCCCAGCACCTCGGCCCTGGCCAAGACCATCGGCTACGGCGCCACCACGGTGTCGTACAAGGACTGGATCGGCTGCGACCTGATCGTGTTGGTCGGGACGAACCTGGCCAACAACCAGCCCGTGACGACCAAGTACCTCTACGAGGCGAAGAAGGCCGGCACGCGGGTGGCCGTGGTCAACCCGTACAGGGAGGAGGGCCTGGAGCGCTACTGGGTCCCGTCCAGCGTGGAGAGCGCCCTCTTCGGCACCCGGATCATGGACGAGTTCTTCCAGATCAACCAGGGCGGCGACGTGGCCTTCTTCAACGGGGCGCTCAAGCACCTGATCGAGACGGACCGCCTCGATCACGCCTTCATCCGGGAGCACACCGCGGGCTTCGCGGAGCTGGCCGCCTTCCTGCGCGAGCTGTCGTGGGAGGAACTGGAGCGATCGGCCGGCGCGCCGGCGGCGGCGATGCGGCGGTTCGCCGAGCTCTACGCCTCCGCCCGCACCTCCATCACCGTCTGGAGCATGGGGGTGACCCAGCACCGGCACGGCACCCACAACGTGTTCGCCATCTCGAACCTCGCCCTGGCGCTGGGGCGCATCGGCAAGCCCCACTGCGGCCTGATGCCCATCCGCGGCCACTCGGGCGTCCAGGGCGGCGCGGAGATGGGGGCCGTGCCCAACACGTACGGCATGGGACGGCCGGTGGGCGATCAGGCGACGATGGCGGCGATGAAGGCCATCTGGGGCTTCGAGGTGCCGGCCAAGCCGGGCCTCACGGCGACCGCCGCCATCGACGCCATGTACCGCGGCGAGATCGACGTGCTCTACTCGGCCGGCGGCAACTTCCTCGAGACGCTGCCCGACCCGGCCTACGTGCGGGCGGCCCTGGAGCGGGTGCCGGTCAAGGTCTTCCAGGACATCGTGATCAACCCGATGATGCTGCTCGAGCCGGGGGAGCTGAACGTGATCCTGCCCGCGGCGACGCGGTACGAGACGCCGGGCGGCGTCACCCAGACCTCCACCGAGCGGCGGGTGATCTTCAGCCCGGAGATCCCCGGCCGGCGCATCGGCGAGGCGCGGCCCGAGTGGGAGATCCCCGTGCGCATCGCCGAGCGGGTCTTCCCCGAACGGGCGCACCTGATCCGCTACGAGAACACGCACCAGATCCGGGAGGACATCGCCCGGACCGTCCCCCTCTACGACAGCATCCAGCACCTCAGGCGGAAGGGCGACCAGTTCCAGTGGGGCGGGCCGCTGCTGTGCGCGGGGAACCGCTTCAACACCCCCGACGGCAAGGCTCACTTCGTGGTGGCGCCCCTGCCCGAGCAGGACGTGCCGGAGGGCAAGTTCCGCGTCAGCACCCGGCGGGGCAAGCAGTTCAACAGCATGGTGTGGGACGAGGTCGACCCGCTGACCGGGGCGGGCCGGGACGACGTCTTCATCGCGCGGGAGGACGCCGAGCGCCTGGGGCTCAAGGACGGCGATCCGGTGCTGCTGCGCTCCGACCACGGCGAGTACCGGGGTCGGGTGCGGATCAGCCGCATCCGGCCGGGGAACCTGCAGGTCCACTGGCCGGAGGGCAACGTGCTGATCCCCACGGGGGTGTGCGACCCGTACTGCGGCGAGCCCGACTACAATGCCATCTGCGAGCTCATCCCGCTGCGGGAGCAGGCGACCGTGGCCGAGCCGGCCCGCGGCGCGCCGGCGGCCCCGTGACGGGCCGCCGGCGCGGCGGCGGCCGGGGGCCCGGCGCCGCGGGTCCGGCGCAGGGCGGTGCGGTTCCGTGGCCTCTCCCGCACCACGTCGGTCGCCATCGGCTGGAGGGCCCGGGACCGGCTGCGGTTCCGGGGCGGGGTGGCGTTGGTGTTGCGACCGGGCGCGTCGACCCGGGGCCCCGCCGCGGAGCAAGTGGAGACCCGGTGGCGGTGGGCGCAGGCTCGGCACCTGCGGCCGCGGCGCCCGTGCCGGTGGACGGGGCCCGGCGCAGTGGGCCCGGGGCGGGTGGGGGCGCGGCCTTCGTCCCATGGGGGACGGGAGGGAGGGGTGTGCCATGGCGACGGCGGCGGACGAACGGGTGCCCAACCGCTGGGTCATGGTGGTGGCCGCCATCCTGATGCAGCTCTGCCTGGGCGCCGTATACGGATGGAGCGTCTACGTCCGACCGTTGATGGAGGCCTTCGGGTGGACCCGGTCCCAGGTGACCCTGGCCTTCACCCTGTCCATCGCCTTCCTCGGCGTGGGGACCATCATCGGCGGCCTGCTGATGGACCGGCGCGGGCCGCGGCTGGTGGCCACCGTGGCGGGCGTCGTCTACGGGTTGGGCTACACCCTGACCGGCACCGCCGACAGCCTGGGGGAGCTGTACCTCTGGTACGGGGTGGTCGGCGGCCTGGGCATGGGGATGGGCTACATCGTGCCGGTGGCGACCCTGGTCAAGTGGTTCCCCGACCTGCGCGGCTTGATCACCGGACTGGCGGTGGCCGGGTACGGCGCGGGGGCCCTGGTCATGAGCCCCTACGCCGCGGCGAGCCTCGAGGCGCGGGGCATCGCCCCGACCTTCTTCACCCTGGGCCTGGTGTACCTGGTGGTCGTGGTGGCGGCCGCCCAGTTCTTCCGCAACCCGCCCGAGGGATGGGCGCCGCCGGGCTGGCAGCCCTCGGCGCGGCAGCAGGCCGCCCGGGCGTCCCGCGACTTCACCGTGCAGGAGGCGCTGCGCACCTGGCAGTTCTGGGTGCTGTTCGTCATCCTCTTCCTCAACGTCTCGGCCGGCATCATGATCATCTCCCAGGCGTCCCCCATGGGGCAGGAGATCGTCGGCATGACGGAGACGCAGGCGGCGGCCGTCGTGGTCGGGACGATCTCGATCTTCAACGCCCTGGGCCGGATGTTCTGGGCGGCGCTCTCGGACTACATCGGTCGGCGGGCCGTGTTCCTCACCATGTTCGCGCTGCAGGCGGCGCTGTTCGCGCTCCTGCCCTCCCTCGAGACGCCCTGGCTCTTCGTCGCCGCCACCGCGCTGATCGCCCTCTGCTACGGCGGCGGCTTCGGCACGATGCCGTCTTGGAGCGCCGACTACTTCGGTCCGCGGTACGCGGGCAGCATCTACGGCATCATGCTGCTCGCGTGGGGTCTCGGCGCCATCCCGAGTCCGCTGATGATCGCCCGGGTGCGGGAGGTGACGGGTACCTACACCACCGCCCTGTACGTGATCGCCGTCACGATGCTGGTGGCGCTGCTGCTGCCGCTGGTGGCGCGACCGCCCGCCGCGGCGCGGCGGGCGGCGGGCACGGCGGCCGCGTCGGGGGACTGACGCCCGCGCCGCCCGCGCCGGGGGTCCGTGCGAGCGGGGGCGGCCCGGCCGTGCCGGGCCGCCCCCGCCGTCTGTCGCGCGGATCCCGGGCGGTGTCCCCGGGCGCCGTCGACCGACGGCCGTCGGCCGGGCTCCCGCTCGGCGGCCGCCAGCCGTCGACGGCAGGAGTTTACAGAACGTTTACAGGATCGCGACGCCTTCGTCACAGGCAACGAACCCCGCGGGGTTACAATGGACCCGGTATGGGACACGGCGCGAGGGCGTGGATGCCGACGCCGACGGCCGGGACCGCCGCGTCCCGGCCCCAGGGCGCCGGGCGCGGGGAGCGGCCGCGACGGCGGCCGGCGACTTCGCCCCGCCCGCGCCCCCACCGCGGATCGCCGACGCGAGGCGGATGGTGGAAGGGGTCGAAGGCCATGGGCAAGGACGACCGCATCGATGCGTCCGGTGGCGCCGGACCCTCCGCGGGCACTGAACCCTCCGCAGGCTCGGAGCCTTCCGCTGGCCTCGGGCCCTCGGCACGCCCTGGGCCCTCCGGGGACCCGCCCGGCGGACCCGCGGGGAGGGAGGGCCGATGGGATCGGGTCGCCCCGCGCCCGCGCCCCGCGTCCGACGGTCCGGACGGCGGGTGGGTGGTGTTCGAGCCCGAGCCCGGCAGCGTGCGCGGGTTCGCCCTCCATGACGATCTCCATGACGATCCCGCGCCGGTCCCCGGCGGCGACGCCATCGGCGGGGGCGTCGTCCGCGCGGCCTCCGCGAAGGGGGCCCACGCCCCTGCGGGCCGCGGCGGCGCCGGCCCGCTGCGGATGGCGGCCGGTGAGGGTCCCGCGGGAGGGGGGACCCCGTGGGCTCCACCGGCTTCACCGGACGCGGGCGCCGAGCCCGAGGGGCCCACTGGCGCCGCCGGCGCCGGTCACCACGGCGGGGCTGCCGGTGGCGGCCCGGGGGGCGACGGACCGGGCGGGTACGGGCAGGACGGCGGCTACGGGGCCGCGTCCCCGGGCGGGCCCGCCGGCCCCGCGGGGCGACATGCGTGGTGGTCGCGGCTCGCCACGGCGCTCTTGGGAGGGCTGCTGGGTGGCGGACTGGTCCTCTATGCGGTGACGGCGGGTCCCCTGGCGGTGGCGCCGGACCGCGGCGTGGGGACCGGCGGCTCGCCGACGGGGACGGGGAGGGAGGCCGCGGAGGCACCGCCCAGCGCCTCGCCGCCCATCGCGGCCGGCGGCACCGTGGTGGACTTCTCCGCGGTCTACGAGCGGGTCGCCCCCTCCGTCGTCCGCGTGGTGCGCACGGCCCGGGGCATCAACCCCTGGCTTGGCATCGTGGAGGAGGAGAGCTCGGGGTCGGGGGTCGTGATCGACGAGCAGGGCCACGTGGTCACGAACTTCCACGTGGTGGAAGGTGCCTCCCAGCTCCTCGTCGTCCTCGACGACGGCACCCAGGTCGAGGCGCGCCTGGTGGCCCAGGACCCGAGCCACGACCTGGCGCTGTTGCAGGCGGACCTTCCCCCCGACCGGGTGCGACCAGCGCGGCTGGGCGATTCCGACGCCCTCAAGGTGGGCGAGCCGGTCATGGCGGTGGGCTACCCCTTCGGGCTGCCGAAGACGGCGACGACGGGCGTCATCAGCGGGCTGCACCGCAATTACCTGGAGGCGCCCAACGGCCGCATCATCCGCGAGGTGATCCAGACCGACGCGCCCATCAACCCCGGCAACTCCGGGGGAGCGCTGGTCAACGCCCGCGGCGAGGTGATCGGCATCAACACGGCGATCCTGTCGACCTCGCCGTCGCCCGGCTCCATCGGCATCGGCTTCGCGGTGCCGATCAACATCCTGAAGCGCGAGATGGACCTGTTCCTGGCCGGCGGGACGGTCCAGCACCCCTGGCTCGGCATCGGCGGCCTGGCCGTCGACCCCGACAGCCACCGCCAGCGCGGCCTGGCGGTCGACCACGGCGTGCAGGTGGTGGAGGTGGTGCCCGGCGGGCCGGCCGACCGGGCGGGGCTGCAGCCGGCGCGGTACGTTCGGGTGAACGGCGCGCTGGTCCCCATGGGCGGCGACGTCATCGTCGCCGTCGACGGACAGCCGGTGCGGGACGTCCCGGAACTGGTGGGATACCTCGACCAGAAGCGGGTGGGCGATCGGGTCACCCTCCACATCAACCGCGACGGCCGGGACCTGCAGGTGCCGGTGGTGTTGGGGGCGTTCCCCGACGAGCGGCGCGGTCCGTGAAGCCGGTGCACGGCAGGGCCGGGGAAGCGGCGCGATCCGCCGCCCGCCTGGTGGTCGCGGCCGGATTCGCGTTCGCCGCTCTGCCGTCATGCCCCGGGCAGGCGGTGCGAACTGCGGCCCCCTCGGCGGCCGCCGCGGGAGCAGCGTCCGACGCCCCGGCGTCATGGCGCGGGGCGGCGGGCGATCCGCCGCCCGCTTCGCGGCGGCGGCCTGGGGTGCGGTTCGGCGGGCTCGCTGGTCGAAGCCCCGCCCCGCGAGCCCCCGGCCCCGCGAGCCCCCGCCCCGTTGACAGCGGTCGCATGCCGGCTTAGAATCCGTGGCAACAGCCCAACGCGGGAAAGGCGATGCGCGGGACGAGTAGGCGTGTACCGGCGGCCAGCGAGCCGGCGGCCCGGTTCGTCCGGGAGGGTGCGAGGCCGGTCCGCCAGAGGGCACGCTGAATGGACCCGCAAGCCGCAGGCCGAACGCCGTCCTCCGTCCGTCCCCCGGCCAGGGGGCCCCAAGAGGGCTCCCACCCCGCGGGGGAGCCGACGGGGATCCCCGGTCCCGGGTCCAGCGGCGCGGATCCCGGGTCCAGCCGGGTCGAGGGAATCCCCAACCGATCGGGCGGGGTCGCGGGGCGCCCGGAGGGGACGGTGCGACGGCCAGTAGGCCCTGCCGGAGCCCCCACCGTGATCCGGGGGAGGGTATCGGCCTTGCGCCCGTACCCGAACGAGTGAGGCCCACCGGCCTAAGTCGGGTGGCACCGCGGAAGTCCCCCTTTCGCCCCGAAGGCGAAGGGGTTTTTTGTTTGCGGCGGTGGGCCTAATTGGGGTGGCACCGCGGAACGGCGCCTTCCGTCCCCGGACGGAAGGCGCCGTGCGCTTCTTGCGGACGGTCCCACCCCGCCGCTGGCGGTGACGGAAGCCGAAGGGAGGCGGTCGCCATGCAGGGCGTCCTCGGTGCCATGGTCGTCGAGCTGGCCCTGGACCAGGAGACCCCCGTGACCCTGTTCCGGCGGCTGGCCGGCGACGGCCCCGGCTTCATCCTGGAGAGCCTCGGTGGCGGCGAGCGCTCCGGGCGGTTCTCCTACGTGGGGGCGATGCCGCTCCGGGAGCTGATCTGCACCGGAGCGGGCTCGGCCGTCTACCACCGGGACGAACCCGGCTCGGCGGTGGTGGACGTGGTGCCGGGCCCCGCCGACCCGTTCGCCGCCCTGCGCCGGTTCGTCCCCCGCCGGTCGCTGCGGGTGGGGCCCCGGTTCGCGGGCGGAGCGGTGGGGTACGTGGCCTACGATGCGGTGCGCTTCCTCGAGCGCCTGCCGGGTCGCCCGCCGGCGGAGCCGCTGTTGCCCGTGGCCCGGTTCATGGAGTGCGCCCTGCTGGCCGCCCTGGACCACCGGACCCACCGGCTGCGGCTGATCGCGCCGCTGCTGCCCGCGGCAGGCGATCCCCGCCGGGCCGCGTCGCGCCGGCTGGAGGCGGCCCTGCAACGGCTCGCCGAGCCCCTGCCGCCGCGGTCGCCCCTGCTGCTGGGGGAGGCCGGCGGCGGGGCCGGGGCCGGCGGCGGGTTCGGCGCGCGGCTGGCGGTGCGCAGCAACGTGGACCGGGACGCCTTCCTGGCCGCCGTCCGCCAGGCCCAGGCGTACATCCGCGCCGGCGACGTCTTCCAGGTGGTGCTGTCCCGGCGCCTGGAGTTCCCCTGGCCGGGCGGCCCGGGCGCTCCGTCGGACCTCGACCTCTACCGCGCCCTGCGGGTGGTCTCGCCGTCCCCCTACATGTTCTTCCTGCGGTTCGACCGGGAGACCACGCTGCTCGGGGCATCGCCCGAGCTGCTGGTCCGGGTCGAGGGGCGGCGCGCCCTGACGCGGCCGCTGGCCGGGACCCGCCGCCGGGGGGCCACCGAGGCCGAGGATCGCGAGCTCGAGCGGGAGCTGGTGGCGGACCCGAAGGAGCGGGCGGAGCACACCATGCTGGTCGACCTCGGCCGCAACGACCTGGGGCGGGTGTGCCGGCCGGGCACCGTGCGGGTGGAGCGCCTGATGTACGTCGAGCGCTACTCCCACGTGATGCACATGGCCTCGGACGTCACCGGCGAACTGGCGGAGGGCCGCGACGCGGTGGATGCCCTGGCCGCCTGCTTCCCGGCCGGGACCCTGACCGGCGCGCCCAAGGTGCGGGCGATGGAGATCATCGACGAGCTGGAGCCCGTGGCGCGGGGACCGTACGGCGGCGCCGTGGGCTACCTGGGCTACGACGGCGACCTGGACATGTGCATCGCCATCCGCACCCTGGTCCTGCACCGCGGGCGGGGCCTGTTGCAGGTGGGCGCAGGCGTGGTGGCCGGCTCCCGGCCCGAGGCGGAGTGGGCGGAGACCGAGGCCAAGGCGCGGGCGGGCCTGCGCGCCCTGGAGGTGGCGCTGACGGGCCTGGCCGCCGCGCCGGCAGCCAGCGCGTGCGCGGCCGGCGGGGCCGGCGCCGAGGCCATCGCCCCGGATCCCATCGCGACGCCGGGCGATGCCTGGGCGGCCCAGGTGGTGGAGCTGGGGGCGGGGACGCACGAGGGACGCGCAAGCCGGGCGCCGCAGCCGGGCGGGGCCGCGCCCGCGGCCGCGGCGGGTCCGGCCCGGGCAGGGGCTTCCGGCGAGAGGGGGCGGACGGTGTGAAGGGACCCGGCGAGGGCCTGCGGGTGCTGGTGATCGACAACTACGACTCCTTCACCTACAACCTCGTCCAGCTCCTGGCCGAGCTGGGTGCGGAGGTCGAGGTCTTCCGCAACGACGCCATCGACGCCACCGGGGTCGAGGACCGCGATCCCGACGCCGTGGTGCTGTCCCCGGGCCCCTGCACCCCCGCGGGGGCGGGCTGCTCGGTGGAGGTCGTGCGGCGGCTGGACCCGGGACGGCCCCTGCTGGGCGTCTGCCTGGGCCACCAGGCCATCGCCGCCGCCCTGGGGGCCCGGGTGGTGCGGGGGCCCGAGCCCGTGCACGGCATGGCCTGGACGGTCTACCACGACGGGACGGGGGTGTTGGCCGGCCTCCCCTCGCCGCTGGAGGCGGGCCGGTACCACTCCCTGGTGGTGGAACGGGCCTCCCTGCCGCCCGAGCTCGAGATCTGCGCCTGGACCGAGGACGGGCTGATCATGGGGATCCGCCACCGAAAGCGCCCGCTCTTCGGGCTGCAGTTCCACCCCGAGTCGGTGCTCACGCCCCTCGGGCGGCCCATCCTGGCGAGGTTCCTCAGCCTGGCCCGGGCGGTGCGGCTTGAGCGGCCGCGCCGCCGCGGAGGGCCGGGCACGCCGCCACGAGCCAAGGAGGGGATGCCCATGGAGACCATGCCGTCGGTCGGCGAGGCCACGGGGCCGGGGTCGGCGCCGCCGGGTCCCCCGGGCGGACCGCTGCCGGGTTCCGCAGGCGGACCGCCGCCGGCCTCCCCGGGCGGCCAGGCCGGGTCGGCTGCACCCGCGCCGTCGGCGCCCGCCCGCAACGCCTTGCAGGCGGCCCTGGCCAAGGTCCTTGCCGGGCGCGACCTGACCGCGGCCGAGGCCGAGGCCGCCATGGACGTCATCATGTCCGGTGCGGCGACGCCCGCCCAGGTGGCCGGCTACCTGGTCGCGTTGCGCATGAAGGGGGAGACCCCGGCGGAGATCGCCGGGTCGGCCCGCGCCATGCGGCGGCATGCCACGCCCGTCCGCACCCGCCGCCAGGGGGTCATGGACACCTGCGGCACCGGCGGGGACGGCCGGCACACCTTCAACATCTCCACGGTGGCCGCCGTCGTCGTCGCAGCGGCCGGCGTGCCCGTCGCCAAGCACGGCAACCGCTCCGTCTCCAGCCGCTGCGGCAGCGCCGACGTGCTGGAGGCCCTGGGGGTGCGGCTCGACCTCGACGCCGCGGCCCTGGGACGGTGCCTGGACGAGGTGGGCATCGCCTTCCTCTTCGCGCCGCGCCTGCACGGGGCCATGCGCCACGCCGCCGGGCCGCGGCGGGAGCTGGGGGTGCGGACCATCTTCAACCTGCTCGGTCCCCTGACGAACCCGGCCGGCGCCCGCTACCAGCTGCTCGGGGTCTACGCCGCGGAACTGGTGGAGCCGGTGGCGCGGGTGCTGGTGGACCTCGGCGTGGAGCGGGCCCTGGTGGTCCACGGGGCCCCCGGCCTGGACGAGATGTCCGTCTGCGGCCCGACGGTGGTGGCCCGGGTGGAAGGCGGCTCGGTGACCCTGGGACGGGTCGAGCCGGCCGACGCCGGCCTGCCGGTCTACCCGCTGGAGGCCATCGCCGGCGGGGACCCCGCGCACAACGCCGCCATCGCCCGCCAGGTCCTGGAGGGACGGCCCGGCGCCTACCGGGATGCGGTGTTGCTCAACGCCGCCGGGGCGCTGCTGGCGGCCGGCCGGGTGGCGGACCTGCGGGAGGGGGTGGCGGTGGCGGCCCGCACCATCGACAGCGGGGCGGCCCTGGCCAAGCTGCAGGCATGGGTGCGGCGGACGCACGAGCTGGCGCCGGAGGCGGCGGGGGAGGTGGCAGGATGACCGGGCGGGCCCACGGGTCGCTGCGGACGGGAGCCGCCGGCGCGGCCGGAGCGGCGGCGGGAGGCGCCGGACGGATCGGCGCGGGTGCCCACGGGGCGGGCCGGCTGGCGGCCATCGTCGCCAGCGTGCAGCGGCGCCTGGCCGAGCGCCAGGCCCGCCGGCCGGAGGCGGCGCTGGAGCGGGCCGTGGAGCAGGTCCTGGCCCGCGAGCCGCGGCGCAGCCTGACGGCGGTGTTGCGGGGCGGGCGCCGCCGGCCCACGCCGCCGGTCATCGCCGAGATCAAGCGGGCCTCCCCCGCCGCCGGGCGGCTGGCCCCCGCCGGCGGGGGCCGGTTCGACCCGGTGCGCCAGGCGCGGGCCTACGTGGCCGGCGGCGCGGTGGCCCTGAGCGTCGTGACCGAGCCCGACCACTTCCACGGCGACGCGGCGGACCTGGGCCGGGTGCGGCCGCTGGGGCGGCCGGTGCTGCAGAAGGACTTCGTCCTCAGCCGATACCAGCTCCTGGAGGCCGTGTTGGCGGGGGCGGACGCGGTGCTGCTGATCGCCCGCATCGTGCCGCCCCGGGAGCTGGGGCGGCTGGTGCGGTCGGCCGAGGAGCTAGGCCTCGAGCCGCTGGTGGAGGTCAACGACCGCCGGGACGTGGAGGCGGCCCTGGCCGCCGGGGCGCGGCTGATCGGCGTCAACCACCGCGACCTGGACACCTTCGCCATCGATCCCGGCCGGTTCGCCGCCCTGGCGCCCCTGCTGCCCCCGGAGGTGGTGCGGGTGGCGGCCAGCGGCATCGGCACCCCGCAGCGGGCCCGGGAGCTCCATGCCCTCGGCGCCGATGCGGTCCTGGTCGGGGAGGCGCTGATGCGCAGCGGCGACCCCGCCCGCTGGTTGCGCGAACTGGCGGCGGCCGGAGGGGGTGCGGCGCGGTGACGCCGCCGGGAGAGGGCACGCCCGGCTGCCCCGCGGGCGCGGGCCCCGTGTGGATCAAGATCTGCGGCATCCGCGACGCCGAGGCCGCGTTCGCGGCGGTCGAGGCGGGTGCCGATGCCCTCGGCTTCGTCTTCGCGCCGAGTCCCCGGCGGGTCGACCCCGACGGCGCGGCGCGGATCGTCGCGGCGGTGCGCGGCAGGGTGGCGAGGGGAGACGGGGATGGGGGCGCGCGGGCTCCGGCGAGCGTGGGCGTGTTCGTCGACGCGCCGGTGACCGAGATGGTGGCCGTCGCGCGCCACGTCGGCCTCACCCACATCCAGCTGCACGGGGATGAGCCGGAGTCGGTGGTGGCGGCCTTGCAGGAACGGGGGTTTGGCGTCATCCGGGCCGTGCCCGTCCCGCGGCCAGGGGTCGCGGACCATGCCGTCGCCGCGCCGCTTCCGGCCCTCGCCCTGACCACCCGCGCCGACCGGGTCCTGGTGGACGCCGCCGCGCCCGGCCGCCGCGGCGGGACGGGACGGCTCGCCAACTGGGCGGCAGCGGCGCGCCTCGCCCGCCGCCGTCCGGTGATCCTGGCCGGGGGCCTCGATCCGGGCAACGTCGCCGAGGCGATCCGCGTCGTACGGCCCTGGGGGGTCGACGTCTCCAGCGGCGTCGAGCGGGCCCGGGGCCTCAAGGATCCCGAGCGCATCGCCCGCTTCGTCGCGGCGGCGCGGGCGGCGGCGCCCCGGACGGGGGGAGGCGTCGCGGCGGGATCGGGGGCACCCCGGGACGGATCGCTTGCCGGCGGGGTCGGGGCGGGTCCGCGGGCGCGAGGCGGGGATGCCTGCGTCCCCCCGCCCGCGGGCGGGTGAGCGCGTGGGGGCCCCGCGGGACGTCGCTCCGCGGGGTGCGGCGGGAGGCAGGCGAGGTCGGCGAACCGCGAGCCGCGGTACCTCCGGCGCATCGACCAGCGCATCGACCGGCGCATCGACCCATTGGCCCGGCGCACCTGGCGTGTCGCTGGCGCGTCCCCGGGCCGAGGAACCGGATGCCGCGGGATGCCAGGCGCATCGACGGGGGCGCGCCGGGGCCCGGGCGGTGGACGGGGCGCGCGGCGCCAAGCGACGGGATCCGGCGGCGGGCCGGACGCACGCCGCGGCGGCCGGCCGGGCGTTGACGCCGCGGCGGTCCGACAGGGAGCGAGGGAGAGGCCATGGCGAGGCAAGACGTGGAGACGCGGAGGCGGTCGCCGGTGGGCCAGGCGGCGAGGACGGTCCCCGGCGGCCCGGGAGCGCAGGGAGGCGGTGCGCCCACTGGCGCCGCCGTCCCCGACGCGCGGGGCTACTTCGGCCCCTTCGGGGGCCGGTTCGTCCCGGAGACGGTGATCCCGGCCCTCGAGGAGCTGGCGCAGGCCTACGAGGAGGCGATGGCCGATCCCGCCTTCCGCGCGGAGCTGGACGGGTATCTGCGCGAGTTCTGCGGCCGGCCCACCCCCCTGTACCGGGCGGATCGGCTGGCGGCGGCCTGCGGCAACCCGCACGTCCGCGTCTACCTCAAGCGGGAGGACCTCAACCACACCGGCGCCCACAAGATCAACAACGCCCTGGGCCAGGCGCTGCTGGCCCGGCGCATGGGCAAGCGGCGGGTGATCGCCGAGACGGGGGCCGGGCAGCACGGCGTGGCCACGGCCACCGCGGCGGCGGTGCTGGGCCTGGAGTGCGAGGTCTTCATGGGCGCGGAGGACATGCGGCGGCAACGGCTCAACGTCTACCGCATGGAGCTCCTCGGCGCCCGGGTGCGGGCGGTGACGGCCGGGACCGGCACGCTGAAGGACGCCACCAACGAGGCGATCCGCCACTGGGTGACCCACGTGCGCACGACCCATTACATCATCGGCTCGGTGGTGGGTCCCCACCCCTACCCGCGCATGGTCCGGGACTTCCAGGCGGTGATCGGCCGGGAGGCGCGGGCCCAGGTCCTGGAGCGGGAGGGCCGCCTGCCCGACGTGCTGGTGGCGTGCGTGGGCGGGGGCAGCAACGCCATGGGCCTGTTCCATCCCTTCGTGGACGATGCGACGGTGGCCATGATCGGCGTCGAGGCGGCGGGCGAGGGCCTGAGCAGCGGGCGCCACGCCGCCTCGCTGACGGCGGGCCGGCCGGGGATCCTGCACGGCGCCCTGAGCTACCTGCTGCAGGACGAGGACGGGCAGGTGCAGCCGGCCCACTCGGTCTCCGCCGGTCTCGACTATCCCGGCGTGGGGCCCGAGCACGCCTACCTCAAGACGACCGGCCGGGCGCGGTACGAGGCGGTGACGGACAAGGAGGCGCTGGCGGCCTTCGAGCTGCTATGCCGGACCGAGGGGATCGTCCCGGCCCTGGAGAGCGCCCACGCCATCGCCTACCTGCGGCGGCTGCTGCCCGAGCTGCCGGCCGGCAGCGTGGTGGTGGTGTGCCTGTCGGGGCGAGGCGACAAGGACGTGGCCGAGGTGGCGCGGCTGCGGGGCCGCGCGGCCGACCCCGAGCCCGCGGGGCCCCCGGCGCCCACGGCGCCTACGGGAAGGGAGGAAGGCCGGTGAACCCAGCAAATCCCTGGCCACCCACAGCCATCGGAGCATCCGGGAGAGCCGCCGGCGCCCCCGCCGGGGTTGGGGGCGCCAGCCCCGGAGCACCAAGGTCCTTGCGCCCCGAGGCCCCTGCCGGAGCAGCCACCCCCCCGGCAGGGGACGCCGACGCGGTCGCCGGCGGCGCCGGGGCAGCCGGTACGGCGCCTGCCTCCTCCGCGTCCACCGGTGCCGGGGTGGCCGAGCCCAACAACCGCCTCGACCATGCCCTGGCCCGGGCCCGGGCCGAGGGCCGGGCCGCCCTGATCGTGTACGTCACCGCGGGGCACCCGGACCTTCACGCCACGCGCCGGCTGGTCCCCGCCCTGTTCGCGGCCGGCGCCGACGTGGTCGAGCTGGGCATGCCCTTTTCCGATCCCCTGGCCGACGGCCCCACCATCCAGCGGTCGACCCAGCATGCCCTGGCGCAGGGGGTCCGGCTCCCGGACGTCCTGGACCTGGTGCGGGGCCTGCGGACGGACGGGGTGGCAGGTGCCGTGGTGTTGTTGGGCTATGCCAATCCCTTGCTGGCCCGCGGCCTGCTGGACGAACCGGCCCCCCTGGCGGCGGCGGGCTTCGACGGCGTCATCGTCCCCGACCTGCCGCTGGTGGAACGAGGGCCGGTGGAGGCGGCGTTTCGGGCGGCCGGCCTCCACCTGATCCCCATGGTGGCGCCGACCAGCTCGCCCCAGCACGTGCGCCGGGCCGTCGCAGGCCGGGGTGGGTTCGTCTACTGCGTCTCGGTGACGGGCGTCACCGGTGCGCGGAAGGACCTGCCCGCGGAGCTCCCCAGGTGGCTGGACCGCGTCCGGGCGGCGGGGCAGCGGCCGGTGGCCGTCGGCTTCGGCGTCTCGGGACCGGACCAGGTCCGGGCGCTGGCCGCCCACGCCGACGGGGTCATCGTGGGCTCGGCGCTGGTGGAGCGCATCGAGGAGGCGGTGCGGATCGCCGATCCGGACGCACCCGACGGGGACCACCGCACCCGCGCCGTGGTGGACGCGGCGACCGCCTTCATCGCAACCCTGCGGCGGGCCGTCGCCGGCCACCGCGCCTGAGCCGGGTGGCGCCGCGCCGGCGGGCCGGTGCTGCGTCCGCGGCCGGTGACCCGGCGGCGGGTGCTCCGGATCGCGGTCAACCCTGGCCGTCCCCCTTCGGCTCGATGACCGCCGTCTCCCAGGCCTCCGGGTCTTCGATCAGCGCCTGGGCCACCCGGTGGAGGACGTGGCCCAGCTCCGTCCAGCGGTCGGCGGCGTTCTTCCCCAAAGGAAAGACGGAGGCGTTGCCCTCGCGGTCCCAGCTCACCAGCACCGACGCCGTGTCGCCCCCGGGGACCGTCGGCAGGGCGTAGCCGGCGCCCCGCAAGAGCGAGAGCACGATGCCGAACCAGAGGGTGGCGCTGACGGGCCGCAGGGTCCCCTGGGTGGGGGCGCGGGCGGCACCGGGGATGTACCCGTAGTGCCAGGTGGTGCTCGCCGGGTCGAACATCAGCACGTGCACGGGACGCACCTCCCGGCGCCCCACCGTCACCGGTGGGCGCGCGTGGGCTCGGCCCCCCGTTGGGGCGCCGGTTCCAACGTGCCCACGGGCTTCCAAGGCTATGCATGGGGAGCGGAGCCATGGTCGGCGGGGCCTCCGGCGTCCCGGGGGGACTGCGGATGGTCCGGCGGCGCTTCGGGGCCCCCGGCCCCCGGGCCTTGCCCCGGGGCCGGCGCTCCGCCGGACGATTCCAGGACCCGGAGCCAGTGGTCGGCCTCTTGCACCGTCAACTCGCCGCGGGCCAGGGCCTCCAGCACTTGGCGCGGGTGGCGATAGGGTGCGGCCATGCTTCCGGCGGGTCGTCCCGTGCCGGCGTCTTCGCCCTGGGGGGCACCGGGCCCACCGTCCCCCTCCCCGCGGCTCTCCCCGGCCGGCCCCCCGCTGCCTTCGACAGCCCGCTCCGAACCTCCCGGGGTGGCCGCGCAGGACGGGTGCTGGGCAACGGAGCCCTGCCCCCAGGGCTGGGCGCCGTAACCCACCACGCGGATGGTGCCCGCTCCCGTGGTGACCTCGATGGCCCCGTCCCCGGGGCCCAGGGCGTCGACGACCCGCTGGCCCAGCCCTCCCCGCCGCCCCACGTGGATGCCGCCGGGCAGGTGGATCGTCCCGGCGCCGGTCTGCAGCTCCACGCGCCCGCCGCGCACGCCGGTCAGGTCGAGGATCACGTCGCCGAACCCGGACCGGGCCTGGACGCGGGCGGACCCCTGGTTGCGGGGCCGGAGGTCGACGGACCCGGCGCCGGTGGTCACCTCGGCCTGCACCGCGATCTCCGCGTCCAGGTGCACGTCGCCCGCGCCGGTGCGGATGCGCAGCCGGTCCAGGCGTCCACCGCGGACCGTCACCTCGCCGGCCCCGGTCTGCACGTCCAACTCCCCTCGCTGAGCCATGAGCGTGACGTCCCCGGCTCCCGTGCGGATGCGCCACCGGCCGCGACAGCCCGAAGCCCGCAGGTCGCCGGCCCGCAGGTGGAGATCGGCCTCCACGTCCAGGTCCCGCAGGTCCAGATCCCCCGTGCAGCGCACCACCAGCACCTCGACGGCGGGGGGCAGGGTCAGGGTCAACGTCTCGGCGGGTCCGATCCAGCCGGCCCAGCGGCGGGGGTGGGGGGTCCGCAGGACCAGGCCGTCGCCCTCGCGCCGGGCCACGAGGGTGGCCGGCCCGTCCCAGGCCAGGGGGTGACCGGGACGGACCCGAACCGCCAGCCGCCCGCCGTGGATCTCCACCCGGCGGATGCCCTCCACCGGCCAGGAGCCGGTCGTCTGCGCCATCATCGCGTTTCCTCCCCCCCGTCCGGGCGGCCGGGGACGGGTCCCGCCCCCCGGGGCGAGGGACCGGCCTCCCCGGAAGCCACCCGGCTCAAGAGCACCAGCGCCTCGTCGACCGTCAGCTCGCCCCGGCGCACCCGCTCCAAGATGGCTTGCCGCGTTCCTCCGCGCTGGGAGGCGCCGTCGGACGAACCGGCCCCGCCCTCGCCGCCGGACGCCGTGGCAGGGCCGCCGAGGACGGCGATGACCTCGTCGAGCTTCTTGCGCACCGTCGGGTACGACACGCCCAGCAGCCGTTCCATCTCCCGCAGGTTGCCGGCCGCCCGCAGGAACAGCAGGGCGAAGCGCCGCTGCTCCGGGTCCAGCCGATCGAACGGGCTCAGGCGGTAGCGGGAGCGGATCTGGGTCTCGCAGGCCGGGCAGGCCACCTCCCGGACCTCCAGGTCGTGACCGCAATGGGGACAGCGGGCGGGCACCTCGAAGGGGGGCGTCACCCCAGGCTCACCTCCCCGGTGGCTTGCGGCACCGTACCCCGGCCTCCGGCACCGGTGCGGTCCAGCAGGGTGCGCATCGCCGGCGCCCGCCACCAGGCGGCGGCCAGGGCGAGCACCGTCAGGGCGGTCGTCGCCGCGAAGACGGCGGGGACGGGCACGCGATCGGCCAGGATGCCGCCGGCCATCTGCCCCACGGGTTGCAGGATCATGGCGACGGTGTACAGCAGGCCGAACACCCGCCCGCGCAGCTCCGGGGCCACGGCCTCCTGCAGCATGGTCGTGGCGGCCACGTTGACCAGGGCGTTGGTCACGCCGAAGATCCAGCCGGCGGCGAGGCTGACGCCCAGCCAGCGACTGGAGCCGATGACGGTGCCCAGGACCGCCTGCAGGACGGCCAGCTGCACCCACGCCCGGGAGCGCCGTGGCACCCGGCCGGCTCCCGCCAGCACCCCGCCGGTCACGGCGCCGACGGCGAAGGACACCTCGAGCCAGCCCAGCGCCTCCGGCCCCCCGCGGAGCACCCTCTGCACGACCACGGGGATCAGGACGAAGGACGCGCTGAAGGCCAGGTTGAGCACCGAGACCAGGATGAAGAAGGGCCCGAGGTCGGGCCGCCCGAAGACGGCCGCCCATCCCTCCCGGAACTGGGCGGCGAAGGTGCGGCCGCCGGCGGGGCCGCCGCCGGTCACCCCGGCCGGGCTCGCCTTGGTGGAGGGGGCCTTCCAGGCGAGGGCGCCCGCCGCCACGATGGCCACGGCGGAGACGACGTAGGAGACGGCGTCCACCAGGGCGGCCCAGCCCGGATGCCGGCTGGCCAGGACGCCGCCCATGGCGGGGCCGGCGATCCGCCCGAGGCTCTCGCCCGTGGCCACCAGGCCGTTGGCCGCCGCCAGCTGCGACGCCGGCACCAGTTCCGGCCAGATGGCGCTGCTCAGGGGCATGAACAGCGCCAACCCCGCCGCATCCAGGGCCAGCAGGGCGAGTACCGTCGGGATCGTCGCCCGGCCGGTGAAGAGCAGGACGGCCAGGGCGGCCATCACCAGCCCGCGGCCGATCTCCAGCGCCAGGAAGAACCGGCCCCGATGCCAGCGGTCGACGAGGACGCCGGCCGGCAGCCCCACCACGGCCACGACCAGGGTGACCACCGCATTGGCGCCGGCCATCCACCGGGCGGAGCCGGAGCTCTCCAGGATCCACCACTGGATGGCCATCATGCTGGCCATGCCCCCGGCCACGGACACGATCCGGGCCAGCCAGAGGACGACGAAGGGCTGTTGGCGCCAGAGGGAGGGGGTGGCCGGGCCTGGGCCTGCCGGGCCTTGGGGGCTCGGAGGGCTCGGCGGGGGCGGCGCGGTCGGTGCGGGCGGTGGGGGCGGTGGGGGCGGTGTCGCCGGGACCTCCCCGCATGGCGCCCCCGCATGGGGAGGGCGCTCGGAGGGGGTCGGCGTGGCAACGGCGGACGCCTCCGCCGGTACGGGCGCGCCCATACGCGCGTGCGTGGGGGTGTCGGTCACAGGGCTTCCTCCTCGCGGGCAGAGGCTTACGCGACAATCGTGATCCCTAGATTGAATGATGTCAAGATCCAAATTAGAAATCTTAATTATCGCCGTGGAATGGTGACGGGACCGGGCGGTTCCGCGGGTGGTTCGGCTTCAGGCGCACGACGCAGGGGGCCAGGGCAGGGGCTTTTGGCCCCGCGGCGAACCCCGAGCACGGATCGCCGACGAACCACCCATGACGGGGCGTCGCCGACGGCGGCCCCGCGGGCGGTGGCGGGGGGACGGGTTCGAGGAGGGGACGAAGGGTGCGGGTGGTGATCGCGGGCGGGACGGGCCTGATCGGGTCGGCCCTGGCCCGTTGGCTCCAGCGGGAAGGACGCGAGGTGATCGTGCTGACCCGGTCGGCGGCGGCCTCGGGGGTCGGCGGGGGTGGCGGGTCCGGAGTGGGCGACGGCCGGTTGCGGCACGTCGCCTGGACGGCGGCCCCGGTGCGCCCCGGCGAGCCCCGGCCGCCCTGGTGGGAGGCCGTCGCCGGCGCCGCGGCCGTGGTCAACCTGGCGGGTGCGTCCATCGCCGCCGGGCGGTGGACCCCGCGCCAGAAGCAGCGGATCCGCGAGAGCCGCCTGCAGGCCACCCGCGCCCTGGTGCAGGCCATCGAGGCCGCGGAGCCCCGGCCGGCGGTGCTGGTCAGCGGATCGGCGGTGGGCTACTACGGGCCCCGGGGCGACGAGGTGGTCGACGAGGCGACCCCGGCGGGGGACGACTTCTTGAGCCACGTCTGCGTCACCTGGGAGGCCGAGGCCCGCAAGGCCGCGGCCGCCGGCGTGCGGGTGGCCCTGGTGCGCACGGGGCTGGTGCTGGCCCGGGAGGGTGGCGCCCTGCCGCGGCTGGTCCTCCCCTTCCGGCTGGGCGCCGGCGGGCCGCTGGGCAGCGGCCGGCAGTGGATGCCCTGGATCCACCTGGACGACCTGGTGGCCCTGCTGGTCTTCCTCATCGAGCGGCCGGGCCTGGAGGGCCCCTTCAACGGCACGGCCCCCAACCCCGTGAGGAACCGGGACTTCGCCCGCAGCCTCGGCCGGGTGCTGGGCCGGCCGTCCTGGTTGCCAGCGCCGGCCTTCGCCCTGCGCCTGGCCCTGGGCGAGATGGCCGATGCCCTGCTCCTCAGCGGCCAGCGGGCGGTGCCGCGGCGCGCCCAGCAGGCGGGCTTCCGGTTCCGGTTCCCCGAGGTCGAACCGGCCCTGCGCGACCTTCTCGCCCGCTAGGCGCCCCGGGCCGGTCCGGGATCCGCGGCGCCAAGGCCGGCGGACGGCCTCACCAGACCTCGAGCACGTAGCACTTGAGGTAGTCGCTCTCGCCGGCTCCCAGCAGCACCGGGTGGTCCGGTGCGGCTCCCCGCCGCTCGAGGATCCGCACCCGGCGCCCCACGTCCCGCGCCGCATCGAGCAGCATCGCTTCGAACAGGTCGCGGGTCATGGGGTAGGAGCACGAGCAGGTCACCAGGATGCCCCCGGGCGGCAGCATCTTCATGGCCCGCAGGTTGATCTCCTTGTACCCGCGGTAGGCACCCGGCAGGGCCTGGCGGTTCTTGGCGAAGGCCGGCGGGTCGAGGACGACCACGTCGTAGCGATCGCCGTCGGCCGCCCGCGCCCGCAGGAAGTCGAAGGCGTTGGCGTGGTGGAAGGACACCGGGGCCTCGGGGTCGGCCGCGGCGAAGGGGGCGTCGCCCGGTCCGCGTCCAGCCCGGGTGGCGTCGGCCCCACCGCCCTCGCCGGACCCGGGGGACGCAGCCGCCGCCCCCCGGTCCCGCAGCATCCGGCGCACCCGTTCCACGTTGGTGCGGGCCACGGCCAGGGCCCCCTCGTGGATGTCCACCGCCACCACCTCCCGCGCCCCGTAGGCCAGGGCATGGCACGCGAAGGCGCCCGTGTGACAGAAGACGTCCAGCACCCGGGCGCCCGCCACGTACCGCCGCAGGGCGGCCCGGTTGTCCCGCTGGTCGAGGAAGTGCCCGGTCTTGTGGCCCTCGGCCACGTCGACCACCAGGGGCAGGCCGTTCTCGCGGATCGTCACCCGCGGGTCGCAGCGACCGTGGAGGAAGCCGGTCTTCTGGGGCAGGCCCTCCAGCTCCCGCACCGGCACGTCGTTGCGCTCGTAGATCCCGCGGGGGGCCTCCAGCTCGGCCAGGAGGTCGACGAGCACCGGCTGCCACCGATCGATCCCCAGCGCCAGCGTCTGCACCACCAGCACGTCGGCGAACCGGTCGACGATCAGCCCGGGCAGGAGATCCGCCTCGGCGAAGACCAGCCGGAAGCTGTCGGTGTCGGGGTGCGCGGCCTCGAGGCGACGGCGCAGGGCGAGGGCCCGCTCCAGCCGTCCCCGGAAGAAGGCCCGGTCGATGGGTTCGTCGGGGTCGGTCGTCAGCAAGCGCACGAAGATCATCGAGCGCGGGTTGATGTAACCCTTGCCGACGAACCGGCCCCTGACGTCGACCACCCGGACCACGTCGCCGGGGTCGTACGCGTCGTCGCTGACCGTGTAGACGTCGGTGCGGTAGACCCAGAGGCGGCCTCGCCGCAGGGGCGCGTCGCGCCCCGGCTTGAGCCGCACCTCGGTGCGACGTTCCCGCGGGAGATCCGGTGCCGCGGGTGGGGTGGCACGGGTCGACGACGACAAGGGCAACCCCTCCGTGGGGCGCGACCGGTGGCGCGCCGGCTGCCGCCACCGGTCTCACCGCCTCATGGGTTCGTCGGATGGGGCCCGACGTCGGGGGGCGCGGGCGGGCCGGCGGCGCGGGCCGGGCCCCGGGGGCCGGGTCCCCTCGGCTCGCCGCCGGGATCGCCGCCGGCCCTGCGCGCCGGCGGCTGGGCGTGCCGGGCGGCCGGTTCGTCCCCAGGCCGCCGCTGCAGGGCGTAGCTGCCCTGGGCCGTGGCCACCAGGCGCCCGCGCTCGTCCCAGACGTCAGCCTGGGCGAAGGCGATGCGGCCACCGAGGCGCAGCACCCGCCCCTCGGCGCGGACGCTGCCGGTGGCCGGTTCGAGGAAGCGGATCGAGAGCTCGATGGTGCCGCCGATGCGGTCACCGCGCGGCAACGCCGACAGGATGGCGTTGCTCATGGCGCCGTCCACCAGCGTGGCCAGGGCGCCCCCGTGGACGTTGCCGAACCGGTTGCCCACCTCGGGCCGGGCGGGCAGCAAGAGCACAGCGCGACCCTCCGCGGCGGCCACCACCCGGATGCCCACGTGCCGGCGGAAGGGGATGGCGTCGTCGGGGTGTTCGGCGGCCGGCGCCGTCGGCCCGGCCACGTCCTCCCGTGGGGACGCCGGGTCGGCCCGCCGCGCCGGCGCCCCTGCCGACCCGGGCGTCCCCTCGGCGGCGATGGAGGGGGGCGCCCCATTCCCGCCCCCGGCGCCCGGGGCCACGTCCCGACGGTCCCGCCAGGCCCTCATGGGGCGGACGCCGCCTCCCCGGCGCCCCGCCAGCGGGCGGTGTGCCGGTCGATGGCCCCCGCCAGCTCGAAGTCCCGGTCCGTCAGCCCGCCGGCGCTGTGGGTGGTCAGGGTCAGGGTGACCTGACGATAGCGGATGTCCACGTCGGGGTGGTGGTTCATCCCCTCCGCCAGGGCGGCCACCGCGTTGACGAAGAAGACGGCATCGCGGAAGGTCGCCAGCCGGTAGGTGCGCCGGATCGCGTCGCCGGTGCGCTCCCATCCCGGCAGCGCCGCCAGCCGCTGGCGGATCGCCGCTTCGTCCAGCCGCTGGACCATCCTCCTGCCTCCTCGCCGGGTCCCGTCTCCTTCTCCCCCGAGGGGACCGTCCCCTCATCCGCCGCGGCGGCGACGGGCGGGCCGGCGCCGGCCGGCCCGCCCTCCCTCCAGACCGCGGCCCCGCTCCCCCAGGCCTACAGGGGTGCGACCCGCCTCCGGTCCACCGCGGACGGGGCGAACTCCACCGCGAACGGGCGGACTCCACCGCCGAGCGGACGGGCTCCACCGCGGATCGTGTGGGCCCCACTGCGGATCGGGCAGGCGGTCACCCCCACGTCCAGCCGACGGGGATGGCGACCGCTTCCCTTCCCCCGGGGGAGGGCGGCCCCGCCACGTCCGACCGCCGGGGGTGCGATCGCCATGCAGCCCTCGCGGACCGCCCCTCGCGCTCCCCCTCATGGTACACCAAGGTGGCCCCCGGTGGCGGCCCCACACCGCCCTCCACCAAGGGACCCGGCTGGCGGCCCGCCGGAGCCTGGCGACGGGGGGCGCCCGCCGGCAGGGGCCGCCGTGGGGGAGGGGGTGACGGGGCGGGAGCAGGGGGCAGGGGCCTCCGTGCCCCGGGGTCGCGCGCCGTCCAGCCGACGGGAGGTTAGCTCCCCATGGCGGCGGCGCGCGCCCTCGCGTGGTCGGGACCGTCGTCGGCGACCAGGGCGGCCAGCTCCGCCGAGCGGGCGGCGGCGCGGTTCACCGCGCGGCGGACCGCCGCGGGCATGGCCATCTCCTCCAGGACGGCGATGGCCGCCGCGGTGGTCCCGTTGGGCGAGGTCACCTGGCGGCGCAGCTCGGCGGGCGAGAGGCCGGTGTGCCGCAACATGCTCCCGGCCCCGACCACCGTCCCCACCGCCAGGTCCCGGGCGACCCCGTCGGGCAGGCCCAGGTCGCGGGCGGCCTCCAGCATGGCCTCGACCAGCAGGTACACATAGGCCGGTCCGCTGCCGCTGAGAGCGGTCACGGCGTCGAAGGCCTCCTCCCCGACCTCCACCGTGGTGCCCACCTGGTCGAACAGCCACCGCACCCGGTCGAAGGCGGCGGGGCTGCAGGTGGGGGCGGCGCAAAGGGCGGTGACCGCCTGCCGCAACCGGCTGGCGGTGTTGGGCATGGCCCGCACCAGGTGGGGCTGGCCGGGCAGGCGCCGCGCCATGGCCTCCAGCCGGATGCCCGCGGCCACCGAGACCACGGCGACCTCGGCCCCCAGATGGGGTGCCACCTGCTCCAGCGCTGTGGCCATGTCGACCGGCTTGACGGCCATCACCACGACCTGCGCCCCCTGGAGGACCGCCGCCTTGTCCCGGGCCGTCCGCACGCCGTAGCGGTCGGCCAGCTCGGCCAGGCGCTGGTCGTTGCGCCGGTTGGTCACCGCGATGGCCTGGGGCGCCAGCCCCGCCTCGATCCACCCGGCGATCAGGCACTCGGCCATCTTGCCCGCTCCGATCAGCGCCACGGTCGTATCGGACTGCGCCACCGATCGCCACCTCCTCGCAGCGAAACCCGTCCCTGGGGCCGATCCGGCGCAGGGAAGGAAAAACCCCCGCCGGGCAAGGGCGGGGGTACCGCGGTACCACCTTGCTTCACCGGATCGCAGCGGGCAGCGGGCCAGGGCGTGCGGGCCGCCCCGCCGCGACCGGTCTCGAGGGACGCGCCCCTGGGCGCGTCCCCTTGCCCGCGTAACGGGCGGGCGCCGGTGCGGTTCGGGCCGTGCGCACCGGGGTCGGCGGGCGTCGGGTTAGACGCCCCACCGCCGAACTCGCTGCGGCCGTTGCCGCACGGCTCGGGGGTGGGTCGGGGCGGGGACCGGGCCGGCCCTCCCAGCCGCCGGGGCCGGCTCTCTGCACCGGACCGGGGCCGCCCCTGGGCCCCCTCATCGCCGTCGTCGATGGGCTGTTTTCGCTTATTTATACACGGCGGCCGCCTCCCATACAAGACCGGATCCGTGGCCGCGACCCCCGCGCAACCGGATCCGTGGCCACGACCCCGGCCGGAGACGGCGGGATCCGAGACCCCGCGCGGCACGACCGGGACCGCCCGCGCGGCGCGACCCGGACCGCCGTCGTGGCACGGCCGGGACCGCCCGGGTGCACGACGGGGGGATCCGCGAGGGGGACCGCCCGGGCGCACGACGGGGGATCCGCGACCGCGACCGCCCCGGCGCACGACGGGGACGCCCCGCGGACGGCAGGGTTCGCCGATTCGCTGGCGAAACGCTAGAGTCGTCGCCGAATCCCGGCGATGGCGGGCCGCGGCGTGACCCCCGGCCCGCGGATTCCGCGACGTCCCAGCTCTCTGGGGGTGGTCTTTTTGTCGTTTCGACGCGTGCGGCGGTTCGCGGCGGCGCTGGTGGCCACCGTGGCGGTGGTGGCCACGGCGTGTTCCAGCGGCGGCTCGCAACCGGCCGGTTCCTCCGGAGCGGGTGGAGCCGGGGGCGGTGGCGAGGGCTCGCAGGCCGGCCAGAGCCGGCTGCAGGTGGTCTTGCAGCGGGGCAAGCTGATCTGCGGCGTCAACGGGCAGCTGCCCGGTTTCAGCTACCTCGACCCGAGCGGGAAGATGACCGGCTTCGACGCCGACTTCTGCCGGGCCATCGCGGCCGCGCTGTTCGACGACCCCGAGGCCGTCGAGTTCCGGCCCCTGAGCGCCCAGGAGCGGTTCACCGCCGTCCAGTCCGGCGAGGTGGACGTCCTGATGCGGAACACCACCTGGACCCTGGGGCGCGACACCGTCAACGGCATGGAGTTCGCCCCGACCACCTTCTACGACGGGGGCGGCATCATGGTCCGCAAGGACCGCAACGTCAAGGACCTCAAGGACCTGGACGGCGCCACCATCTGCGTCCTGAGCGGGACCACCAACGAGATGGTGCTGACCGATCGGATGCGGGCGCTGGGCGCCAGCTTCACGCCGAAGACCTTCGAGGACGTCGACCAGCTCTACGCGACCTACGAATCCGGCGGCTGCGACGCCGTCACCAGCGACAAGTCGCAGCTGGCCGGCCGGCGGGCGACCCTGTCGAACCCCGACGAGCACGTGATCCTCGACGAGACGCTGTCCAAGGAACCCCTGGGGCCGGCCGTCAAGAACAACGACTCGGCGTGGTTCGACGTGGTCAAGTGGGTGGTCTTCGCCACGATCCAGGCGGAGGAGTTCGGCATCACCTCCCAGAACGTCGACGAGTTCAAGAACAGCGACAACCCCGACATCCGCCGCTTCCTCGGGGTGGAGGGCGAGCTCGGCAAGGGGCTCGGCCTCAGCAACGACTTCGCCTACCGCGTGATCAAGCACGTGGGCAACTACGGGGAGATCTACGACCGCAACCTGGGTCCGAACACGCCGTTCAAGCTGGAGCGCGGGCTCAACGAACTCTGGACCAACGGCGGCCTGCTGTACGCGCCGCCCTTCCGGTGATCCCGGCCGCCGGCGCCTGACGAGGGCACGGACGCGGCGCCGCGCGGTCCCCGAGGGTCGCGCCATCCCCGAGGGTCCCGGAGGGCCGGATGTCCTGGACGGCGGGGGAACCGGGCGGTTCCCCCGCCGCATCCGAAGGAGGGGGGTCCATGGCGACGAGGCCCACCCGACCGGTGCGGGCCGGGGTGGGCGACATCCGCCGGCGACGGCTGCTGATCCAGGCTGCGGTGGTGGCGGCCGTCGTCGTGGTGGGGGCCTACCTGGCCGGCAACGTCCAGCGGAATCTCCAGCAGCTGGGCATCACCCCGGGATTCGACTTCCTCCGGCATCCCGCCTCCTTCGCCATCGGCGAGACGTCCATCCCGTACCAGGCCTCGGACCCGTACGGGCGGGCCTTCCTGGCCGGCCTGGTCAACACCCTGCGCGTCTCGGTGCTGGGGGTGGTGCTGGCCACCGTCCTGGGGGTGACGGCCGGCCTGGCCCGCCTGTCGGCCAATGGGCTGGTGCGCCTGATGGCAGGCCTCTACGTGGAGGTCGTCCGCAACACCCCGCTGCTGCTCCAGCTCTTCTTCTGGTACGGGGCCATCGTCTACACCCTGCCGCCGGCGGCGCAGGCCGTGGCCCTGCCGGGCCCGGTGTTCCTGATGAACCGCGGGGTGGTGGTGCCCGCACCGCGACCCGGGCCCGGCTTCGGCGCCGCCCTGGCCCTGGTGGCGGCCGGCCTCATCGCAGCGGCGGTGGCGTACCGCACCCTGCTGCGGCGGCGGGTGGAGGAGGGCCGGGAGACCCGGCCGGGCCTGGTGGCGGTGGCGCTGGTGGCGGCCTCGCTGCTGGCCGCCGTCGTCCTGGCCCCCGGCCAGCCCGTGGTCCTGGACCGGCCGCAGCTGGCGCGGTTCAACTTCCAGGGCGGCCTGGTGCTCTCGGCGGAGTTCTGCGCCTTGCTGCTGGCCCTGGTCATCTACACCGGGGCCTTCATCGCCGAGGTGGTACGGGGCGGCGTCCTGGCGGTGCCGCGGGGACAGTGGGAGGCGGCCCGGGCCCTGGGCCTGCCACCCCTGCTGGTGCAGCGGCTGGTGGTCTTCCCCCAGGCGCTGCGCATCATCATTCCGCCCCTGACGAGCCAGTACCTCAACCTGATCAAGAACTCGAGCCTGGCCATGGCCGTCGCCTTCCCCGACCTGCTCAACGTCAGCAGCACCATCGTCAACCAGACCGGCCGCACCCTGGAGGTCCTGCTGATGGTGGGGGCCACGTACCTGGCCTTCAGCCTGCTGACGTCGCTGCTGATGAACCTGTACAACCGCTCGCTGCGGCGGGGGGTGGCGTGAATGGACGAACCGGCGCTGCGCACGGCCTCCGTCGAGGCCATGCCGGCCGCCGGCGAGGCCGCGCCCCTGGCGTCCCCGCCGCCCCAGGCGCCGTGGCCGCGGCGGGTGGCCGCGTGGATCCGCGCCAACCTGCTGGCCACCTGGTACCACGGCGTGTTGACGGCGGTGTCCCTGGCGATCCTCATCGCCGCCGCGCGGGCTGTGGTGGCGTGGGCCGTCGGCCGCGCCCAGTGGGCCGTGGTCCGGGACAACCTGCTGCTGCTCCTGGTGGGCGCCTATCCCCGCCAACAGCTGTGGCGGGTGGGGGTGGCCCTCGGGGTGCTGGCGCTGCTGGTCGTGCTCAGCGGCCTCGCCTGGGTGGGCCCGACGCGCTGGCGGCGCTGGCAGATGGGGGTGGTGGGGGCGTGGGTGGTCCTGGTGCCGGCCGCCGTGGCCCTGGTCCTGTCCGTGCCGCGCACGGGTGGTGCGGGCACGGGCTACGGCCTGGTGCTCACCCTGGTGCTGGCCGTCGCCGGCATCACGCTGTCCTTCCCCCTGGGCGTGGCGCTGGCCCTGGGTCGGGTGAGCTCGCTGCCGGTGATCCGCGTCCTCGCCATCGCCTACATCGAGCTGGTGCGCGGCACGCCGCTGATGGTCGTCCTGTTCTTCTCCATGACCGCCCTGCCCCTCTTCCTGCCGCCCTCGGTGCGGCCGGACCTGGTCACGCGGGCGGCGGCGGGGCTCGTGCTCTTCACCGCCGCCTACGTGGCCGAAGCCGTGCGGGGGGGCCTGCAAGGGGTGCCGCGGGGCCAGATCGAGGCCGCCCAGGCGCTGGGATTGACCGGCTCGCAGGCGATGTTCCTCGTCGTCCTGCCCCAGGCGCTACGGGCGGTGATCCCCGCCCTGGTCGGCCAGTTCATCAGCCTCTTCAAGGACACGTCGCTGGTGGCGGTCTGGGGCCTCTTGGAGTTCGTCGGGGTGGCCCAGAGCGTGCTCTCGAACCCGGCCTACCTGGGCCGCCATGTGGAGGTGTACGCCTTCGTGGCGGCGGTGTACTGGGTCTTCTGTTACGGCATGTCCCTGGCCAGCCGGCGCCTGGAGCGACGGCTGGGCCTGGGCGAGCGGTGACGGAGGGCCGCCGGACCGCCGGACGGGTGCGGTGCGGACGAACCGGCCCCAGCGGGATGCCGTGTTCGTCCACCCGGTCGGGGTCCCGCCGCCCCCCAAGGGCTGGGGGGCCGCGGCGACGGAGCACCGCGGGGCTCGGACGGGTCGACGGTGGATCCGGTGGCCGGGGCGGCGGTGGGGGCGGGGCGGAGGGCGGGCACGGCGGGCATCGGGAAACGGAGGTGCGACCGTTGGCAAGGACCGGGATGAGGGGGGCGGGGTCGGCGACCCCCGGATCCGACGGGCCGCGCGGGCGCGAGCCGACGGGTCCCGGCCCGGGGACCGGGGCCGCCGCGGCCGCGCCACCCATGGTCATCTGCGAGGACGTGCACAAGTGGTTCGGTTCCGTCCACGTGCTCAAGGGCATCAGCCTCCAGGTGCGCCAGGGCGAAGTGGTGGTGATCATGGGCCCCTCGGGCTCGGGCAAGTCGACCTTCATCCGCACCATCAACGCCCTCGAGCCCATCCAGCGCGGCCGCATCGTGGTCGACGGCATCGAGCTCGGCCCCGACCCGCGTCGCATCGAGGCCGTGCGGCGGGAGGTGGGGATGGTCTTCCAGCAGTTCAACCTGTTCCCCCACCTGACGGCGCTGCAGAACGTCACCCTGGGGCCCGTGTGGGTCCGCCGCTGGCCGCGGCGCCGGGCGGAGGAGCTGGCTCTGGAGCTCCTGGCCCGGGTGGGCCTCGCCGAGCACGCCCACAAGTACCCCGCCCAGCTCTCGGGCGGCCAGCAGCAGCGGGTGGCCATCGCCCGCGCCCTGGCGATGCAGCCCAAGGTGATGCTCTTCGACGAGCCCACCTCGGCGCTGGACCCGGAGATGATCAAAGAGGTCCTCGACGTGATGCGCGAGCTGGCCGCCTCGGGCATGACGATGCTGGTGGTGACCCACGAGGTGGGCTTCGCCCGGGAGGTGGCGGACCGCATCGTCTTCCTGGACGAGGGCATGGTGCTCGAGGAGGCGCCGCCCGACCGCTTCTTCCGCGAGCCGGCCCACGAGCGGGCACGGCGGTTCCTCTCGCAGATCCTGCATCCCTGAGGGCGGCCGGGACCGCGCCGGCCGGGCCGCCTTCCTGCCGGCGACGGCGGCACGGCCGGGTGGCCGGACGGGCGGCGGACCCCGCGGGGGCGGTGGGCCCCGCCGGGGGGCCGTCGCCGGGGGCGGCGACGGACCGCGCCAGGAGGGGGCGGAGCGGGCCGGGGCCGACCGCGCCGGTCGGCATCTTGGGACGGGCGGCTGGTTGCGCCCCCCACCGCGGACCAACATAATGGATGTGGCATTCGCCCGCGGCGGGCCGCCCCGGGCGGGCGCCGGGGGCGGCGAGGAGGAGCGTCGATGGCCGACTCGAAGCGCTACGTCATCGTGGGCAACGGCGTGGCGGGCACCACGGCCGCCGAGACGTTGCGGAGGCTGGATCCCCACGGCCGGGTCACCCTCCTGGCGGCGGAGCCCTACCCGCTCTACAACCGGGTCTCCCTGCCCCACTACCTCAAGGGCACCGTCTCCGAGGACAAGGTCTTCATGCGCTCCGTCGAGCAGCATGCCCAGCGGGGCATCGACCTGCGGCTCGCGACGCGGGTCGTCGCCGTCCACCCCGACGAGCACGTGGTGGTGACGGACTCCGGCGAGGAGCTCCCGTACGACAGGCTGCTGGTGGCCACCGGCGGCCGTCCCCGGCACCTGCCGGCGCCGGGCGCCGACACCCCCGGCGTCTACTACTTCCAGACCCTCGACGACACGCGGGCCATGGTGGAGCGGCTGGCCACGGCCCGGCGGGCCGTGGTGGTCGGGGGGAGCTTCATCGCCTACGAGCTGGCGGAGGGCTTCCGGCGACGGGGCCTGGAGGTGGTGTGGCTGATCCGCGGGCCGCGGTGGCTGCGCCGCATCCTGGACGAGGACGGCGGCCGGTTGGTCGACCGGCTGGCCCGCGACCACGGGGTGGAGATCCTCTACGGCGAGGAGGTCGCCGCGGTCCACGCCGCCCACGGCACCGTCAAGGCGGTCACCACCACCGGCGGGCAGACCATCGAGGCCGACATGGTGGGCTGCGGCCTGGGCCTGGACTACCATACGGAGCTTTTGGCGGGCACCGCCGTGGAGATCCAGGGCGGGGTGGTGACCGACGAGTACCTGCAGACCAACGTCCCCGACATCTTCGCCGCCGGCGACGTGGCCCGCTTCTTCGACGTGTTCATCGGCCGGCACAACCAGATGGGCACGTGGAACAACGCCATGATGCACGGGCGGGTGGCGGCGGCCAACATGGCGGGCGCCCGGCGCCCCTACCGCGAGGTGCCCGTCTACTCCAGCGGCCTGTTCGACTCGAAGATCACGGCCATCGGCGCGACGCCGGAGAACCACCCGGAGGTGGAGGCCGTCTCCCACGTGGACTGGGAGAGCCGCCAGTACCAGCGCCTGTTCTTCCTCGAGGGGCGCCTGGTGGGCGCCGTGCTCATCGGCGACCTGCGCGCCCGGAAGAAGATCGTGGAGATGATCACCCAGGGGGCGACGGTGGACGACCCCAACCGCTTGATCCTGTCCTTGACCTGACGCGCCTGATGTCGGCCGCACCCGCCGGGCGGTGGACGAACCGGCCCGGCACGGAGGAGCCCGCGAGGCGCGGGACGAACCGGCCAGGCGATGGCGAGGCGATGGCGGGGCCCGGTGCGAACCGGGCCCCGCGTCTTCGTGCAAGGCGGGTGCCACCCATCCTGCACTGCGTGCCGCCCCCTGCAAGTCCCATGCCCGCCGCCTTGCGACCGGGACCGGGCGGGAGGGGACGCCGGGCGCGGGTGCCTCCCGCCCGGCCGGTTCGTCCCGGGGAGGGGGCGGGGCCAGCGGGCGGTTTGGGGTGGTGAACGGCATCGAAACGTCGGCGAACTGCCTGTCGGCGGCAGGAGCCGATGGCGTCATCGCCAACTGCTGTATACTGACGGTAGGGAAAAGGGGTGAGGGCCGTGGCCAAGGAGCTGCAGCGTCCTGCAACGGGCGCTCCCAAGACCTTGACGGGCGAGTTCAGCTGGAAGGTGGGCGGCCAGCAGGGCGAGGGCATCGACAGCACGGGCGAGATCGTGTCCCAGACGCTGAACCGGCTGGGGTACTACGTCTACCAGTACCGGCACTTCATGTCGCTGATCAAGGGCGGCCATACCAACTACAAGGTGCGGGCCGCCGACCACCTGATCCGCCATCACGGCGACGAGCTGCACATCCTCATCGCCTTCGACCAGAAGACCATCGACCACAACCTGCACGAGCTGGTGCGGGACGGCGTCATCGTCTACGACGACGCCTTCAAGGCCCGGGTCCCCGCCGAGCGGCAGGTGCGGGTCTACGGCGTGCCGCTGACGAGGATCGCCCGCGAGCTCGGCAACCCGATCATGAAGAACATGGTCGCCGTGGGCGTGACGGCGGCGCTGGTGGGCCTGCCGGTGGAGGAGTTCCGGCCGACCATCGAGGCCCGCTTCGGGGCCAAGGGCGACCAGGTGGTGGAGCTCAACATGGAGGCGCTGCGCCGCGGCTTCGAGTACGGCGCCCGGGAGATCGGCCAGGTGGCCACCCTGCCCCGGCGGCCCGAGGTGCGGCGGCGCCTGTTCATCTCCGGCAACGAGGCCTTGGCCTTCGGCGCCCTGGCGGCCGGCTGCCGGTTCCTGGCGGCCTACCCGATCACGCCGGCCACGGAGATCATGTACTGGTTCCTCAAGAACTTCCCCAAGTACGGCGGCGTGGTGGTCCAGGCCGAGGACGAGATCGCCGCGGTGAACATGGCCATCGGCGCCAACTACGCCGGCGTGCGGGCCATGACCTCGACCTCGGGCCCGGGCATCTCCCTGATGCAGGAGGCCGTGGGCCTGGCGGGCATGTCCGAGACGCCGCTGGTGGTGGTGGACGTGATGCGGGGCGGCCCGTCCACCGGCCTGCCGACGAAGACGGAACAGAGCGACCTCAACGAGCTCATCTTCGGCACCCATGGCGAGATCCCGCGCATCGTCCTCACCCCGGCGACGGTGGAGGACTGCTTCTACATGGCGGTGGAGGCCTTCAACCTGGCCGAGCGCTACCAGTGCCCCGTGTACCTGGTGAGCGACCTCTCCCTCGGCATGTCGCGCCAGTCCATCGACGGGCTGGACTACAGCCGGGTGCGCATCGACCGCGGCGCGCTCATCAGCCAGGAGGAGCTCGACGCCATGGAGCGGGGCGCCTACAAGCGGTACCTGGTGACCGAGTCGGGCATCTCGCCCCGCAGCCTGCCCGGCATGCGCAACGGCCGCTTCGTCGCCCTGGGCAACGAGCACGACGAGGCGGGCACCGAGGAGATCGAGGACACCTCCACCCGCGAGATCCAGATGAAGAAGCGCATGCGCAAGCTGGACGGCCTGGATCTCAGCGACTACGTGGACTACTACGGGGATGAACCGGCCGACCGGGTCGACCTCCTGGTGGTGGGCTGGGGCTCCACCATCGGCCGCATCCAGGAGGCCGTCGCGCGCCTGGAGGCCGACGGCTACAAGGTCGGCCACCTGCACCTGCGGGCGCTCTATCCGTTCCCCAAGGAGAAGGTCCGGCGCTACCTGGCGCCGGCGCCCAGGGTGCTGGTGGTGGAGAACAACTACACCGGCCAGCTGGCGGGCTATCTGCAGCGGGAAGTGGGCTTCCACGAGAAGCTCCACGGCTGCCGCAAGTTCAACGGCGACCCGTTCCTGGCCAGCGAGATCTACTCCCGGGCACGCGAGGTGTTGCTCCATGGCTAAGGTGGCGGACTTCAAGGCGGCTCGGCCCACGTGGTGCCCGGGCTGCGGCGACTTCGGCGTCCTCAACGCCCTGACGCGGGCGGTCGCCGACCTGGGGCTCGAGCCGGAGGAGGTCGTGGTGGTCTCGGGCATCGGCTGCTCGGGCAAGATCTCCCAGTACTTCGGCAGCTACGGCTTCCACGGGATCCACGGGCGGGCGCTGCCCATCGCCCAAGGCGTCAAGCTGGCCAATCGCGAGTTGACGGTGATCGCCGCGGGCGGCGACGGCGACGGCTACGGCATCGGTCTCAGCCACGTGATCCACGCCATCCGACGCAACGTGGACCTGACCTACATCGTCATGGACAACCACATCTACGGGCTGACCACGGGCCAGCTGGCGCCGACCAGCGACAAGGGCATGAAGACCAAGACGTCGCCCTACGGCTCGGTGGAGGAGCCCGTGCGGCCGCTGGAGCTGGCCCTGGGCCAGGGTTGCGGCTTCGTCGCCCAGGCCTTCTCCGGCGAGATCCACCACATGGCCGAGGTCTTCAAGAAGGCCATCCAGCACAAGGGCTTCTCCCTGGTCAACGTGTTCAGCCCGTGCGTGACCTTCAACAAGCTGAACACCTACGACTACTTCAAGGAGCGCCTCGTCAACCTGGACGAGGACCCGGACTACGACCGGCACGACCGGCAGGCGGCGCTGCGCAAGGTGATGGAGACCGGCGGCATGGTGATCGGCGTGATCTACGAGGCCGACAAGCCCACCTACGAGGAGCAGCTGCCCGGCTTCCCCGAGGAGGGCCTGGCGCGGCGGCCGCTGGAGCTGCAGCCGGACGACTACGAGGCGCTGGAGGCCCAGTTCGTCTGAGGCCCCGGGTTTCGTGGCCGCCGGCGAGCGGCGCCGAAGCTGGGCGACCACAGGCCGCCCCCGGCGGGGTCGACCGGTCTGGCCACGGGCGCCGAGCGGCGGGCCGGAGCTGTGCTATGCTGGAAGGGAAGGCGGGGCGGGGCCGGCAACCGGCCCCGCCCCGCCGCCCGGGAGGTGACACCGTGATCACGCTGACGCCGGAAGCGGCCAGCAAGGTCAAGGAGCTCCTGGCCGAGCGCCAGCGGGACGACCTGGCCCTGCGGGTGTTCGTCCAGCCCGGCGGGTGCAGCGGCTTCAGCTACGGCCTGGCCTTCGACTCGCAGCGCAACGACGACGACCAGGTGATCGAGCAGGACGGCATCCGCGTGGTGGTCGACGCGATGAGCGCCCGCTTCCTCAAGGGCGCCCGCATCGACTACGTGGAGTCCCTGTCGGGCTCGGGGTTCACGATCCACAACCCCAACGCCGTCCAGACCTGTGGGTGCGGCCAGTCCTTCCGCACCCGGGACGAGGCCGGCCAGCCCCGCTCCTGCGACGAGGCGGGCGCTGCGGTCTGACGCGGCGCCCGCCTCGTCCTGGCGGGAGGGCGGCCGGCGGCGGCCTGCCGCGGCGAAGCGCGGCGCCCGGGCGCGGGGGTGGCGTCGGCGTCACAGCCCCTCCGTGGGCCGCCCAGCGGCGACCAGCGGCGTCCCGCCGGCCTGGGCCGCGAGCGTCGGCGTCACAGCCCCTCCGTGGGGCCGCCCAGCGGGGCTCGCCGTCGGCTGCACGCCCGTCGGGGCGGCTCACCCGTCGCCGTTACGCCGGCCGCTCCGCCGCGCCCGGGGTCGGGCCGCTCGCCCGCCCCGGCGAACCGGCGGCGTCGGACCCGTAGCTTTCAGCGGCCGTAGGGCGCGGGTCGGGAAGGTGCGAGGGCCCGGCGCCCGATGCCGCAGGCGACGCGACGTGCAGACCGGCGGGCGGCGCACCTTCTAGAGCGTTGGGCGGTGCGCCGCCCCGATCGGCGGGCTGCGGCGCGTCCGAACCCTCGGGACCGACGGCCGGTGCGGGATCCGGACCGGTGGGCGGTGCGTCGTCGAGATTGGCGGACTGGGTGGCATCCGGGCCCGCCGATGGCGCGCCGTCGGGACCGACGGGCGATGCGGCGTGCGGATCCAGGGCCGGTGCGGCGTCGGGAGCGGCAGGCGGCGCCGCGGCCGCATGCAACCCCAGCAGGTAGCAGCACAGGCCGTCGGCCAGGGCCTGGCACGACGCCTCGACGATGTTGGTCGAGACGCCGACGGTGCCCCACCGCGCCTGCCCGTCGGTGCACTCCACCAGCACCCGCACCCGGGCGCCGGTGCCGGCGTCGCCCTCGAGCACCCGCACCTTGTAGTCCACCAGCCGGACCCGCCCCAGGTTCGGGTAGGCCTCGCGCAGCGCCTTGCGCAGGGCGGCGTCCAGGGCGTTGACCGGGCCGTTGCCCTCCGCCGCGGTGTGGATGACCCGGCCCCCGACCCGGACCTTGACGGTCGCCTCCGCCCGCGAGCCGACGCCGGATTCGTGGGCGGCGGTCACGCGGTAGGCTTCGACGACGAAGGGGATCCCGGCCGCGACACCTGCCGTCGCCGCCTGCCGGCGGTCCCGGGTGTCGCGCCCGGGGGGCGCGGCGGGGTCCGCACCCGACCCCTTCCCCGGTGCGCCGGGGCGGTCGGGCGGTGCTCCCCCGTCGGCATCCGGCCCGGAGCCGGGAGGGACGATCCCTTCGGCGGCGCCGGGGCGTCCGGCGGCCTGCCGCGCCTCCGGCACCCCCTGGCGCGCCTCCCAGGCCAGCAGGGCCAGGGTGCCCTCCGCCCCTTCGAACTGGTACCCCTGGTTCTCGAGCTCCTTGATCCGTTCCAGCAGACGGGCGAGAGCCGGTTCGTCCAGGTCGGAGCCCAGCACGTAGCGGAGGTTGGCGCGGCCGCTCAGCTCGGAGACCAGGACCCGGCGCCCGTTGCCCACCCGCGCGGGCTCCACGTGCTCGTAGAGGGCCGGTTCCTTGAGGAGGGCGGAGACGTGGATGCCCGCCTTGTGGGTGAAGGCGTTGGCGCCCACGTAGGGTGCCTCCTCGCGATGGGGCAGGTTGGCCACCTCGCTGACGAACCGGCTCAGGGCCGTGAGGCCGGCCAGGGCGCCGGGCGGCAAGCAGCGGCGGCCCATCTTGAGCTCCAGGTTGGCGGCGACGGTGAGCAGGTTGGCGTTGCCGCAGCGCTCGCCGTAGCCGTTGACGGTGCCCTGGACCATCCGGCACCCCGCCGCCACGGCGGCCAGGGAGTTGGCTACGGCGAGGCCGGCGTCGTCGTGGCAGTGGATGCCCAGGGGCGCGCGCACGCCTGCGGCCGCGGCCCGCACCGCCCGGGCGATGGCCTCGGGCAGGCTGCCGCCGTTGGTGTCGCACAGCACCAGCCAGTCGGCGCCGGCGGCGTCCGCCGCCGCGAGGACCGCCAGCGCGTAGTCCGGGTTGGCGGCGAAGCCGTCGAAGAAGTGCTCGGCGTCGAAGATCACCTCGCGGCCGTGCTCCTTGAGGAACGCCACCGTCTCCCGGACCATGGCCAGGTTCTCCGCGAGGGTGGTGCCCAGGGCGACGGTGACGTGCCGGTCCCAGGCCTTGCCGACCACGCAGACCGCCGGCGTGGCCGCGTCCAGGGCGGCGGTCAGGGCCGGGTCGTCCTGGACGCGCCGGCCGGGGCGACGGGTGCTGGTGAAGGCGACGAGCCGGGCCCGTTCCAGGGGCTGGTCCTGCAGGGCCCGGAAGAAGGCGGCATCCTTGGGGTTCGACCCGGGCCAGCCGCCCTCCACGTAGGGGATGCCGAAGGCGTCCAGCCTGCGCGCCAGCCGCACCTTGTCGGCCAGGGTCAGGTGGATCCCCGCGCGCTGGGTGCCGTCGCGCAGGGTCGTGTCATAGAGGATGACGTCGCCCATGGGGCTCACCTCCGGGGGGTCGAAAATGGAAAAGCCCCCGTCCCGAGGGACGGGGGCTTCGTCGCCTTCCGCGGTACCACCCTCATTGACCCTCGCCGCCGTGCCTGCGACCCCGGGCTGGGAAGGGTGCCGGCGCGACGGGATGGTCCCCTCGCCGGGCACGGCTCGCCGCCCGGGCCCTCGGCCGGCGGCCCTAGCCGCCGCGAAGCCGAGAAGCCGACCCCGCGAACCCGTCCGGACGAACCGGCGAGGCCGGCGGCCGGTCGGGCCGGCCCCCGGTCCCGGGGTCCGACGGTCGACGAGCGATGCCCTGTCTCGCTAACGGGAGAACCCGGCCGCGTCTACTGGGGCACGGCCCGGCCGCCGGCGACGGCCCGACCCGGGAAGCGTCGAAGCGTGCGGAGCCTCCCCGGCGGCCGGGCCGGGTCGCGGGGCCTGCGTGCCCGTTCGGGCGGCGGCGGGCCGGGGGGGACGCCGGCGATGCGGCCATCCCTGCCCGACCGGGGAGGGGATCTTCCCGCGGCACCGCCGGACGGGACTCGCAGCGCCAGGTCCCGCTCTCTGGCCGGCCGGTGGCCGGGTACTCGTCCTCCCCGACGCCGTTGGTCCAGATGGGGGCCGTGGGTGGCCCGTGTCAGGTGGCAAGGCGCCTCTCGGGCGCCGGGTCGGCGGCTTCGACTCCGCCGCGGTTTGGCGACTACTATGGGCGGTTTCGGCTCCGCTGTCAAGTCCTGCCCGATCGGGCGAGTCACCATCGTGTGGCCCGGGTCACGCTCGCCGGTTGGCCCGGGTCACGCTCGGCCGGGTGGCCCGGGCCACGGTCGGCGTCCCTCACGCCACCGGCGTCGAGCCGGGCCGGCGGATCCACCCGCGTCGGACCAGCTGGTAGTAGATCGTGCAGCCCAGGCAGAAGCCCCGGGTGGCGATGAAGGCCACCGCCGCCACGGCCAGCAGCGCGCCCCATCCCACCACGGCGCCCCACCGGGGCCACACGGGATCCAGGATGTACAGGCCGGCGGCGCCGACGGCGAAGAAGAGGGCGGCCAGGCTCTGGTTGAACCGCTGCACGTGCGGGTCCTCCCGCTCGGCGTCCGCCAGCCGGCGGGCCACCAGGGGCCGGGCCAGGCGGAACACCAGGTGGGCGCGTGGCCCGAACAGCAGCGGCAGCAGCAGCACCGCCAGGCCGATCAGGGCGCCGGCGCGGAACTGGAAGGCGAAGCTGAGCACGGCCGTCAGGATGATGAAGGCCTGGTTCGCGCGGACCAGCGGCACCGGGATGCCGTCGCCCACGGGCGATCCCTCCTCGGGGGCGGGCCGAGGGCGGCGCGGCGGCCTGGGATTCCCATCGGCCCGTTGTCCGCAAATCCCCATCGGTTTACTTGCTATTTGCCTCATCCCGATTATGGGGGCGCCCCGGGCGACGGTCAACGGCCAACGGCGGCCGGGCTCGGAGGCGGGCTGCCGGCCGCGGCCTCAGGCCTGGCGCAGCACCTCGTACATCACCAGCTCGCTGCGCGCACCGGCGGAGGCCGACGGGTCGCGGTGGGCGTGCTGGAAGTGGGGACTGCGCCGCCACGCCTCGAAGGCCTCGCGGGACGCCCACCGGGTGACCACCAGGTACTCGGCCCGGCGGGGTTCCCCGGTCGGCCCGACGTCGGGCGCCGCGGCGGTCGGATCGGCCTGCCGGGGGTGGCCGGCGGGCGCAGCGGGCTGCCGCCGCCAGAACTCGAAGCCCAGGCAGCCGGGCACATCCTTCATGGCAGGGGCGCGCGCGAAGGCCTCCTCGAGGCGTCGCTCGCTCCCGGGCTCCGGCCAGATGCGGTTGATCACGACGAGCATGAGCGTGCCTCCCTCCGCGATCCCTTCCGGGCGGGCCGCCGTCGGCGGCCCGCCCTCGGCGGACCCGGGGCCCTGGGCGGGCCCTCGGCCCAGGGGCCGCCAATCCCAGGGTTCCTCTTCCGATGGCCCGCTCCTCCCCGGCGGGCGGGGTGGGAAGGTGAATCCGAACATTCTTCGCGAATCCTGGGGATTGACATTCGATACTGGTGCCGATGAAATCGTAAGTGACAAGAAAACGTGTTGTAGAGGACGAACGTTTTTCGCGTCCCCCGCGACGCGACCCTGCGGCGGCGATCCCCGGCCGCCGGCATCGGCGGGCCCGAGGTCCCGCGCCCGGCGGGCGGGGGGAGGGGGACCCGATCGCCAACAGGTCGCCGCGCGGTCGCCACGAGATCGGCACGAGATCGCCACGAGATCGCCACGAGGAGGGACGGCCGTGGCAGCCGAAGCGACGCCGAACCCACCGACCCAGGACGCCGAGTCCGGCGGCTGCATCCCCCGGGTCGGCATCCTCATGGGCAGCGACTCCGACCTCCCCATCCTCCGCCAGGCCTTCGAGGTGCTGAACGACCTGGGCATCCCCTTCGAAGCCACCGTGGCCTCCGCCCACCGCACGCCCGAGCGGGTCGCCCGCTACGCCGCCTCGGCGGCCGACCGGGGCCTGGAGGTGCTGATCGCCGCCGCGGGCAGCGCCGCCCACCTGGCGGGCGTGGTGGCCGCCCACACGCTGCTGCCGGTCATCGGCGTGCCGCTGCAGGGCGGGGCGGCGGGGGGGCTCGATGCCCTGTTGGCGACCGCCCAGATGCCGCGCGGCGTGCCCGTCGCCACCGTGGCCCTGGACGGTGCGGCCAACGCCGCCCTGCTGGCCGCCCGCATCCTGGCACTCAAGGATCCCGGCCTGCGGGAGCGGCTGGCGGCCTACCGCCGGCGGATGCAGGCGCGGGTCGCGGAGGCCGACCGGCGGCTCCAGGCGGAGCTGGCCCAGATCCCGGCGGCCGTGACGCCGCCCGGCGATCCCGCCGCCTGGCAGGCCGACGGTGTGCCGACCGCGGCACCGCCCGCGGACGCCGCCCCGACCGCGGCCGGCATCGGGACGGTCCAGGCCGCGCACCCGGCCGGGGCGGCCGCCGACCGGCCGGCATCGCCCGGGGGCGTGGCCGGTTCGTCCGCCGCAGGGGCCCGCGGGCCGGGTCGCGGTGCCGCTCCAGGGGCAGCCGGCGCGACCGGGCGGCAGGGTGAGGCGCCCGTCGCGTCCGGGCGGGCGGGGGAGGCAGCGGTCGCGACCGGGCAGGAGGGCGAGGCGCCCGCCGCGACCGGGCGGGCGGTGGCCCCATGATCGAGCGCTACACGCGGCCCGCCATGGGCCGCCTGTGGACCCTGGAGCACAAGTACGCCACCTGGCTCGAGGTCGAGCTCCTGGCCCTGGAGGCGTGGGAGGAGCTGGGCACCGTGCCCCGGGGAACCGCCGCCCGCATCCGCCAGCGGGCCCGCATCGACGTGGAGCGCATCCTGGCCATCGAGCGCCGGGTCCACCACGACGTCATCGCCTTCACCACCGCCATCGCCGAGCAGGTGGGCGACGACGCCCGCTGGGTCCACTACGGCCTGACCTCCTCCGACGTGGTGGACACCGCCCTGGCGGTCAACCTGGTCCAGGCCGTCGACCTGCTGCTCGCCGAGGTGCGCACCCTGCGGGAGGCCGTGGGGGAGCAGGCCCGCCGCCACAAGGACACGGTGATGGTCGGTCGCACCCACGGCGTCCACGCCGAGCCCATCACCTTCGGCGTCAAGCTGGCCCTCTGGTACGCCGAACTGGGCCGCAACCTGGACCGCCTGGCCCGGGCGCGGCAGGCCGTCGCGGTGGGCAAGGTCTCCGGCGCCGTCGGCACCTTCGCCCACGTGGACCCGCGGGTGGAGGCCTACGTCTGCCGCCGGCTCGGCCTCGAGCCGGAGACGGTCTCCAGCCAGATCGTCGCCCGCGACCGGCACGCCGAGCTGCTGGCCGCCCTGGCGATCCTGGCCGGCACCTACGACAAGATGGCCGTGGAGATCCGCCACCTCCAGCGGACCGAGGTGCGCGAGGTGGAAGAACCCTTCCGCGCCGGCCAGAAGGGCTCGTCGGCCATGCCCCACAAGCGCAACCCCGAGAAGTGCGAGCGCATCTCCGGCCTGGCCCGGGTGATCCGCGGCTACCTGGTCAGCGCCCTGGAGAACCAGGCCCTCTGGCACGAACGGGACATCTCCCACTCCTCCGTGGAGCGCATCGTCCTGCCCGACGCCCTGATCCTGGCCGACTACATGACCGCGCTGCTGACCGAGATCGTCCGGGACCTCCACGTCTACCCCGCGGCCATGGCCGCCAATCTGGAGCGGACGGGCGGCCTGATCTTCTCGCAGCGGGTGCTCCTGGCGCTGGTCGAACGCGGCCTGCGCCGCGAGGAGGCCTACGCCCTGGTCCAGGAGCTGGCCATGCGCGGCTGGCAGGGGGAGCGGCCCTTCCGCCAGCTGGTGGCGGAGGACCCGCGGGTGCGGGCGGTGCTGTCCCCGTCGGAGATCGAGGCCCTGTTCGATCCCAAGCCGTACCTGCGCCACGTGGACTTCATCTTCCGCCGGGCGGGACTCTTGCCGGACGGGGGCGGCGGGGCCGCCCCGCGACCCGGCGGCGCCGGGGCGACCGGCGGCGTGGCCACGGGCCCGGGCGGGGAGGCGGCCGCCGGCGACGGTCCCGGCCAGGGGCCGGCGGGCGGCGACGGCGGGGGTGCCACGGGCGACGGTGGGTGACGCCGGTGCGACCGCCCGGTCGCGCGCCGGGCTGGACCGCTGCCCCGGCCGGCCCGGCCGCGTCGGCCCACGCCGCCCGCCCACGTCGCCCGGTGGCGTGCGCCGGCGACCGAGGACGCGATCCAGCGGATGCCGCGGCATCGGATGCAGCGGCCGGCTGCGGCCGGCCGCCCACAGGGAGGGGAGCACCATGGCGTTGCCGCAGGCGCAGATCCCCCCGCGGGGCGAGCGCCTCTACGAGGGCAAGGCGAAGGTCGTCTACGCCACCGCGGACCCGGGTCTGGTGCGCATCTACTTCAAGGACGACGCCACCGCCTTCGACGGCCGCAAGCGCGGCACCATCGGCGAGAAGGGGCGCCTCAACGCCCGCATCGCCGCCCACCTGTTCCAGGTGGTGGAGGCGGGCGGCGTCCCCACCCACCTGGTGGCGGTGGCCGGGGAGCAGGAGCTGCTGGCCCGGCGGGTCGCGATCATCCCCCTCGAGGTGGTGGTGCGCAACGTCGTCGCCGGCAGCCTGGCCCGCCGCCTGGGGCTCGCCCCGGGGCAGGTCCTGGAGGAGCCGGTCCTCGAGCTCTACTACAAGCGGGACGATCTGGGCGACCCCTTGATCAACCGCGCCCACGTGCGCCTGCTGGGGATCGCCACCGCGGCGGAGCTGGACCGGATCGAGGCGCTGGCCCTGGCCGTGAACCGCATCCTGCGGCCCTACCTGGCCGAGCGCGACCTGATCCTGGTCGACTTCAAGCTGGAGTTCGGGCGCAGCGGCGACGACATCCTGCTGGCCGACGAGATCTCGCCCGACACCTGCCGGCTCTGGGACCGGGCGACGGGCGAACCCCTGGACAAGGACCGCTTCCGCCACGACCTGGGCGGCGTCGCGGACGCCTACGCCGAGGTGTGGCGGCGCCTGGAGGCGAGGGGATGAGCGGGTCTGGAGCCCGGGCGCGGACCCGGCTGGCGGCGAGGGCGGAGGGGGTCCCGGTGGAGCCGGGGCGGCCGGGGAGGGGGATCCCGCCCGCCGGCGTCGCCCGAGGCGGCGAGGCGGGCGCCGGTGCGGGGGAGGCCACGCGGGGGGACGGCGCCACATCGCCCACTGGCCCCGGCCGGTTCTTCCGCGCGGTGGTGGAGGTGGACCTGCGCCCCGGCTCCCTGGACGCCCAGGGGGAGGCGGTGCGGTCGGCGCTCTGGGCCATGGGCTTCGGCGAAGTGGCCGCAGTGCGCGTGGGCAAGCGGATCGAGCTCGACCTGACGGCGCCCACGGCCGCAGCGGCGGAGGCCCGGGTGCGGACGATGGCGGAGCGGCTGCTGGCGAACCCCGTGCTGGAGGTCTTCCGGGTGCGGGTGGAACCGGCCACCGCTCGACCCGCGGCGACGCCCGGGCCGGCCGGCGCGGCGGGGGCGGCGGGGCCGACGCCCGGCCCCGTCCCGGCGGCGCCGGCTGCGCCGGGCAGGGGGCGCGGGCGGGCCGGCCCGCGGCGGCGGGCGAGGGGTGCAGCCGGCGGGTGAGGGGGATCCTCCGTGCGCCTGGCGGTGGTGCGGTTCCCGGGCTCCAACTGTGAGGTCGACGTGGCCACCGTGCTGGCCCGGGACCTGGGCCGGCGGGTGGAGATCGTGGACCATCGCCGGCGGGACCTGCGGGCCTTCGCCGGGGTGGTGCTGCCCGGGGGCTTCGCCTTCGGCGACTACCTGCGGCCCGGGGCCCTGGCCGCCCGCACGCCCGTGATGGAGGCAGTGCGGGCCTTCGCCGCGGCCGGCGGGCCGGTGCTCGGCATCTGCAACGGATTCCAGATCCTGTGCGAGGCCGGCCTGCTGCCGGGCGCCCTGCGGCCCAACCGGCAGCTCCGGTTCCAGTGCCGGCCGGTGTGGGTGCGCATCGAGGGGCCCTCGGCCCTGACGGCGGGGCTTCCTCCCGGCCGGGTCGTCCGCCTGGAGATCGCTCACGGCGAGGGGGCCTACGTCGGGGAGGGACCGGAAGGCCGGCTGGTGCCGGGCCGCGGCGCCCGGGTGATCCTGCGCTACGTCGACGGCGCGGGACGGCCGGTCCCCGCGGCCAACCCCAACGGCTCGGTGGCCAACATAGCGGGCATCTGCAACGCGACGGGCAACGTGGTCGGCCTCATGCCCCATCCCGAGCGGCGGCCGGCGGAGGCGCCGGGCGGCGCGGCGGGGAGGCCAGCCCGAACCGCCTTCTCGGTGCTGCTGGTCTGGCGGTTCGACCGCGGCGCCGGGCGGCGCGGCGGGGAGGCCAGCCCGAACCCGTCGCGCCGGCGGCGGACCCGCGGAGGGGGACGGACCGGCCTCGCGTTCCGCGGTGGCGGGGAGCGGCGCCTGGGACGGGCTCGCGCTCCTCGCCGCCTGGGCCGAACAGGCCGAGGTCTGGTGGACCCTCCGGTGGTCGGGTCGGGCGGCGGGGCCCCGGTGCTCGGGTCGGGTTGAGGGGCCCCAGTGGTCGGGTCGGGAGGCGGGGGGCCGGCGGTCGGATCGGGCGGCGGGGGGTCGCGCCCCGGCCCGCCCCCAAGGGCGATCCACGCCGACCGGGGCGGCGCCCCGGGTTCCGTCGGGACTGCCGCTGCCGCCGCGGGCGCTGGACGGCCCCGCAGGCGACGGGAGGGGTCGGGGGCGGCGGGAAGGGGGTGGAGACCGTGGGCGCTAGGACCGAGGGACGCCCCGGCCCCCGCGATCCCGATCCCCTGGATCGCTGCGATGCCCTGGCGATGGAGGGCGCCGTCGGCCGTCCCTGGGAGGCGGTGGGGCTGACCGCGGCCGAGTACCGGCGGGCCTGCGCCTTGCTGGGACGGCAGCCGAACCCGGTGGAGCTCGGGCTGATCGGCGTCCTCTGGTCGGAACACTGCGCCTACAAGCACTCCAGGCCGCTCCTCGGCCGCCTGCCCACCCGCGGTCCCCAGGTGCTGCTGGGACCCGGCGAGAACGCGGGCGCCGTCGGCCTGGGCGACGGCACGGCGGTGGTCTTCCGCATCGAGTCCCACAACCACCCGTCCTTCGTCGAGCCCTTCCAGGGGGCCGCCACCGGCGTGGGGGGGATCCTGCGGGACGTGCTGGCCGCCGGGGCCCGGCCGGTGGCGCTGATGGACTTCCTCTGCTTCGCCGACCCCGCGGACGACGCCGCGCGGCGGCTGATCCGGGGGGTGGTGGCGGGCATCGCCGCCTACGGCAACTGCACCGGCGTGCCCGTGGTCGGGGGCCGGCTGCTCTTCGAGCCGGGGTACCGGACGAACCCGCTGGTCAACGTCCTCTGCGTGGGCGTCGCCCCCGCCCACCGGCTGCTGCGGGGCGTGGCGGCCGGACCCGGGGCGCGGCTCGTGTTGATCGGCCCCCCGACCGGCCGCGACGGCGTCCATGGGGCGACCTTCGCCTCGGCGGGCCTGGGCGGGGACGGGGACGACCGCCGCCCCGCGGTGCAGGTGGGCGATCCCCTGGCCGGCAAGGTGCTGATCGAGGCGTGCCTGGAGATGGTCGCCGCCGGCCTAGTGGCGGCCCTCCAGGATCTGGGGGCCGGCGGCCTCGGTGCGGCGGCGGCCGAGCTGGCGGCCCGGGCGGGGTGCGGCGCGACCCTCACCCTGGACCGGGTGCCCCTCCGGGAGCCGGACCTGCCCGCCGACGTGATCCTGCTGGCCGAATCCCAGGAGCGCATGCTGGCGGTGGTCGAACCGGCCCGCGTGGCCCGGGTCCGCCGCATCGCCCGCCGGTGGGGCTTGCCGGCGGTGACGGTCGGCCGGCTGGAGGGGCATGGGCGCCTGCGGGTCCGGCACCGGGGCCGGCGGGTGGCCGACGTCCCCGTCGACCTGTTGACCCGGCGCGCCCCGGTGTACGGGCCGCGGGAGGTGATGGCGACGCCGGGCGGGTCCGCCGGAGCGGCGGAGAGGGCCGACGGCCCGGCGGCGGGCGCCGTCGCCCCGGTCGCCGCCGATGGCGAGGCCTCCCCCGGGGCCGCCGCGGCCCGGGGCCTCTCCCCCGCTGGCCATCGCCCGTTGCCGGCGGTCGACCGAGGGTTGCCGGGGGACCCTGGCGGCTCGCCGGTGAACCATCGGCGCGGGCCCTTCGGGTCCCGGCCCGGGTCCCCGGCGTCGCCGGAGGACCGGCCGCGGGAGGGGCCGCCCACCCGGCTGGAAGGGGAAGGCTCCGCCCCGATCCCCGACCTGGCGGACGCCGCGGCGCTCGGCGCCGCCCTGCGGCGGTTGCTGGCCTCTCCGGCCGTCGCCGCCAAGGGCTGGGTGTACACCCAGTTCGACCACCTGGTCGGCGGCCGCACCCGGCTCCGACCGGGGGCCGGCCCGGCGGCGGTGCTGGAGGTCCCCGGCAGCGACCGGTTGCTGGCGGTGGCCATGGCGGGGACGGGACGGCAGGCGGCCGTCGACCCCTACCGGGGCGCGGCCCTGGCGGTGGCCGAGGCGGCCCTGCGGGTGAGCTGCGTCGGCGGGCGGCCCCTGGGGCTGACCAACGGCCTCAACCTGGGCGATCCCCGGCGGCCCGCGGTCTACGGCCAGCTGGCCGGCCTGATCGACGGCCTGGCGGCCGCGTGCCGGGCCCTCGACCTGCCGGTCACCGGCGGCAACGTCAGCCTGTACAACGAGACGGCGGGTCGGGACATCGACCCGACGGTGGCGGTGGGGGTGGTGGGGGTGATCCCGCCGCCGGGCCGCTGGGCCTGCGGCTTCTTCCCCGAGCCCGGCCTGGCCGTGGCCCTGCTCGGTCCGCTGGCCGGTCACCTGGCCGGCAGCGAATACCACAAGCGGTGTCACGGCCGGGTCGAGGGTCCGCTGCCCGAGGTCCCCTGGAGGCTCCAGCGCCGGCTCCAGCAGCTGCTGCAGGAGGCGGTGGCCCAGGGGTGGGTGGTGGCGGCGCGGCCCGTCGGGCGAGGGGGCCTGCTGGTCGCCCTGGCGAAGATGGCGTTCCCCGGCGGCCCGATCCCCCCAGGGGGCGACGGCGGCGCCACGGCCCTGGGCGTCGAGGTCACCCTCCCCGATCGAGACGGGGAGCCCGCCGGCGGCCGGTGGGATGCGGTGTTCTTCGGCGAGGGCCCGGCCCGCGCCCTGGCGGCCGTGGATCCGGCAGCCCTGGAGGCGCTGGCGCGCCGGGCGGCGGAGCTCGGCGTCCCGTGCCGGCTGCTGGGCACGGTGACCGGGCCGGGAGGGCGGCTCACGGTGCGGGCGGGCGGCCGCACCTGGCTGGACGACCCCGTGGCGGAGCTCTGGACGGTGTGGGAGGGGGCGCTGCCATGCCTTCTGGACGAACCGGCCCGCGGGAGGCATGCGGCATCATCGGCATCTGGGGCCATCCCGAGGCGGTGGCCTGGACCGTCCGGGGGCTCCATGCCCTGCAGCACCGCGGGCAGGAGAGCGCCGGCGTCGCCGCCCTGACCCCGGACGGGCGCCTCGTGGTCCGGAAGGCGGCGGGCCTGGTGGGGACGGTCTTCCTCGATCCCCGGCATCACCCCTGGTGCCCGCCGGGCGCGGCGGCCGCCATCGGGCACGTGCGCTACGCCACCGCCGGCGACCCCGGGCCCGGGAACGCCCAGCCCCTGGTCTTCCCCGGGGTGGCGGCGGGCGGTCTCGATGCCTTCGCCCTGGCCCACAACGGCCAGCTGGCCGGCGGGGTCCGCTGGCGCCAGGTGCTGGCTCGGCGCGGCGTGACCCTGGCGACCACCGCCGACAGCGAGATCATCGGCCACGTGGCCGCGCGGCTGGCCGGGCTCGGCCGCGCGGGGGGGCCCGCCCGCCCGGGGACGCCCGCGGGGGAGGCGACCGGCGCCGACCAGGGCCCGCCCCTCCCACCCCTGGCCCTGCTCCGCGCCCTGGCGGCGGTGCGGGGCGCCTTCGCCGTGGTCGTCCTTACGCCCCGGGGGCTGCTGGCGGCGCGGGATCCCTGGGGCATCCGCCCCCTGGTGCTGGGACGGGTCGGCGACGCCTGGGCCGTGGCGTCGGAGAGCTGCGCCCTGGAGACGGCGGGCGGCCGGGTCGAGGGCGAGGTGCCGCCGGGGCAGTGGATCTGGATCACCGACGGGCGCGACCTCGCGCGGGGCCCCCTGCCCGGGAGGGCCGCCCGCGGCGGCGCGCGCGAGGCCTTCTGCCTGTTCGAGTACATCTACTTCGCCCGGCCCGACAGCCGCTTCGGCGGGCGCAGCGTCTACGCCGTCCGCAAGGAGCTGGGGCGGCGCCTCGCCCTGCTGCATCCCGCCCCCGCCGACGTGGTGGTCGGGGTGCCGGACTCGAGCCTGCCCGCCGCGGCCGGCTACGCCGAGGCGGCCGGCCTGCCCCACGAGCTCGGGCTGGTGAAGAACCGGTACGCGGGCCGGACCTTCATCCGTCCCGACGCGCGGTCCCGGGAGGAGGCGGTGCGGCTGAAGCTGCGACCCGTGCCCGACGTCGTGGCGGGCCGCCGGGTGGTGCTGGTGGACGATTCCCTGGTGCGGGGCACCACCGCCCGCTGGCTCGTGGCCGCCCTGCGGGAGGCGGGGGCCCGGGAGGTCCACCTGCGCATCACGGCCCCGCCCTACCGCTTCCCGTGTCACTTCGGCGTCGACACCAACACGCCCGGGGAACTCCTGGCCGCCGGCCGGTCGCCGGAGGCGGTGGGCCGGGCCCTCGGCGCCGACTCCCTGGCGTTCCTCTCGCTGGAGCAGGTGGTGGCCGCCACGGGGCGGCCCGCGGCCAACCTCTGCCTCGGCTGCTTCACCGGCGCCTACCCACTGGACCCGGGCGGCAAGGACCGACGCCGGCCGGTGGCCAGGGGATCCGGGAGGGGTGCACCGTGACGGACCGGCACGCCGGGCAGGGGAGGGACGCCCTGACCTACCGGGGCGCCGGCGTGGACCTGGACGCGGCGGAGGCCGTCGTCGGTCGCATCGCCCGCGAGGCGGCCCGGGCCCGCCGGGCCGAGGTGGTGGGCGGCCTGGGCGGCTTCGCCGGGTTCTTCCGGTGGGAGGGGCAGGTCCTGCTGGCGGCGACCTGCGACGGCGTCGGCACCAAGCTGGCGGTGGCCCTGGAGTGCGACGCCCTGGAGGCCATCGGCCGCGACCTGGTGGCGATGAACGTCAACGACCTGCTGGTCCACGGGGCGGAGCCCCTCTTCTTCCTCGACTACGTGGCCGTGGAGCGGCTCGACGCGGAACGGGTGGCGAGGGTGGTGCGGGGCATGGCCGACGCGTGCCGCGAGGTCGGTTGTGCCCTGCTGGGCGGCGAGACGGCGGCGATGCCGGGGCTGCTGCCGCCGGGCGGCATGGAGCTGGCGGGCTTCGCCGTCGGATGGGTGGCCGCGGACCGCCTCGTCGACGGGCGCAGGGTCCAGCCGGGCGACGCGATCCTGGGGCTGCCCGCCTCGGGTCCCCACAGCAACGGGTTCTCCCTGATCCGGCAGGTGGTGGCGGCCGCCGGCGCCCGCTGGGACGACCCGCTGCCCGGGACGGGCCGCACCCTGGCCGAGGCGGCGCTGGTGCCGACCCGGATCTACGCCGCCGCGGTCCGGCGGCTGCTGGCGGAGTTCGACGTGCGCGCCATGGCCCACATCACGGGTGGCGGGCTGCCGGGCAACGTGCCGCGCACGCTGCCGGAGGGGTGCCGGGCCGTCATCCACTGGGGGCGCTGGGCGGTCCCGCCCCTCTTCCGGTGGATCCAGCGCCACGGCCCCGTGGCCTGGGGCGAGATGGCGCGGGTGTTCAACCTGGGCATCGGGTTCACGGTGGTGGTGCCGGCCGTACAGGCGCCGGCCGCGGCGCGGGCGGCCGCCGACGTGCTGGGCGAGGAGGTACCCGTGATCGGGCGCATCGCGGCGGGCCCGCGGGGCGTGGCATTCGACCCGCCCCTCGGCGCCGATGCGCCGCCCCGCTCGGACCCCGTCTCGAGGAGCTGACCCAGCCGTGGAGCCCTCCGAGCGGTGCCGGATCGTCGTGCTGGCCTCGGGCGCCGGGACGAACCTGCAGGCGCTGCTGGACGCCGAGCGCCGGGGGCGGCTGGGGGGCCGCATCGTGGCGGTCCTGTCGGACCGTCCCGGGGCGGGGGCGCTGGACCGGGCCCGGGCGGCGGGCAAGCCGGCGGTGCTGATCCGGCCCGACGGCGGGATGGCGGCCGCGGACCGGGCCGGTTCGTCCGGAAGGGGAGCGCCGATCCAGGCCCAGGCCGGCGGCCGGGGCCGGCCCGGCGGCCCGCGGGCGCCCGGCGAGACCGGGGGGCGGACCGACGCCCGCGGCGGTGGCACCGGGGGGCGGCGGGACGGCGGCCCATCCGGCGCCGTCGGGGACCGGTCGGCCTGGGACCGGGCGATCCTCGCCGAGCTGGGGCGCTGGCGCCCGGACCTGGTGGTGCTGGCGGGATTCATGCGCATCCTGGGGCCGGCCGTCGTCGCGGCGTACCGGAACCGCATCCTCAACGTCCACCCCTCGCTGCTGCCGGCCTTCCCGGGCAAGGACGCCCCGCAGCAGGCCCTGGCGCACGGGGTCAAGGTTACGGGGTGCACCGTGCACTTCGTGGACGAGGGGGTGGACACCGGGCCCATCCTGCTCCAAGCCCCCGTGCCCGTGCTGGAGGGCGACGACGCCGCGACCCTGCACCGCCGCATCCAGGCGGTGGAGCACCGCCTCTACCCGGCGGCCGTGCGGCTGGTCGCCACGGGACGGGTCCGGGTCGAGGGACGGCGGGTGCGGCTCCTGGGGCCCGCGGGGCGGCCAGGGCGGGAGGCCGGGGCGCAGGGGCCGGATGGCCGTGGAAGGCCACCTTGGAAGGCCGGCGATGGAGGTCGATGGCGTTGATCCGAGGGACGCGCACCACGGAAGGGGCCCATCGGGGCGTGGCGGCCGGGACGGCCGAGACGGGGGACCGGCCCGGCCCCGCCGCCGGGGCCCCGGGGGCCAGGGCGGCTGCGGCGCGCCGGCCCCGGGCCCTGCTCAGCGTCGCCGACAAGACGGGCATCGTCGCGTTCGCCCGGGTGCTGCACGAACGGGGATGGGATCTGGTCTCCACGGGGGGCACGGCCCAGGCGCTGGCGGCGGCCGGCCTGCCGGTGATCCCCGTGGCGCAGGTGACGGGGTTCCCCGAGCTGCTGGATGGCCGGGTCAAGACCCTGCACCCGGTCATCCACGCGGGCATCCTGGCCCGGCGCCACCGCGCGGACGACATGGCCGCCCTCGAGGACCACGGGATCGTCCCCGTCGACCTGGTGGCGGTTAACCTGTACCCCTTCGCCGAAGCCGCCGCCACCGGGGCCGCCGGCGAGGCGCTGCGGGAACAGATCGACATCGGCGGGCCGGCCCTGATCCGGGCGGCGGCGAAGAACTGGCCCGACGTCGTCGTGCTGGTGGATCCCGCCGACTACCCCCGGGTGGCGGAAGCCCTCGGGCGGGCGGACGGCGTGCCCAGCGCCCTGCGGCGGGCGCTGGCGGTGAAGGCGTTCCGCCACACCGCCTTCTACGACGCCTTGATCGCGACCGTCCTGGCCGGCGAGGGCGAGGCCCGGGACGAGGCGGGGTGGCCTGACCTGCTGGTCCTGCCCTTGCGGCTCGAGGCCGCGCTGCGGTACGGGGAGAACCCTCACCAGCGCGCGGCGCTCTACCGGCTGGCGGTCCCGGAGCCGGCCGCCGTCGACGCCCCGGCCGGCTCCGACGACGGTGCCCGCGCGGACGGGGCGCCCGCGGAGGGCCAGGCGGCGCCCGACCCGTCCGGTGCCGGCCCCGGCGGTGCGCCCGCGGAGGAGCAGGCGCCGGCCGGCGCCGTCTCCGGGGCGGGTCACGTCCGGCCGCCCGCGGCCCTGCGGGCGGCTCCCACCGGCGCCCCGCCCGGACGGACCGCCGGCCACCGGCCGACGGCGGCCGGGTTCGTCCAGCACCAGGGCAAGCCGATGTCGTACAACAACTGGCTTGACGCCCTGGCGGCCTGGCGGGCGGTGCAGGAGTTCGATCGGCCGGCGGCGGTGGCGGTCAAGCACGCCACCCCCTGCGGCGTCGGCGCCGCGCCGACCCCCGTGGAGGCCTTCCGGCGGGCGCGGGATGCCGATCCGGAGTCGATCTTCGGCGGGATCGTCGCCTTCAACCGGCCCCTGGATACCGCGACGGCCGAGGTGCTGGCCGAGGTCTTCCTCGAGGTGGTGGTGGCGCCGGCCGTCCCCTCCGAGGCGCTGGCGATCCTGGCGCGGCGCAGGAACCTGCGGGTGCTGGCGGCGGACGGAGGCGGGGTGCCGGTCGGGACGCCGTCGGGGTCGGGGGTGGCGGCGTGGGAGGTGCGCGGCGGCGGTCCCCTCTGGCTGATCCAGGAGGCGGACCCCCCGATCCCGCGGGACGTCCGCGCCACGTGGCGGCCGGTGACCCGGGCGGTGCCCACCGCCGCCCAATGGGAGGCCCTGGACTTCGCCTGGCGGGCCGTCAAGGCGTGCCGGTCCAACGCCATCGTGGTGGCGGCCGCCCACCCGGAGGGCGGCTGGCAGACCCTGGGCATCGGCGCCGGCCAGACCAGCCGCGTCCGGGCGGTGGAACAGGCGCTGGCGCAGGCGGGCACGGGGGCGAGGGGGGCGGTGCTGGCCTCCGACGGCTTCTTCCCCTTCCCCGATGCGGTGGAGCGGGCGGCGGCCGCCGGGATCGCCGCCATCGTCCAGCCGGGCGGCTCGGTGCGGGACCGCGAGGTGATCGCCGCCGCCGACGCCGCGGGCATCGCCATGGTGTTCACCGGCCGGCGCCACTTCCGGCACTGAGGCCGCCCCTTCCGGCACGGAGGCGGCCGCCGCCGGCCCCGGGCCCGCCGGCCCGGGGCCGGCGTGGGGCCGGCGCGGGAAGAGGCACCCCGGCACCGGCAGCCGGGCCCGGCGCGGGAAGGGCCACCCCTGGCGCCGGCAGCCGGGCCCGGTGCGGCAGGAGCGAGCATCGCGGCACCGGCGGCCCAGGCGGTGCCGGCATGAGGATTGGGGGGCGTTGCGATGCGCGTCGCCATCGTCGGCAGCGGCGGGCGGGAGCACGCCCTGGCCCGGGCGTTCCTCCGCAGTCCCCGGGTCGAGCGCGTCCTGGCGCTTCCGGGGAGCGACGGCATGGCCGCGTTGGGGGTCGAATGCCTGGGCGGCGATCCCCTGGACCTGGACGCTGCGGTGCACCGCCTGGTCGCGTGCGGTCCGGATCTGGTGGTGGTGGGCCCCGAGGCGCCCCTGGTGGCCGGGCTCGCCGACCGGCTGGAGGCCGCGGGCGTCGCCGTCTTCGGACCGCGGCAGGCGGCCGCCCGCATCGAGGGCAGCAAGGCGTTCGCCAAGGCGTTCATGGCCCGGCACGGGATCCCCACGGCGGCCGGACACGTCTTCGACGACCCCGCGGACGCCGAGGACTTCCTCCGGCGCAACCCCGGGCCGTGGGTGGTCAAGGCCGACGGGCTGGCGGCGGGGAAGGGCGTGTTCGTCTGCGCCGACGCGGCAGCGGCCCGGGCCGCCGTCCACCGGCTGATGCGCCGGGGCGGCCTGGGGCCGGCGGGCCGGCGGGTGGTCATCGAGGAGCGCCTGCAGGGTCGCGAGGTCTCGGTGCTGGCCATCACCGACGGGGAACGGGTTCACCCGCTGGCACCGGCCCGGGACTACAAGCGCCTCGCCGATGGCGATCGCGGACCCAACACGGGCGGCATGGGCGCCTTCTCGCCGGTGCCCGACGTGACGCCGGAGCTTTTGGACGAGGTCCGCCGGCGCATCCTCGAGCCCACGGTGGCGGGGCTGGCGGCGGAGGGCCGTCCCTTCCGCGGCGTGCTCTACGCCGGGCTGATGCTGACGACCGAGGGGCCCCAGGTGCTGGAGTTCAACTGCCGCTGGGGCGATCCCGAGGCCCAGGTGCTGATCCCCCGGCTGGCCACGGACCTGGCCGCCCTGTGTTGGGACGCGGCCACGGGCCGGCTGCCCGCCGAAGCCCCCGCATGGCGGGCCGAGGCGGCGGTCTGCGTCGTGCTGGCGGCCCCGGGGTATCCGGACGAACCGGCCCGCGGCCTGCCCATCACCGGCCTCGAGGAGGCGGCTGCGCTGCCCGGGGTCTGGATCGACCACGCGGGCACGCGGCGGGAGGGGGGTCGCTGGGTGACGGCCGGCGGCCGCGTGGTCGGCGTCACGGCCCGCGGGCCCACCCTGGCGGAGGCCCGCCGCCGAGCCTACGAGGCGGTGGCCCGCATCGACTTCCCGGGTCGCCAGTTCCGCCGCGACATCGCCCTCGACGTGCCGGGCCCGGACGGGTCGACCGCCGCGAGGGGCTAGACGCCGGCATCCGCCGGCTCGCCGGCAGCGGCCGGCGTCTCGGGAGGGACCGCGCCGCGAAGGGCCCGCCGGTCGAGGCCGGGCTCCGGCCGCCGGGCTGGGCCGGCTCGGGCCGCCGGGCTTCACCGGCTCCCGCCATCCCGCCATCGCGATCGAGGACGGGGGGCGGGGTCGGCAGGAGTTCGGCGGTCGGCCGCGAACAGCATTGAAGCAGACGTTTGTGAACGGCGTCACAATCCCAGAGGTCGTTGGCCAGTCCGTGTCTCCTTCGGGGCAGGGTGAGGTGACCGGGGACCGGCATGCGGTCGGTTCCCCGGGGCACCAATTCCCGACCGGCGGTGATGCGTGGCGCCCGTGGCGCCACGACGAGCCCGCGAGCCGCCGGGCGGCGCGGTCGACGCCGCCCGGGGCAGGAGCCGGTGCGATCCCGGCGCCGACGGTATAGTCCGGATGGGAGAAGGAGGCAGGGGCCGCGGCTGTCCGCGTCGCTCGGCCAGTCGAGGACCCGCCTGCGTCCCGCCCCGGTGGTGCCCGGGGCGGTTTCCGTCTTGGTGGTGCCGCGGGGTTTCTTCCGTCTTGGTGGTGCCCGGGCGGTTCTCGGCGTCGCCGGGTGCCGGCATGCGCGCGTGTCCAAGGAGGGGCCGCCGCCCGGCGGCGGGCGCCCCGCGCCCGGCGGCGGGCGTCCCGGCAGCACCCTCCCTCCCCGTCTCCCCACCCTTGCCCCGCCCGGTGCATGCCGCATCCGCTGCGAGGGAGTTGAGGTCCATGGATGTGCCCCTTGCCGCCGCCGCCGGCGGGAACGGCGAGCCGCCGGCGGACGGCGGGACGGCCGGCACGCCGGCCGGCGCGGCGGCCCGCCCGCAGGCCTGGACGCCCGCCGACCGGGCCTTCATGCGGCGGGCGCTGGCGCTGGCGGCGCGGGCCCGCGGCCGGACCCATCCGAACCCCATGGTCGGGGCCGTGATCGTCCGCGAGGGGACCGTGGTCGGCGAGGGCTTCCACCGGCGGGCGGGGTCGCCCCACGCCGAGGTGGAGGCGCTGCGCATGGCCGGGCCCCGGGCGCGGGGCGCCACCCTCTACGTGACCCTGGAGCCGTGCTGCCACCACGGCCGCACCCCGCCGTGCACCGATGCGCTCATCGCGGCCGGATTGCGCCGCGTGGTGGTGGCCATGCCCGACCCGGACCCGCGGGTCGCCGGCAAGGGCATAGCGGTCCTGGCCGCCGCCGGCATCGACGTGGCCGTGGGCTTGGAAGAGGCCGCGGCCCGGCGGCTGAACGAGGCGTACATCGTCCACCGCCGGCTGGGTCGACCGATGGTCACCGCCAAGTATGCGATGACGCTGGACGGGCGGATCGCCACCGCCCGCGGCGACAGCCGCTGGGTGACCGGGGCCCGGGCCCGGCGGTGGGTCCACCGCCTGCGGGACCGCGTCGACGCCATCCTGGTGGGGGTCGGCACCGTCCTCGCCGACGACCCCGAGCTCACCGTCCGGCTGCATCCGGGCGGCCGCGACCCGATCCGCATCGTCCTCGACAGCCGTGCTCGCACGCCCCCCACCGCCCGGGTGGTCCAGGTCGCCCGCCGCTCGCCGGCTCCGACCTGGGTGGCGGTGACCCCGGCCGCCCCGGCCCCGCGGGTCCGGCGCCTCGAGGCCGCCGGCGCCCGCATCCTGACCATCCCGGCCGGGCCGGACGGCCGCGTCGCCCTCCCCCACCTGCTGCGCACGCTGGCCGCGGAGGGCGTCGTCCACCTGCTGGTCGAGGGCGGCGCCACGGTTCACGGTGCCTTCTTCGGCGCGGGGCTGGTGGATCGCGTGGTGGCCCTGGTGGCACCCAAGCTGGTCGGCGGCGCGGCCGCCCCCGGGCCTATCGGCGGGCAGGGCGTGGACCGGATGGACGAGGCGCCGGTCCTCAGCGGGGTGTTCGTCCGCCGGCTCGGGCGGGACTGGCTGATCGGCGGCTACTTGAACGATCCTGTGGCCCTAGAGGACCGCGCGGCCCCCGCCCCGGGGGCGGCGCCGAGGGGCCCTGCCATCGACCCGGGCACTGCCGCGCCGGCGCCCCGGGCCGGGGCGCCGGCGCGGCCCGGCGGCCCGGCGGACCCGGTCGAAGGCGGCCGCCCCGGCTGATGGGCTGGGCGGGGTGGGGGTGGGCCGCATCGCCCCGGTGCAGGCCGGGGGCGCGGCGAGAGCGGGAGGAGGTGGGTCGGATGTTCACGGGCATCGTCGCCGGGACCGGCCGGTGCGTGGCCGTGCGCAGCGGCGACGACGGCGTGGAGCTGGAGGTCGAGGCGCCGTTCCTCGACGGCACCCGTCCGGGGGAGAGCGTGGCGGTCAACGGGGTGTGCCTCACCGTGACGGCGGCCGAGGGCGGGCGGCTCACCTTCACGGCGGTGTCCGAAACCCTGCGGCGGACGACCCTGGGCGATCTGCGGCCGGGCGACGTGGTCAACCTCGAACCCGCCCTGCGCTGGGGAGAGCCGGTGGGCGGCCATCTGGTCCAGGGCCACGTCGACGGGACGGGCACGGTGCGCGCCGTCGCCCGGCACGGTGGCGAGGTGCGGATGGCGGTGGAGGCGCCGGAGGCGCTGGTGCCCTTTCTCGCGCCCAAGGGATCGGTGGCGGTGGACGGGGTCAGCCTGACCGTCGTCTCCGTCGAGGGGAACCGGTTCACCGTCGCCCTGATCCCCCACACCCTGGAGCGCACCACCCTGGGGCGGCGGCGGGTGGGGGACCGAGTGAACCTTGAGGTCGACGGCCTGGCCCGTTATCTCGTGCGCTGGCAGGCGGCGAGCGCCGCCGGCACCGGCGTCGCCGGCGCCTCGCGGCGGGCTGGCGACGCGGAGGCCGGCCGTGCCTCGACCGCCCACCCGGAGGCCGGCGGGGCCGCGACCACCCACGCGGAGGCCCGTGGGGCCTCGACCGTCCCCCCGGCGCCGGGCCCGGGCCGGCCGGCGACGCCCGACGGCGCGGGCGCCGGCGATCCCGTGGCCCGGGTGGAGGCGGCCCTGACGGCGCTGCGGGCGGGCGGCATGGCGGTGGTGCTCGACGACGCCGACCGGGAGGGCGAGGGCGACCTGGTGGTGGCCGCCCAGCACGCCACCCCGGCCCACGTCAACTTCATGCTGCAGTGGGGGCGGGGGCTGATCTGCGCCGCCATGGCGGAGGCACGCTGCCAGGCCCTGGATCTCCCCCTGATGGTCGATCCGCCCGGCGATCCCATGGGGACGCCCTTCACCGTCTCGGTCGACGCGCGGCAGGGCGTCACCACCGGCATCTCCGCCGCCGACCGGGCGCGGACGCTGCGGGTCCTGGCCGATCCGGCCAGCCGACCGGGGGACCTGGTCCGTCCGGGTCACGTGTTCCCCTTGCGGGCGCGGCCGTGGGGCGTCCTCCAGCGGCGCGGCCACACCGAGGCCGCCGTCGACCTGATGCGGTTGGCCGGACTCGAGCCCGTGGCGGCGATCTGCGAGATCCTGGGGCCCGACGGCGAGGCGGTCAGGCCGGACGCCATCGTCGCGTGGGCTGCCTACCACGGCTTGCCGTGGGTGCGGGTGTCCGACGTGCTCGCCTACCGCGTGCGGCGGGAGCGCCTGGTGCGGCCGGTGGCCGCCACCCGCCTGCCCACCCCGTACGGCCCGTTCCGGCTCCTGGCCTTCGAGTACGGCCCCAGCGGCGCCGTCCACCTCGCCCTGACCCTCGGGTGGGAGGGCCCGATCCCGTCCCAGGACCCGGAGGGCGCCGGGGGTCTCCCTGCGCCGGACGGGCGCTCCGGGGCCATGACCCCGGGCGGCGCACCGGCGCCATCGGATCCGGCGCCGCGCCCTGCCGGCACCGACCCGGCGCCCGTCCTGGTCCGGTTGCACAGCCAGTGCCTCACCGGTGACGTCTTCGGGTCGCTGCGCTGCGACTGCGGCGACCAGCTGCAGGCGGCGTTGGCGGCCATCGCCCGCGAGGGCCGGGGCGTGCTGGTGTACCTCCAACAGGAGGGACGGGGCGTGGGCCTGGTGGCCAAGCTTCAGGCCTACCAGCTGCAAGACGGGGGCCTGGACACGGTGGAGGCCAACCAGGCCCTGGGCCTGCCCGTCGATGCGCGGGACTACGCCGCGGCGGCCCAGATCCTCCGCGCCCTGGGCGTCGAGGCCGTCCGCCTGCTGACCAACAACCCGGACAAGCTGGCGCAGCTGGAACGCTACGGCATCCGGGTGGTGGAGCGGGTGCCGCTGCCGCCGGTGTGGCGCCCGGGGAACCGCCGCTACCTGCTGGCGAAGCGCCGGCGCCTGGGCCACTGGATCGATGGGCCGGACGAACCGGCCGGGGAACCCGGGCCGGAGGACCCCGAGCAGCGCCTGTTCCCGGCCGCACCGGGGGCCCCCTTCGAGGAGGCGGCGCCGACCGTCCAGGTCGACCTGCACGCCGGCACCGGCGCGGGTGCCCCGGACGCGGCCGGGGTGGCGCGGGCCGCGGAAGGCGCTGCGGAGAGCGGAGGGGAGGAGCCATGGCGGTCTACGAGGGAAGGCTGAGGCCGGATGGGCTCCGGCTGGCCCTGGTGGTGGCGCGATACCACCGCCCCATCACGGAGGCCCTTCTGACGGGCGCCCAGGAGGCGCTGCGCCGCCACGGCGTGCCGGCCGAGGCCGTGGACGTGGTCTGGGTGCCCGGCTCCTTCGAGCTGCCGGTGACGGCCCGCCGCCTGGCGGCGACCCGGCGCTACCACGCGATCGTCGCCCTGGGGGCGGTGCTCAAGGGGGAGACGGCCCACTTCGAATACGTGGCCGGTGCCGCGGCCCAGGGGTTGATGCAGGCGGGCCTCGCCACCGGCGTGCCGGTGATCTTCGGGGTGCTCACCTGCGAGACCCTGGAGCAGGCCCTCGACCGCACGGGGTTGCGGGCGGGCGACCGGGGGGCCGAGGCGGCGCTGGCCGCCCTGGAGATGGCCAACCTGTTCCGCGAGCTGCCCGAGGGGCCCGCATGAGGCCTGGCCTGGCGTGCCGTGCCCTGCTCGTGGCCGGCCGGGCGCCCGGGGTTCCGGGCCGGGCGCGAGCCGTCCCGGACCGGGCACCCGTGGACGGCCGGGGGTGATGCGGTCCACCTGGGAGGTTGGCACCCGATCCGGACCCGATCCCCCGTCCCGCCGCGGTGCCGGGGACGCGCGATGGCGCGGACCGGCGAAGCGCGGACCGGCTGCGGCCTCAGGGCGGAGGCGTCGGACCCCGGCAACCCCGAGCGTCGCTCCCTGGCGGGCTGGGCCGGAATGGGGCCGCTGCCCCCGGCGCATGCTGATGGCGAGCCGGGGGTGGCGGTGTCCCGTGACCGATGGGCGTCGGCGGGCCCAGGTGGCCCAGCAGGTCCAGCAGCTGGAGCGGCTCTCGGCCGCCCTGGCGGAGCGGCTCGGGGACCTGGTCCAGGAGCTGCGATCGTCCGCCCGGGCCGGCATGACCGGGGGCTTCACCGGTTCGGTGGCCGTGGACGTGGAGCGGCTGCGGGCGGCCCTCTACCACACGGCAGACCTGAACGTGCGGTTCTTCCGGCGGCGGGGGCGGCAGGTGGCCGCGCTGCTCTTCCTGGAGCCCCTGGTGGACACCCAGCGGCTCAAGGGCCTGGTGGAAGACCTGGACCAGTACCTGCGCCAGGGGCCGCGCAAGGTGGCGCCCGACCCCACCTGGTGGCGCTTCAGCGACGAGGCCGAGGCCCTGCCCGGGCTCGACGAGACGGTGACCCGCCTCCTGACGGGGCACGCCGTGCTCTGCCTGGAGGGCTTCGCCCAGGTGTGGGTCTTCGAGGTGCGGCTGTTCCGCCAGCGGGCCGTGGAGGAGCCGGCCGCCGAGCGGTTGGTCCGCGGACCGCGGGACGGGTTCGTCGAGAACACGGAAGTCAACGTCGGCCTGGTGCGGCAGCGGCTGGTCACGCCCAAGCTGGTGGTGCGCGTCTACCGCCTCGGGGACGTGGCGCGAACCCGGGTGAGCTTGCTCTATTTGGAGGGCATCGCCCCGGTGCCGCTGATCGCCGAGGTGGAACGCCGGCTGGCCCGGGTGCGCAGCGACTCGTTGCTGGACACCGGCCAGCTCGAGCAGTGGCTGGAAGACCGCCCCCACTCCCCGTTCCCCCAGCTCATGGAGACGGAGCGTCCGGATCGGGTGGTGGCCAACCTCCTGGCGGGCCGCTTCGCCCTCTTCGTCGACGGCAGCCCCTTCGCCCTGGTCGGTCCCGCGCTGTTCAACCAGCTGTACCAGTCGCCGGAGGACTACTACCAGCGCTGGCTGATCTCCACCCTGATCCGCCTGATCCGCCTGCTGGCCATGGCCCTGGCGCTGCTGATGCCGGCGCTGTACATCGCCTTCGTGTCCTTCCACCCCGAGATGATCCCCACGCCCCTGGCGGTGCTGCTGGCCGCCATGCGGGGCGGCGTGCCCTTCCCCGCCATCGGCGAGGCGCTGCTCCTGGAGACGGCGGTGGAGATCCTGCGCGAGGCGAGCATCCGGTTGCCCGGCCCCATCGGGCCCGCCATCAGCATCGTCGGCGGCCTGATCATCGGCGAGATGACCGTCTCCGCCGGTCTCGTCAGCCCGGCCATGGTCATCGTCGTCGCCGTCACCACCATCGGCTCCTTCGCCGCGCCCACCTACAGCGCCGCCATCGCCCTGCGCATCCTGCGGTACCCGCTGATGCTGGCGGCCTCGGTGTTCGGGCTCTACGGCGTGGTCATCGGGCTGCTCCTGATCGTGGTCCACCTGGCGGATCTGGAATCCTTCGGCATCCCCTATCTGTATCCGTACACCCCGCCGCGGTCGCTGCGGGAGCTGCGGGACACGCTGATCCGGGCGCCCCTGCCCGCGGTCCAGCGCGGCGAGGGGGCGACGCGGCCGTAACGGGTCCGGCCGGGGGCCGGTTCGTCCGGGGCGGAGGCGGCCGGAGGTGGCCCGGCCGAAGGGCGCACGGCACCCCGGCGGGCCGGCGGCGGACGAGGGGAGGCGGCGATGCGCACGGATCAGGCCGTCACCGTACGCGGCGCCTTGACGGTGGTGGTCAACATCGTCATCGGCGTCGGCATCCTGACGCTCCCTCGCGAGGTGGCCGCCAAGGCGGGTCCCAACAGCGTCCTCGCCACGCTGCTGGGCGCCGTGCCCGTGGCCGTGGCGCTGGCCGCCCTCAACGCCCTGGTGCCGTGGATGCGGCGGCAGCGCCTGGAGCGTGGCCTCGAGGGGCTCATCGGGCGCGGCGCGACGCGCCTGCTGCTGGGCGGCTACTTCGTCTTCTACCTCGCGTTCGCGGCGGTGATCGCCCGGGCCTTCGCCGAGGTGGTCAACGCCAACGTGCTGCGCAACACCCCGGTGGAGGCCATCCTGCTGCCCATGCTGCTGGCCGCGGTGTACCTGGTCCATCACCGCACCGTCACCATCATGCGGGCCATCGAGCTGACCTTCCCCGTGCTCCTGGTGACCCTGGTGGTGCTGGCCCTGGCCACGATGGGGCGCGCCAACGTGATCTACGTCCGCCCCCAGCTGGGGCTGGGATTGGGACCCGTGCTGGAGGGCGTGGCCGCCTCGCTCTTCGCCTACTCGGGGTACGGCATCTACCTGTTCCTCCTGCCGGAGCTGGAAGACCGGCCGCGCCGCCGCCTGCCCTGGCTGGCGGCGGGTACGGTGGGGCTGATCTACAGCATGGTGGTCTTCTCCGCGGTGGCCACCTTCGGCACCGTGGAGGTCCAGCGGATCACCTGGCCGACCATCGAACTGGTGAAGGTCACCCAGATCCCGGGGCGGGTGCTGGAGCGCCTCGAGTCGGCGTTCCTGGCGGTCTGGGTGACGGCGGTTTTCACCACCGTCGGGCCCGGCCTGTTCGCCGCGGCCAAGGCGCTCCAGGCACTCCTGGGGCTCGAGGAGCACCGCGCGCTGGCGCCCATGGCCCTGCCCGTCCTCTACGTGGTGGCGCTGCTGCCGCCCAACTTCGCCGCCGTGGCCCAGGTGCTGATGGTCCTCGGTTGGGCCAGCCTGGTCCTGGAGATCGCCGCGCCCCTGGTGTTGTGGGCGGTGGCCGCCGTGCGCGGGTGGCGCCACCGATCCGCGCCGGCACCACGAACCCGGCCCGCCGTCCCGCACCTCCGCGGCGCCGCCCCCGTCCGGCCGGGTCCCGGCGGCCGCGGGGTGTGAAGGCCGTGGCCCGGCGACGGCCCCGGGGGCGGGCCGACGCGCCGCCCCGCCAAGCGGTACCGGTGGCGGCCCGGCGGACCGCGCCGGGTCCGGGCGGGCCTGGCGGGGGGAGGATCGTCGGTCGGCTGGCCGCCGCGTTGCTCGTCGCCGTTGCCCTGCTGGTGGGGGGCTGCTGGGACGCGCGGGATGTCGAGGATCGGGCCATCGTGCTCGGCGTCGGGCTCGATCGGGCGCCGGGCGGCCGCATCCTGCTCAGCCTCGAGGTGACCGTGCCCGGCGGCACCGCCGCCCGCCCCGGGATCAGCGGCAACCAACCCGGTCAGCGCGGGCGGGCGGCGGGGGAGACCAAGGTGGTGCTGACCGGCACCGGCGACACCGTCCACGAGGCCCTGGCCGCCATGCGCGACGGGGCCCGCTTCGACATCTTCCTGGGTCACGTGCGGGTGGTGCTGGTGGGGGAGGACCTGGCCCGTCAGGGTGTGCTCCAGCACCTGGAGATGTTGGTGCAGAACCCGGAGATCCGCCGGCTGATCCCGCTGGCGGTGGTGGAGGGGCGGGCCCACGACGTCCTCACGATGACCATGGCCCAGGACAGCACGGCCGCCTTCTACCTCAGCCAGATGATCGACGACCTGGTTCGCACCGGCCGCGCCCCCAACGTCGACCTCTCCCGGTTCCTCACCGACGTCTCCGAGCCGGGGATCGATCCCGTGGTGTCCGTGCTGGGGCGCGGGCGCGGCACGGAGGCCGGCATCGCGTTGCAGGGCCTCGGCGTGTTCCAGGACGACCGGATGCGGGCCGTGCTGCGGCCGCCCGACGCGTGGTACCTGATGTGGGCCATGGGCAGCCCGCGGCGCACGACGCTGTTCGTACCCATCCGCGAGGCGGTGGCCGGCGGCCTGATCCTGGACATCTTCCACGTGGACTCGCGTCTGCGCATCGCCGGGCCGGCAGGGGCCCGGCAGGCGACGTTGCGACTCCTCGTCGAGGGTCGGGTGGCCGAGCACCGGGCCGGCGGGGTCGATCTCAGCGACCCGGCCACCATGCACCGCATCCAGACCCGGACCCAGCGGGACCTAGGCAGGCGGGTCGACGCGGTGGTCCGGCAGGCGCGCCGCCTGCGCGCCGACCCCCTCGGCGTCGGGCGCGCGCTGCGGGTGGCCGAGCCGTCCCTGTGGCGACGCCCGGAGCCCGTGCTCCGGCAGGCCGCGGAGGCGCTCCCGCTCCGGGTCGAGGTGGTGGTCCGGGTCCGGCGGACGGGGCTGACCATCCGGTAGGCCGGCCGCCGAGGATGGCCGTCGGCCCGCGGGGACGAGCGGGACCAGCGCCCCGCGGACCCAACCCCGGACCGGGCGCCGAGCCCCGGATCGGGTGACGCCCGGGGCGCTTCCGGCCGGGATGCTGGCCGCAGCGCCCCGGGTCGGCAGGAAGGGGTGGACCCGTGACGCCGTGGATGGCGACGGTGGCGCTGGTGGCGGAGGTCGCCGAGCCGGTGACGGCCGCCATCTTCCTGGTCTGCGGCCTGTTCCTCCTGGAGGTGGAGGCCCGGTCCCCGGCGCTGGACCCGGGCTGCCGCCGCCTGGCCCGCGGGGTGGGATGGGCCTACGTGGGGGTGGCGGCGATCATCGCCGCGTTGCTGCTGCTGGGGATCGTGCCGTGGGGCGTCGCCCGCTCCGGGTAGGCGTCCGTCGCTGCGGGACGCCGCGGCGGTGCCCGTCAAGGGGCCGCCCCGGCGAGGGTCGGGGCGCCGGGCGGCCCCGCTCCACCGCCCGCCGGCGCCGCGTCGATCCGCAGAGCGGCCAGGGGGCGATGGACCCGCTCCCGGACGACCGTGAGGCCTTGACCCGAAGGCCGGTGCCGGCGCGGGGCGCCGGCACCGGCTCGCACGGCCGCGGGCCCGCCGGCTTACGGGCCCCGACCCTGCGCCTCCCAGGGCGCGGGCCTGGCGGCTTGCGGGTGCCGACCCGGCGTCTCGCAGGGCGCGGGCCCGGCGGCTCGCGGGGTGCCGACCCGGCGGTCAGCGCGGCGGCGGCCAGGCCGCCCCCAGGCCGCGCAGGCAGAAGGCGACCAGGGGTTCGACGGCCTCCTCGAGCCGGGCCGGGACCTCCGCCTGCAGCCAGCTGATCACCACCTCGTACAGCGCCCCGATCAGCGCGCGGGCGCTCAGGTCCGCCCGCTGGGGGGGCAGCAGCCCCTCGGCGATGGCCTCGGCGATGTCCTCGGCCACCAGGTCCCACAGCTCCCGATGGATGCGGGCCAGCAGCTCGTCGAAGAGGGGGTGCGCCCCCGGCGCCCGGACCAGCGCGATGTGGGCCAGGTTGCGGTGGGCGCCGAACACCTGCAGGGCGGCGCGGATCGAGGCCGCCAGCTTGTCCAGCTTGGTGCGCTTGCCCGCCCGGGCCGCCACCACCTCCGCCAGGACGCGGCCGTAGAGCCGCTCGATCAGGGCGGCGCACGACTGCTCCTTGTTGGCGAAGTACAGGTAGAAGGTGCCCGTGGCGACCCCGGCTCGCTCGACGATGTCCTTGACGGTGGTCTGGTGGTAGCCGCGGGTGGCGAACTCCTCCGCGGCCGCCGTCAGCAGCTGCTCGTAGCGTTCCTGCAGGCGGGGGTCGTCGCGCCCCGCCAGCGGCGGTTGCCTCCCCATCGCCTCGCTCCCCGGCCAGCCGTCCTGCTCCCGCCCATTCCGTCGCACGGCTGCGGTGGCGCCATCCGCGCCGGTCCCGCCCGCGGCACCGGCGACGACCCCGACGCGATCGGCGCGGAGGCGGTTGGGCCGCAACGCGTTCATTCTAGCATGGCCCGGCGTGGCGGCACATAGGCATGAAGGGACGCCTCCCGGGGTGCCGCGACCGCCCCGGGAGCGAAGGCCCCGGAGGGGGAACCGCCGTGTATCGGGATGAACGCCGCTGGTTCGCCGGCGGCCTCCTGACCGGCCTGTTCGTCCTGATCCTGGCGCTTCGGGTGGCGGCTCCCACCCCCGCCGACGAGATGGTCTCCCCCGCGGGCCCCGCGCCGCTGGTGCCGCGCTTCGCCGTCACCGACCCGCGGGCGCCGGCCAAGAAGAAGCTGCCCATCTACAGCGTCGAGACCGACCGCAAGCGCATCGCCATCTCCTTCGACGCCACCTGGGGGGCCGACAAGACGCCGAAGCTGCTGGAGATCCTGCGCCGGCACCACGTCAAGACCACCTTCTTCCTGGTCAGCATGTGGATCCGCAAGTACCCCGAGGAGACCCGCATGATCGCCCGGGAGGGGCACGAGATCGGGCTGCACTCCGCGACCCATCCCGACTTCCGCACCCTCTCCGACGCCGAGATCCGGCGCGAGCTGGAGGACAACCTGCGCGCCGTGCGCGAGACGACGGGCTTCGAGGCCCGGCTGTTCCGTCCGCCCTTCGGCGCCTACGACGACCGGGTGATCACCGTGGTCGAGGCCATGGGGCTCATCCCCGTCCAGTGGGACGTGGACTCCCTCGACTGGATGGACGTCACGCCGCAGCAGATCGTCCACCGCGTGACGCGGCTGGTGCGGCCCGGATCCATCGTGCTCTTCCACAACAACGCGGAGTCGACGCCCGCCGCCCTGCCGGAGATCTTGCGCCGGCTGCAGGCCGAGGGGTACGAGATCGTCCCCGTCTCGCAGCTCCTGCACAAGGGGCCCTACTACATCGATCACACCGGGCGCCAGATCCCCACCGGCCCGCCGCGTCTGGCTCCTCGCCCCGGGCGATAGGGCTCCCCGCCCTCAGTGCTGCGGCGGGAGGCGTCCCCCGACGGCTGCCGAATGTAAAGAGTTGCGAAATCTTGAATCCGAAGCGGCTCCGTCGAGACGACCCTTGGAGGGCCGAACCCGCGAAGCGGCCGGGGTTCTGGTATTCGAGGGAAGGGGGTGAATCGGGTAAGCCTGTTCGCGCGTCTCGGCTCGCTACTTGTGGGCGACGCCGTAGTGCCCAACTACCCCATTCTGTAGCAGCGTCCGACTGTGTGACCGTTGGTGTGACTCGTTGACACGGTATGGCTGCGTCCGGTACTGCATAGCCGTACTGGCGAGTCTGCTGCGAAAAATGTGGTTATGGTTGTCTGTCGCGCTGCTAACCTCCTCGGAAGAAACGGAAAGCGGGGGCGGGGTTGATGGTTGTTCCCCGCCCTCGGTCTTTACACCATGGTCGGGCTGCTGTACGGGGCCGGGGCCATGGAGGCCTGGCGAACAGCGGCATGGGTGTGGCTGGTCCCGGTGGGGTTGGGGGCGCTAGCGGGGTTCCTCAGCGCCGTGGTGGAGCTGCGGTCCTGGGGCTGGCAGGCGCTGGCGGGGGTCGAGGCCCGGCAGGTGCTGTGGGGTGGGCGGGCCCTCCGCTGGACCTCGCTCGCCGTGGCCCTCGCGGCGTTCGGGACCATTCTGGTCCTGACCGTACCGAGAGCTTTTGCAGAGTGGAGACACCGCGCCGCCGCGGGCGCACTCACCGCGGATACCGCTGGAAGGTCGTGCAGGACATCGTCGCCCGGCTGGAGGCGCAGGCGGAAGCCGCATCGGAAGGAGATCTCGCAGGTTTTCTGGATACCGTCGATCCCGATGCGCCGGCGTACCGAATGGTCAAACGACACTGGTTCGAGGACTTGCAACTCTGGAAGCAGGCGCACCCACGGAGCCGGATGAACATGGAGCCGCAGGACGTGACGTTGCTCGGGGAGCGCTCTGCGCTTGTCACGGTGCGTGTCGAGGTGGTGGACCCCGAGGAACCGGGGGCCTCACAGGTTTATTTGGTCGGCACGGTCTGGGTGAAGCGGGACGACCGCTGGTATGAGCACGGGCTCAACCTGGATGCCCTTGAGCATGCCGGAGTGGTGGTCTGGCACCACGAGCGGATCCCGCAGGAATCTGCCCAAGAGGCCGCGAGGGCTGCGGGGCGGGTCGCGACAAGGCTGAAACGGGAACTACAGCTGACCCCATCTCCTCCGCTGGTTCTGGAATGGCACGCGACACCGGACCACCTGCACCGGTTGCTAGGCCCTAACCTGGGAACCAAACGCGGCATCCCACCGTGGGTGGAGTATGGCGAGCCGTTGCGGGTCGCGGGAAACCACATTCCCTCAGAGGAGCTTCTGGCCTACCTACTGGGCCAGAAGGCTGCGATGGACATGAGCCACAACCACGCCTCCGAGTGGTTGCGGGAGGGAGTAGGGCGGTACGTGACGGACCGGCTCACCGGCCGGGACCTGGCAGCTCTCGTTTCGAGCCTGCGGGAGGCGGGCGGACCGCTGCCGCTGCCCGATCTGCCCCGCTATCAGAACGGCCTAGACCTGCCGCCCGAGCAATGGAACCGGGTGGCGGACACGGCGGTGCTGCTGGTGGCCTACTTGGAAGAGGAGCAGGGGCAGGGGACGCTGGCCCGGGTGCTTGAGGCTCTGGCGCGGCAGCCGGCGGACCCGCGCATGACCGGCCCGGCGACCTTTGACGAACGCAGCCGGGCCACCATCGAGGCCATCGAAGAGGTGACGGGGAAGTCTTGGGCTGACCTTGACCCAGCGTTCCACAGTTGGCTCTACCGTGACAAAGGTCACTAGGTATCACGCGTGAAGTCTGTCGTTTTTTGTCGAAAAGTTCTTGTCACCTTGTGGCAGGATTTCCCGTATTCGTGGTGAAGAGTTTTTCTGCCAAAGCTGAGGGCGCAAAACCGACGGAGATTCAAATCGAACCGCAATGTAGCGTATTCCTGCCAAAATCATGTCGTGTGGTGCCCGACGTACCGTTGGCGGGTTCTGGTTGATGGAGTCGATGATCGCCTGAAAGCCATCCTCCGCGAAGTGGCCGTGAACGACAGGATGACATTACCGCGATGGAAGTCATGCCAGATCATGTTAATCTCCCTGCCGAAGTGGATCCTCAGTTCGGAATTCATCGGCTGGTGCGGCTCATGAAGGAGCGGTCGTCGCGCATTTACCGATGGACGCGGTGGAAGGGAAGTCCAACCATGCCGGCATCCGTTGGCGGGACGGGGCGGTCGAGGGGAAGGGACTTGTCCTCCCCGCCATCATTGATCTGCGTGATCCCGGCGTGGCCCATGCCCTCGGTTGCCGGCTGCAGTTCGTCCGGCTGGTGCGCCGCAAGTTCGCCAACGGCGACCGGTTTTATGTCCAGTTGATCTGTGAGGGCCTTCCGTATGCCCCAACAGCGGATTGGCGAGGGAGTGGTTGGGCCGGATATGGGCCCGTCCACCGTCGCGGCGGTGGGCGAAGACGACGCCCTTCTCGAGCCGTTCTCCGAGGGCGTGGTGCGCCAACACCATGCGACCCGGCGGCATCAGCGGAAGATCGACCGTGCTGGGGCGCCGCGTTGGCAAGGTGGGGGTTGGGCGCGCCCCCACCTTTGCCCATTGATTGGTTAACGGTGATCGGGGGTTGAATGATGGCCTGGCGATTCTGGAGCGGGCGGCGGGACCGGCTGGCGCTGGCGATGATCGGGGCGCTGGTGTTGGGGGTGGGCCTCTCGGTCATCGCCCTGTTGTCCGGTTCCGTGATGGGGACCGTGGTCGAGGTCTACTCCAAGTCGGCCCGCGCTCCGTATGACATCCTGGTGTACGTGCCCCGAGCGAACGGCGAACCGTTGCCGGACCTCCTGCCCCCCAATGACCCCTTGCACCTCGCACCGGGCATCCGTCCCGAACAGGTCGAGGCGATCCGGCACATTCCCGGCGTCGCGCTGGCGGCGCCCCTGGCTGTGGTCGGGTTCATCGAGTTGGGGCCGGGCAAGTTCTTCCCCCGGTATGATCCGGAGGGGCCGGTCTCGCCTCCACGGCGATGGCCGCCGGGGGTCTACCGGGTGACGGAAACGGTCCGTTCCGACCGGGCAGGGTTGAATGAGTCCTTTTCCCGGACGACGTGGGTGGCGGCGAGCGACAACGGCGTGCTGCCGGTGGGGGCTCCAGACGGGATCAGCGACTACTACGCCGCTGGGATTCCGCCGGATTGGGATTCGCTCCAGCCAGCGTACGCCGTGGCGCCCGCACCGGTCTTGCTGGTAGGGGTCGATCCCGGGGCGGAAGCGGCGTTGCTCGGCATGGACCAGGCGGTCACGGAAGGTCGCTATTTTGCTCCTTCGGATGCGGTCCGCAGCGAAGACCGCCTGGCCATTCCGATCGAGGAAGTGAAGGAGACGAACCTGCGATTCGACGATCCGAATCTCCTGCAAGAGCTGGCCCAGTTGCGCAAGGTGCGGGTCGGTCAAGATTTCTACATCCCGGTTCTTGTCAATACCCGGGCCTTGGATGGCGTCCGCGCCGAATTCGTGGTCGAACGGATGGGCCCCGAGGGGCGACCGGTCGACGTCGCCTTCCGGGTGGTCCATGAGGGGCTCGACATCATCCGCGCGAGTCTGGGGGCGGGTTGGCAGGACGACGACATGACCTACTGGCGAGAGGGGTATGTCCGGTGGCGCGGTCTACTGGGCCGGACAACCTTGCTGCCCTACGACGATACCGTCAGCCCCTTTCCCTCCCGCTGGCCCCGGGCGGTCCGTCTGCGGAGCCTGGACGCCACACCATTAAGCGAGGCGTGGGATTCCTCAAGGATTGTCAACGCTTACTATGAACGGAACTATCTTTCCCTGCGGCAAGCCCGATTCATTGAGGTCGATCCCCGCATCACGGACACCCGCAAAGCCTCCTTCGGGCGCGTCTACCGCTCCTTTCAACTCCCGCACCGGTCGGCCGCGGCCATCTTCCCAGAGGTCGTCGGCTACTTCGACCCCCAGCGGCTGGCGGTCAGCAAAGACGCAAAGGGCCGGCCGCTGGAGACCTACCGCCCGGCCGAGGCGACCCTGGTGCTCGATCCCCAGGGGCGGCCGGTCAATCCCCCACAGACGATCCAGGGCGGGCTCACCCCCACCGACTTTCTGACCTCCCCGCCGGTGTTCGTCACCACCCTGGAGGCGGCCCTGAAGATCGAGGGCGAGGACGCCATCAACGCCGTGCGGGTCAAGATCGAGGGCAGCGAGCAGATCACCCCCGAGACCATCGCCCGGGCGCGGGACATCGCGCGGACGATCGAGGAGCAGACGGGCCTGGTGGCCCGGGTCACCATGGGAGCGGCCCCGGCCCGGGTGCTGATCGAGGTGCCGGAGTCCAACGGTCACCCGGCCCTGGGCTGGGTGGAAGACGTGTGGCTCGACCTGTCGGGTGCGGTGACGGCGGTGGAGCAGGCGGAGTTTGGCCACGGGGCCTTCGTGGTGGTGGCGCTGGTGGTGGGGTTGCTGTATGCGGTCGCCACGGCCCTGACGGGGATCACCGCCCGGCGGCGGGAGCTGGGGGTGGCGGCAGCGGTGGGTTGGCCGGGGCGGGCGCTGGGGCGGCTGGCGGTGGGAGAACAGGCGCTGCTCGGTGGCGCGGTGGGGCTGATGGCGGCGCTGGCGGCGGCGGTGGGGGGGCTGCCCGCGGGCGCGGTGGGCTTGATCCTGCTGGCGGGGCCGGTGCTGTACCTGCCGGCCATGGTGGCGGCGGGGTGGGCGGTGCGGGATGTGACGCCCGGGGAGGCGGTGCGGTGGGGCGATGTGGCCCCGGGGCGGCGGGTGCTGCCGGGGAGTGGGATCGTGCCGCTGGCGGTGGCGAGCCTGTTCGGGCGGCCGGGGCGGACGCTCTTGACGGGGCTCGCCGTGGCCCTGCCGACGGGCCTGATCCTGCTCTTGAGTCACATCGCCCTGCACCTGCGGGGGGTGCTGTACACGACCATCACGGGCGAATACGCGGCGCCGAAGGTCGGGCCGATCCAGTACGCCCTCGGGGTGGTGGCGCTGGTGGTGGCGGCGGTGACGGCCTTTGATCTGATTCGCCAGAACGCCATCGACCACCGGCAGGAGCGGGCGCTGCTGCACGCGCTGGGGTGGCCGCGGGGGTGGATCGGGCGGCTGATGGTGGCGGAGGGAGCGCTGCTGGGGCTTTTGGCGGGCGTGGCAGGCGACCTGCTGGGGATGGGCGTGGTCGGGCTATTGTATGGGACCGGCGGCCTGCAAGCCTGGCGAACGGCGCTGTGGGTGTGGCTGGTGCCGGTGGGGCTCGGGGCGCTGACGGGGTGGCTCAGTGCCCTGCTGGAACTGCGATCGTGGGGCTGGCAGGCGCTGGCGGGGGTGGAGGCCGGACAGGTGCTGCGGGACGGGCGGTGGTGGCGGTGGGCGTTTTGGGCCGGCGTGCTGGCGCTCCTGGGAGCCGCCGTGGCGCTGATCGCAGCAGGCGGCATCCGGTGACGCGGTGTGCACCGCGCGGCGTCGCCGGCAACCTCGCGACGGGAATCCGGGTCCGGGGACGGCGCAGGGCCGGCTCCTGGCGACCGGTCGGAATCGGAATGGGGAAAGGAGCCGTCGATGTGAACGACCGAACGGGCTTGGCACCTGGGGCGGGCCGCGACGGGAACCCGCAGGGGCCCGCAGGCGAAAAGGCGCTGGTGGTGGAGGGGCTCACCAAGTCCTACCGCATCGGTGACACCCAGGTCGACGTCCTCAAGGGGGTGGACCTGGTCCTCGAGCGGGGGGAGAAGGTGGCCCTGGTGGGCCATTCCGGGTCGGGCAAGTCCACGCTCCTCTCCATCATCGCCGGGCTGCAACCACCCAACGAGGGGCGGGTGAGCGCCGCCGGAGTGGACGTGACCGCGACGCGGCCTGCCGATCTGGCACGGTTCCGGTTCCAGCACGTCGGGTTCGTGTTCCAGCAATACCACCTGATCCCGACCCTGACCGCGCTCGAGAACGTCATGCTGCCCTGCGTGCCCTGGAAGGTGGGCTACGATCCCAGGGAGCGGGCCCGGGAGCTGCTCGAGCTGGTCGGGTTGGGCCACCGCTTGAACCACCTGCCCGCCCAACTCTCCGGCGGAGAACAGCAGCGGGTCTGCATCGCCCGGGCCCTGATCAACCACCCCACGCTGCTGCTGGCCGACGAGCCGACCGGGAACCTGGACGAGGATTCCGAACGCGACGTGATGCGCCTCATCCACGACCTGGCGGACCGCTTCGGCATGACCGTCCTGTTCGTCACTCATGACCTCGGCCTGGCCAGGGCATTCCAACGGGTGGTCCGCCTGAAGGGAGGGGTTGTCGTCCCGGAGGCGTGAACGCCCCCTCCGGTGGGACGCGACCGGTGCAGGTCGGACGGATCTTGGGTTGACGTGGAGCCGGCGGGAGCCGGTTGACAGGAACCGCCCCCATGGTCTCCGAATGGAAGGGACGGAGCGGTCGGGGGCCGGATCCCTCACCGGACGAACCCGGCCCCGTACCCGCCTGGGGGTGAGCCCATGACACTGGGGGGGCCTGAACCGGCCGCCGCGGCGGTGCGGACGGTGGTCAGCCGGGCGACGGACCCGGCGCCGCCGGGGATGCCCACCACCGGCCCGCTGGTCGACCGGTTCGGCCGGGTGGTGCGGAAGCTGCGCATCTCGCTGACGGACCGGTGCAACTTCCGCTGCGTGTACTGCATGCCGGAGGGCGACATCCCCTGGATCCCGAGCGAGGAGATCCTGACCTTCGACGAGATCCAGCGGGTCGTGCGCCTCTGCGCCGCCATGGGGGTGGAGAAGATCCGCCTGACGGGCGGCGAGCCGTTGCTGCGGCCCGGCGTCGAGGAGCTGGTCGCCCGCCTGGTGCGGATCCCGGGCATCCGGTCCGTCAGCATGACGACCAACGGGTTCCTCCTGCCCCAGAAGGCGGCGGCGCTCAAGGCGGCGGGCCTGAGCGGCATCAACATCAGCCTGGACTCCCTGGACCGGGACCGGTTTCGCCAGCTCACGCGGCGGGACGAGCTCGATCGCGTGCTGGAGGGCATCGCCGCGGCCGCCGCCGCGGGCCTTGGGCCGATCAAGATCAACGCGGTGGTGATGCGCGGGATCAACGACGGCGAGGTGGAGACCTTCCTGCGCTGGGCCCGGGAACAGCCCGTGGAGCTCACCGTGCGGTTCATCGAGTTCATGCCCCTTGACGGTTCCAACGTGTGGACCCGGGAGCTGGTCTACACCGCCGCGGAGATCCTCGAACAGGCGCAGCGCATCGCACCCGTGGAGCCGGTGAACAACGACCCCGCCGACCCCGCCCGCCTCTACCGCTTCGCCGACGGGCGGGGCACCTTCGGCATCATCGCCTCGGTGACCCAGCCCTTCTGCGCCAGTTGCGACCGCATCCGCCTGACGGCCGACGGCAAGATCCGCAACTGCCTGTTCGCCGTCGAGGAGTTCGACCTGCGCGAGCTGCTGCGCGGCGGGGCCGACGACGCGACCCTGGCGGCGGCCATCCGCCGGGCCGTCTGGGTCAAGTGGCGCGGGCATCTGATCGATCAGAAGGGGTTCGTCAAGCCCCAGCGGGCGATGTACGCCATCGGCGGCTAGCCGGTGGAGGAGGGGCGCTGGGGCACGGCGGCCCGCGTCCGCCCGCGCGGCAGCGACGGGACTGGCCCCCGTCCCTCCTTGGCGCTATGCTGGTTGGCGATGGGAGGGATGGCGATGGCCGAGTCGACGCAGCAGACCTTCGATCGGCAGGCTGCCTGGGAGCTCTTGACCGAGTACACCAAGTCCCCCCACCTGATCAAACACGCCCTGGGGGTGGAGGCGGCCATGCGCTACTACGCCCGCCTCTACGGCGAAGACGAGGAGAAGTGGGGCATCACCGGTCTGCTCCACGACCTGGACTACGACCGATACCCGTCCCTCGAGGACCACCCCTTCCGCGGTGCCGAGATCCTGCGCGAGCGGGGCTGGCCCGAGGAGATCATCCGGGCGATCCTGTCCCACGGCGACCACACCGGCGTGCCGCGCCAGACGCGCATGGAGAAGGCGCTGTACGCCGTGGACGAGCTGGTGGGCTTCGTCATCGCCTGCGCCCTGGTGCGCCCCAACGGGCTGGCCGACCTGACGGTCAAGTCGGTGAAGAAGAAGTTCAAGGACAAGGCCTTCGCCCGCGGTGTGAACCGCGAGGACGTGATCCGCGGCGCCGAGGACCTCGGCGTGCCGCTGGATCAGCACATCGCCAACGTGATCGAGGCGCTGCAGGGCATCGCCCCCCAGCTGGAACTGGCCGGATGAGGGGAGCCGGCCCGCGGCCGGGCGGCGCCACGGCCGGCGCGGGCGGCGGGACCGAGGGGCTGGGGCGGTTCGGCGGTGCCGGCATGGGCGGGAAGCCCGAGGCGCCGCCCCGCAGCGCCAGCGGCGGGCCGACGGCGGGGGAGGAGTGCGCATGCGCATCGTGTCGCTGGCGCCGAGCAACACCGAGATCGCCTTCGCCCTGGGCCTCGGTCCCCAGGTGGTGGGGGTCGACGACCACTCCGACTACCCGCCCGAGGTGGCGCGCCTGCCGCGGGTCGGTCCCGACCTGACCATCGACGTGGACCGGGTGGCGGCCTTGAAGCCCGACCTGGTCCTCGCCTCCTTGAGCGTCCCCGGCATGGAGCGGAACGTCGAGGCCCTGCGCCGTCGCGGCCTCCCCCACTTGGTGTTGGATCCCCGGCGATGGCCGGAGGTCCTGGCCTCGATCCAGGCGGTGGCCGACGCCGCCGGCTGCGGCCCGCGGGGCCGGCACCTGGTTCGCCAGCTGGAGGAACGGGCCGCGGCCGTCCGCCGCCGCATGGCGGCCCTGGTCGCTCGCCGCGGGCGCCCGTGGCGGCTGTTCCTGGAGTGGTGGCCGCGGCCACTGATCACACCGGGTCGGCACAGCTGGTTCACCGACATGGCCGAGATGGTGGGCGGGGAGAATATCTTCGCCGACCTCGACCGCACCAGCGGGGTCGTCGACCCCGGCGCGGTGTTGGAGCGGGAGCCCGACGCGATCCTGCTCTGCTGGTGCGGGACCCTGCAAGGGCACATGGATCCCCGGCGGGTGGCGGCGCGCGCCGGGTGGGAGCGGCTCGCGGCCGTGCGCCAGGGGCGGGTGGTGCCGCTGCCCGAGGCCCTGTTCGGCCGGCCCGGCCCGCGGCTGGTGGAGGGGCTCGAGCGGCTGGCCGCCATCCTGACCGGGTTCTTCCGCGCGGAGGTCGGGGAAGGAGCGGCAGACCATGGAACCGCAGGAAGTGCAGCTCTCCCATCCGGCCCGTGACCCGGCATCGGCGACGGTGGTCGCGGAGGTGCGGCGGGTGGCGCCCGACGTGTCCGCGCTGGGGGATCGCCTGCGCTTCACCGGCGACCTGGTGGCGCGGATCGAACCCTTCACCCGGCCCGGGCGGGTGGAGATCTACCACTGCCCCGAGGGCTGGCTCTTGTACTGCTACGACTCCGCCAAGGACAACTGGGCGTGCGCCGGGCCGACCCTGGAGCAGATGATCGGCCGGCTGGAGGAAGAGAGCCTGGCCCACCTGGTGCGGGCGGGCCTCGAGCGGAGCGGGCACCTGGCGCCGCGGTGAGCGGAGCGGATCGCCGGCAGCCAGGGGTCGCCGGCCGTCATGCCTTGGTGTTGCGGTCCCCGCGGCCGCTCCTGCGCCGCCGGCCCAGGAGGACCGCCGCTGCCACCGCCGCCACCGGCGCGAAGATCAGCACGACCTCCACCAGCAGCCGTGCCATCTCCACGAGACCGATCCAGAGTACGCCCTGGCGAGCCATGATCACCGGGATCAGGGCCAGCAGCGCGAAGTACGCGATGCCGGCATAGCGAAAGATCGCATTGGCCCGCCGCCGGGCCTGCTCCCGGAGCGCGTCGTCCGGTTCGTCGCCCTCGGCGCCGCGCCGGCCCCCTGGGCCGTCGACGGGCGAGCGGCCGCCCGCGCCCGTCGACCCCTGCCGGGTCCCGCCGGCGGCGTCGACGCCGCCGGCGGGCGAGTCGGCGTTGGCCCCGTGAGTGGGGCCGTGTTCGATCCCGTCGGCTCCGAAGGCGGCGGAGGGCGGATCGTCGGGGCCGCCGCCCGGCCCTCTGCCTGGCGCCCCCCGAGTCCCGGCGGCCGCCAGCGCAGCCTCCAGTTCGTGCGGCGTCAGCCGCCACACGGCGGCCGGTTCCTCCAACAGGCCCCGGGCGGCCAGGGCGCGACCGGCCCCCAGCACCGCCCGGCGCCACCACGAGCGCAAGACCAGCATGTGATAGCCCATCTCCGCGGCCACCCGGACGGTGACCTCGGCCAGCCGTCGCGTCTCCGCGATGCGCCCGCGGTCCACCGGGCGGCGGGCGAGGTGGCGGGCGATGGTCGCCTCGAGGGCCTGCTGGCGCCTGCGGGCGTTGATCTCGTCGGCGATGGGGCTGAGGCGGCGGTCGTGGAAGAACCGGGCCAGCAGGGCCAGTACCGGCTCGGGGTCCTCGGCCCAGGTCGGCGCCGCCAGCTCGGCGGCCGGCCAGGCCACATAGCCGTAACGCTCGAGGAACTGGTGCCAGAGCGCGAAGAAGGGCGCAGGGTGCGCCGCCTGCGTCGGGGACGCGGCGACCGAGCGGTCGAGCCCGGGCCGGACCCCGGCGGCGAGGCGGGAGAGGCGCGAATGATAGGGAGGCTCCGTGAAGACGGCGGTCACCGCCGGGTCTTCCCGCCCGCGGGCGGCCAGGTGCCAGAGGCGCTGGGGGATCTCGGCGACCACCCCCGGCACGGGGACCAGGTCGGCGGCCCGCGGCGACCCCGGCAGGCGGAAGGCGTCAAGCAACGCCTCCAGCTGCCAGAAACTCAAGGTGGCCAACGCTTCCAGCCGCAGCATGCGGTCGAGGTGGGTCAGCCAGATCTCCCGGCAGCGTTCCAGCACCCGCCGCCACTCCCGGGCAGTCGCGGGATCGCCGGGGTCCTGGCGCTCGAGGGGGATCACCCGCAGCCGCAGCTCGCCAGCGTCGGCCAGCAGGGTGCGGGGGCCGGCCTCATCCCACCAGCGCACCAGCGTTGCCGCCTGGCGGCCCGCCGTCCAGCCGTGGCGGGCCGCCCGCCAGGTCAAGACCCCCGGTGCACGGCCCACCGGGTGCGGGCGGCCGAGCAGCCGGCCGTGTTCGTCCACGGCTAGGTCGACACCGTCGCTGGGCAGGGAGAGGTCCCGGCTGATGCGGGCGGTGAGCGTGGGCAGCGTCTCCTGCCACAGGGCGGCGGAGTAGGGCGTCAGGGGCCGCGGCGACAGACCCTCCTCGATGCGCCAGGGGCTCGACGGGCCGGCTGCGGGCTCGAGCCAGGTGCGGGGGAGGAAGGTCCACGGTGCCCGCGGGCCCGTCCCCGGTGGCATCGTCGGGCGGCGGGCGGCGCCGGCCGCGGCGGTCCCGGTGGACGGCGTGCCCGGGGCACCCGCGCCGTCGTCGGTCGAACCGGCCCGCGTCCCGACCTCCCCGAAGAGGGCCTCGAGGAAGGGGGCCCCACCGGGCGCGGCGCCATCGGACGTCGCCTCCGGCGGGAGGCCGGCGGCGCCCGGTGCAGGGTTTGCTGGTGCGTTGCGCTCGCGCTTGCCGGTGCTCACGGGTCGTTCCTCCCCGCATGGGTGGGACGGGGCGCGCCTTGGCCGCGACCTCCGGCGGCCCGCGCCGAGGGACGCCGGCCGACCGGGCGCGCCGGACGCCGCTGGAGGGCGTGGGAGCCCCGGCGTAAGGCGCCTTGCTCATGATAGCAGAACGGGCGCCGGCGAGCCGCGGTCCGTTCCGCCGAGGGGCGACGGAGGCGTACGCAGGGAACCGGTTCTTCCCAGGCGAATGAAGGGGCGGAGGTGAGCCGCCTTGACCGCGACGGGGGATGGGCGGAGCTCGGGCGACGGATACCTCGTGGTCGAGACCGACGGGCCGGTGGGGATCGTCCGGCTCAACCGGCCGAAGGTGCTGAACGCCCTGTGCCGGGCGCTGATCGAGGAGCTGGCCGACGCCCTGAGCGCCTTCGACCGCGATCCCGCCATCCGCTGCATGGTGCTGACGGGCAACGAGCGCGCCTTCGCCGCCGGCGCCGACATCGCCGAGATGGCGGACAAGGGCCTGGCGGAGGTGACGGGCGACGACCTGCTGGGGACCTGGCAACGCCTCTGGCGCATCCGCAAGCCCGTCATCGCCGCGGTCCAGGGCTACTGCCTGGGCGGCGGGTTCGAGCTGGCCATGGGCTGCGACCTCATCGTGGCGGGCGAGTCGGCCCAGTTCGGCCAGCCGGAGATCAAGATCGGCGTGATGCCGGGCGCCGGGGGCACCCAGCGGCTGACGCGGGTGGCGGGCAAGTACAAGGCGATGGAGGCCATCCTCACGGGACGCATGATCCCGGCCCGGGAGGCGGAGGCCTGGGGTCTGGTGACCAAGGTGGTGCCCGACGAGCAGTGCCTGCCCGAGGCCCTGCGCCTGGCCCACGCCATCGCCGGGATGCCGCCCCTGGCCGTGCAGATGGCCAAGGCGGCCGTGCTGCAGGCCTACGAGACGCCCCTGGGCGCCGGGCTGGAGTTCGAGCGGCGGCTGTTCTACAGCCTCTTCGCGACGGAGGACCAGAAGGAGGGCATGCAGGCCTTCCTGGAGAAGCGCGCCCCCCAGTGGAAGGGGCGGTAGCCGGCGGCGCAGGGGCGGTAGGCGGCGGCGGCCCGCGGGGCGGGCCGAGGCCGCCCGGCGGGCCGGGCATCCTCTAGGGGACGCCGAGGTGGCGGCGCTGCGGGCGATTGATGCCGATTGCGTCCGCGCCCGAGGTGTCGGTGCAGGCCCGCGGGGAAGAAGGCGCGCGTCGCGGCGGCGCGCCGCGGGGCGGCGGGCCGGCAGGCGGCCCGGGGCAGAGGGCAAGGGCCCGGCCCGCGATGCGCCGCCCGCCCCAGGCGTCGCGGCGGGCGGGCCGCCCCGCCGCAGGGTCGCGAGCCGCCGACCGGGGCCGGGACCGACGGCCGGCGCGGGGGATGGGACGGCGGCGATGGGGAGGCGATGGCCTACGTTGCGCGACGAGGAGCGACGGATCGACGGCCGGCCCGATGGACCGGGGGCGGAAGGCGGGGCACCGCGGGGGGAGGGCGGCCGCAGCCCCCAGGTCGCTGCGCCGGGGCTGCCGGCGACGGCCTTCCACCCGTCGGTGGCGGTCCGGCTCGAGGTCAACGGCGAGACCTGGGTGGGCGAGGTGCCCGCCACGGAGACCCTGGCCACGTTCCTCCGGGACCGCCTGGGGCTGACCGGGACCAAGATCGGCTGCGAGGAGGGCAACTGCGGCGCCTGCAGCGTGATCCTCGACGGAGCGCTGGTCTACAGCTGTCTCGTGCTGGCGGCGGCCTGCGACGGCGGGCGGGTCGAGACGGTGGAGGGACTGGCGCGGGGGGACCGGCTCCACCCCGTGCAGGAGGCATTCGTCGCCGAGGACGCCCTGCAGTGCGGCTTCTGCACGCCGGGCCAGATCATGGCGGTCAAGGCGCTGCTGGACCGGGAGCCCCGGCCGACCCCCGAGCAGGTGCGGGCCGCCCTGGCGGGCAACCTGTGCCGCTGCGGCGCCTACCCGCGCATCGTCAAGGCGGCCCTCCGGGCGGCGGCGATGGCGGGTGCGGCGGAGACGGCGGCGAGCCGCCGCGGGGACGACGGCTCCGCGGACGGCGCCGCCGACGGGGAAGGGGGGACGCGGGGTGCCCCGGCTCGTTAAGACCCGGTTCGAGTTCGAGGGCCGGGTCCAGGAGCGGTACGTCGTGGTGGAAGACGATCCCGCCGGCCCCCTGCCCGATGGGGCCGCGCTGCGCTACGTCGGCCGGCCCCAGACCCGGGTCGACGCCTGGGAGAAGGTGACGGGACGGGCGCGCTACACCCACGACGTGCGCCTGCCCGGCATGGTCCACGCGGTGATCGTGCGCAGCCCCTACCCCCACGCCCGCATCCGCGCCATCCGCACGGAGCGCGCCCTGGCCATCCCCGGGGTGCTGGCGGTGCTGACCCACGAGAACTGCCCGCCCATCCCGTGGGGCCGGGAGGGCGACCGCGTCCTCAACCCGGTGGTGCGGTACCACGGCGACGAGGTGGCGGTGGTGGCGGCCCGGGACCTGGCCACGGCCCGCGCCGCGGCGGCGGCCCTCGAGGTGGAGTACGATCCGCTGCCCTTCGTGGTCGGCCTGGAGGAGGCGATGAAGCCCGACGCGCCGCCGGTTCGTCCGCAGGGCAACGTGCGCTGGGACCGCGCGGCTCGCTACAGCCGCGGCGACGTGGAGGCCGGCCTGCGCCAGGCGGCGGTGGTGGTCGAGGGCACCTTCCGCACCCCGGTGCAGCTGCACAACTGCATGGAGACCCATGGCAGCGTGGTGGACTGGCAGCCCGACAAGGTGACCATCTACGACTCGACCCAGCACATCTTCGGGGTGCGGGACCGGTTCGCCCAGCTGTTCGGCCTGCCCGTCCACCGGGTGCGGGTGGTCAAGGAGCACATGGGCGGCGGGTTCGGCAGCAAGAACGGCTTGCACAAGTACACGGTGCTGGCCGGCATCCTCAGCCGCCAGCTGGGCCGGCCGGTGCGGTGCGTGCTGGACCGCGAGGAGGAGAACCTGGCGGCGGGCAACCGCCACAGCACCCTGCAGCGCCTCAAGCTGGGCGCCACCGCCGACGGCCGGCTGGTGGCCATCGACCTGGAGGCCTACGCGGCGGTGGGGGTGATGGGCAGCCCGGGGGCCATCGGCGGGCCGGCCCGGCAGCTGTATGCCTGCCCCAACGTGCGCACCGTGGAGGTGCCCGTCCACACCAACACGGGGCCGGCGTCGGCCTTCCGCGCCCCCGGGTACGTGGAGGGCACCGTGGCCCTGGAGGTGCTGATGGACGAGCTGGCCCGGCGCCTCGAGCTGGATCCCATCGAGCTGCGCCTGCGGAACCACACCGACGTCGACCCCACCAGCGGTCGGCCCTACTCCTCCAAGGGGCTGCGGAAGGCGTACGCCCTGGGCGCGGCCATGGCGGGCTGGGAGGCGAAGCGGCGCCGGCCGCCGCTGGGGCCCTCGGCGGCGGAGGGGGCCGGGGCGGACGAACCGGCCCCGGGGCCGGGGCGTGGCGGCGCCGGCGCGGCCGCGGCGGGCAGGGCGCTCGCCGCGCCGGACCGGGGCGAGCGGGCCGACGGGTTCGCAGGGGGCGGCCCCGCGACGCCGGCGGCGGCTTCGGTCCGCGCGGGAGCCCGCCGGCCGAAGCTGCGCGGCATCGGCATGGCCAGCCAGATCTGGGGCGGCGCCGGCGGGCCGCCGGCCCAGGCGGAGGTGCGCATCCACCCCGACGGCACGGTCACCGTGGTGACGGCCAGCCAGGACATCGGCACCGGCACCCGCACGGTGCTGGCGCAGATCGCCGCCGAGGAGCTGGGCGTGCCCATCGAGCGGGTGCGGGTGCTCCTGGGCGACACCGACGGCGGGCCCTACGCGCCCATCAGTGCCGGCAGCATGACGGTGCCGTCCGTGGGCCCGGCGGTGCGCTCCGCGGCCGCCGACGCGGCGCGGCAGGTCGTGGAGCTGGCGGCGGGGCTGCTGGAGGCCGACCCCCGCGACCTGGAGCTGGTTCCTCCGGGACGGGTGCAGGTCCGGGGCGCCCCGGACCGCGGCGTCGACCTGGCGGAGCTCGGCAAGACCCTGGGGCAGTACGTGATCACCGGCCGGGGGAGCCGCGGTCCCAACCCCGACGAGTACGCCATCCACACCTTTGGCGCCCAGTTCGCCGAGATCGAGGTGGACCCCGCCACCGGCGAGGTGCGGGTCCTGGACCTGTGGGCGGTCCACGACATCGGGCGGGTGGTCAACCCCCTGACGGCCACGGCCCAGATGGAGGGCGGCATGATCCAGGGCCTGGGCTTCGCCCTGTTCGAGGAGCGGGTCGTCGACCCCGTCAGCGGCCGGGTGCTCAACGCGAACCTGGAGAACTACCGGGTGCCCACCGTGGCCGACGTCCCGCGGCTGCACGTGGCCTTCACCGACGACCCCGACCCCCACGGCAACAACCTGGGCGTCAAGGGGGCGGGCGAGCCGCCCATCATCCCCACGGCGGCGGCCATCGCCAACGCCTTCTACCACGCGACGGGCATCCCCGTACGGGAGCTGCCCCTGACCCGGGCGCGGGTGCTGGAGCTGCTCCGGCGGCACGGCATCGGGCCCGACGGGCGCCGGCGACCCCGACGCCCGGCGGACGGCGGCGCGGCTGGAGGAGGTGAGGGCCGGTGAGGGCGGAACGGGGCTCGGAGCGGGGGACGGCCACGGAGGCGGACCGGATGGCGGCTGCCGAGCACGGCGTCCCGCCGGATCCGTCGGGGACGGCCGCCGGCGCCCCGGCCTACGCGCGGGCGCGAACCCTGGAGGAGGCCCTGGCCGTCCTCGCCGGGGGTCCGGCGGCGACGGGGGACCCGCGGCCCGTGGTGCTGGCGGGCGGCACCGACCTCCTGACCCTGTGGCGACGGCATCGGCGCCAGCCGTCGCGCCTGCTGGACATCGGGCGCCTCGACGCCCTCCAGGGCATGGGGCCGGACGCCGAAGGCGGGTGGCGCATCGGCGCCCTGGTCACCCTCTCGGAGCTGGCGCGCGCCGGCGCCCTGCCGCCCGCGTACCAGGCGCTGGCGGAAGCCGCGGCGGCCTCGGCGACGCCGGCCCTGCGCAACCGGGCGACCTTGGGCGGCAACCTCGAGCAGCGGGTGCGCTGCTGGCACTACCGCAGCGGGTTGCCGTGCCGCTTCGCCGGCGACGACCACTGCAGCTGCGCGGCGCCCGAGGCGGCGGCGCCCTTCCAGGCCATCTTCGGCCACGGCCCGGGGGAGCCCGGGGAGGGCTGCGGGGCCGTCCATCCCTCGGATCCCGCCGTCGCCCTGACGGCGCTGGGGGCGGAGGTAGAGCTGGCCCGGTGGGAAGCGGGGCGCATCACGCGGCGCCGCGTGCCGGTGGACGCCTACTTCACCGGCCGGCCGACGGCCGGGGCGCCGGGTCTGACCGTCCGCCGGCCCGACGAGTTGGTGACGGCCGTGGTCCTGCCACCGCTTGCCGAGCCCTCCGCCAGCACGTACCGCAAGGTCATGGATCGGCGGGTGTGGCAGTTCGCGCTGGTCAGCCTCGCGGCCTGGGTCCGTTGGGCGCCGGGTCCCGTGGTGGGGGCGGTGCGGCTGGCGCTGGGCGGCGTCGCCCTGAAGCCCTGGCGCCTCGAGGCCGTCGAGGCGTGGCTGCGGGGGCGCGCCCTCGACGGGGCGACGGCCTGGGAGGCCGGGGAGCGGGCCGTGGAAGGGGCCCGGCCGCTGGCCGGAAGCGGGTTCAAGGTGGAGCTGGTGCGGTCGCTGGTGGCCGACACGCTCCAGGACCTGGCGGACCGCGCCGCCACCACCTAGGGACCTCGGATGGACCCGGGGCGCGGGGCCCGCCGGTGCGGCACGGGAGGGATGGGGGGTGCCCACGGTCCTGATCACCGGCGCCAGCAGCGGCATCGGCCGGGCCACCGCCCTGGCCCTGGCCCAGCGGGGCTGGCGGGTCCTGGCGGGCGTGCGCCGGGAGGCCGACGGCCGCGCCCTGCGGCAGGCCGCCGGGCCGGCGGTCGAACCGGTCCTGCTGGACGTGACGAACCCGGCCCACGTGCGGGCCGCGGCCGAGGCGGTGGATCGATGGACGGGGGCGGCCGGGCTGCAGGGGCTGGTGAACAACGCCGGCATCGCCGCCGCCGGGCCGGTGGAGCTCGTCCCCGAGGCGGTGTGGCGCCACCAGCTGGAGGTCAACGTGGTGGGCGTGGTGGCCGTCACGCGGGCGCTGCTGCCGGCCCTGCGCCGCGGGCGGGGGCGCCTCGTGCTCATGGGCTCCGTCGCCGGCCTGGTCGCCCTGCCCTTCATGGGTCCCTACGCGGCCTCCAAGTTCGCCCTGGAGGCCTTGGCCGACGCGCTGCGCATCGAGCTGGCCCCCTGGCGCATCCAGGTGTGCCTCATCGAGCCGGCGGCGGTGGCCACGCCCATCTGGGCCCGCTCGGTGGAGGTCGCCCGGCGCTCCCTGCTCCCGCCGCCACCGGATGCGGCCCCCGTCTACCAGGCCGCGGTGGCGGCCATGACCCGGGTCGCCGAGCGCAACGCCCGGCGGGGTCTGGCGCCCGAGGTGGTGGCCGAGGCCGTGGTCCACGCCCTCACGGCGCGGCGGCCGCGGTCCCGCTACCTGGTGGCGCCGCCGGGCCACGCCCGGCAGATCCGCCTCCTGCGCTGGCTGCCCACGGGCCTGCGGGATCGGCTGGTGGGGGCCACGGTTCAGCGGCTGCTTGCGCGGTCGCGGACGGCGCCGACCGGCGCGAAGGCGGTGGAGCCCACGGAGCCTGGATCCGGGTGAAGCCCCGGCCGCGGCCGGCGCCCCCCGGCGGGCGCACGGCCGGCGTCCGCGGCCCCGCCCGCGCCCGGGGGCCCGAACAGGTGGGACCGCACCGCCAGGGCCAGGTCCGGCCGGTCCGTCACGATCCCGTCGGCCCCGGCGAGGAAGAGCTGCTCCATCTTGCGGGGGTCGTTGACCGTCCAGGCGTGGACCTCCAGCCCGCGGTCGTGGGCGAGACGGACGAGTCCCGCCGCGAAGACCTTGAGGGGGCCGTGGTACTCGGGCACCTGCAACGCCACCCCCGGCGGCCGCAGGAAGGGCGTCAGGCCGAGCCGCTGCGCCACCACGAACCGCAGCGCCTCCCCGCTGGCGAGGCTGGTGGGCACCTCGGGCGCCACCGCGCGGAAGTGGCGCAGGGTGCGGTCGTGGAAGGAGGCCACCATCACGCGCCGGGTGGCGCCGTGCTCCCGCAGCGTGCGGGCCACGTCCTCGGCCAGCCGGGGATCGTCGTCCTTGAGCTCGATCAGCAGCCGCTGGCGGGGCAGCGCCGCGAGGACCTCCTCCAGGGTGGGGATCCTCAGCCCCCGGCCGCGGTAGGGGTAGGTGCGGCCGCCGTCGGGCGTCCAGCGGTACCCGGCATCCAGGGCCTTCACCTGCTCCAGCGTCATGGCGTGGACGTCGCCGGAGCCGTCGGTGGTCCGGTCGACGGTCTCGTCGTGGAGCACCACCAGGGCGCCGTCGGCGATGCGGTGGACGTCCAGCTCCACCCAGTCCGCGCCCAGCGCCGCGGCGTACCGGAAGCTGGCCAGCGTGTTCTCGGGGCGCCGATCCCCGCCCCGATGGGCGATGACCAGCGGCAGCGGCCGGTCGGGGGACGGCCCGGCCATCGGGCCGAACGCCTCCCGGGGCACCGGCGGCCGGGCGAGGACGCTGCCCACCACCGCGGCGGCCAGCAATCCGAGGGCGAGCCGCCCCAGCCGCTGAGCCGGTCGCCCGCCGGCCGGCCCGCCGCCTCGCATCGGGCGGCCCGACGCGCCGGGGAGCCCGTCCGGATCGGCGCCCTCGGACCCGGCCGGCCCGGCGCCGGCGGGGGCATCGCCCGGCCCCGCCGCCGGGCTCCCTGCTGCCGCGGTCCGCGCCGACGGGTCCGCCAGCCCCAGGCGGTGGAAACACCAGGGCGCCCCGGCGGTCACCCAGAGGCCCAGCAGGGCGTAGCCGGGGAGTTCTGGCAGCCCGTTGGGGATCAGCGCCCCGTGGAGGGCATAGAGGGCGGCGAAGCCGGCCATGCCCACCACCCACCGGGCGATGGCCACCCGCGCCGGCGCCGGGGTGCGCAAGGGGAAGGCCGCGAAGGCGTCGAGGTCGCCGGCCAGGAACCCCATGAGGAAGCCCAGGGTCTGGTAGGCGACGGACTCGCCGTAGAGCGGCAGGAGCAGCAGGGGGACCACCACGGTCGCCACCCGCTTGCGGCGGCGTGGCCAGGCCCCGCCCAGTCCCCGCCGGAACCCCCAGCGGAAGGCGGCCACCACGGCCGCCCCGATGGCCAGTCCGCCCAGGGTGTCCCCCAGGTAGTGCACGCCCAGGTAGGGCCGCGAGAAGGCGATCAGGGCGATCAGCGCCGGCGCCACCGCGCGCCACCAGCGGACGCGGTACTCGAGCCACAGGTAGCCGAACAGCGTCATGGCGCCCTGGGCGTGGCCGGAGGGGAAGCCCGGGCTCGTCTCCCGCACCAGCACGCGCACCCCGTCGAAGAGGGCCGAGGGCCGCGGCAGGTTGGCCAGATCCTTCAGGAACCCGTTGAGCCACATCGACGCGAGGAAGAGGAAGGCCAGCTGGTGGCCGCGCCGCCGGTCCAGGCACCAGTACACGAAGGGCAGGACCAGCATGTAGAAGTACTCGCTGCCCAGGTACGTGAAGAGCTGGGCCACCGCATCGAGGCCGGGCGTCGCCACCTGCTGGAGCACCCGGATGCCGTCGCCGTCGAACACGGCACCGCCCCCGTTCCGCCGCGGCCAGGCCACGGCACCGCCTCCGTCTCCCGCGCCGGTGCCGGATCGCCGTCGCTGATTTCGCGGCCCCACGACCCCGTTCCTACCGGCGCCGCAGGGCCGCGTTCGTCCGCCAGGGCTGTTGCCCGGACCGCCCTGGGGCCACCGACCGGCCGCCGCGCGGCGCGGCGGCACCGGCCCAGCGCCGCGGCGGCACCAGGAACTCGGTCGATCACAAGGAATTAAGAATTCCTAAGGCGAGATGCCACCGACGGCGAATTCCCCCAAAGGCGGACGGCGAGACGACGAACCCCGGAGCGGGGGCGATGGCCATGGAGGCGGGGCGGACGGCGGCCTTCCTCGCCGCACTGCGGCGACTCTACCCGCCGGGGGCGATGCATACGGACCCGGCCCAGCTGGCGGCCTACGAGTGCGACGGGTTGACGGTCTTCCGGGCCCGGCCGCTGGCGGTGGTGCTGCCCACGTCCCGGGAGCAGGTGGCGGCGACGGTGCGGCTGTGCCGGGAGCACGGCGTGCCCTTCGTCGCCCGGGGCAGCGGCACCAGCCTCTCCGGAGCCGCGGTGCCCGTACCCGGCGGGATCGTCATCGCCCTGAACCGCATGAACCGCATCCTGCACCTGGATCCTGACCAGCGGCTGGCGGTGGTCGAACCTGGCGTGGTGAACCTGCAGATCAGCAAGGCGGCCGCCCCCTACGGGCTCTACTACGCGCCCGACCCCTCGAGCCAGGTGATCTGCACCATCGGGGGCAACGTGTCGTTCAACTCCGGTGGCGCCCACTGCCTGAAGTACGGGATGACCGCGAACCACGTGCTCGGCATGAAGGTCGTGCTGGCCACGGGCGAGACGGTGGAGGTGGGCGGTGCGAGCCTCGACGTGGCGGGCCCGGACCTGCCGGGGCTCTTCACGGGCGCCGAGGGCCAGTTCGGGGTGGTGGTCGAGGTGACCGTCCGGCTGCTGCCCCGCCCGGAGGCGGTGCGGACCGTGCTGGCGGCCTACCAGCGCCTGGAGCAGGCGGGGGACGCCGTCAGCGCGGTGGTGGCCGCGGGGCTCCTGCCGGCGGCCATGGAGATCATGGATCGCCTGGCCATCGAGGCCGCCGAGGCCGCCGTCGGCGCCGGCTACCCGCGGGACGCGGGCGCGGTGTTGATCGTCGAGCTCGACGGGCCGCGGGACGAGGTGGAGGCCGACCTCCGGCGCCTGATGGCGGTCATCGAGGGCTCGGGGCCCCAGGCGGTCCGCCTCGCCCGGGACGAGGCCGAGCGCATGCGCCTGTGGAAGGGGCGCAAGAGCGCCTTCTCCGCCGTCGGCCACATCAGCCTCGGCTACCTGGTCCAGGACGGCGTGGTGCCCCGGACCCGGCTGGGGGAGGCCCTGGCCCGCATCCAGGCGCTGGCGGCGCGGCACGGCCTGCGGGTGGCCAACGTCTTCCACGCCGGCGACGGCAACCTCCACCCGCTGATCCTCCTGGACGACCGCTCGCCGGAGACGGTGGAGCGGGCGGAGGAGCTGGCCGCCGCCATCATCGAGGCCTGCATCGAGCTGGGGGGATCCATCACCGGCGAGCACGGCGTGGGGCTGGAGAAGCGCCGCTTCCTCCCGCGGCTGTTCGATCCCGTGACCCTGGACCTGATGCGTCGCATCCGCCGCGCCTTCGATCCCGACGAGCTGGCGAACCCGGGGAAGGTCTTCCCGGACGAACCGGCGCCGGCACGGGGCACTGCTGCCGGCCCGGCGCCGCGCGACGAGGCGTCCCGGGGACCGGCGGAGGGCGGCCGCGGGGCCGGGCCGGGCGATCCGGTGGCGGCGGCCGGCGGGCGCAGGGGGGAGCGACGGTGACCGCCGCCGGGCGGCCCGACGGGGGGCCGGAGCGGGCGGCCGTCGTCCGGCCCGCCTCCCTCGAGGAGCTGGCCCGCCTGGTGCGCGAGGCCCGCCGGGTGCTGCCCCGGGGTGGCGGCACCAAGGTGCGGTCCTGGGAGGCGGCGCCGGCGCCGCCGGCCGGCGGGGGGCGGGACGCCGCGAACCCCTGGGCCGCGGATGACGTCCTGGTCCTGGACACCACCGGCCTGGCGGGGGTGGTGGAGTACGACCCGGCGGAGTTCACGGTGACGGTCCGCGCCGGGACGCCCGTCGCCGCCCTGGAGGCCCTGCTGGCCGAGCACGGGCAATACCTGCCCTTCGACCCGCTGTTGGTCGACGCCGGCGCCACCGTGGGCGGCACCGTGGCCATGGGGGTCTCGGGGGCCTGCCGGCTGCGGTACGGTGGCGTCCGCGACTTCGTGCTGGGGGTCACCTGCGTCGACGGCGAGGGGCGGGTGGTGCGCGCGGGGGGACGGGTGGTGAAGAACGCCGCCGGGTACGACCTGCCCAAGTTCCTCTGCGGCAGCATGGGTCGGTTCGCCGTGCTGGCCGAGCTGACTTTCAAGGTCTTCCCCCGCCCCGAGGAGTTCCTCACCGTGGTCCTGGCCTGTCCCGACGTCGCCGAGGCCGCCACCGCCCTGCGGGCCCTCTACCGCTCGCCGCTGGAGCCCCACGCCCTCGAGGTCGCGGCGCCCGGCGTCCTCGACGGGCTCCTCCCGGCGGAGGTCGCCCCCGCGGCGCCCACCGAGCCGGCGGGGTCGGCCTACCTGCTCCTGGTCCGGATCGGCGGTCCCGCGGCCATCCTCCGCGGCTGGGCCGATCGGGTGATCGAATGCGTGCGCGAGGCCACCGGTCGCCCCCCGGCGGCCGAGGTGCTGGCGGGTGCAGCGGAGCGCCGGCTCTGGACCGCCCTGCGGGAGCTGGCGTGGGCGGGGAGGCGGGATGCGGGCCGGGCGGACGGGGGCCCCCTGCTGCGGCTCTACAGCCGGCCGGCCCTGATGCCCGAGCTGGACGCGCTGCTCGACCGCCACGGCGCCCGGCGCCTGCACAGCCAGGCGGCCACGGCGGCGTGGGTCCTCTTCCCGGACGAACCGGCCTGGGAGGCGTTGCTGCCGGCCCTGCGAGCGGCGGCGGTGCCGGCCCTGCTCTGGGCGGGCAGCGGCCCGTGGCCCGGCGGGTACCTGGTGCCGCCCGCCGGCACCGCGGTGGCTCAGGCCCTCAAGCGGGTCTTCGATCCCCACGGCCGCCTGCCGCCCCTTCCGTGGGAGGAGGGCGTCTGAGCCCCGCGCCGGTGGGCCCGATCCCCGACGCGGCCGCGACGGCACGGCGACGACGGGAACGGGGGAGGGGGCTGACCCGTGCAGCACCAGATCCCGGTGGACCGCCTGGGGCCCGCCGGCCCCGCCATGGCCGCGGCGGTCGATGCCTGCGTCCACTGCGGCTTCTGCCTGAGCGCCTGCCCCACGTACCTGCTGCTGGGCGAGGAGATGGACTCGCCCCGCGGGCGCATCTACCTGATGAAGGAGGCGCTGGAGGGGCGCATCCCCGTGGGCGGCAGCGTGGCCGCCCACGTGGACCGCTGTCTGGGCTGCCTCGCCTGCGTCTCTGCGTGCCCCTCCGGGGTCCGCTACGGCGAGCTGCTGACCCCCTTCCGGGCCCTGCGCGAGGCGCAGGCCCCCCGGCCGCGGACGGAGCGGTGGCTGCGGTTCGCCCTGCTGGCCACGCTGACCGATCCCCGGCGGTTCCGCCGCGCGGTGCGGCTGGCGGCGGCCGTCGGGCCCCGTCTCCGGGGCGCCCTGGGGCGGCTGGCGGCCGAGCCCCGGGGGTCCGCGGCCGCCGTCGCCGGTGACTCGCCGACGGCCGGCGCCGCCGATGGGACGGCCGCCGCCGGGGGTGCGGGCGGCGAAGCGGCGGGCTCGCCAGTCGCCCCCGGATCGGTCGATCCCGCGGCGGGGTTCGCCCCGGCGGTGGCCGCCGCGGGAGCGGCCGAGGCTTCCAGCCCGCTCCGGCGGCTGTTGCGGCAGCTGGTGGCGTTGCTGGAGCTGGCGCCACCCCGGGTGCCTCCGCCCGACCCGCTGCCCCGCGTCATCCCCGCCCGCGGCCGTCGCCGGGCCCGCGTCGCCCTGCTCGTCGGGTGCGTCCAGCAGGTCCTGGCGCCGCGGATCAACCGCGCCACCGCCCAGGTGCTGGCGGCCAACGGCGTCGAGGTGGTGGTGCCGCCGGTCCAGGGCTGCTGCGGGGCCCTGCCCCTGCACGCCGGCGACCTGGAGCGGGCGCGGCGCCTGGCCGCCCGCAACCTCCGCGCCTTTCCCGCGGACGTGGACGCCGTGGTGGTCAACGCCGCCGGCTGCGGTTCGGCGATGCGGGAGTACGGCCACCTCTTCGCCGGGCACCCGGCGGAGGAGCGCGCGCGGGCCCTGGCCGCCCGGGTGCGGGACGTGGCCGAGTTCCTGGACGAACTGGGCCCCCGCGCACCGGGGCCGCTGCCGGCACCCCGCCGGGTCGCCTACCACGACGCCTGCCACCTGGCCCACGGCCAGGGGGTCCGGGAGGCGCCCCGGCGGCTGCTGGCCGCCATCCCGAACCTGGAGCTGGTGGAGCTGGACGAGCCCGACCTCTGCTGCGGATCGGCGGGCACCTACAACCTGGAGCATCCCGACCTGGCCCGGCGGCTGCAGGCGCGCAAGGTGGCCAGCATCCGCCGCAGCGGCGCCCAGGCGGTGGCCACGGGCAACATCGGCTGCCTGGTGCAGATCCGGCAGGGGCTGGAACGGGAGGGCCTGTCGCTGCCCGTCGTCCACACGGTGGAGGTCTTGGCCGAGGCCTACGGCTGAGGCGGCCGGCGGGTCCCGCGGATCCAGGGACGCCGGGCCTCACCAGGGCGCCCCGCGGCGACTCCGGGGGCGACGGCGCCGGGTGGGGAGCGGCTCGCCGGCGTACCGTCGCCATGGGGGCGCTGCGCAAGGATCGGTCCAGGCCGGAAGGGCCGGGCCGTCGATGGAGGGAGGGAGGGGGGTGCCGGCACCGTCGCTGAACCGGCCGACGCCGACGCAACTCGACGAGCTGCGATCGCTGCTGGGCGACCCCCGCAAGGTGGGCACCGGGCAGGCGGTGCGCGAGCACCACAGCCACGACTTCAGCTACCACCGGCCTCGCCTGCCCGATGCGGTGGTCTACCCCGAGTCGACCGACGACGTGCGGGCGGTCCTGGAATGGGCGGCGCGGCACCGGGTGCCCGTGGTGCCCTTCGGCGTGGGCAGCAGCCTCGAGGGGCACACGGTGCCCCTGGCGGGCGGGATCAGCCTCGACATGACCCGCATGGACGCCATCCTCGAGGTCCGCCCCGAGGACTTCCTGGTGCGGGTGCAGCCGGGCGTGACGCGCTCGCGGCTCAACCAGCGCCTGGCCCGCGAGGGCCTGTTCTTCCCGGTCGATCCCGGCGCCGACGCCACCATCGGGGGCATGATCGCCAACAACGCCAGCGGCACCAACGCCGTGCGCTACGGCGCCATGAAGCACCAGGTGCTGGGGCTCGAGGTGGTCCTCGCCGGGGGCCGGGTGGTCCGCACGGGCAGCCGCGCGGTGAAGTCGTCGGCCGGGTACAACCTGACCGCGCTCTTCGTCGGGTCCGAGGGCACGCTCGGGGTGGTGACCGAGGCCATCCTGCGCATCTACCCGTTGCCCGAGTTCGTCCTGGCTGCCCGGGCCAGCTTCCCCAGCGTGGAGGCGGCGGCGCGGGTGGCGGTGGCCCTGATCCGCGCCGGCGTGCCCGTCGCCCGCGTGGAGCTGGTGGATGCCCCGACGATCCGGGCGGTCAACGCGTACAAGGGCACGCGGTATCCCGAGCGGCCCACCCTGTTCCTCGAGTTCGCCGGGACCGAGGCCGCGGTCCGCGAGGAGGTGGCCCTGGCCCAGGAGCTGGCCGCCCTGGAAGAGGGCGTGGACTTCGCCTTCGAGACCGAGCCGGCCGCCCGGGAGCGGCTGTGGGAGGCGCGGCACCAGGCGGCGCTGGCCATCGCCGCCGCGGCTCCCGGTCGCCGCATGATGGCCACGGACGTCTGCGTGCCCCTCTCCCAGTTGCCGGCGGCCGTCGCCTTCGCCCGCCGGGTGGCGGAGGAACACGGCCTCGAGGCCGCCATCCTGGGGCACGTGGGCGACGGCAACTACCACGTGACCTTCATGGTCGACCCCGACGATCCGGCCGAGGTCCGGCGGGCCGAGGCGGTCAACGAGCGCATCGTCCGCGATGCCCTGGCCCGGGGCGGCACCTGCACCGGCGAGCACGGCGTCGGCATGGGCAAGGTCAAGTACCTGGAAGCGGAGCACGGGGCGGAGGCGGTGGAGCTGATGCGCGCCCTCAAGGCGGTGCTGGATCCCCTGGGGATCCTCAATCCGGGGAAGGTGGTGGGGACGCCGGTCCCGTCATAAGGGTGATGGGGGCGGGTCAGATCGTCGGGCGAGGGAGGGGCGAGCCGCCGGGGGCGGGTTCGCCCCCGAAGGAGGGGAGGGGGGATGGCGCGCCGGGGCGGCGGCGCGGGGGGCGTCGCGTCGGACCGGGGCGGGATCCGACGCGGAGGGCGGAGGAGTCGGCCCGCCGGGCGCCCGCCGCAGGGTGCGGCGAGGAGCCCGGCGCGGGCGGGATGGACGCCCCGGCCCGCCGGTCGCAGGGGGGTGGACCGGTGGTCGGGGGCGGTGGCATGCGCACCGGGTTGGCGGATCGCTGGCGGGGCCGGGACGCCCGCCCCCGCTGGCGGTGGGTGCCCGGGGCATGCGGAGCGGCGACTGGAGGGTTGCCGGCGGGGGTGGACGCTCCGCGACGGGAGGGGTGAACCGTGGCGAAGGCCGTGCGCACCGTGCCCATGGGGTTCGGCCCGGCCATGGAGGTGGGCGAGCTTCCTGCGCCGCCTCCCTTCACCCTGCGCAACTTCCTCGGGATGGTCGGCGTCAGCGCCATCCTGATCAGCATCTCCATCGGCAGCGGCGAGTGGCTGCTGGGGCCGCGGACGGTGATCCAGTACGGCCCGGCCCTGCTGTGGATCGTCACCGTGGCCACCGTGCTGCAGACGATCTTCAACCTGGAGTGCCAGCGCTACACCCTGGCCACCGGCGAGTCGGTCATCCCCGGCCTGATGCGCCTGTGGCCCGGCCGGTGGTTCTGGGGACCGGTCTGGGCGCTGATCTGCATCCTCTCGGTGTCCCCGGGGTGGGCCGCCTCGTCGGCCACGGCGCTGGCCGCCCTGCACCTGGGGCGCCTGCCCGCGGACGCCGATCGCGGGCTGGTCCTGGTCTACGGCATCCTGGCGATGCTGCTGGTCATGCTGGTGGTCGCCTTCGGGACGCGGGTCGAGCGGACCCTGACGCGGGTCTCGACCTTCGCCGTGGTCTTCATCTTCGCCAGCCTAATCGTCCTCGACCTCTGGCTGGTGCCCTGGGAGTGGTGGGGCCGCGTCGCCGCCGGGTTCTTCCAGTTCGGGTTCCTGCCCTCGGGCGAGGGCGGGCGCGTGGACTGGGCCCTGATCGGCGGCTTTGCCGGCTACGCGGCCACCGGCGGCGTGCTCAACATGGCGGCCTCCAACTGGATGCGCGACCGCGGCTGGGGCATGGGCGGCCAGGTGGGGTACATCCCCGCCCTGATCGGCGGCCGCAAGGTGCAGGTCTCGACCACCGGGAAGATCTTCGACCTGACCGCCGAGAGCCTGGCGCGGTTCCGCGAATGGCTCCGGTACAGCCGGTGGGAGCAGTGGACGCTGTACCTCGGCGGTTGCCTGCTGGGCATGTACCTGTGCGTGCTGCTGGCCGTGGGCCTGATCGCGCCGGGGACGCCGTTGAAGGGCACCTACGACGTGGCGGCCATCCAGGCCGAGGCGGTCTCCCGCTTCCTGGGTGGTCTCGGCTGGGTCTGGGTGCTGCTCATCGGCTTCTGGGTCCTGTGGGGGACCCAGCTCAGCGCCACCGACGCCGTGGTGCGGCACCTCACCGACCTGGTCTGGTCGCTGGGATTGGGGCGCTGGACGCGGGACGACATCCGCGTGGTCTACTACCTCATCATGGCCGTGGTCACGGTCTGGCTGGCCTTCTTGTTCGCCTACAACCCCCTGACCCTGGTGCTGCTGGTGGCCAACATGGCCGGCGTGGCCTTCGTGGTCGGGGGGCTGACGCTGCTGTGGCTCAACACCCGGATCCTGCCGCCGGAGCTGCGGCCGGGATGGCTCGCGCGCCTGGGCCTGGTGGCGCTCTCGCTCTTCTATGCCTTCTTCGTCTACCAGACGGCGCAGCAGGTCCTGGGCCAGCTGTGGCGGGCGTGACGTCGGCACCGAGCCGGTGCGGGCCCGGCCGACGCCCGGCGGGGGCACCGGGGGAGGGGGCTTCAGGTCAGCAGCGCTCCAGGGCCCACCGCGGGATCGGCCGCGGCGGACCAGCCGGCGGGGGGCCCGGCGACGCCGATCGCCGGGCCCTCGCCGCGGGCGGCGGGACGGGGCGCAGGGCTGGGGGCCCCGACGCCAGGGGCGCGGAGGGACCGGCCGCAGCGGCCTTGTCGGGACGGGTTCCGCTCACGGCGCCGGCGAGGTCGTCCACCCCCCGAGACCGGCGGCTGGCCGCCTCCGGCAGGGACGGCGGGACGGGCGGCGAAGGCCGAGGGCGGGGCGGCCGCGGGGGATCGCCGTGCGCAACGCGCGCCGGGCGGCGGGCGACGGTGGCCGGCGGCGCCCGGCCCCAGGGGCGGCGGCGGCCCCGTCGCCCCGTGGGCCCGGCGGGCTCGGCGTGCACCAGGGGGATGCGCCGCGGGGGACGGCTGCGGCCGGTGGAGAGGTGACCGGCGGCGGCCCAGCGACGGGGAGGGATGGGCATGGCGGCCCTGGACGGCATCGAGGTGCGGGGACCGCTGCGGGAACGGTACGACCAGGTCCTGACGCCGGAGGCGCTGGCCTTCGTGGCCCGCCTGCAGCGGGAGTTCAACCCGGTGCGCAAGCGGCTGCTCCAGCGGCGGGCCGAGCGGCAGCAGGAGCTGGCGGCGGGGGCCCGCCCGGACTTCCTGGCCTCCACCCGTGCCATCCGGGAGGGGGATTGGCGCGTGGCCCCGGTCCCGCGGGACCTGCAGGACCGTCGCGTGGAGATCACCGGCCCCGTGGACCGGAAGATGATGATCAACGCGCTGAACTCCGGGGCGCGGGTGTTCATGGCCGACTTCGAGGACGCCAACACCCCCACGTGGGACAACTGCATCCAGGGCCAGATCAACCTGATCGACGCGGTGGCGGGCACCATCGAGTACACCAGCCCGGACGGCCGCCACTATCGCCTCGGGGAGCGGGTGGCCACCCTGGTGGTGCGGCCGCGGGGCTGGCACCTGGTGGAGAAGCACGTGCTGGTGGACGGCGAGCCCGTGTCGGCGAGCCTCTTCGACTTCGGCCTCTACTTCTTCCACAACGCCCACCGTCTGCTGGAGAAGGGCTCCGGGCCGTACTTCTACCTCCCGAAGCTGGAGAGCCACCTGGAGGCGCGGCTCTGGAACGACGTGTTCAACCTGGCCCAGGACGCGCTGGGCATCCCGCGGGGCTCCATCAAGGCCACGGTGCTGGTGGAGACGATCCTGGCCGCCTTCGAGATGGACGAGATCCTCTACGAGCTGCGGGACCACGCCGCGGGGCTCAACGCCGGGCGCTGGGACTACATCTTCAGCGTGATCAAGAAGTTCCGGCACGATCCCGCCTTCCTCTTGCCGGACCGCGCCCAGGTGACGATGACCGTGCCCTTCATGCGGGCCTACACCGAGCTGCTGGTCAAGACCTGCCACAGGCGGGGGGCCCATGCCATCGGCGGCATGGCCGCGTTCATCCCCAGCCGGAAGGATCCGAAGGTCAACGAGGTGGCGCTGGCCAAGGTGCGGGAGGACAAGGTCCGCGAGGCGGGGGACGGCTTCGACGGTACCTGGGTGGCCCACCCCGACCTGGTGCCCGTGGCGATGGAGGTCTTCGACGGCGTCCTGGGCGAGCGGCCCAACCAGGTGGACCGCCAGCGGGACGACGTCCAGGTCACGGCCCGCGACCTGCTGGACGTGCGGGTGCCCGGCGGGCGCATCACCGAGGCCGGCTTGCGCAACAACGTCAGCGTCGGCATCCAGTACCTGGCCTCGTGGCTGCGGGGCAACGGGGCCGCCGCCATCTTCAACCTGATGGAGGACGCCGCCACGGCCGAGATCGCCCGCGCCCAGGTCTGGCAGTGGACGTATCACGGTGCCCGCTTGGACGGGGGGCCCACGGTGACCGCCGACCTGGTCCGGCGGATCGCCGACGAGGAGATGGAGGCCATCCGGCAGGCGGTGGGCGACGACTTCTTCCGCACCGGCCGCTTCGACGAGGCCCGGGAGCTGTTCGAGCTGGTGGCCCTCAGCCGGGACTTCATCGAGTTCCTGACGATCCCGGCCTACGAGCGCATCGACTGAGCCGTGGGGCGTGGGCTGGGGGATGCGGCGGTGCACGCCGAGGGGTGGGCCGGGGCGTGAGGCAGCCGGGACGAACGCGGCGGGGCGGGGGCGAGGATCGGCGGATCCTCGCCCCCGCCCCGCCGTGGCCTGCGCCGGGTCGTCGCCGCCGGGCGGCGACGACCCGGCGCCTACGAGGACCGGTCCTCGTCGGCCGGCGGCTCGCCACCGCCCTGGGCAGCCTCGGGCGCCGCCCCGGTCTCCTGGCCTGTGCCCTCGGCCTTCGCGCCCGGGGCGGCCGCCTGCCGGCGCTCCGGGGCCGCGGCCGCACCCTCGGTGGGCGTGGCCTTCGGGGCGGCGGAGGGGGGCGCCGCGGGCCGGTCCGTGGACCCGCCTGCGGCGGCGGTGCCGGCGCCGGCCGCCTGCCGCTGGGCCCGCTCGGCCTTGAGCCGCGCCGCCTTCTCCAGCGCCGCTTGCACGCGGGCGTCCTTCGCGGCCCCGCCGGCCGCGGCGGCCTTCGCCCCCGCCCCCGGGCCGCCACCGGGCGCGGCCGCCGCCGGCTGTGCGCCCGCCCCGTCGCCCGAAGCCGCTCGCTGCTTGGCCCGCTCCGCCTTCAGCCGCGCCGCCTTCTCCAGGGCGGCCTTGACCTTGGCGTCCCTGTCGTCGGCGGCCGCGGCAGCCTTGCCACCCGCCCCGGCGCCGCCGGGGGCGTCGGATTCGTCCGTGGGCACCGAGGTCTTGACGTCTTCCACGAACTTGGCCAGGAAGACGTCCAGCTGGCGGCGGACGTTGTCGGCGATCAGGTCGGGATGGGAGTTGACGATCAGCGGCTTCATCGTCGTGATCAGCTTGCCGTTCCGGAAGAGGGCCACGCCCGGCACGTGGGCGAGGTCATAGGTCTGGTTGATGGCGCGGCGCCGGTGGTACTCGTCGATCAGGTCCCGGTACTCGTCGACGTTGATCCGGACCAGCTTGACGTCGGGGTGCCGCTGGGCCTGCTCCACCAGCGCCTGCGTGAAGAACCGGGTGTCCTTGCCCGGTCGCCAGAGCTCCACCAGGACCTGGCCCCTGTGCTGCAGGACCTCCTGTTCGAACCGGTCGCGGGGGACCTCCTGGGGCCGCGGGAGGGTCGGCGTCGCTGTGGCCATCGCCCTGCACGCTCCTTCGTCGTGGACGATCGACACGGTTGCCAGGAAACATTGTACTACAGGGTAGGCGGGTCACGCCGGCCGGGGCCGCCGGCGGGTGCCGTCGGGCACCGCCGGCGGCCCCGGCCGCGGGGGGAGGTGGCGATCCGTGCGCGTGACCATCACCCCGGCCGCCGCGGCCTACGCCGCCCGCGAACTGAAGCGGCGGCCGGAGCTCGACCGCACCCTGACCGTGGAGGCGTTCCTGGTCGCCGGTTGCTGCTCGCCCAACCTGCCTCCGGAGGTGCGCCTGGGCCCGCCGCCCGAGGGCGGGTTTCGCGCGGTGACGGTGCCCCTGGCCGGCCCCGCCGTCGCCGCTGCGGACGGGGCGGCGACGGCGCCGGCAACGGACGCACAGCCCGACATGGCCGCGGTGGAGGTCTACCTCGACCCCCTGGTGGAGGACTTCGTGCGCGACTGGTACGGCGAGGCGGACCGGGAGCAGGCGGAACGCGCCGTCCTGTGCATCGACCTGGTGCGGTACGGCGACCGCGAGGAGCTGACCGTCCGCCCCTGGCCGCCACGGCCTGGCACCGCGCCGGCGTCATGACCGGCGCGCCCGGGCGGGCGGCCGCGCCGCCCGCCCGGGCGCGCCCGGTGAGCCCTCGGCTCGGCGGCACGGGCGGTTTTGCGGTGCAGCCCGCGGCTCTGCGGCATGGTACGTTCTTCCCCCTGGCGGCCCCACGTAGGGTACGCAGGGGGTGTGCCGCCGTGGCGCGGACCTGGTGGGTCTGGGTCCACGACCTGGGAGCCGTCCTGTGGCTGGGTAGCGTGTTCTACCAGCTCCTGGTGGTGGCGCCCGTGTTGGCCGGCCAGCCGCCCCTCTTGCGACGCCGGCTGTGGCTGCAGCTGATCGGGCGCTTCCACGGCGTGGCCGCCCTGGCAGCCCTCGCCGTGGTCGTCACTGGCATCGCGCGGCTCCTGGCCTTGCCCTGGCCGCTGGCACGGCTCCCCGCCACCCTCTACGGGCGCCTGCTGCTGGCCAAGATGGCGGGTGCCGCCGGCATGCTGCTCACCGGCGGCGCCATCGCCTTCGGGGTGACGGCGATGCTCCGCGACCCGCGGGGCATGGACCGGTTCCCGGCGGCTGCGCGTTGGCTGGTGGGGCTGTTGATGCTGGAGGCGGCGCTGGGCACGCTGGTGCTGTGGTGCGTCGCCCGCATCCACGGCGGGTGAGTCAACCGGGGGGCCGGCCGCCCTGCCGGCAGCCGCGCAGCCTGGCCGCCCCCACCGGGAGCCGCGCGCAGCCTGGCCGCCCTGAGCCGCGCGGCCGCCTGACAGCCCCTGCCGGGAGCCCCGCCAGCCCGGCCGCAGCCGCGCCCGCGCCGGCCAAGTCCCCGCGGGACCCGTCGGGCGAGCCGCGTGCCGCACCGCCTCCGGCCTCCAGGACCCGGACCGTGGCGGCCTTCCACCCGCACCGCCTCCCCGTCCCGTACCCATCGGCGCGACCGGGGGCCCGTTGGCGAGCCCCCCTTCGGCTACAATGGGGGCGTACCGCGCGGCCGCCCGGACGAGCCGGCTGGACGACCCCGCCGGGCAAGCCGGACGGGCCGCTGGACGCGGGCCACCGGCCGGACCCGCGGAGCCTGCCGGCTCCCGCCGCGGGCGGCCCGGCGCCGCCGGCCGGTGATCCTACCGGAAAGGAGACGCCCCATGCCGCGACGCGCCGAGGAGTTCGACCTGCAAAGGATCCAGCGGGCCGTTCTCGAGATCCTGGAGGCGGTGGGGGAGGACCCCACCCGCGAGGGTCTGGTGGACACCCCCCGGCGGGTGGCGGAGGCCTACCAAGAGCTCTTCAGCGGCCTCGGCCGCGACCCCGCCGACGAGCTCACCGTGTTCTTCGAGACGGACCACGACGAGGTGGTGCTGGTCAAGGACATCCCCTTCTACTCGATGTGCGAGCACCACCTCCTGCCCTTCCACGGACGGGCCCACGTGGCCTACCTGCCGCGCAACGGCCGCATCACGGGGCTCAGCAAGCTGGCCCGCGCCGTGGAGGTCGCCTCGCGCCGACCCCAGCTCCAGGAGCGCCTGACCTGCCAGATCGCCGACGCCATCGAGGCGCGGCTGAACCCCCGGGGCGTGGTGGTGGTGATCGAGGCGGAGCACCTCTGCATGACCATGCGCGGAATCCAGAAGCCCGGGTCCTATGCGGTGACCTCGGCGGTGCGGGGCCTGTTTCGCGAGAACGTGGCCAGCCGGCACGAGGTGTTCGCCCTCATCCGCAGCGACCTGCGGCCCTAGCCGCCGTCGCGGGCCCAGGCCGGCCTGCGGCAGGAGTCCGCCGCCCCATGGGGAACCGCATTGGTCGACCAGGAGGAGGGATCCCCGTGACCGACCGCCGTGACCCCTTCCGCGAGTACTCCATCGAGACCCTGGCGGTGCACGCGGGCCAGGCGCCCGACCCCGCCACCGGCTCGCGGGCGGTGCCGCTCTACCAGACCACCTCGTTCGTGTTCCAGGACACCGACCACGCCGCCCAGCTCTTCAACCTGGACGAACCCGGCAACATCTACACGCGCATCAGCAACCCGACCACCGAGGTCTTCGAGAAGCGCATGGCCTATCTCGAGGGCGGCGTGGCGGCCGTGGCCACCGCCAGCGGCCAGGCGGCGACGACGCTGGCCATCACCAACATCACCCGGGCGGGCGAGGAGGTGGTGGCCTCCTCGAGCCTCTACGGCGGCACCTACCAGCTGTTCGCCAACACCTTCAAGGACCTCGGGATCACGGTGCGCTTCGTCGACCCGTCGGACCCGGAGAACTTTCGCCGGGCCATCAACGAGCGCACCCGCTGCATCTACGCCGAGATCATCGGCAACCCGAAGCTGGACGTGCTGGACGTGGAGGCGGTGGCGCGCATCGCCCACGAGCACGGCATCCCGCTGATCGTCGACAACACCTTCGCGACGCCCTACCTGTGCCGGCCCTTCGAGTGGGGGGCCGACATCGTGGTCCACTCGGCCACCAAGTGGATCGGCGGCCACGGCACCTCCATCGGCGGCGTGGTCGTGGACTCCGGCCGCTTCGACTGGGGCAACGGCAAGTTCCCGCGGCTGGTGGAACCGGATCCGGGCTACCACGGCATCTCCTACTGGAACGACTTCGGCACCCTGGCCTACGTCACCAAGCTGCGCGTGCACATGATGCGCGACGTGGGCGCCTGCCTGAGCCCCTTCAACGCCTGGCTCTTCCTGCAGGGGCTGGAGACGCTGCACGTGCGCATGGACCGCCACTGCGAGAACGCGCTGGCCCTGGCGCTGTGGCTCAAGGAGCACCCCGCGGTGGAGTGGGTGGCCTACCCCGGCCTGCCCGACCACCCGTCCCATCACCTGGCCCAGAAGTACCTGCGCCCGGGACGCTTCGGAGCGATGATCGTCTTCGGCGTCAAGGGGGGTCTGGAGGCCGGGCGCAAGGTGATCGACAGCGTGGCGCTGTGGTCGCACCTGGCCAACGTGGGCGACACCAAGTCGCTGATCATCCACCCGGCCTCGACCACCCACCAGCAGCTGACGCCGGAGCAGCGCCGGGCGGCGGGCGTGTCCGACGACATGATCCGGCTGTCGGTGGGCATCGAGGGGCTCGCCGACCTCCAGGCCGACCTGGACCGCGCCCTGCGGCTGGCGGCCGGCCTGCCGTCGGCGGACGGGGCCGTCGCCGACGGCGTGGCCGTGCCCCGCCTCAACGACGAGGCGGTGATCCGGGAGGTGGTCGGTCGCTCGCAGGTGGACGAACCCGGCGGCCCGCGGCCGCGGGTGGTGGCCGTGGTCGGCCTGTCGTCCGATCCGGGGCGGCCCAGCTACCGCGTGGCCCGGAAGCTGCAGCGCATGGGCTACAAGGTGGTGCCCGTCAACCCGCGAGCCACGGAGATCCTGGGGGAGCGGGCCTATCCGGACCTGGCGTCGGTGCCCGGGCCGGTGGACGTGGTGGTGGTGTTCCGGGCGCCGGAGCACGCGCCGGCGGTGGCGCGGGAGGCCGTCGCCCGCGGCGCGCGGGTCCTCTGGCTGCAGGAGGGCGTGGTCAGCCCCGAGGCGGCGCGCATCGCGGCCGAGGGCGGCCTGGCGGTGGTGATGAACCGCTGCATCTACAAGGAGGCCCAGCGCTGGCGGGGCCACGTGGCCACCTTCCGCGGCGCGTGAGAGGCCGCCGCGGGTCGGGATGGCGAATGGCGCCCGCCGCGGCCGCCGCGTTCGTCCCGATGCCTCTTCCCTCGTCGGGGCGATGGGTTAAAATAGCGCTTGGCTGCTGGCATCTCGGGAGGTCGGTTGGATGGCACGCTACACGGGCCCGAAGCACGCCATGTGCCGGCGCGTGGGCCGACCGCTCTGCGGGTCGCCCAAGTGCCCCGCGCTGAAGCGGCCCTACCCGCCCGGCCAGCACGGGCCGGGCCGGCGGCAGAAGCTCAGCGAGTACGGCCGCCGCTTGCTGGAGAAGCAGAAGCTTCGCTTCATGTACGGGGTGCTGGAGCGCCAGTTCCGGCGCTACTTCGAGCGCGCCCAGCGGGCCAAGGGGAACACCGGGGAGCGGCTCCTGCAGCTCCTGGAGACGCGGTTGGACAACCTGGTCTACCGCATGGGCTTCGCCCCCACCATCTGGTCCGCGCGGCAGCTGGTGGTCCACGGGCACATCCAGGTGAACGGGCGGAAGGTCGATCGCCCGTCGTATCAGGTCCGGCCGGGCGACGTGATCGCCGTGCGGGAGAAGAGCCGGCGCATCCCGCTGATCCAGGAGAGCCTGGAGAACGCCCAGCGGGCGCCGGACTACGTCAGCGTGGAGCCCGAGAAGTTCCAGGGCACGCTGCTCCGGGTCCCCAGCCGCGAGGAGATCCCCGTCGACGTCGAGGAGTCGCTGATCGTCGAGTTCTACTCGCGCTGAGCGGGGCGAGGCCGGTGCCGAGGCACCGGCCCTTTGTCTTTTTGACGCCGTGTTTGACGCCGTGCGGGAGGGAGCGACGGTGCAGATCCAGGCGGAGATGGCCGGGATCGTCCAGGAGGTGCTGGTCCGCGAGGGGCAGGCGGTGGAGGCCGGTCAGGACGTGGTGATCCTGGAGTCGATGAAGATGCAGATCCCCGTGACGAGCCCGGCGGGCGGGACCGTGCGGAGCGTGCGGGTCAAGCCCGGGGACTTCGTCAACCAGGGGGACGTGCTGATCGAGCTCGAGACCTGACGGCCGCGCCGCGGGAGGGGCGCGCGGGGGGGCGGGGGAGCCGGCCCGGCAAGTCGCGGGAGGGGAGTCCATGAGCCGTGGGACCGGGGATCTGGACCGGCAGCTCCTGGAGCGCCTGGAGGCCGTCCGGCGGGGCGGGCCGGAGCGCTACCACCAGCGGAACCGGGAGCAGGGCAAGCTGTTCGCCCGGGTGCGGCTCGAGCGGCTGCTGGACTCGGGCAGCTTCGTCGAAGACGGCACCCTGGCCAACGCGTTGGCGGAGGAGCTGCCCGCCGACGGCGTGATCACGGGCCTGGGGCGCATCGGCGGTCGGCCGGTGGCCGTCATGGCCAACGACTCCACGGTCAAGGCGGGCTCGTGGGGCGCCCGTACGGTGGAGAAGATCCTGCGCATCCAGGAACAGGCCCTGCGCCGGCGCATCCCGATGCTGTACCTGGTGGACAGCGCCGGGGCGCGGATCACCGACCAGGTGGAGATGTTCCCCGGGCGCCGGGGCGCGGGGCGCATCTTCTACAACCAGGTGCGGATGTCGGGCGTGGTGCCCCAGGTGTGCCTGCTCTTCGGCCCGTCGGCGGCGGGCGGCGCGTACATCCCAGCCTTCTGCGACGTGGTCATCATGGTCGAGGGCAACGCCAGCATGTACCTGGGCTCGCCGCGCATGGCGGAGATGGTGATCGGCGAGCGGGTCACGCTGGAGGAGATGGGCGGCGCGCGGATGCACTGCACCGTCTCCGGCTGCGGCGACGTGCTGGTGGCCAGCGAGGACGAGGCCATCGCCGCGGCGCGCACCTACCTCTCGTACTTCCCCAGCCACTGGGAGGAGCGGCCGCCCCGCGGGGAGCCGCGACCGCCGGCCCCCGGGCCGGCGGTGGAGGAGATCGTCCCCGCCGACGCCAACGTCCCCTTCGACATGTACCGCTTGATCGAGCGGCTGGTGGACGAGGGCTCCTTCTTCGAGATCAAGCGCCTCTTCGCCCCGGAGATCATCACCGGCCTGGCCCGCATCGAGGGCCGGGCCGTCGGCGTGGTGGCGAACCAGCCGCGGGTGCGGGGCGGGGTGCTGTTCGTCGACTCGGCGGACAAGGCGGCGCGGTTCATCTGGCTGTGCAACGCCTTCAACATCCCGCTGCTGTTCCTGGCCGACGTCCCGGGGTTCATGATCGGCTCGGCGGTGGAGCGCCAGGGCATCATCCGCCATGGCGCCAAGATGATCGCCGCCGTGGCCGAGGCCGAGGTGCCGAAGATCTCCGTGATCGTGCGCAAGGCGTACGGCGCCGGCCTCTACGCCATGGCCGGGCCGGCCTTCGAGCCCGACGCCTGCCTGGCGCTGCCCACGGCGCAGATCGCGGTGATGGGACCCGAGGCGGCGGTCAACGCCGTCTACTACAACCACATCGCCAGGCTGGAAGGCGAGGAGCGCCGGCGCTTCGTCGAGGAGAAGCGGCGGGAGTACGCGCGGGACATCGACATCTACCGCATGGCGTCGGACCTGGTGGTCGACGAGGTGGTCCCCGCCGGTCGGCTGCGGGAGGAACTGGCCCGGCGCTTCGCCCTCTATGAGAACCGCCGCCGGGAGTGGCCCGCCCGGCACTGTCCCGTCCACCCGGTCTGACGCGGCACCGGCGCGCCCGGCCGGGGTGTCGAAACCTGTCTTTCGCTCGACATCGGCAGGAATCGCCAGCAGGCGACGGTATCCCAGAATGTATGGACGAAGCCGTTCCCGGCCCGAGGAGCGGAGGTGGACGGGCCCGGCGACAGGCCGTGACCGTCATTCCCACGGTGGGCCGGGTGGGGAGGGTGAGGGGGTGCCACCGGAGCGAAAGTCGGTCGGGCGCCGCGTCCTGGTCGCGGACGACGTGGCCGCGGTGCGGGCCTTCCTGCAGCTGGCCCTGACGGAGCAGGGCTACGAGGTGGTCCTGGCCGCCGACGGCAGGACCGCGTTGCAGCTGGCGCGGGAGATGCGGCCCGATGTGATCCTGCTGGACTGGGTGATGCCGCGGATGAACGGCGCCCAGGTGCTGCAGGCCCTGCGGCGCGATCCCCAGTTGCGGCAGGTGCCCGTCATCCTGATGACGGGGAGCGTGGGCGTGGACGAGATCACCTCGGAGTTCGGGGTGCGCTGGGTTTTGGAGAAACCCTTCGGCATCGACGACCTCTTCGTGACCCTGGAGGATGCCCTGGCCGCCGCCGAGCCGGCCTGAGCCGGGGCTCGCCCCGGTGGCCGTGGCGCACGGGGCGGCGCGGGGCCCACCGCGGGGGCGGTGGCGGGCGGACGGCCCGCCACCGCCCCCGCCGCCTTTCGGGCCGTCCCGGCGTCCCGGCGCCTCCGCTGATGCGGTCGAGGGGCCGGCCGCCCCCGCCCCCGCCGCCGTACGGGCCGTCCTGGCTCTCCCCCGGGGCCGGGGCCGAGGCGAGGGGGTCGTGGGTCCTGCCGCCGGAAAGGGGATCGCGGCCTCCTGGCGAGGCCGCGGGCCATGGGCTGCGGCGGGATGCGGTTCGCCGTGGGGGGCCGGGTCGTGGGCCGGTCAGGGCTGGCGACGGTCCCGAGGCGACGGGCGGGGAGGACGCCCTGCAGGGTCGGGCCGGGTTCGTCCGACGGCGCGGGTGGGGCGACCGCGCCCGGGACCGCGGCCGGTGGCGGCGGGGCACGGGCCTCTGACCCCTCGAGCTCGCCCGGGCGCGGCGGCGCGCCCGGATCGGGCGGCCGCCCGCACCGGTGGCGTCAGCGCTGCAGGTAGCGGGCGTCGACCCAGCCCTCATAGGTGCGCCCGTTGGCCTGGTAGCGCACCCGGGCCCACCCGTTCTGCTCCTCCAGCACCTGGACGGTGCTCCCCTGGGCCAGGGTGCCGATCCGGGTGGAGTCCTGGGTCGGCTCGGCGCGCACGTTGAGGTACTGGGTGGTGACCGTCGCCGTCTGGCCGGCGCTGGCCTGGGGCTCGGCCGGTTCCTCCGTCTGGCCCTGGCTGTCCTGCGGCTCGCCGGTGGCCGGCTGCTGGTCGCCGGCGGCCTGGTCGTCCCAGCCGGCCGCCAGCTCGCCGTCTCCCGCCAGGGCGGCGGAGATCTCGGCCTGCTGGGCCTCCAGCTGGGTCATGCGGACCATCAGGTCGTCGACGGCGGTCATCGTCTGCTGGACGTTGTTGAGCCAGCCCCCGACGCTGTAGGCCATGAAGGCCACCACCAGGACGGCGACCACGACCCAGAGGCGATTGAGTCGCTCCATACCCGCACCCTCCTCTCGTGGTACCAGGAATATGGGGGGCTGTCAGCGATTATTCCGCCCGTCCAGGGTTGCGGTCGGGTCGTTGTCCCCTGCGTGCGCCGTGGGCTAACCTGGGGCTGATGGCGTGGACGTCCGCCGGCGCGGGCCAGGACGCTGCGGGCGTGAAGGCGAAGCCGCGGACCGGGGCCGTCCGGCGCCGCCCGGCGGAGCCTGGAGGGAGGCCGCGGCGCGAGGGTTGCCTCGGTCCGGGGGCTATGGGGCGAGGGGCGGGATGGCCGCCGACAGGGGCCGGGCAGCCCCTGGGCCGGTCGGTGGGGAACGGTGCGGCCAGCCCGGCGTGCAGACCCGTCCGGCGTGAGGGTCAGCCCCGGCGGGCGCACGAGCCCGGACCGCATGCCCGTCCGCATGCGGTCCGGCCTGGCGTGCGGTCCAGCCCCGGCGGGCGCACGCACCCGGCCCGCGTGCCCGTCCGGCATGCGGTCCGGCCCGGCTTGCGGACGAGCCCGGCGTGCGGAGGAGGCCGGCGTGCGGGCTACGGCCTGTCCCGCCCGGACGGTGGCGCGGCGAGGGGAGCGAGGGAGGGTTGCGCGGTGCGGAGCGCAGCGGCCGCCGCCGGGACGGCGGTCCATCTGGTCACGCCGTGCCTTGCGGGCGAGGAGGAGGGGTTGCCGGAGGCGCTGGTCGCCGCCCTGGCACGGCAGGGGTGGCGCGTCGCCGTCTGGCCCGTGGCGGATGACGCGGCCCAGCAGCTGGCTTGTCTTCGCGCTTTGCCGATGGACGAGCCGGTGCTCCTGGTGCCGGCCCGGGACGCCGGCCCCGACCTGGCGGCCGCGGTCGCCCAGCGCGTGGCCGTGGCGGCGGGCCGCCCGCTTCCCGGGAGTCGTCTGGACACCTGGCTGGTGGAGAACTACCGGGCGGGCTATCTGGCCGGCAAGCACCTGGTCAACCTCCGGCACCAGGAGGTGGCCTACCTGGGCCCGGCGGGCGCCTCGCCAGCCGCGGCCGAGCGGCTCCGGGGGTTCCGGCAGGCTCTGCGCCACAACGGGCGGGAGCTGCCAGCCCAGCGGGTCGCGGAGGTGCTGCCCGACGCGGACGCCGTGGCCGCCGCCTTGCGCCGGTGGTGGTCGGACGAACCCGCCCCCACCGCTCTCTTCGCCGCCTCGCCGCAGCTGGCGGCCTGGGCGCTGGCGGCGCTGGAGGAGATGGGTCGGCGGGTGCCGGACGACGTCGCCCTGGTCGGCTACGGCGATGGACCCCTGGCCCGAGCCCTGCGGCCGCGGCTGACGGCCGTGGTCCCGCCGCTGGACGAACTGGCCCGCCAGGCGGCCGCAACGCTGGCGGAACGAGCGCGATCCGCCCAGCGGGCCGGCGAGAGGCGGGCCGAGCCGGTGCGCTTGGCCCCGCGGCTGATCATCCGGCAGTCCTGCGGGATGCGGGCTGCCGGCTGACGGCGGACCCGGGGCCGTGGCACGGCAAGATGCGATGGGCCCGAGCGGCGCCCGGGCCACGCCGCGGCCGGCGCGCCGGCGGCCGGCCCTCAGCCGCTGACCCGGGGCTGGCGCTCGACCAGCTTGACCAGCGAGCTGGCGATGGCCTCCTGCTCCTGGGCGTTGGCCACCTGCCACATCTCCTTCAGGAGACGCTGCTCCGGCGTCCGCGGCGCCACCTCCTGGGCCAGCCAGTCGCCGATCTGTTGCGCGCGCGCCTTGATGTCCTGTTGGGACATGCCGGCCTGCTTGGCCGCCTGGATGCGCTGGGCGAGCTCCTGGGTGAACTGCTGGAACTGGTCGGTCACCGGCATGGAGACCCCTCCTTTGGTCTGGTCGGCTGCCGTCGCGGGGGCGGTGGTCGCCTCCCGCCGGCGCGGGCCGCGATGCGGGTCGTCCTCGGCCGGGCGTAGTATCCACGGCCGCAGGCGGCGGTATTCTGAACCTCGGAGACGCCGAAGGGGGGCGGAACGGCGGTGAACGTGGTGGAGCGACAGGTCCCCGGCCTCGACGAGCGGCTGTTCGAGGCGCGGGTCGCCCCGGGCGCGGAGGTGGTGGTGATCCGCAAGCCCGGCTTCCGCAAGAAGTATGCCACCTACGCCACCCGCTACGGCAGCATCGACCGCGTGCTGCGGGATCCGGCCACCGGGCGGGAGGTCGAGGTGCCGCCCGGCGCGGCCCACTTCCTGGAGCACAAGCTGTTCGACAAGCCCGAGGGCAGCGTGTTGGAGCGGTTCGCCCAGCTGGGCGCCAGCATGAACGCCTACACCGGCCCCTTCTACACGGTGTACCTCTTCTCCGTCGTGGAGCCCTTCGAGGCATGCCTGGAGCTGCTGCTGGACTACGTCCAGGACCCGCGCTTCACGCCGGAGAGCGTGGCCAAGGAGCAGGGGATCATCGGTCAGGAGATCGCCACGGCCCGCGACCACCCGCTCATCCGGCTCCACTACGACTTCCTGGAGGCGATGTACCGCCGCCACCCCGTCCGCGACTGGATCCTGGGCTCGCCCGAGTCCATCGCCACCCTGACGCCCGAGCTCTTGGAGGCCATTCATCGGGCCGCCTACCATCCCGCCAACATGACCGTCTGCGTCGTCGGCGACGTGGACCCCCAGCGGGTCGTGGCCATGGTCGCCGAGGACCTCGGGCGGCGAGGCATCCCGCCGCGACCGCGACCGGAGCGGCGCCTGCCGGCGGAGGGCCCGGACCTGGCGCGCCCGCAGACGGCGCGGCGGATGGGCGTCTCGCGCCCTTACGTCCAGTGGGGGATCAAATTCGGTCCCTTCCCGCCCGACGAGGGCGGCCTGCGGGCGGCGGTCCTCGGCGACCTGGTGGCCGAGGCGCTGTTCGGGCGGCTGACGCCGTGGTACGAGGAGCAGTACCGGCGCCAGGTGATCACCGACCGGTACTGGTACGGCCTGTCCGTGGTCCCCGGCGCCGCCCACTGGGAGGTGGGCGGGGAGACCGCCGACCCGGATGCCTTCGCCAACGCCTGCGAGGCGCGCTTGGGCGAGGCCTTGAGCCACGGCATCGACCCGGATCTCTTCGAGGCGGTCCGGCGCAAGGCCATGGGCGAGTTCCTGGCGCTGCTGGACTCGCCGGAGGAACTGGCCCACGGCTTCCTGGCGGATCGCTTCCTGGGGTGGGACCTCTACCGGCGCCTCACCATCCTCGACGAACTGGACGCCGACGCCGCCACCCGCTGGCTGCGGGAGCACGCCGACCCCCGGCGGACGGTGCGGGCGGCGGTGCTGCCCCAGGAGGAGGTGGCCTGATGGGCGCGTCCCAGGGACGGACCGCCGGCTTCACCCGGCACGAGCTCCCCGGCCTGCGCGTGCACGTGCGCCCCGATCCGCGCTTCAAGCGGGTCACGGCGGTGCTGGCGTGGCAGATGCCCCTGGCTGCCGAGACCGCCAGCCCCTTCGCCCTGCTGCCCCGGCTGCTGCGCCGCGGGACCCGGCGCCATCCCGACCTGCCGTCGCTGGAACGGGCGCTGGCCGACCTGTACGGAGCCCATCTGGGCGTCGGCGTCGAGAAGATGGGCGACCGGCACCTGGCCACCCTGACGTTGACGTGGCCGGCGGGCCGGTTCGTCCCGGGAGCCGCGGGGCCCGGCGAGGCTCTGGCCCGCCGCGCCCTCGGGCTGTTGCTGGAGGTCTTCGCGGAGCCGTACCTGGAGGGAGAGGGCTTCCCCGCCCAGCGGGTGGAGGAGGAGCGCACGGCGCAGATCCAGCGCATCCGCGCCCTGGTCAACGACAAGGCGTCCTACGCCCTCCGCCACTGCGTGGAGCACCTGTGTGCGGGCGAGCCGTACGGCATCAGCGAACTGGGCGATCCCGACCGCCTGGCGACCCTGGACGGCGAGGACCTGGTGCGGCTCCATCGGCGGGTGCGGGCGGTGGCGCCCCTGGACCTGTTGGTCACCGGTCCGGTAGAGCCCGGGGCCGTCGTCGAGGCCGTGGCGGAGGCCTGGGCGGCCCGGGGCGGCGGGACCCGCGAGGTGCTGGAGCTGCCGCCGCCGGTGATCCGGGGGCCGCGACCCGAGCCGCGCCGCGTGGAGGAGACCCTGCCCATGGAGCAGGGGTGGCTGGTGCTGGGGTTGCGCGCGCCCATCGGCTTCGACCACCCGCTGCGGCCGGCGCTGGAGATGTACAACGGCATCCTGGGCGGGTTCGTCCACTCGAAGCTGTTCATGAACGTGCGGGAACGGGCCAGCCTGGCCTACTCCGCCTGGTCGCGGCTGGTGCGGGGCAAGGGGCTCATCCTGGCCATGGCCGGCATCGACCCCCGGCGGCGGGCCGACGCCGAGGCCATCATGCTGCGGCAGATCGACGACATGGCGGCGGGACGGATCGACGACCGGGAGCTCGAGGCCACCCGTCGCTCCCTGGTCAACGGCCTGCGCTCCGACCAGGACCAGCCGGCGGCCGTGATCCGCACCGCCCTGGAGTCGTTGGTCTACGGCCACGACGAGGACCCCGAGGCGGCCATCGCCAGGCTGCACGAGGTCGGGCGGGACGAGGTGCGGCAGGTGGCGCAGCAGGTGGGCCTCGATACCGTGTACTTCCTCCACGGCGGAACCCCGGTAGCCGACGGCGGCGCCGGGCGCGGGGAGGACCAGGCCGCCGGTGGCGACGGCGGACGCTGAGCCGGGATGCGGGTCTCCGCCGGTGGCGACGCCGGATGATGAGCGGGGGACCGGAGTCTCCAGGGGGCGATGGCGGACCGTGAGGGAGGACCGGGCTCCCGGTGCCGGCGCCGGACGGCGAGCCGCGACCCGGGCCGGCGGCGAGCCGCCCTCCCAGGGACGGCGGGGGCATCGCAGCGGGTCTGCGGAAGACGCCGTGGGGGGACGGCGCGGCGGTGGGCCGCCCCGGCGGACGAACCGGCCCGCGAACGGCGGGTCGACGCGCCCGGCCGACCTCGGGGGCGGGTGCGGGCGACCCCGGCGGTCCGGGCATGGCGGCCGGCGGGCGTCCGAATCGCCGGGGCAAGGCGATGCGAGCGATCCGGAGGGCGGGTGCAGGGCGGTGCCAGCGACCCGGTTCACGGGGGTGGGGCGGTGCGAACGATCCGGCTCACCGGCGCAGGGAGGTGCGACGGGTGGTGATCGACGCGCAGGGTCAGCACCCGGCCCGCCGGGACCCGGGTCGGGGTGGGGGCGTGCTGGATCGGGCAGGGTCCGGCGCCGCGCCGGCCGACGCCCCGGAGGGCCCGCCGGCTACGCCCGGGTCGCGGCGGTCGGGCGCCGGCACCCGTTGGCTGCGGTGGTTGGCGCCGGTGGGGGCCGCGGGGGCGCTGGCGATCCTGACGACGGCCGTCGTGGCCCTGGCGCCCGGTCCCTTCCGGCGGGAGACCCTGGGCCGGGCGCTGGCCGTCGAGGTGATCGCCGTGCTCCTGGCGGCGCTCAACTACTCCGGCTTCCTGTGGGGCCGTCGGACCTTCTTCGAGCTGGTCACCGCCCAGCCCCAGCCCCCGCCCGAGGAGCTGGCCCGGCGCGACGTCCTCTTCGTGCAGCTGATCCTGGGCGGGGCGACGCTGTTCGCCCTCTGGCTCTGGCTCGGCGGATGAGCGGGCCCTGCGGCCCATGCGCGGGGGCCGACACCCCGGTGTGCGAGCCCTGCGATGCAGCGATACAATAGCGGCGAAGCCGGCGGGGGAGCGGCGAACGCGGCGAAGCCGGCCGGAAGGGGCGAAGCCGGCGGGGAAGGCGGATCGCGGTGCGGCCACACCGCGCGGCACGGCGGGGCACGGCGCAAGGCCGGGCGCGGCGGGCCGCGGCCCGCGATGCCCTCAGGTCCCGGGGTCGGGCGCTGCGGCCGTCGCGACGGCGCGGCCCCAGCCGGGCGCCACGGCGGGGACAGGGGGCCGGGATGCGGGTCGCGGCACCGGCGGACGAGGCGGCGCCGCCGGCGGGCGCCCTTCCCGCCGGGGGCGGACGCGAGGAGGTGCCGTCCATTGGGTTCGGTCGGTCTGCCGGAGATCCTGTTAATCGCAGCGGTGGCCCTGGTCATCTTCGGGCCGGCGCGGTTGCCCGAGGTGGGGCGGGCGGTGGGGCGGGCCATGCGCGAGTTTCGGTCGGCCATGCGCGGCATCGACGAGGACGAACCGGCGGCAACGGGGGGGCCGTCGGCCCGTGGGCGGGGGGTGCGGCGGGACGACCCGGCCCTTGACCCGCAAGACGGTGCCGGGGAGCGCGACGCGGCTGGGGGGAGCGCAGCGACGCCCCGGGGCGGCGAGGTGGCAGGGGCCGGTGCTGCGGCCGCGCAGGGCGGGAACGCGGGGGCGTCCGGCGTCGCGCCCGCGGAGGATCGGGGGGAGCGGCGGCAGGGGTCGGCCGGTTGAAGCATGGGCCACCGACCTGGGGAGGCGGAGACCGGGGGCGGCGGCGTCTGGCCGTCCCTGGTCGGCCACCTGAGCGAGCTCCGGTTGCGCCTCATCTACTCCGCCCTGGCGATCGCCGGCGGGACGGCGATCGGGTTCGTCTACGCCCGCCCGGTGCTGGGGTGGTTGATCGAGCGCGGGCCCGACGTGCGGCTGGTGGCGCTGGCACCGGCGGAGGCGTTCCTGGTGACCCTGCGCATCGCCGTCCTCCTGGGCGTGGGGCTGGCGTCCCCGGTGGTGATCTACCAGGCGCTGCGCTTCGTGTGGCCGGGGCTCACCGAGACGGAGCGGCGCTACGTCCGCTGGTACGCGCTGCCCGCCCTGGTCCTGTTCGCGGCGGGCCTCGCCTTCGGCCTGCTGGTGGCGGTGCCGCTGGCCCTGGACTTCCTCCTGGGGTTCAACGCCGGGCCGATCCAGCGCACCGTGTCGGTGCAGGCCTACGTGGACTTCGTCACCGGACTGGTCTGGCCCTTCGGGTTCCTCTTCGAGCTGCCGGTGGCGGTGGCGCTGCTGACCGAGATCGGGCTCTTGACGCCTCCCTTCATGGTGCACCTGCGCAGGTACGCGCTGCTGGCCGCCCTGGTGATCGCCGCGTTCCTCACCCCCACCACCGATCTGGTGACCCAGCTGCTCTTCGCGGTGCCGCTGCTCGTCCTCTACGAGGCTGGCTACGGCCTCTGCTGGCTGCTCCACCGGCGCCGCGCCCGCGGCCCGGCGGAGCGGGCGGGCCAGGCGAGCCCCCGAGCCGAGGGGGATCCGTGACGACGCCGGGGCCATCATCGGCGCCGGCGTGGGGCACGGTCGCGGCAGGCGTCGTGCACCGTCGCGGCAAAGGAGGCAGGAGGACCTGTGGACGGACGGACCGAGGACCAGGGCCCAAGGCCCCCGCGCGACGGCGGGGTCGACCGGCCGCGGGCGCGAGAGGGCGGGTCCGCGGAGGGAGCCCCTTCGGATCCTGCGGCCCACGACCGAGGTGGCGACGGCGGGCGCCGGCCGGAACGGGAGCCGGCGGCGGCCGGGACTCGCATCGCCGACGCCGGCGCGCTCATGGACCTCTACTACGAGGTCTCCATGGAGGGCGTCGATCTGCGGCGGTTCCTCGACCGGCTCGACGCCGGCGAGTGGGGTCCGGTGGATCCCGAGGTGGTGGTGGAGTTCCTCCGGGAGCTGCAGGCCGTGATCTTGAGCAACATCGAGGTCAAGGCCACGGAGGGACCCCACTACGCCGAGCGCCGGGACGAGGTGATCGCCGAGACCCAGCGCGAGTTCGAGGAGCTGATCGGCCGGTATCTCGACCGGACCTGAGGCCGCCGGCCGACCACGGCCCGGAGGGCGGGGCCCCGGGCGGGGTCGGCGCCGCGCGCGTCAGCGCCCGAGCCGCAGCTCGCCGACCCCGCGGGTGTCCCCCGGTCCCAGGGGCGGCAGCCACGTCACGGTGCCGAAGCGCGCCAGTTCGTCCGGCTCGAGCCGGCCGTCCCGGGCCGCCCGCTGGTATTCCGCCCGGGTGAGGGTCACCGCCGCCACCATCTGCTCGCCGGCGCGGGTGGTGGGGTAGGTGGCGCCAACCGACACCGCCTGCCACTTGCGGTACTCCGGCCGCGCGAAGACCACGTCCGCGATGCGACGGCAGTCTTCGAGGATGCCGGCCTTCAGCGCCGCCTTGGTGGGAGCCCGGTTGGCGCGCAGGGTCACCAGCAGGGTGGTGCTGGCCGCCTGGGAACCGCGGTGGTCCTCCGGACCCTGCTGGACGAAGACCTTGCGGTTCTCCCCCCGGTTGGAGGGAGTCACCGCGGCCTGCAGGTCGGCACTGAGCACCGGCCCCGCGTCCCAGCGCGGCTTGGTGAACACCGCGGCGCCGCCCGCGGCGTTGGGCTCCCACCCGATCCACACCGCCAGCGACAGGATGGCCAGGGAGAGGGCTGCCACCAGCCACCCGGCGCCGCGGCTGCGCAGGCGGAACAGGCTGCTGCGGCCGGTGACGATGGCCGTCACCCCCGCCACCATCCCCGCCAGGGCGACCAGCCCCAGGATCCCGAGCACCACGTAGGGAACCGGTTCGAGGAGGAACCGCGTCACCGGGAAGGCCTCCTCCCGGGCGGCCTTCGGCCGCGGCCGCCCGTGGGCTCGGCCCTATTGTTCCCCCGCCCGTCCCCGTCCCACGCGGGGCGGCGACGCCGCCTGGCGCCCGTCGGGGCCGCCGGGCGGCGAGGGGGCGCCCGGATCTGGCGACGGTTGGCGCGCGTCGGGGTTGGGGGCCGACGACGGGCTGGCCGCGTCGCTCGCCGGCGGCTCGCGCCCGCGGGCGTCGCCGGGCGCCGGGGTGCCCGGGCGGCGGGGGCGCGGACCCGTGGGCCGGTGGGCGGCGGGGCGGCCGGGTCCCACGACGCCGTGGAGGGCCTCCACCCAGCGGACGGTGGCCAGCAGGGCCAGCAGGGCGAGGCGCAGGCCCCGGTCGAGCCCCGCCCGGTCGATGTACTCGTCCACGGTGTGGGCCCCGTCGCCGTGCCGGACGCCGAAGGTGACGGCCGGGATCCCCCGGCTCAGGGGGAGGTTGGCGTCGGTGCTGGCCGGCAGGTCGTGGGCCGGCACGCCGCTGGCGCGCATGGCCGCCCGCACCAGCTCCACCAGCGGATGGTCCGCGGGGAGGGCCCCCTGGGGGCGGTCGCCGATCACCTCCACCGTGAGCGCCGTCCCCTCGTCCTCGGCGGCGGCCTGGAGGGCGTGGCGGATCGCCCGCTCCAGTTCCGCCAGCGCCCCGCCGTCCTCGGAGCGCAGGTCCAGCTCCAGGCGGCAGGTGGCGGCGATGGCGTTGACCGACGTCCCGCCCTCGATGCGCCCTGCGTTCCAGGTGGTGCGCGGCGCCGCCGGCACCGGCAGTTCGGCCAGCCGGGCCAAGGCCCGGCCGGCGGCGACGATGGCGCTGGGCTGCCCGAAGTCCTTCCAGCTGTGGCCACCCGGGCCGGTGAAGGTCACCCGCAGACGCCGGCTGCCCACCCCGCGGTAGCACAGCATGCCCAGCCCGCCGTCCAGCACCAGCATGGCCACCGGCGGGACGGCGCAGCCGTCCAGGAAGGCCCGCATCCCACGGAGGTTGCCGAGGCCCTCCTCACCGGTGTTGAAGAGCCACACCACCGGCACCCGGGGCGCCCACCCCGCCGTGCCCAGTGCCTCGGCCAGGAGCAGGAGGCACGCCACGGACGTCGAGTTGTCGCCGATGCCGGGGGCGTAGAGGCGGCGTCCCTGACGGCGGACGGTGAGCGGCGTGCCGGCGGGGAAGACCGTGTCCAGGTGGGCGGAGATGACCACCGGCGGTGGGGCGCCGGGCGCGGGCGCCGGCGCGGGAGGCGGCCAGGGGGCCCACACGTTGCCCGCCGGGTCCCGGTGCACGGCCAGGCCCAGCGCCTCAAGGCGCTGCGCCACGTAGCGGGCCCGCGGCTCCTCGCCGAAGGGGGGCGCCGGCACCTGGGTCACGGCGACGATCTCCTCGACATAGCGGTCCAGGTGGCGGCGCAGGAAGCGCCACGCCTCCCGCCACACGGCGTCGCGCAGCACCGCCCGCACCAGCTCGGCGGGTGCGGGGAGGGAGGGCGCGGTGGCGCGGTTCGATGGCGGCGAGGAGGGGGGCACCGGCAGCCATCACGCTCCCGGGGGGTCGGCGAGGCAGCCACTCTGGGCCAGGGCCGCCAGGGTCGCGTCGGTGAGGGCCACCCGGTAGCGGAAGAGGCCGCGGCCGGTGGCCAACATGCGCTGGCGGATGGGGCCCGCCAGTTCCTCCACGGTGACGAAGCGCGCCTCGGCGATCTCCCGGCGGTCCTGGGGATCCAGTCGCGTCGAGGCGGTGCGGGCCACGAAGACGTGGCTGACCCAGTCTTCCCACTGCTCGCCACACGTGAAGCGGGCGCGGACGCGCAGGAGGTAGCACGTCGGTTCGATGTCCAGCCCGGTCTCCTCCCACGCCTCGCGGCGCAGGCCGTCGAGCAACGGCTCGCCCGGGCGGGCGCCGCCGCTGGGCGCCCGGTAGACGCCTGGGGGGAAGGACGGCTTGCGGATGGCGGCCACGCGTCCCGCGGGATCGAAGGCGAAGAAGGTCAGATCGTGATGCCGGCCGCGCCGCGTGCTGGATCGCACCAGCGCCAGCTCCTCCGGCCCCACCTCGCCCTGCCATGCCATGGTACGGGGGCGGCCGAGACGGGCCTCCACGGCGGCCAGTTCCTCCGCGGGGAAGTCGGGGCACTCCACCATCGCCGCTCCCCTCTCCCGGGACGCCCATGGCGCGTCCATGCGGGCTCCGCTTGCGGCTTCGCTTCCAGTATAGCATCCATCACCCGGTGACTCCGTCGCGAGGCGGCTCGGGCGCGCCCGGGGCGTCGCCATGGGACCGTCCCTGCCGACGGCACCGGCCTGCGGGGTCGGGACACGGCGGCGAGGCCCTGCTGCGCGGCCCCCGCCCCGGCGAGGGGCGGTGGACGAACCGGCCCGCCGCCCGGGCGGGTGGTGGGCACGGGTCCGGCTGCGGCCCGCATCGCCACCCGGGGAGCCGATGGACCCGGGCACCTCCGGCGGGGCGGCATCGGCCGGGCCCGCCGGGCCGGTGTTGCAGCCTGGTGGGGCCGGTGTCGCAGCCTAGCGGGAGGAAGGGCCGGACGGGCGTGGTATCCCTATCCCATGCGTAGCGAACTTGGGCGAGTGGAGCGTCGAGCCGCCATGGAGCGGGGGGCGGAGCGGAGCGAGGGACGACCGGGGGCGTGGTGCGCCCTGCGCCGGCCGGCATGGGCTGAGGCCGAGGCGACGCGCGCCTTTGCCCGGGGTCTCTGGGCGGGCCTCCCCATCGTGGCCGGCTATCTCCCCATCGGCCTCGCCTTCGGCGTGGTGGCGGTGCAGGCAGGCCTGACGCCGGCCGAGGCGCTGGCCATGTCGCTGGTGGTCTTCGCCGGGTCTGCGCAATTCGCCGCCGCGGGCATGGTGGCGGCGGGGGCGGCCCCTGCGGCCCTGGTGGCCACCACCTTCTTGATCAACCTGCGGCACGTGCTGTTCGGCGCCGCCCTGGCCCCGCGCCTGGGTGAGCGACGCTGGGGGCGGCTGGCCGTGGCGGCCTTCGGTCTCACCGACGAGGTGTTCGCCGTCGCCCAGGCCACGCTGGACCGGGTCCCGCGGCCCTGGCCTTACCTGATGGGCCTCGAGGTGGCGGCATACGGTTCCTGGTGTGCGGCGTCGTGGCTGGGCGCGGCGATCGGCGGCGCCCTGGAGGGGCTGGGCGCCTGGGGACTCGACTATGCGCTCCCAGCCATGTTCCTGGCCCTGATCGCGCTCCAGCTGGGTGACCGAGCCGGGCGCGGCCTGGTGGTGGCCGCGGTGGCGGCCGGCGTGTCCCTGGCCGTGGGCGCCCTGGGCTGGACCCACTGGCGCGTCCTGGCGGCGGCGCTGGTCGGCAGTGCGGTGGGGGTGGGGATGGAACGGTGCGCGAGTCGCTGCTCGGGGCCTTCCTCCTGATGGGGCTCGTCACGTACCTGCCGCGGTGCCTGCCGTTGCTCGGGCTCAGCCGGGTCCGGCTCCCGCGCGCCGTCGAAGGCGCCCTGCGCTACGTGGGGATCGCGGTCATGGCGGCGTTGGTCGCCCCGGACCTGGCCAGCACCTGGGGTCAGCCGCCGGCGGGCCTCGGGCCGCGGCTGGCGGCCGCCCTGCCTGCGGCGGTGGTGGCCCTGGCGACCCGCAGCATGGCGCTGACGGTGGTGGTGGGCGTCGTGGCCTATGCGGCGCTGCTGCGGGGCGTCGGCGGGTGACGACCGGGAGACCGCCCGGGGAGCTGGGTGGCCGGCGGGCAGGGGGCGGGAGGCTTCGCGGCTCCGGCGCCGTCGATGCCGTCGGGCACCCCGCCGGCGGCGGGGGGCGGTGCGCGCTCGGTTCGGTGTTCGTTGGTCGTTCAGCTGTCGTGGGCGCTTCAGGGGACGGCCCGTACCGGCCTTTGCCTTGAAGGACCGCGCGGCCGGCCGTATGCTGGCGGTGGCGGGATCTGCGTCGGACGTGGGGCCGCGGTCCGGCAGGATCGGATCGGCCGCGGCTCGCCGGCCCGGAACCCGGTGCGACGGAGGGGCCGGGGCGGCGAGGGAGGCCGGAGGCCGGCGCCACCGCGCGCCGTCGCGCCATCGGTTGGGGACCGGGGGCGACCGGGGGGGCATCCGATGCCGGCCGGCGACCGGACGGGGGGCACCCGGCCCCGGGCCCGATGGACGGAGGGTGCGCCGGCGCGTATCATGGCCCCGCCATGGGCGAGGCTGCGCGGATGCGCTGGATCTATGCCATCCACAACCGGCTGAACATCTTTCAGAAGGTGCTCATCGCCAACGCGGTGTTGCTGGTGGTCACGGGCGTGGGCGCCGCGGCCCTGGCCGTCCACGTTCGCCAGCTCCCGCTGGTCCAGCGTTGGCTCCAGGACCAGGCCTTGACGGTGGTGATCATTGTCTTCCTGGCCGTCGGGCTGGCGGTGAGCCTGGGCATCAACTGGGTCATCCTGCGGGTGGCCTTCCTCCCCCTGGTCCGCCTGCGCGAGATCATGGACGACGTCCGCGCCGGCCAGTTCCACGCTCGGGCGCCGGCCATCGTCGGCGACCCCGACGTGGCGGCCATGGGCGCGATCTTCAACGAGATGCTGGACCGGCTGGACGACTACCGCCGGGCGACGGCGTCCCAGGTGTTGCGCGCCCTGGAGGACGAGCGCAAGCGCATCGCCCGCGAGCTGCACGACCAGACCAGCCAAGTGCTGACCTCGCTGCTGATCCACCTGGACCTGCTTCGGGAGCGGCTGGGGGAGCAGGCGCCCGAGGACGTCACCCGCAAGCTGGAGTTCATCCGCCGGTTGACCAGCGACACCCTGGAGGAGATCCGCCGGCTGACCTTCGACCTCCGGCCGACCATCCTCGACGACGTCGGCCTGGTGCCGGCGGTCCGTTGGTACGTGCAGAACGTGCTGGAACCGGCGGGCATCGACGTCGAGCTGGTGGCCGACGGCTTCGACGGTCGGCTGCGGGACGAGATCGAGACCGCCCTCTTCCGCATCATCCAGGAGGCGCTGACCAACATCCTCAAGCACTCCCGCGCCACCCGGGCCCAGGTGCTGCTGCGCCGGGAGCCCGGCGGCGTCTCCGCCGAGGTCCGCGACAACGGCGTCGGGTTCAACCCGCGGCAGGTGGTCCCCGGCGTGGGCCCCGACCCCGGACGGGGTCTGGGCCTCTTCGGCATGCGGGAGCGGGCCGCCCTGGTGGGAGGCCGCATGGAGCTGCACTCGCGGCCCGGCCAGGGGACGCGGCTGCGGGTGTGGATCCCGCTGGACGGTGCCACGGAGGCGACGGAAGAGGGCACCAGCAGGGAGGAGGCGGCCATGGGTCATGCCTGAGATCGACGGGAGTGGGCGCGGGGGGCTCCGCGGGGAGGTCGGGATGTCGCGGACGAACGCGGCGGCGCCGCGGACGCCAGGTGCCGCCGCCGCGGTGCCGGCGTCGGCTGGCGCGGCGGCCGGTCCCGGTGGGCGCCCGAGGTCGCCGGGCGATGGCGCCGGCGCTGCGGACCGTCCGCGGACACAGGCCGCCCAGGTCGCGGCGGGGGGTGCCGCCGGCCCCGCCTCCGGGGGGACGTCGCCCGCCGCGGGAGGGAGCGGGGGCGAGGGAGGCGGGCCGCGCCCCATCCGGGTGCTGGTCGCCGACGACCACGCCATCCTGCGGGACGGCATCCGCACCCTGCTCGAGGCCCAGCCGGACATCGCGGTGGTCGGCGAGGCCGCCGACGGCCGGGAGGCGGTGGAGCTCGCTCGCCGCCTCCGGCCGGACGTGGTGCTGCTGGACATCGGCATGCCGGGCATGAACGGCATCGAGGCGACGCGGGCCATCCTCAAGGAGCGACCGGAGACCCGCGTCCTGATCCTCTCCATGCACGACAACGAGGAGTACATCTTCCCGATCCTGGAGGCGGGCGCGGCGGGTTACGTGCTCAAGCGCTCGGCGGCGACGGAGCTGGTCTCGGCGCTGCGGGCGGTGGTGCAGGGGCACACCATCCTCCACCCCGACGTCGCCGCCAAGGTGGTCAGCGGCGCCGGCCGCCGCCCGAAGGAGGCTCCCACCGGCCGACCGCGCCGCGTCGACGGCCTGACCGAACGGGAGACCGAGGTGCTGACGCTCATCGCCCAGGGCCTGACGAACCAGGAGATCGCCGACCGGCTCTTCATCAGCATCAAGACCGTCCAGGCCCACCGCTCCAACATCATGGAGAAGCTGGACCTGCATGACGCGGTGGAGCTGACCAAGTACGCCATCCGCCACGGGTTGATCTCCCTGGATGACGACTGACCCGACGCGGCCGGGGGCCGTGAAGGACGCCGGGGGTCGGAGGGCGCCTGGGGGCGGTTGATGGTCGGCTGCGGGGGGCGGGCGTGCGGCACCGGGACCCTCCGGACCGCCTCGACGCCGACGGCGAACGCGCGGTCACGATCCGCCATGCGACAGGGGCCGGTGCGGCGGGGGCCGGCACCCCAGGCGACGCCGGCGCGGGCAGCGTGGGCGGGACCCGCGCCATGGTGGCTCCCGTCCGGGCCGCCGCCAGCGCCCCAGGGGATGCCCGCGCACCCAGGGCCGGAGCAGCCCAAGCGTGGGAGGGATCGCCCTTGGACGAACCGGCCGCACCGCGCCGGGTGGTGGTGGGGTCGACGAACCCGACCAAGGTGGAGGCCGTGCGGCGGATCGTGCAGGCGGCGTGGCCGGGGACGCAGGTCGTCGCCCGCGCGGTGCCCAGCGGGGTCGCGGCCCAGCCCGTGGGCGCCGCCGAGACCGAGGCCGGGGCGCGGCAGCGGGCGCGCAACGCCCTGGCGGCCGAGCCCGACGCCGACCTGGCCATCGGCCTGGAGGGCGGGGTGGACCGGGAGGGCTACCTGCTCAGCGCCGGCTGCGCCCGCGACCGGAACGGCCACGAGAGCGTGGCGTGGAGCTTGCGCATGCCGTTGCCGCCGCCGGTGGTCCGGGGTGTCCTGGCGGGGGAGGAGCTGGGGCCGCTGCTGGAGCGGCTCAGCGGACAGCCCGGCATCGGCCGCGGTCCGGGCGCCGTGGGGCTGTTCACCCGCGGGCTGATCGACCGCACCCAGCTGTGGGCGATGGCCGTGGCCGGCGCCCTGGCCCCCTGGTTGACCCCGCAATGGGCCTGGTTCACCGCCGGGGCGGGGCCCGCCGGCGGACCCCGCCCCGGCGGGCCGCGAGCGCACCGGGAAGCGCGCGGCGACCCCGGGGAGCGGCGGGCGGAGTAGGGCCGTGCCGCCGGGTTGAGCGGTGCGATGCCCGTCGAGACGGCGGACGTCCGGGGAGAGGCGGGCGGCGTAGGGCTGCCGGGCCGGCGCCCGTGCCGGCCCGGGGCACACCAGGGGATGGGGCCTAGCGCGCTGCGCACCCCCGGAGGGTGGTGCCGCGGCACGCCGCACAGCCCCGGCGAGGGGCGGTCCGAACGTGCGCCCCATCCCCGGAAGGACGACCGTGTCGAGCGTGCTGCACACCCCGGGGGACGGTGGTGCCGACCGTGCTGCGCACCCCGGGGGCATGGGGCTCCGGCCGTACCGCGCATCCGCAGGACGGGGGGGCGACCGCAGTGTGCACCCCGGGGCCTGGGGCGGCGACCGTGCTGCGCATCCCGTGCTGCGGCGGCCTCGGGTCGTCTGGAGGCCGAGAACCAGCGTGCGTACCCGGGGGCCTAGGGGTCCACCGTGCTGCGCATCCCCGAGGGCCGGGGCGGCGACCGTGTCGCGCACCCCGGGGCCTGGGGCGGCGACCGCCCTGGGCCATGCCTACCGCGCGGGACGATCCCGCTGCCCTGGGGCGGCCTCGGCCCAGTGCCTTGCGATGCGCTCCAGCTGGCGGGCGTGGACGTTCTCGTGCAGGCCCACGAAGTGGACCCACTGGGCGGCGTTGAAGGGCCAGCCGTAGGGGGGGTGGGGTTCGATCACCCGCTCCACGTCATACCGGGGGAGGTCCCGGAGGATCGCCTCCAGCCGCTGCCTGGAGGCGGCCAGTTCCTCCGCCACCTCTTGCTCGTCCCAGCGTCCGCGGGGTTCGGCCCAGACGGGGGCGGTGTAGGTCTTGCCCTCGGCGTCGAGCATGACCGGCCGGGCGTCGACCCACCGGATGGGCAGGCCGCGGCTCATGCGCCCCTCGCGGCGCGCCCGCTCCAGCATCCGCTCCAGGAGATCGCCGCAGAAGCGCTCCGTCAGGACCAGGTGCTCCAGGTTGTCCAGCACCGACCAGCGATCGGGAGCCGGCCGCCGCGTCCAGAGCTCACGGGGCACCCGGTCGGCCAGCCCGAGGACCTTGCGTCGCGCGTGGTCGAGGTAGCTCTGGAGGTCGTCCAGGGTGTGGACCGGCATGGCCGGCACCTCCCTCGCCCGGGCCGCGGCCGCCGCGCACCGGGCGAGCCACGGTTCGCGTCAGCGCGCGGTGCGCGTGCTGCGCCCTGATGCGGTTCGACGCGGCGCCACTCCTCCCTGCGGTTCGGTCGTATTGTACCCGACGGACGGACGCCATGCCTCCGGGCGGTGGCGAACCGCGGCGGCGCCCGGAGGCGCCGGGGGGCCGACGTGGACGGCCGGTCAGCCCCGTGGACGGCCCGTCGGCCCCGTGGACGGCTTGTCGAGAAGTGCCAGACGGCGGCCGCCCATGATGCGCGGGGGTCCCGGTCGCCGCGGCGACCGGGACCCCCGCGCGGCCGACGCGGCGACGGTCGCCCCGCGGGGCGACCGTCGCCGCGGGGTGCTCACCGCCTGTCGCAGCCCCTGTTGGTACCGACCCGTCCGTCCCGGTGCCGGGCGCCTCGTCGCCGTCTCCGGGGCGCGGCCAAGTGGACGGGCCCGTCCCGTGGGCTTGCTCGACGCCGCAGACGTCCCCGCCGACCTGGCCGTGTCCCGCGGGCCCGGTCGACGTCCCGGACGTCGCGGCCGACCTGGCCGTGCCCCTCCCGTGGGCTTCGGCGACGGCCCGGGCCTTCGGGCGTGCTGGCCCTCCCGGACCGCCGGCCGTCCGGGTCCTGGGCCGCGCGCCCGGAGCCCTTCGTGGAGGCCCCGGGCCCTCGCGGCCGTCCCGGCCGCGGTTTGTGCCCCGCGCTCCGTCCCCTCCCCGGACCCTGCGCGTCGCGGGCCGCGCGTCACCGCCGTCCCGCGCGCTCCGCAGCCGTCCGACCGCTGGACAGGCGTCCGTCAACGCCCCGGACCCGTCGCGGCGCTCCGTGGCCAGATCGCGCGGGACCGCCGCCGGCCGGGCCGCGTTCACGCGAACTCCTTCAGGATCGCCCGCCAGTGCTCCGGCTCGTACTCCAGCCGAGCGTGGACCAGCGGCTCCTCGGCGTAGCCCGGCAACAGATCCTGGTAGGTGGGCTGGCTGTCGTCGATGTAGATGCGCCCGATCACCAGCTCGTCGTACTTGCGGACCGTCTCGACGGCCAGGTCGTAGTTGCGCGGGTCGTAGTCCGGGTCCTCGTCCAGGTTGACCAGGTTCTGCTTGTAGAAGTCGTAGGTGTTGACCTTGTTGTAGGTGACGCACGGGCTGATGCAGTTGACCAGCGAGAAGCCCTTGTGCTGGATGGCCTCGGCGATGATCTCCGCCATGTGGTCCGGGTAGGACGAGAAGGCCTGGGCCAGGTAAGTGACCCCCGCCGCCAGCGCCAGCTGCAGCGGCTTGACGGGGCGATCGGCGGTCCCCGCCGGGGACGAGGTGGTCTTGAACCCCTGGGCGCTGGTGGGCGAGAACTGCCCCTTGGTCAGCCCGTAGATGTGGTTGTCCATCACGATGTAGGTGATGTCGATGTTCCGGCGCACCGCGTGGATGAAGTGGTTCAGCCCGATGCCGTAGCCGTCGCCGTCGCCGCCGGCGGCGATCACCGTCAGGTTGCGGTTGGCCAGCTTGATGCCCATGGCCACGGGCATGGTGCGCCCGTGGACCGTGTGGACGCTGTAGGAGCGGAAGTAGTCGCCGATCTTGCCCGAGCAGCCGACGCCCGCCACCAGGACCACGTTCTCCGGCGCCAGGTTCAGCTTCGCGGCGGCTTCCTGCAGCGCGCGCAGCACGCCGAAGTCGCCGCAGCCGGGGCACCACCACGGTGCCGCGTTGGTCCGGTAGTCCTTGGGCGTACGGACGACCGTCGCCATCGCTCATCCGACCTCCTTGGCCGCGGTGGCCAGGGGCGAGACCGCCTCCAGGACCGGCTCGACGATCTCGCCCGGGAGGAAGAGGGTGCCGTCGTACTTGTTGATGGTCCGCAGCCGCGCCTTGTCCGCGCTGTCCACGTGCTGGCGGATCAGCGCCGCCAGCTGGCCGAGGGCGTTGTTCTCCGCCACGAAGACGTGCTTCGCGCGGCCGAGCAGATCCGCCACCGCCGCCACGGGGAACGGCGCCAGCAGGCGGATGTGGGCGTGACCGACCGACAGCCCCTGCGCGCCCAGCGCCTCCCGCGCCTCGCGCAGGGCTCCGTAGCTGGCGCCCCAGCCCACCAGCAGCACGTCGGGGTGCTCGGGCCCTTCGTAGCGCACGGTCTCGATCCCGTTCACCGCGGCGAACTTGCGCAGGCGCTTCTGCATCATCCGCACCCGGTTGCCGCGGTCTTCCGTGATGTGGCCGGTCTCGTCGTGTTCCAGCCCCGTCGCCAGGTGCAGGCCTCCGGGCATGCCGGGCAGCGACCGGGGCGAGATGCCGGTCTCGGTGAACCGGTAGCGCTTGAAGTCGCCGCCGTCCCAGTTGAGGTCGTCGGGCACGGCGATCTCGCCGCGATCGATGCGCACCCGGCTGAAGTCGATGTCGTCGACCGTCTGCTTGCTCAATCCCAGCGCCAGGTCCATGGCCAGGACCACCGGCGTCTGGTAGCGGTCCGCCAGGTTGAACGCGTCGACGGCGGCGTAGAAGCAGTCCTCGATGGTCACCGGCGCCAGCACGATCCGCGGCAGGTCGCCGTGGGATCCCATCACCATCTCGAACAGGTCCGACTGCTCGTGCTTGGTGGGCATGCCCGTGCTCGGACCCGCGCGCTGGACGTTGACGATGACGCACGGCGCCTCGATCATGCCGGCGTAGCCGATGGCCTCCTGCATCAGGGAGAAGCCCGGCCCCGACGTGGAGGTCATGGCGCGCACGCCGGCGTAGCCCGCGCCGATCACCGTGCTGATGGCCGCGATCTCGTCCTCCGCCTGGACGACCACGCCGCCGTACTGGGGCAGCTTCTTGACCATCCAGTGCATGATCTCGGAGGCGGGGGTGATCGGATAGGCCGCCACCAGGCGGCAGCCCGCCACCAGGGCGCCGAAGGCCGCCGCCTCGTCGCCGGTCATGAGGTACCGCCGCCGGCCGTCGGCCGGACCCAGGCGCAGGCGGTCGCCCGTCTCGCCCAGCGCGGCCAGGGCCGCCTCGTAGCCGCGGCGCAACGCGGCCTTGTTGGCCTCGACCAGCTTGCCGCCCTTGCCGGCGAAGCGCTCGTCGACGACGGGCTCGATGTCCTCGACGGCAAGGCCGAGGAGCGCCGCCGAGACGCCGACGCCGACCATGTTCTTCATGATGGGGTTCCCCAGCTCGCGGGCCAGCTCGAGCATGGGGACCTCCACCAGACGGACGTCCCGGACGCCCGGCGGCAGCTTGCCGCGGCCGCCCTTGCCGTTAAAGACAACGACGCCTCCCCGGGCCATCTCACCGGCGAGGCGATTGATGGTATCCTGGTCGAAGGCGACGAGGACGTCGATCTGGGGGGCGATGCCGTAGACCGGCCGCTGCGCGATGCGAACGCGATAGTTGGTGTGACCGCCTTTGATCCGGGACCCGAAGGTCCGATAACCGAAGATATGATAGCCAAGGCGGTTCAGCGCCGACGCCAGGATCTCGCCCGTCGTGTCGATGCCCTCGCCCTGCTGGCCGCCTACCACCCAGGTGAGCTCATTGCTCACGGACGCTGCCTCCTTAGCGGGATTCGGCGGAAGCCGCCCTTCGCGCTTCGTCGCAAAGGTATTGTACTATAGCCCCTTGGCAACCGCCCATGCAACTTTGCAGGGCAGCGCAACGATTCCTGCAGGTTTTCCAGACCGTTCCAACCATCGCGAACCTTCCGCGAACCTTCTCCGCGCCCGCGGCCTCGCGCATCGCCTGCACGCCCGCCTGCATGCCTGCATGTCCCAGGGCGGCCGTCGCGCGCCGGCGGCGTCGCCGGGTCGTCCTCGTCGCTGCGCGCGGTGGGGCCCGTCACGGCGTGGGCGGGGGGACCGGATGCCGGCGCAGGACCCTGAGCTTGGCAGCATGAAGGCGGTGGGGCGTCCTCATGCTATGACTGCCTCGGGCAACGACGGCCCTCTAGGAAGCCGCGAAGGAGGTGCGACGATGGCCCAGGGTCAGCAGCGGAACCGCGCCCTGTTCCGCGGTGCGGAGCCGGCGCTGGACCGCTTCAAGTATGAGGTAGCGCAGGAGCTCGGCATTCAGGTTCCCCAGGACGGCTACTGGGGTGACATGCCCACCCGTCTGACGGGCGCCGTGGGCGGTCACATGGTGCGGCGGATGATCGCGCTGGCCGAGCAGCAGCTGGCGCAGCAGGGCACCCTGCCGCCGGTAAGCCAGCAGATCCCCGGCCAGCAGACCCGGTGACGGGAGCCTGAACCGCGAGCGCCGGCGTCGCGATGCCCGGGCCTGGACCCGGTGGTCCGGTGCCGGCCTGGTCTCGACGCCGGGACTCGACTCAGGACACCCCGAGGCGGGGGCTTCGGTCCCCGCCTCCTTGCCGTTGTTCGTCCGCACGGGCCGCGCTCATCCGCGCGAGGTGAGCCATGACCGCCTCGGCCGTGCCCAGGTTCGTCGCGATGGGCAGGTTGTGGACGTCGCAGAGGCGGAGCAGCGCGGAGACGTCGGGCTCGTGGGGATGGGCCGTCAGGGGGTCGCGCAGGAAGAAGACCACGTCGATGCGGCCGGCGGCGATCTCGCTCCCGATCTGCTGGTCGCCGCCCAGGGGCCCCGACAGGAAGCAGTGGACCGGCAGGCCCGTGGCCTCCGCGACCATGCGCCCCGTGGTTCCTGTGGCCACCAGCTCGTGCTGGGCCAGGACGTCCCGATAGCGGCGGACGAACTCCAGCAGCTCCGGCTTCTTCTTGTCGTGGGCGATCAGCGCCACGCGCACGCCCTTCACCCCCGGTAGCGGTGTTGGCGGTCCCCACCACATGGAACCACCGCCGTTAAGTTCGCCATCGGTCCACCGGATCCATGCCCTGCGGCAGGGCCGGGGGTGCACGTCCGGATCCTCACGAGCCCCGAGGGCCCGGCGTGGCGTGAGGGCGACCTCGGCGTCCCCGTGGCGGTGAAGATGGCCTCGCGCACCCTGGTGCACGGGGGCCCCTTGTCACGTGGGGGAGCGATCCCTTCGCGCCCCGCAAGGCGATGCGCTCCGCGGCCGCACCCGGCCGGTGGCGAGGCCCGCCGCCCCCCGCCCCCCGTCCGGCCCCTCAGGACACCGTCGGGTCCCGGGGCCTCCCAGTCGCGCGCGACGGGGTTCCGCGGAGCGCGTCCCGGTCGCCCCGCGCGCGTCCTGGTTACGCGGAGCCCGTCCCGGTCGCCCCGCGCGCGTCTGGTTGCGCGGAGCCCGTCCCGGTCGCCCGGCGCGCGTCCGCGTCCCCCAGGCGGGCGACGCCCCCCGGGCCCAGGCGGTCGGCGTCCCTCCGGGGTCACGCCCGCACGGGGGGCCGCCCCGGTCGGGCGGGGGCGGCAGCGACCCAGGCGATGACCGCCACCGCCAGGGCTGCCGCCGTCCAGGTGAGGAGGCGGCCGGGCAGCGCCGCGCCCAGCAGCGGCCCGACGCCGTCGAGGATGCCCAGGGCGGCCACGCCCGCGCAGGCGGGGAGCACGATCCAACCGACCAGGTCCGGCCGCGTCCCCGTGCGCCACAGGGCACAGGCCAGGTTGCCGCATCCCGCCACGGCCACGTCGGCCACCAGGGACAGGCACACCACCCGTACCGCCGCCTCGGGGTCCATCGCCGGCCGGATGCCCCCCGCGATCACCGCCACGCGCACGGCCGCCGAGGTCAGGTCGACCAGCATGGGCTCCAGCGGCCGGCCGAGGCCGCGCATCACCGCCGCCGCCACCTGGTCGGTGTAGAGTAGCAACGCCGCCGGTGCCACCCAGTGGATCAGGTGGCCGGCGCCGGGGTAGTCGCCGCCCACGGCCCCTGGGAAGAGCAGGGCCGCCAGGGTCGCGCCCTCCCGGTGGAAGAGCACGGCAGCCAGCACCCCGAGGTGCAGCGCCACGGCCACCGCGCGCCGCACCTGCTGGCGCAGGCGCGCGGGATCGGTCTCCGCCTGGGCGACGGCGGGGACGATGGCGGCGGCCAGGGCGCCGCTGAAGACGGTGGGGAGCAGCAGCAGGGGCGCGGCCAGGCTCCCCAGCTCGCCGTAGACCGCCAGCGCCTGGTCGAGGGTGAGGCCCACCTGGACCAGCCGGGTGGGCACCAGGGTCGCCTCCACCAGCCGTCCCGCCGAGAGGAGGATGCGTTCCACGGTGGCAGGGGCTGCGAGACCCAGCACCTCTCCTAGGCGCGGGGGCACGTCGGCGGCCGGTCCTCGCGGGGTCCCGGAGGCGGCCGCGCCCGGAGCCGTCGGGCGCGGACGGGTGGCCGGGGCGCGCACCGCCTGGTGGGCGAGCATGGTGGCGAGGAAGCCCACCGCCTCCCCGGCCACCAGGAGGCCGACCAGGAACCCCAGGGGTGACCAGGGGAGGACGAACCCGGGGTGGACCGCCAGGAAGAGGGCGCCGACCCGCACCAGCTGCTCCACCAGCTGGGCCACCACGATCCAGGCGGCGCGGCCGTCGCCCAGGAACTGGCCGCGCAGCACCGCCGAGGCCGCGGCCAGGGCGACGGCCGGCAGGAAGAGCGCCAGGGGGACGGCCCGGCGCGCCTCGTCCCAGCCGGGGCCGGGCGGCGTCCAGCCGGTCCCGAGCAGCACCAGGGCCGGCACGGCCACGCCGAGCACCGCCAGTGTCGCCGTGCGGGCGATGACCCGCGGCAGCAGCGGGTGGGCCGCGCTGCGCGCCGTGACCCGGGCCACCGCGTCGGGCAGCCCTGCGACCACGGGGGTCAGGAGGGAGAAGTAGAGGGACATGGCCAACTGGAAGAGGCCCAGCCGGGCGGGATCCAGGAGGCGCGCAAGCAGCAGGCGGTAGAGGAGCCCCAGCGAGCGGTTGGCCAGGTTGCCGGCCGTCAGCCAGAGGGTGGAGCCCAGGATGCCGCCCATGCCGATCCCGTCCCCTCTTCACGCCACCATGGCTATGCGGCGGGGGACGGGCTCAAAACCCGGCGAACCCATCGGACCGCGGGGGCCCGGCCCGCCGGGCCCGGCCGGTCGCGGGACGGGGACGGGGGCGGCCGCCGCATCCGCCGCGGCCGCGCTGGAGCCGTCGGCGCGCCTCCGCGCAGCGACGTGGGGCGTGAAAACAAAGGGGCCGCCGGCGCCATGGCCGGCGGCCCGGGGTGCGGGTGGGCCTACCAGCGCTCCAGGCGGGCATCCCGGAGCTTCTTCTCGGACTGCTTGAGGAAGTCCGCCAACTTCCGCTCGAAGTCGCGATTGTCGCGCCGCGGCCGGCGCCCGCCGTCGGGGGGTGCCGGCTGGGTCGCCTTGATGGACAGGGCGATCTTGTTGTTGGCCTCGTCGATGCGCAGGATCTTCACCTTCACCGTGTCGCCCACCGACAGGTGGTCGCTGACGTTCTCGACCCACCCGTGGGCGACCTCCGAGATGTGGACCAGGCCGGTCCGCCCATCGGGCAGCTTGACGAAGGCACCGAATCCGGTGATCCCGTCCACCGTGCCCTCGACGATGTCGCCGACCGTGTATGCTTCCGCCATGCCACGCCTCCTAGCTACCAGGATGGTGCTATTATCTCACATCGCGGCCCGGAACAGAAGGGGTGTCCGTCCCTGCGGCGACCCTCCCCGGCGAGGGGGCGCCGTCCCCCGGGGAAGGGGCGGTGCCCCCCGGCCCCGCGGTGGCGTTCGCGGGCGCGGTGGCGAGCAGGCGGCGATAGAGCGCCTCGTACCGCGGGACGATGGCCTCCGCCGCGAACCGGCGCCGGGCCGTCTCGGCGGCCGCCCGGGCGAAGGCGGCGTGCCGGTCGGGATCCCGCAGCAGCTCGAGGGCGCAGCGCGCCATGCCTTCCACGTCGCCCGGCGGCAGCAGATAGCCGGTCCTGCCGTGTTCGACCACCTCGGGCAGCCCGCCGGTGCGGGCGGCGACGACGGGCACGCCGCAGGCCATGGCCTCAAGGGCCGCGAGGCCGAAGGCCTCCTGCCGCGACGGCAGCAGGAACAGGTCGGCGGCCGCCAGCAGCCGCGCCACGTCGGCGTGTTCGCCCAGGAAGCGCACGCGGTCGGCGATGCCCAGCTGGTGCGCCATGTGGGCGCAGCGGTCGACGTCGGGACCGTGGCCCACCAGCAGGAGCCGCGCCGGCACCTCCCGGCAGACCCGGGCGAAGACCGCGATCACCGTGGGGGCGTCCTTGGCCGGGCGGAAGTTGGACACGTGGACCAGGACCCGTTCGCCCGGCTCGGCCAGGCCGCGACGCAGGGCCGGGTCGTCCCGGTGGCGGGGCGGGTGGAAGACCGCGGGATCGACGAAGTTGGGGATCACCTCCAGCGGCCGCTCCACCCGGAAGGCGGCCAGCGTCGCCTCCCGCAGGTGGTGGGAGACCACCGTCACCGCGTCGGACCGGTTGATGCTGAACTCGACGATGCGCTGGAAGGAGGGGTGGGTGCCCAGCAGCGTGATGTCCGTGCCGTGCAGCGTCGTCACCACCCGCAGGGGGCGGCCGGGGCCCAGCATGGCCCGCGCCAGGTACGCGGCGGTGGCGTGGGGGATCGCGTAGTGGACGTGGAGCAGGTCCAACCCCCACGTCTCCGCCACGGCGGCCATCTGGTTCGCCAGGGCCAGGTCGTAGGGCGGGTAGGTGAAGAGCGGGTACGACGGCACCTCCACCGGGTGGAAGTGGATCCCGGGCCGCGTCAGGTCCAGGCGGAAGGGTACGTCGTGGCTGATGAAGTGCACCTGGTGGCCGCGGGCGGCCAGCTGGTGGCCGAGTTCGGTGGCCACCACGCCGCTGCCCCCCGAGGAGGGGTAGCAGCTGATGCCGATCCGCAGGGGACGGCGGTCGGCCGCGACCCCTGCCGGGCCGTGGGCCGGGGCGGGCCCCGCCCCTGGGCCGGGTTCTTCCGGACGAACCGGCCCGGCCGCGTCCCCCGCCGGGTCGACCGGCGCGACTCCAGGCGGGCAGGCGGCGGCGGACGTCCCGCGCCCGGGGCCGAAGGGCTGGCGGACGTCGAGCACGGCGTCCGCGAGAGCGTTATCGTGGATGGCGAGGTGATCGGGGATGGCGGGCGCCGCCAGCCCCTCGTCCCAGGCTGGCAGCCCGCGGTGCGCCGGCGCGGTGCGCACGGGCGTCCTCCTCTCCGTGGGACCGGGCCCCGCGGGCGGGGGCCACCGCCGCCCCGGCGCGGGGGCGGCCCGGGATGCGCCTCCGGGTCCCGCGATCCGCGGTCCCCATTGTAGCAGTCTCCGCGGCGCAGCAGGCGCCGCTGCCCATGTCCCCGAACGGCGAGCCGCAGCGCGGTCGCCACCGGTAGCAGCCTCCGCTGCGCAGCATCGCCGCTGCAACCGTCTCCCGCAGCCCGCCGCGGCCCGCGTCCCGGCGGCTGCGGAGCCGTGGAACGGAGAGGTGAGGTCCATGCCGACCAGCGGGTTCCCGCCGGCCAGGGGCATCCCGCCGGCGGTGCCCCAGCCCTGCGGCGAGGGCACCGGCGGCGCAGGGCCCACGGAGGTAGCCGGCGACGGGCCGACCGCAGGATCGGGGAGACCCCCGGCGGCCGGCGGTGGGCCAACCGACGGCCTGGCCGCCCTGGTCCCGCGACTGGCCGCGGCCCTTCCCCGGGAGGCGGTGGTCGACCTGGCCCGCGACCTGATCCGCGCCGTCACGGTCAACCCGCCGGGCCGCGAGGCCCGGGCGGCCGCCGTGGCGATCCCGTGGCTGGAGCGCCACGGCTTCGCGGTGACCACCTACGAACCGCGGCCGGGTCGGGTCAACGTGATCGCCCGCCGCCCCGGTGCGGAGCCGGGACCGACCCTGCTGTGGTGCGGGCACCTGGACGTGGTGGCGGCCGGCGACCCTAGCGCCTGGCCCCACCCGCCCTTCGCGGCGGTCCTCGACGGCGGGCGCCTCTACGGCCGCGGGGCGGTGGACATGAAGGGACCGGTCGCCGCGGCCCTGGGCGCCGCCGCGGCCCTGGCCCGACTGGGTGGCCCGCGGCGGGGCACCCTGGTCCTGGCGTTGGTCGCCGACGAGGAGGCCATGGGTCGCCACGGGGCGGGCTGGCTCGCCCGCCGTGGCCTGCTGCGGGCGGACGGGGCCATCGTGGGCGAGCCGACCCGCCTGCACCTGGTCCGGGCCCAGCGGGGCGCGGCGTGGATCCACCTGCGACTCCGGGGGCGGCCGGCCCACGCGGCGACGCCGCACCTGGGCGCCAGCGCCGTGGCCGCGGCCGCCCGCCTGGTGCTGGCCCTCGAGGAGCGCGTGGGGGACGTCTTCCACCCGCTCCTGGGGCCGCCCACTGCCGTCGTCGGGCGCATCCGCGGCGGCGACAGCCCGAACCGGGTGCCGGAGCGGTGTGACCTGGTGGTCGACCGGCGGGCGGTGCCGGGCGAGACGGAGGAGGGGGTGCGCCGGGAGGTGCAGGCGCTGATCGGCGAGGTGCTGCGGCGGCATCCGGGCGTCACCGCCACCATCACCCGCTGGCGCTGGGCGGAGCCCGCGGAGACGCCGGAGGACGCCGCCGTGGTCCAGGTGGTGCGGGCGGCGGTCCGCGCGGTGACGGGTCAGGACCCCCCGGAGGCCGGCACGGTGGCGGTGACCGACATGCGCTACCTGGTGCGCGCGGGCATTCCCACGGTGATCTTCGGTCCGGGCCGCCCGGACCTGGCCCACGCCCCGGGCGAGTTCATCCCGGTGGAGGAGCTGGCCGAGGGCGCCCTCCTCTACGCCGTCGCCTTTGCGGGGTGGCTGGGCGTCGCCGGGGCGTAGCCCACCGCGCCTCCCGGGTGCCCCAGGCGAGGACGCCCCATCCCCCGACGGACCGGGCCCTGCCCGATGGGAGGGCCGGCCCTCGCGCACCGTGCCTGCCGGGTCGCCGGGACGAAGGGAGGTGGGCCGAATGGACCACGCGGAGGTGGGCCGAGGGGACCAGGCCGCGCCCTCTGCGGTCGCGGAGGAACGAGGAGGCCGGCGTGGGCAGGCCGCCGCTCCCCGGCAGCGCTGGGATGCCGGGAGGGGGCCTGCGACCGGGCAGGAAGGCGGTGGGCGTCCAGGCGGGATGGCCCATGGGCGCGGGCCGGGCCGCCATCCGCAAGGGCCGGGCGCTGCGCCGGCCGACCCGGCGGGGCGCCGCCGCGTTCCTCCCGTGGCCCTGAGCTGGAGCGGGGGCAAGGACTCCACCCTGGCCCTGGCCCGCCTGGCGGCCGACCCGCGGGTGCGGGTGGCCGGGCTGCTGGCCACCTTCAACGAGACCAACGGCCGCATCAGCATGCACGGCGTGCGCCGGGAGCTGATCGCGGCCCAGGCCCGTTCCCTGGGCCTCCCCCTGTGGGAGGTGCCGCTGCCCCAGCCCTGCTCCAACGCCGAGTACGAGCGCCGCATGGCGCGGACGCTGGCGGAGCTGGCGCGCCGCGGCATCGGTGCGGTGGCCTTCGGGGACCTCTACCTGGCGGACGTCCGCGCCTATCGGGAGCAGCAGATGGCCCGGGCCGGCCTCCGCCCGCTCTTCCCCCTGTGGGGGGAGGATCCCGCGGCCCTGGCCCTGGGGGCGGTGGCGGCGGGCCTGCGCGCCGTGGTGGTCTGCGTCGACCCGCGCCACCTGGGGCCGGAGTGGCTGGGGCGGGAGTACGACCGCCAGTTCCTCGCGGACCTGCCCCGTGGGGTCGACCCGTGCGGCGAACGGGGCGAGTTCCACACCTTCGTCTACGACGGCCCCGGCTTCGGCCGGCCCGTCGCCTTCCGCCGGGGCCGGCGGGTGTGGCGCGACGGCTTCTGGTACCTGGACCTGGTCCCGGCGGGCTGAGGCCCGCCGGAGGCCGGCGCCGTCGGCTCCCGGACCGCCCGGCCGTTTACAATGGCCCCGGGGTGACAGCCTCACCCAGAGGTGCAGGCTCTCCCATGGGCGCGGGCGCGGAGCGCCGCGCAGGGGAAGGGGGGATCGGCGTGGCGGCCACGGGCCGTTACCACCGTTACCAGCGGTTGCGTCACCTGCGGCGGTACCGCGAGATCGCCACCGTCCTGGCGCGCCACGGCCTGACGGCGCTGGTGGAACAGGCGGGCCTGCCGCGCCTCGGCCGGCCGCGACCGTGGGGATGGTTCAGCCGACGTCGTCCCGGGCCGAGCGGCGCCCCTCCCCTGGAGATGCCCGCCCACCCGCCGCGGGACGCCGCCGCTGGCGGGCGGGACGCTGCAGGGGCTGCCCAGGCGCTGGGTTCCGCCGCGGGTGAGGGGCCCGCGGCCGGCGGCCCGGTCGAGAGCGGCGCCGCCGGGGAAGCGGGTGGCCCGGGCGGCCGGTCGTCGCAGCTGGCGGCAGCGCCGTCCCCGCCCCCCGGTGGGCCGCCTCCCGGCCCTCGGGCCGGTCCCGCTGCCTGGGATCGGGAGCGCAACCTGGGCCTCCATCTGCGGCGGGCGCTGGAGGAGCTCGGGCCCACCTTCGTCAAGCTCGGCCAGGTGCTCAGCACCCGCCCCGACCTCGTGCCGCCGGACGTGTTGCGGGAGCTGGAGCGGTTGCAGGACCGGGTGCCGCCGTTCCCCTACGAGGAGGCGGCGGCCCAGATCGAGCGGGAGCTGGGCCGGCCGATCCACCAGCTCTTCGCCCGGTTCGAGCCGCGCCCGCTGGCGGCCGCGTCCATCGGCCAGGTCCACGCGGCCCAGCTGCCCGACGGCCGCCCGGTGGTGGTGAAGGTTCAGCGGCCCGGGATCCGCCGCACCATCGAGGCGGACCTGGCGCTGCTCATGGACCTGGCGGACCTGGCCGAGCGTTACAGCCCCTGGGCGGCGTTCTACCCGTTCCGCGACATCGCCGCCGAGCTGGCGGCGAGCCTGCGGGCGGAGCTGGACTTCGTGGGCGAGGGCCGCAATGCCCAGCGCCTGGCCCGGGCCCTGGCGGGCCGGCCCGACGTGCGCATCCCCGCGGTGATCTGGGAGTACACCACGCCCCGGGTGCTGACCCTGGAGCGCCTCGAGGGGACCAAGCTGCTGGAGCTGGACGCCTTGGCGCCCGACGCGGCCCGTCGCGTGGCGCGGACCGTGGTGGACGCCGTGCTCGACCCCCTCTTCCGGACCGGCTTCTTCCACGCCGACCCGCACCCCGGGAACATCCTCTTGCTACCTGGCGGTCGCATCGGGCTCGTCGACTTCGGCGTCGCCGGTCAGCTGGACCGCACCACCCGGCGCCAGCTGGCGGCGGCGGTGGTGGCCCTGTGGCGCAGGGACGCGGGGGCGCTGCTGGCGGCCGTCGAGGGGGTGGCGACCATCCCGCCCGACGCCGACCGGCGTCGGCTGCGCCGGGATCTGGAGCTGTTGCTGGACCGGTACCTGGACGTACCGGTGGGCCAGCTGGACCTGGCCGAGCTGCTGCCGGTGTTCTTCGACCTCTTGCGGCGGCACCGCGTGCGCGTGCCCGCCGATCTCGCCCTGGTGGGCAAGACCCTGCTGTCCCTGCAAGGGGTCGTGCGGGCCATCGATCCTGCGCTGTCGGTCCTCGATCTCGCGCGCCCCCTGGGTCGACGCCTCCTGCGCCAGTATCTCTCGCCCGCGGAGGTGGGCCGGCGCTGGCTGGACCGGTGGGAGGAACGGGCCGAGCCCCTGCTGGACCTGCCCGTCCAGCTCCACGCCCTGCTGGCCGCAGCCCGGGCGGGCCGCCCCGTCTTCAAGGTCGAGGTGGTGGAACGCGCGGAGCTGCACCAGGGCCTGAGCCGGCTCGTCAACCGGCTGGCCTTCAGCGTGCTCCTGCTTTCCTTTACGATTCTGATGGCGGCGCTGGTGGTGGCGGGGGCGCTGCTGGGTCGGAGCGAACCCGTCCTGCGGTTCCCCTTCCTGGAGGTGGGCGTCGGGCTCCTGGCCCTCGCCACGGCGGCGCTGCTGTGGGCCATCGTACGGTCCGGGCGCCTGTGAGGGTCCCAGGGGCGCAGGGGCCCGGGCCGAAAGGGGCTTGCGGCCGTGGCGAGGGCATGGAGGCGGCGCCCGCGACCCGGGTGGCGGGACTGGCTTGAGGTCATCCGGTTCCTGCGGGATCCCCGGGCGGGGACGGGACCGCGGCTGGTGGCGTTGCTGGCGGCCCTGTACCTGCTGTGGCCGGCGGATCTGCTGCCGGGGCTGCCACCGCTGTCCTGGCTGGACGACGCCGCCGCGGTCTGGATCGCCTACCAGGTCCTCCGGCACCAGCTGCAGAGGGCGCGGCGCCGCGACTAGGCCGCCGCCGGTTCGTCCGGCAGGTGGCGGGGGACGTGGCGGAAGGGCCCGCCGCGGCGACCGACGCCTTGGATGCCGGTGGCGTTCCCGGCCCGGAGCGGCCGATCGTTCCCGGACTGGAGCGGCCGATCGCCGCGTCGGATGCGACGGGCGCCGGCCCTGCCGCGATCCCCCCGGCCGCGGGTGCGGGTGGGTGCGGACGGCCCGGCCCGGGCGGGCCGGGGGAGACTAACCAGCGGGCGCAGGGCTCCCGCGGACCCGAAGGGGTCCGTCCCGCCGAACCATGCGGCCGTACGAGGCAGCCGCCCGAGGCCCGGGACCCGCAGGGGACCATGCCGCCCGACCCCGGCAGCGCGCCGAGGCAGCGCCCCGGGACGGGGTCCGGCGCGGGAGGGGACCCGGCCGGCGTCCACCGGGCGGCAGGGCACGGCCACCATCGCCAGGTGTCGGGGCCGTGCGTCCCAGGGGGTTTCAGGGGCCGGGGCGGTCGAGGAGGTGGTGAGCATGGCGGAGGCCTCGCTGCGCCAACGGATCCCGCCGGGCCAGGTGGTGACCGAGAAGTTCCCCGTGCTGCACACGGGGGTCGTGCCCCGCTACCGCGACGACCTGAGCGACTGGAGCTTCCGCGTCTTCGGCGAGGTGGAGCGGCCGCTGACGCTGACATGGGAGGCGTTTCGCCGACTGCCGACGCGGGAGGTGGTGGTGGACATCCACTGCGTAACCCGCTGGAGCAAGCTGGGGACGCGGTGGCGCGGCGTCCCGGCGGCCCGGGTGCTCGAGGAGGCCGGCGTTCGCCCGGAGGCCCGGTTCGTCCTGGTGCACGCCGATCCCGACTACACCACCAACATCCCGCTGGACGACCTGTATCGCGACGACGTGCTCCTGGCCTTCGAGTACGAAGGGAAGCCCCTCACACCCGAGCACGGCTACCCCGTGCGGCTCCTGGTCCCGCACCGCTACTTCTGGAAGAGCGCCAAGTGGGTGCGCGGCTTCGAGCTTTTGCGGGAAGACCGGCCCGGCTACTGGGAGGTCCGCGGCTACCACGACGAGGCCGATCCGTGGAAGGAGCAGCGCTATCGGCTCTGACCGGCCGGTGTGCCGGGATGAACCCGGCCCCGCGTCCGCGGGGCGCGGCGGGCGCGCGACGCTCCCCGTCGCCGGCGCCGGGTGCGGGGGATCCCATCGGCCTCGCGGGAGCGGCTGCCCCGGCCCTTCCGCTCGCCCCGCCGCGGGCCGGGGCGCATCGGGCGGCGGGCGGCGCCGCGGAGGGGGTGGGGCGGCGCCCGCGAGCCGGGAGAGGGGGCGCGGGGGTGGCGGCGGAGCGCATCCTGGTGGTCGACGACGAGCCGGGCATTCGGGAGATCTGCCGGCTCTACCTGGAACGCGAAGGGTTCGCCGTGCGGGAGGCGGCCAGCCTGGCGGGCGCCCGCGCCGCCTTGCGCAGCGAGGCCCCGGCGCTGGTGGTGCTCGACCTGATGCTCCCCGACGGCGACGGCCTCGACCTCTGCCGCGAGCTGGTGGAACAGGGCGTGCCCGTCGTGTGCTTGACCGCCCGGGCCGAGGAGACCGACCGCGTGCTGGGCCTGGAGCTGGGCGCCGACGACTACGTGACGAAGCCCTTCAGCCCGCGGGAGCTGGTGGCCCGGGTGCGGGCGGTGCTCCGCCGCGCCGCCCGGGGACCGCGGTCGCCGGTGCCGGCGGTGGTCCGCTTCGGCCCGTGCGCCGTCGACCTGGCGGCGCGGCGGGTGCGGGTCGACGGTCGCGAGGTGCCCCTCACCCCCAAGGAGTTCGACCTCCTCGCCCTCCTGGTCACCCATCCCCACCGCGTGTTCACCCGCCAGCAGCTCCTCGAGCGGGTCTGGGACTTCGCCTACGCCGGCGACACGCGTACCGTCGACGTCCACGTCCAGCGGCTGCGCCGGAAGATCGAGCCCGATCCCCAGCGGCCGCGCTACCTGAAGACGGTGTGGAGCGTCGGCTACCGGTTCGACCCCGAGGGGGAGGCGGGTGCGCCCGGTCCAGGACGCCCCGGTGAGGCGACAGGGCCGGGATCGCCCAGGGCGGGGACGAGGCCCGGGAGGTGAGGCGGTGCGGCTGGCCTGGCGGCTGGGGGTGATCTACGCCGCCATCCTCGCGGTGGTGGCACTGCTGCTCCTGGTGGGCGCGCCGAGGGTGGCCGAGCAGGCCATGGTCCACGCCCTCGGTCCGGTGCTGCTGCGGCAGGCCCGCAGCGTGGTGGCCCTCCTGGACGTGCAGGCCTTCCCCGGCCGCCCGGCCACCTACCTGGCCGACCTGGCCGCCGTCCGCCTCTCGCGCCTGTACGTGGACGGGGAGGTCCTGGTGGTCGACCCGGCCGGCGAGATCCGGTGGAACTCCGCCACCTTGACGGGCGATCTCCGCGGGTGGCGGCTGGCCCCCGAGGTGATCTCGGGCATCCGCGTGCCGGGCTACGGCGTGCGGGAGGTCCTCGCCAACGTGCCGGCCGTGGTCGCCGTGGCGCCGATCCCGACCCCGGGCGGGGAGGGCACCCTCGGAGCCGTGGTGGTCTTCCGCCCCCTGCGGGAACTGGTGGGGGTCCGCCGCCAGCTGGGTACCTGGATCGTGCTGGGGACCGGGGTGGCGGTGGCCGTGGCCCTGGCGGCGGGATGGGCCGTGGGATACCGGCTGGTGCGCCGGCTCGCGGCCATCCAGGAGGCCGCGGCGGCGCTGGCCGCGGGCAACCTCTCCCGACGCCTGGAGGTCGCCGGCCGTGACGAGGTCGCCGGTCTGGCGGCCGGATTCAACCACATGGCCGAGCGCATCGAGGCCCTGGTCGAGGAGCTGTGCCGGTCCCAGGCCCTCCGGCGCGCCATGCTGGCGACCATCTCCCACGAGCTGCGCACCCCGGTGACCGTGATCCGCGGGCTGGGCGAGGCGTTGCGCGACGGGGTGGTCGCGCCCGGGCCCGACGCGGCGCGCCACGCCGGCCAGATCGTGGCCGAGGCCGAGCGCCTGGGCCGGCTGATCGACGACCTGTTCCAGCTGGCGCAGATCGAGACGGGCCAGCTCGACCTGCGGCTGGCGCGCTTCGCGGTCGGCCCGTGGCTCCAGGAGCGGGAGACCGCCCTGGCGGCGCTGGTGCGGGAGCGCGGCGCCCGCTGGACGGCCCGCATCGACCCCTCCCTCGCGGGCGTGGGGCTGGAGGCCGACCCCCACCGCCTGGCCCAGGTGCTGGGCAACCTGGTGGACAACGCCGCCCGCCACGCCGGTCCGGGCGGCCACGTGACCCTGACGGCCACGGCCGTCCCCGAGGGCGTGCGGGTCGAGGTGGCCGACGACGGCCCCGGCATCGACCCCGCCGACGTGCCGCGGGTGTTCGAGCCCTTCTACCGGGGCCGCGAGGCGGCCCGCAGCCGGGGAGCGGGCCTCGGACTCAGCATCGTCCGCGCCCTGGTGGAGGCCCACGGCGGACGGGTCGGCGTTGCCTCGGCGCCGGGCAGGGGTGCGCGCTTCTGGTTCGTCCTGCCTCGGGCGGGCGGCCCCGCCGTCCCGGCGGCCGGGGCACCGGGCCGCGCTGTCAACGGCGGCGGATGAGGATGCGGTACAGCCCCGGCTCCTTCTCCTCGATCCGCAAGACCTCGCCGAGGCCGGAGCGCTCGACGGCGGCGGGCACGGTGTGGGTGGAGATGGTGTGATCCGTCAGCTCGGCCAGCACCTGGCCCGGGGTCATGGCGGCCAGCGCCTCGAGGGCCGCGTCCACCGGGTAGGGGCAGATCTCGCCCGTGACGTCGATCTCGCGGTCCACCGCGATGGGGGCGTCCCCACCCACCCGGTCGACCAGGTTGGCGCCGCTGAGGGCCGCCAGGCGCTGGCGAGCCTGCTCCAGATTGGGGCGCTTGAACAGGGCCATGGTCGGTCATCCTCCTCTCCGTTCCGCCTCGCATCCGGAGCATCCGGAAGCGCTCGGGTCGCTGGGAGACCGCCAGCGGCGGGCGGCGACGCGCGCCGGGCAGGCCGCCGGCCGGCGCCTGCCTTCGTCGGACGAACCCGGCCGCCGGCTCACGACACCGCCGAGGGCGAGGCCGTCGCGGCGCCTTCGGCGGGCGTGGACGCCGGTTCGACCCCGCACGACCGCACCGCCGCGGCCTGCCGCAGGTGGGCCACCTTCCACGCGGCGTAGATGCCGGCCGCGATGCCCACCGTGGCCAGCAGGCTGTGCAGGGACAGGGCGGGCAGGCCGCTCAGGAGGTTGCCGACGTTGCACCCCGGCGTCAGGCGCGAGGCGAACGCCAGCAGGAAGCCGCCCGCCAGCGCGTTGGGAAGCCGGCGCAGCCGGGGCCGGCGCCAGCGGAAGGTGCCGTTGAGTCGCGCCGAGAGGGCGGCACCGGCGATGATGCCGACGATCAGCAGCTCCTCGGGCCCCGGCACCAGCCCGGGGTAGTCGCGGAACAGGTTGGCCACATAGGGGTTGGCGGCGACGCGGGCCGGGTCGTCCAGCGCCCCCCAGGCCACCGCCACGAGCCGGGTCTCCGGGCCGGTGATCCCCCAGATGGTCCAGAGGCTGAACTGCAGGGTGGACACGAGGCCCAGCAAGAGCCCCACCGCCCGGGTGTCCCAGGACCGCAGCCGCAGCAGCGCCGCCGGACCCTGCCGGAAGAACGCGGCCGTCTCCGCCACGGCGCGGCCGATGGACGCCGGACCGGCCACCACCGCGATGGCCGCCAGCAGCACCGCCACCGCCAGCGCCGCGGTGATCAGCGGCGGCCACGGCAGCAGGCGATAGAGGGTCACCGGTCCGGTGATGGCGAGCGGCTCGAAGAAGTGCGGCGCGAGCACGTCGGGGAAGAGGCGCAGGAAGGCGTAGTAGCCCGCCCCCATGCCCGCCAGGGTCAGCCAGAACTGGCCGTATCCCATGCCCGCCCGGTACAGCGTCCCCGAGGCACACCCACCCGCGATGTACATGGCGACGCCGAACAGGAAGCCGCCCAGCAGACTGTTCCAACCGACGGGCGGCACCCAGAGCCGCTCGGGGGTCGCCCATCCCGCGGTCATCGCCAGGCCCCACCCGAGGGTGGTGACGACCACGGCCACGACGATGCCCTGCAGGACGCGGGTGTGACGGAAGGCGTACAGGTCGCGGAAGGCCGAGGTGAAGCAGAAGTCGCTGCGCTGCAGCAGAAAGCCGTAGACCACGCCGAAGGCGGCACCCAGGGCCAGCAGAGTCGACCAGCCGAGCTGCATGGTTGCGCCTCCCCGTTGCCGATTCAACCGCGATTGTACCCGTGAGGCCACGTGGGGTCAACGAAGCCGATAGACAAAGTAAGTATTCCGGGCCGGCGAGGGGGACCGACGGCGGGGCCGGATCCACCGCGGCGGGATCCCCAGGGTGGAAGACGATCGCCTCGCCCGCGGGACCTCGAGCGGGCCTCCCCGAGCGGGGCCGCCCATATTCGGGTGTGGGACCCCCAAACCTGGCGCGGATCGATCCGAAGATCTGGCTGGACGAGAACGCGGGCGCTGGACGGGAACGGGGCCTGCGTGGCTCCCTTGCACGGCCAGCGCAGGTGGGCCCCTCGTCGGAGGCCGCTGCGGCGAGGGGCCCCGGTTCGCCCGTTCCCGGAGCAGACCGTGGTGGGAGGTGATGGTGTGCCACGATGGCACGGTGCGAGGCCGGCCTGCCGGGGGCTGGCCACGCTCCTGCTCGGCGCCGTGATCGCCTCGGCCGCGGTGCCGGGGGTCGCCCTGGCGAGTACGGCGGAGCCGGGTGGGAACGGCGGTGAACCGGCGTGGGTGGTCGCCGTCGGGCACTACGTCCGAACGGCGGTGGAACGCGTGCGGCTCTGGGCGAGCCGCGACCCGGCGACCGAGGCCGCCCTGGCCGCGGGGTTCGCCGCCGCACGGGCGGAGGCGATGGCGGGCTTGGGGCCGGACTCGGCGTGGTTCCAGCGCCTGGCGGACGAGGTCGTCGCCTACCTGCGGCTGGCCCAGGCGAAACTGGTGGAGGCCGCGGCCAACGGGGCCGACACGGCCCGCGCGGTCCAGGCCCTCGAGGCGGCGGTCGCCCGCGTCGCTCAGCTGCCCGAGCGCGTCGGCGCGGCCGCGGGCGAGTCGCCCAGCGGGACGGACGCGACCCCGCCCGCGGCCGCAGGGCCGGAAGCGGACGGCACGGCGGGGTGGGCCGCTGCCGGCGCGGGGACCGGGACCGCGGCGGCCCCGGGGGCGGTCTCCCCCGTGAGCGATCGGGCCGACGGCCAGCCGGCCCCGGCCGAGGGGGACGAAGGGGCCGTGGACGCCGGCGCGGCCGCCCCCGAGGACGGCGCCGTGTCCGCGGGCGGGGCCGAGGGGGATCGCTCCGGGAGCGCCTTGGACGAGGCGCTGGAGGCGGCGGCCGAGGCCCAGCTGGTGGCGGGCTCCGTGGCGATGATGGAGCCCGAGGAGATCGCCGCCCTGCGGGAGCAGGGTTACGGCTACGGCCAGATCGCCCTGCTCTATGCCGTCGCCCAGGCCGTGCGGCTGGCGAAGGGCGAGGCGCTGACGGCCATGGACGTCGCCACCCAGCTGGCCGCCCTTGACGCGGACGGCGCCGCCGCGCCGGAGCCGGACCCGTCGGCCTCCCTGCCGGCCGCCGAGGGTGCGGCCCCGCTGCCGGACATCGGCGCGGCGCCGGGAACGGGCGGCGAAGCGAGCCAAGGTGCGGGGGACGGGTCGGTCGCCGGCACGGCAGGGATGACGGCGGCCGGCGGCGCGGCCACCGCGATCGCCGCGGACACCGGCGAGGAGGAGGGGACGACGGCTCGCCTCGAGGCCTTCGGCCGTCGGTTGAACCAGCTCCTGGCCCTGTACGGCATCGAGCGCCGGGACCTCAAGCCCGGCCGGTGGATCGCCGCGGCCCATCGCGGCCAACCCGAGGACGACGGATCCGACCCGGCCGGATCGGACGCCACGCCGGACGCGGTGGCGCCGCGGGCCGACGAACCGGCCGGCGGCTCCGCGACGCCCGCGCAGCCCGCGGCCGCCGGCACCCCGAGCCGGGGCGCCGCGGTGAACGACGCGACGGCATCGCGGAAGGCGCCCGCCGGGGACGCCGGAGCGGCTGCCCCGGCCCCCCGGACCTCCGGGGCCGGGCGGGACGACCACGCGTCGCCGCGGCTGGCCCCCGACGACGGGGACCGACGGCCGGAACGGCCGACGCCGGGCGTGCGGGGCACGGCCCACGGCAAGGACCGGGCGGGCGAAGCCCGCGGGCAGGGGCGCGGCGCTCGGGCGGCCGCCGGCGCCACCGGACGGCCGCAGCGGTAGCGCTTCCGGCCAGCGGGCGAACCGGCCCAAGCGGCGAGGCGGGGTGCTCTCGGCGCGGGCACCCCGCCTCGCCGCTTGCAGGATCGTCGCCGGCCGCCGGGAATTCCCTAGCGTTACCTGCTGCGCCCGATGCGACGCCGACGGGAGGGATGCCGGTTGCGGTTCGTCCGGTTCGAACGAGCGGGTCGGATCGCCCTGGGTCTGGCCGATGTGGATGAGCGCGGCCGTCTGCGGCGGGTGCTGGACCTGGCCGCCGCCCGGGCCCGGTGGGGCGGGCCGGAGGTCCCCGCCGACATGGTCGCCTGGATCGCCCTGGGCGAGCAGGCGGTGGCGGCCGCCCGGGAGTGGTGGCAGCGGGCCCAGGCGGCGGGGGACGATGCGGCTTTGCCGGGCGGCGAGGGCGCCGACGGCCGCGAGCCGGCCGCCCGCCCGCTCTGGCACCCGGCGGAGGCGGTGCGCCTGCTGGCCCCCATCGCCCGGCCGCCCAAGGACGTCATGGCCATCGGGCTGAACTACCGCGACCACGTCTTCGAGATCAGCGGTCGCGACATCCCGAGGTACCCGGTGGTCTTCAGCAAGGCGGCGTCGTCCATCGCGGGTCCCGGCGACCCGATCTACACCCACCCCGGCGTGACGGAGGCGGTCGACTACGAGGGCGAGCTGGCGGTGGTCATCGGGCGGCGGGGTCGCGCCATCCCCCCCGAGCGGGCACGGGAACACGTCTTCGGGTACATGGTGCTGAACGACGTGACGGCCCGCGACCTCCAGCGCCGCACGAGCCAGTGGCACCTGGGCAAGAGCCTCGACACCTTCTGCCCCACCGGCCCGTACCTGGTGCACCGGGACGCCGTGGGCTGGCCCGTCGAGCTGGACGTGCGGACCTGGGTGAACGGTGAGCTCCGCCAGGAGGCCAACACGCGCCAGCTGATCTTCGACATCCCCGCGCTGATCGCCACGTTGTCGGCGGGCATCACCTTGGAACCCGGGGACATCATCGCCACCGGGACCCCCGGCGGCGTCGGCATGGGCTTCGACCCGCCGCGCCTCCTCCGGCCCGGCGACGTGGTGGAGATCGAGATCACCGGCCTGGGACGGCTGCGCAACCCGGTGGTCGACCGGCTGCCTGCGTGATCGGACGCCGGCGCCGGGTCGGGGGCCGCGGCACCGCCGGGGGAGGGGCCGTCGCCCGCGGCGGTCGTCAGGGCGGTCGTCTCCCCGGTCGGCGGGCAGGACCCGTACCCCGTGCGAATGGCGATGGTGCCGATGCGGCGGCCGTCCCGAGGGTCGGCGGGCAAGTCCGCAAGTCCGGCACCGTTCCGAGGTCCGGCCGGTCGCCGCGGCGGGGAGGGCCGACGCCGTCCCGGGTGCGGCCGGTCGCCACGGCGGGGAGGGCCGACGCCGTTCCGAGGTCCGGCCGGTCGCCACGGCGGGGAGGGCCATCCTCCGCGTATGGGGGTGAGATCGTGCGCATCGCCGTGATCGGCGCCGGTGGCGTCGGCGGCTACTTCGGCGCCTTGCTGGCGCGAGCCGCCGAGTGGGCGGAACCCGGGTCCGCGCTACACGAGGCGCGGGTGGGGTTCCTCGCCCGGGGACGCCACCTGAGGGTCATGCGCCGCGACGGATTGAAGGTGGAGAGCGTCCACGGCCGGTTCAGCATCCGCCCCGTGGCCAGCGACCGGGGGGTGCGGCTGGCGGAGGAACTGGCCGTGGCACCCGGTCAGGGCGCCGACCTCGTGCTGCTGGCGGTCAAGGCCTACAGCCTGGAGGGCGCGCTGGACGAGATGGAGCCCCTGGTCGGGGCCGACACGGCGATCCTGCCGCTGATGAACGGCGTGGACTACCTGGAGGTGCTGGAGCGCCGCTTCGGCCGCGAGCGGGTGTTGGGCGGCCTGTGCCACATCGAGACGGCCCTGGTGGAGCCGGGCCGGATCCGGCAGACCAGCCCGCGGCGGGACATCACCTTCGGGGAGCTGGACGGCCGCGTCACCCCCCGGGTCGAGCGCATCGCCGCCGCCTTCGCCGCCGCCGGCATCCCGCACCGCATCTCCACCCAGATCGTCGCCGACATGTGGATGAAGCTGATCTTCATCTCGGCCATGGGGGGCATGACGGCCGTCGCCAACCGGCCGCTGGGCGCGGTGCTGGGCGATCCCGACGGACGCCAGGTCTACGAGCGGATGGTCCGGGAGGCGGTGGCGGTGGCGCGGGCAGCCGGGGTCGACCTGCCGGCGGACGCCTTCGAACAGGTCATGGCGACCACGATGGGGATGGACCCCGCGATGACCTCGTCGATGCAGCGGGACCTGGCCGCGCGGCGACCCGTAGAGGTCGACGCCCTGTGCGGGACCGTGGTGCGCTACGGGCAGCGCCACGGCGTGGACACGCCCTGCCAACAGGCGGTCACCGCGGCCATCCGTCTGCGGGCCGGCGCGGACGCGTGAGGGGCCGCCCGCTCGCCGCGGCTGCGCCCTGGCGGACCGCGAGCCGCGCGACGCCCCTCGGGGCCCGCGGGGCGAGGCGCTGCGCCGGCGGGTGCGAGCCACCCGGCCCGGCCAGCCGGCGTGAGGTCGCGCCGGGAGGGTGGCCTCACCCGGATCCTGGCGGGGTCGCCGCCGTCACGGCCGGTGCCAGGAGGCGGTGGCCCTTGACGTCCCAGAGGCCGGCGGGCGTCAATCGAGGTCCCGGCAGGTGATCGGCGGAGAGGAAGAGCAGGCTGTAGATGGCGTCGTGGTAGGGGTAGCCGCGCTCGCGCAGGAGGGCCTCGAGCTCGCGGCAGCGGCGGGCCAGCTGGGGCATGTCGAGGTCGGAGAGGAACCCGCCCAGCGGCAAGGGGAGGTGGAAGAGCACCCGCGTCCCCTCCACGAGGACGATGCCGCCGCCGGCGGCGCCGGCCGCAGCCCGCACCATGGCCTCCGGGCGGCGGCCGAGGACCAGCATCCCCCCGGCCATGGTGTAGGTGGAGGCCAGCCCTTCGATCCCGCTCCCGAACCCCGCCACCAGGGCGCGGGTCACCCGCCCGCCGGTGGGCGCGAAGAGCAGGGCGGCGAGCAGGTCGTCCTCCGCTCGCAGCACCGGCATCCCCTCGGCGTCGACCTCGACCTCGCGCGTCTCCCACCGCGTGATCACGGCGTCGACCAGGCGGATCACGGGCAGGGCCACGCGCCGCCCGCGGTGGCCCGCGCCCGCGAACCGCAACGCCTCCCGCACCGCCTCGGCACGGACGGCGACCCGGCGGGCGCCCAGGCCCAGCGCGTCCCAGTCCAGGGGGGCCGGTTCGTCCACCAAGCGCCCCTCTTGGGCCACCGGCCGTCCGTCGATCCACACCGCCAGGGGGACGGGGTCCTCCGGATGCTGGAGCACGTTGACGTCCGCCAGGCGGCCGGGGGCGATGGCGCCCAGGTATCGGTCCAGGCCGAGGTACGTGGCGGGGTTGATCGTCGCCATGCGGTAGGCCTGATCCGGCTCCAGCCCCGCCTCCATGGCGACCCGCAGGGCCAGGTCGAGGAAGCCCCGTTCCACCATGGCCGGGGTGGGACCGTCGGTGGTCAGCGCCAGGCGATGGCCGTAGCCCTGGGCGAAGGCCTCCCGCGCCGCGGCGATCAGGGCGGGCAGATCGGGTCGCAGCGAGCTGTGGCGCAGGATGGCGAAGAGCCCGAGGCGCACGCGGGCGAGCACCTCGTCGGCGCGGATGCTCTCGTGGCAGTCGCCCACCCCAGCGGCGGCCAGAGCGGCCAGGGTGCGGTGGGATGCCCCGGGGGCGTGACCGTCGACGGCCAGGCCGCGCTGGAGGCCGGCGGCGAGCACGGCGGGGAGGGGCGCCTCCCGGCGCAGGGTGTCCGCCCACCGGGTCCACTCGAAGATCTCCACGATCCGGGGATGCTGCAGGAGGGCGATGCCCTCGGCGGTCGTCATGCCGTAGGCGGCGGCGAAGTCCGGGTCCTCCAGGTCGGAGCGGGCCGGCCCACCCGGCGCCGGGGTGACGGACTGGGGCGCCACCCGCAGTCCCCAGAGGTCGCGGACCGGCGCGACGAGCCCGGCGTCCAGGACGGCGGGGAACCGCCGGCCCAGCATCTGTCCGAGCAGCAGCGTATCGCTGACCAGCGTGGTGGTCCCGCGCGGGGCGATGGCGGCCCCCAGGGCCCGCGGCGAGTACAGCTGGAAGGGGTGGGCGTGGATCTCCAGGTAGCCGGGCACCAGGTAGCGACCGCGGCAGTCGACCACCCGGGTGTCGGGGCCGACGGTCGGCCGATCCGGACCCACGTAGGCGATGCGGGCTCCCGCCACCCACACCTCGACCGGTTCCCACCGGCCGGTGTAGACGTTGAGCACCGTACCGCCCCGAAACCACACGTCGGGCGGTCGCCGGCCCATCGCCACGCGCACCGCCAGCTCCCGGGCGGCGGCCGTCTCGTGCCGCCAATCCCGGGCCCCCGCGGCCCGGGCGGCCGACGCGAGGCACGCCTGCCCCGGCCCCGCCTCGGTCACGGCATCGCCGGCGGGGGATGGGGCGGAGCTGCGGGATCCACGGTCGGGGATGCGCACGCCGCGGCCTCCTTTCCTGCTGCGAGGGGGCGGCCCGTGCCGGCACGGGCCGCCCCCTCGCAGCCCTAGTCCCGGCGCCCTGCCGGCGTCGTGCCTGGCCGCCCCGGTCCCGGCGCCCTGCCGGCGCCGGGCCTGACCGACCCCTGTCGGCCGGGTCGCCAGGCGGCCGGGGGCCGGGCTGCAGGGCAGCTGGGCGGACGAGCGGCCGCGGACCGCTGCGCCGTCACCGATCCCTGTCGAACCCGACGGGCAGCGGTTCCGCTCGGGGGACGAACCGCACCGGGCCGGGCAGCCGCGGGCTGGGCCGGACGACCAGCGCGCCTCCGGGCCGGCGCGGTCCCGGCGCAGCCCGCAGCTGCCCCCGCGACCGCATCCTCGCCTCAGCGGGCCTGCCGCCGGCTCACCACCGCCTCGAGGAAGCGGGCCACGCCGTCGTCGGCGTGATGGCCGATGATCAGTCGGGCCGCCGCCCGGACCTCCGGCTGCGCGTTGGCCATCGCCACGCCGAGCCCCGCCCACCGGATCATGCCCAGGTCGTTCTCCCCGTCGCCGATGGCGATCACCGCCTCCCGCGGCACGCCCAGCATGCGGCAGAGGTCCGCCAGGGCGGCCTCCTTGGTGGCGTCCGGGCGGACGATCTCCAGGAGGCCGGGCAGGGTGGCGACGCAGCAGGCGTCCAGGTCCGCGAGGCCCCGTTCCACCGCCGGCCGCACCCGCGCCGCCCGCTGGGCGTCCGTGGCCAGCACCACCTTGTAGACCGGCCGACCCCGCGGCCCCCCGGCGGGGGTGGCGGGATCCGCCGCCCCCGCCGCCCCCGCCGCAAGCCCTGCCGGCCCGTGGCGCGGATCCGCCGGCGGTTGGGCCGGAGCCGCGGGTCCCCCGGCTGGATCGGACACCGGGCCGGGTTCGTCCGCCGTGAGGCCGTCGGAGGTCACGGGCGTGAGGCCGTCGGGATCGACGGGGATGGGGGTCTCGTTGAGGTGGGCCAGGCGGTCGCGCCAGGCGCTGGGGCGGTCGGTGACGATGCCGTCGGCACCGTAGAGGAACGGGATGAGGTCCAGCTCCCGCGCCAACCGCAGCACGCGCTGGACCGCCGCCGGATCCAGCGGGCGTTCCCGCAGGGGGCGGCCGGCCGTGGGCCATGCGGTCAGGGCTCCACCGCAGACGATGACCGGACGGCTCAGCCCGGCGCGGAGCCACACCCCCATGGCGGCCGGCAGGGCGCGACCCGTGACGATGACCGGGTGGAGGCCCGCGCGCTCGGCAGCGGCCAGCGCCCGCAGCCCCTGCGGGCTGACCCGGCCATCGGGACCCGCGGCCGTCCCGTCCAGGTCGACGGCCACCAGCCGAAAGGCCTCCCAGTCGATGCGGTCCAGGGCCGCGGGGCCGGGGGCAGCGTCCCCGCGGTCCGGGAGGTCGGGTCGTTCCCGTCTCGCTTCCGCCCGGGGGATGTCGTGGTGGTCCATGTCCTGGATTTTATCACGAGGCATCACGAGGCGGTGGCGAGGCATCACGAGGCGGTGGTCGCGGGGCCGGGGTGCGGCGCCTCGCCGCCGCGGTGGGCCCGGTACCAGCCGACGATCAGGGCGTCCAGCCGCCGGCTGAGATCCAGCACCGCGGGATCGCTGCAGCCGTGGCGGCGGGCCATGCGGTAGAGCATCCGGCGCAGACGTTCGATCTCCACCTGGGCGGCCCGGTGCGCGACCGGGTCGACGTCGACGGACCGGCGGGCAGGTTGCGGGGACGGCATGACCGTCCACCTCCGGTGGGAAGCGGCAGGATCCATCCGGGCGGACCCGGTCCCTCCCCCGGACGACGGGTCGCCCCGCCCTCCCCTCGGGGCGACCCGGGTCCGGGGGGCCGACCGGTGGTGCAGGCCGCTGATGGGCTGTCCCTTCTTGGGAGATCGTGTCGCTCCTTGTTGACAAGCTGTGGGCAAGTGTCGATTCCTGGGGATAACAGCGGGGTCCATTGGGGATAAGCCCGCTCTTCCTGGGGATGAGCCGGCCGCCGGTTGTGGACGAACCGGCTTGGCGACCCCGCGATCCCCCCGCGGAGCCGCCACGTCGCCACGGAGCCGCGAAGCCACCACGGCGGTACCTCCCACCCGTCCGGCGCCCCGGGCGGCCGTGCACCCCCCGGGCGACCCGGCCATAGCATGGGCCGAGAGATGCCCTGGTCTCGCACCGGGTCGTCGGCCTACGCGGCCCGCGCGGCCGCTGCGCCGGAGGAGGGCCGCGGCCGGGAAGGCGACGGGCGGCGGTCCCCGCCGGGTCGGCCACGGTTGGGGCCCACCTGCCCGGGGGCTCCGTGGCGTCCGCGGCCGCCTGGGGGCTGGCGCCCGACGCCGGCGTCGGGATCGGGCCGGAAGGATCCCGGGCCCCGGGCCCCGGGTCCCGGCACCGCGGGGCGGACGCCGGCGGGGGCGGGGGCCGCGACGGTGCCCGGTGCGGCGGATGAACGGCCGGGAGGTGCCCATGGTGTTGCCCATTCCCAACCGGTTCGCCCTGGTGACGGGCCGGGCCGAGGGCGAGACCCCGCTGACGGCCTTCGATGCGGCGCTGCTGGATGCCGGGGTGGCCAACGTCAACCTGGTCAAGGTCTCCAGCATCCTCCCGCCGGGTGCCCAGCCGCTGGAGCGGCTGGCGCTACCCCCCGGGGCGCTGGTGCCCATCGCCTACGGTCGGCTGGTGTCCGCCGAGCCCGGCACGCGCATCGCCGCGGCCGTCGCCGTGGGACGGGACGAACCCGGCCGCTTCGGCATGATCATGGAGCACACCGCATATGCCAGTGCCAGCGAGGTGGAAGCCACCATCCGCCGCATGGTGGAGGAGAGCTTCGTCGTTCGTGGGGGGCGCCCGCGGGAGATCCTGGTGCGCTCCGTGGAGCACGTGGTCGCGCGGTGCGGGTGCGTCTTCGCCGGTTGCGTCCTCTGGTACGGGGCCTAGGCGTCGCCCGGCCGGCGGGGCCCCGGGGGCGGGACCTACCGCCCCCGGGGCCCCGCCGGGGACGCCGGCACCGCCTCCCACGGCACGGCCACCGCCGAGCCCGGCCGCCGGCAGCTTGGCCGGCCCGGCGCGATCGACCCGGGTGCCCGCGGCCGGCGGGACAGGCCGGGGGGCTGCGGCGACCGCCGAGCGGGGCCAGCGCCGGGGAGGATCGGCCGGGGACGGCGCGCCGGCGGGGGCCGGCCGGCGGCGGGCGCCAGCCACCCGGAGCGCCCCGGGCCGAGGGCCGCCGCCGGCCGCCGCAAGCCGTCCGCCGCGGCCAGGGCCACGCCCAGGCCGACGGCCACCGCCATCGCCCACAGGCCGGCCGACCGGAGGCCGGCCCGGCGATGCCGGTTCACCCGCGCATCGCCCGCCGCCCCGGGCCCGGGCTCCCGGGGGCGCGCGCCCCCGCTGGGAGGAGGCAGCCTTGCACCGCGGCGACCTTGGCGGGGTACGGGGCGTCGGGGCGCCGCCCGCCTGGAGCGCCCAGGCGGGCGGCGCCCCATGGCGCACCGGGCTGGGCTGCCCGGCATGGGGAAGTCTGCTCTCCCGCCGCCGGGAGGGCCCGGACCGGGGGGTGCGAGCGGGGCCGGCGCCCGGGGCGGGCGCGGGCTCCCCAGGGCGCTCGGGCCGGGGTGGCCGCCCGTGGGCCCCGGGGCTCGTCCTCGCCCTCCTCGCCCTGTTGGCCCTCGCCCGGGTGGCGGGGATGGCCGCCTCGCCCGCGCGGGGTCCCCTGGCCGGCACCCTGATCGTGGTCGACCCCGGCCACGGTGGCGTCGACCGCGGCGCCTGCCACCTGCCCTCCAACACCGTCGAGAGCGAGATCACCCTGGCCTTCTCCTTCCTGCTGCGCGACCTGTTGCGCGAGCAGGGGGCGCGGGTGCTGCTCACCCGGACCCGCGACGAGGACCTCGACCTCGATCCCCGCATCGAGATCGCCAACGCCAACCGGGCCGACTACTTCCTCAGCATCCACGTCAACTGGTTCCCCGATCCCTCCTGCTTCGGCGCCCAGACCTTCTACTTCCCCGGTCGGGAGGAGAGCCGGCGGCTGGCCCTCCTCGTCCAGGACGAGCTCAAGAAGGTCGACCCGGCCAACTTCCGGGAGATCCAGACCGGGCGGTACCGGGTGCTGCGGCTGACCCGCATGCCCGGCGTGCTGGTGGAGCTCGGCTTCGTCGACAGCCCCCACGACCGCGCCTTCCTCCACGACCCCGAGCGGCGCCGCCAGCTGGCGGAGGCCATCGTCCGCGGCGTCATCCGCCATCGACGGGGCGAGGTGGGCCCCGAGCCCGCGCCGGATCTCCGCGACCGCTAGGGGACCGCGACCCGCCGGGGTGCCGGCCCGGCGGGTCGGCCCGCCCCGGCATGCGCGGCCGGTGCGGGGCGCCGGCGGCGGGGCACCCCCGGGGGCCGCTTCCCGCGGAACCCTGCCCCGCCGCCGTCCGGAGCGGGTGACGGCCCCGGACACCCTCACCGCCCCCGCGGGTCCGTCCCGGGCCCCTGGGGGGGAGGGGTGCCCCGGCCGGGGCCCTCCCGTCGTGCCGCGGGCCTGCGGCTCGGGCGCCGGTGCCGGCGTGACGGCCCCCGGCCCCGGCGCATATGGTGCGGATGCGCCGCGCCGGGGCAACGGTCCCGCCACCGCCGGGCGCCCGTCCCGCCGGGACGGCGGGTCGCCGAGCGCGGCGCAGGGAGGGAGCCCCTTGCGCTGGCTGGCATGGGTCCTGGCCGGCCTGGCCGCGGCCCCGGCGGGCCTCGCGGCCTACCTGCGGCGGCAGGGGGACGCCGACGTGCGGTGCGAGGCAGGGGCCGTGGAGGTCCTGGGCATCCAGCGGCGACCCGGCTGCTGGCTGGTCCGCTTCCGCCTGCCCATGGTGAACCGCGGGCGACAGAAGGGCATGCTCTACGAGATCCTGATCCGGCCGGAGTTCCTGGGCCGCTGGGCGGCCCCGCTGCGGTGGTCCGTCGCCCTCTTCTGGCCGGGCGTGCAGGAGACGGGGTACTGGAGTGCCGCCCTGCTCGAGCCCGCCCAGGTGGTCCCCCTGGAGGTGGAGCTGGCCGCCTTCGGGCCCGACGACGTCATCGACCGGCTGTCCCAACTGGAGGAGCTCGGCCTGGTGGTCCGCCACGGGTGCATCGGGCGCACGCCCCTGCGGTGGGTGCTGACCGAGGTGCGCCTGCCCCTGGCCGCGGCCCGTCCCGGCCAGGCCGCGGCCGCGGGCCTGCGGCGCAAGCCGACGGCCGGTGGGCGGGCGTTGGCCGCCCGCCCACCGGCCGGCATCGTCACCGGGCGATCCGCGACCGCCGGCCCGATCGCCGCCGCCGGCGGCCGCGCCGCGGGCCCGCCCCGCCCGGCGGCGGCCCGCGGTGGCGAGGGGAGGGGTCGACCGTGGCCCCGGGTTTGAGGGTCCGGCGCCGTCTGGCGCCCGCTGCCGCCCGCAGGCCGGGTTCGTCCCCCTCGGCCGGCCGGGGCGCAGGGGCCGGCGCCGGCGACCGGCCCCGCTTCGCGGTCGAGGTGATCCGCACCGAGATCATCACCCCCGCCCACGACCTCGCCGAGGTGGTGACCCGCTACACCCGGGGCCGGCTGCAGCCCGGCGACGTGGTGGCGGTCTCGACCAAGATCGTGTCCATCACCCAGGGCCGCCTGGTGCGGCCGGAGCAGCTGCGCCCGGGGATCCTGGCCCGCCTGGTGTCGCGGTTCATCGACCAGGAGGGCAGCTGCTCGTCGCCCCACTCCCTGCAGGCGGTGATCGAGCACACCGGGCGGTGGCGGGTGGGCCTGGCCTTCCTGGTCGGCGGGATCAGCCGGGTCCTGTTGCGCCGCAGCGGCGACTTCTATCGCATCGCGGGGTACTACGCCCGGGTCATCGACGACGTCATGGGCACGCTGCCGCCCTTCGACAAGCACATCGTCCTGCCGCCGGCCGACCCCGACGGGGTCGCCCACCGTCTCGCGCGGGCGCTGGGCCCCGGGATCGGCGTCTGCATCGTGGACGCCAACGACCTCGGCCGGGCGGAGGTGGTGGGGGCGAGCCCGGGGGTCGACCGCCAGGCGGTGGTCGAGGTGATGCGCGCCAACCCCTGGGGCAACACGGACCAGCAGGCGCCGCTGGCCATCCTGCGCCCCCGGCCGGACGAACCCGGCCGTGCGGACGAGGGCCGTCCCGCGGACGAACCCGCCTCGGCGGGCGAACCGCCGCCCGCCGATGGACGCGGCCCTGCGGGCGAACCCCGCCCCGAGGGCGAGACCGACCGGGCGGACGAACCCCGCACGGCGGGAGCCAGGCCGTCGCCGCGTCCGTAGTGCGCCCGTCGCGGGGTCGGGCGCTCGCCGGGGCCCTGGGGCCGCCGTCCGCGGCTGCGGCGTGCCCGCGGCGGCCCTCGGCTGCGGGGGCCGAGGGGGCACCACGGGGCGGCGCCGGCCGGCGCGGTCCAGGGGCCTCTACGCGACCGTCCTCGGCCCCGGGGCCGGGGGCCGGTTCGTCCGACGGGCACGAGGCCGCGGAGGAACCCGCCTCACCGAGACAGGGTTCCACCCGGCTGCGGCGAATCTCGCCATGGAGCCTTCCGGGTGGGGCGTCGCACCGCGAGAGGGGGAGCGAACATGGCGGAACGGCCGTGGCTCAAGCACTACCCGGCCAACGTGCCGGCCCATCTCGACTACCCCGAGGTACCGCTTCACGAGCTCGTGGCCCAGCGGGCGCGGGAGCACCCCGACCTCCCCGCCCTGCGGTACTACATGGTGCGCATGACCTATGGGGAGCTGTGGGCGCGGGTCAACCGGTGCGCCGCGGCCCTGGCGGCCCTGGGGGTGGCCAAGGGGGATCGGGTGGCGCTCATGCTGCCCAACTGCCCCCAGTACGTGATCGCCTACTACGCCACCCTGCGCCTCGGCGCCATCGTCGCCCAGGTGAACCCGCTCTACACGCCGCGGGAGCTGACCCATCTGATCGGGGACAGCGGCGCGAAGGTCCTGATCGTGGCGGATGCCGTGTACCCGACGGTCCAGGCCGCCCTGGGGGACCTGCGGCTGGAGCACATCCTGGTGGCGCGGCTGCTGGGCAACGTGCAGCCGGGGCCGGAGGCCAAGTCCTTCGAAGACCTGCTGGCCGGCGCCGCCGGCGAGCCGCCGGCGGTGGCCATCGACCCCTGGGACGACGTGGCCGTCCTGCAGTACACCGGCGGCACCACCGGCCGCTCCAAGGGCGCCATGCTGACCCACTTCAACCTGGTGGCCAACGTGGTCCAGACCCAGCACTGGTTCCCGGCCGAGGAGCGGATGAAGGCCGGTGAGGGCCGCATCCTGACGATCCTGCCCCTCTTCCACTCCTACGGCATGACGGTGTGCATGAACTACGGCCTCGCCTCGGGGTACGAGCTCATCCTGGTGCCGCGCTTCGAACTGTCCGAGGTCATGGAGATCATCCGGGCGACCCGGCCCCACTTCTTCCCCGGCGTGCCCACGATGTACGTGGCGGTCAACAACTACCCCAACGCCGAGGAGTACGGGGTCGGCTCCATCGAGTTCTGCAACTCCGGGGGCGCGGCGCTGCCGCTGGAGGTCATGAACGCCTTCGAGCGGCGGTTCGGTGCCCGGGTCGTCGAGGGGTACGGGTTGTCCGAGGCATCGCCGGTCACCCACTCCAACCCGGTCCGCGGCCTGCGCAAGCCGGGGAGCATCGGCATCCCCTACCCGGATACCGACGCCGAGATCGTCGACGTGGAGACGGGCACCCGGGTGCTGGGGCCGGGGGAGGTGGGCGAGCTGTGGATTCGCGGCCCCCAGGTGATGAAGGGCTACTGGAACCGGCCCGAGGAGACGGCGGAGACCCTGCGGGACGGGTGGCTCTACACCGGCGACATCGCCAAGATGGACGAGGACGGGTACTTCTACATCGTCGATCGCAAGAAGGACATGATCATCGCCTCGGGGTACAACGTCTACCCGCGCGAGGTGGAGGAGGTGCTCTACGAGCACCCGGCCGTGGCCGAGTGCTGCGTGGCCGGTGTCCCCGATCCCTACCGCGGCGAGACGGTGAAGGCGTACATCGTCCCCAGGCCGGGCCGCTCCGTCACCGCCGACGAGATCATCGCCTTCTGCCGCGAGCGGCTGGCGGCCTACAAGGTGCCCAAGCTCGTCGAGTTCCGCAGGGAGCTGCCCAAGACGGCGGTGGGCAAGGTCCTGCGACGGGTGCTGGTGGAGGAGGAGAAGGCCCGCCTGGCCTCCGGCGGCGGCCCATCGGAGGCGAGGGCCTAGCGAGGCACCGGGATCCGCGCCAGGGCGACCACGGCGGCGGCGGCAGTGGCGGCGTCAGGTGCCGGCGGGAGTGGGTGGCGGTCGGCGGCCCTCGGCGGCAGGAGCGAGGCCGCCCGGGGCGGGCCGCGACCGCCACCCGCTCTAGCCGCAGGGCGACGCCGCCTGAGGCCATGACGGGTCGGCATGATCGGCCGCCGCGTCGACCGACCGGTTGGTCGCCGCGGGATGCGCGGGTGCCGGCCGCAGCAGGGTGCGCGGCTTTCGGTCGCACCAGGATGGCGGGTCCGCCCGCGGGCCCCGGTCCGCCGCATCGATGCCGGGCCCTTGCGATGCCGGCAGCGGGCCACGAGGCTTGCGATGCCGGCATCGGACCACGATGTCGGGGGGATGGCCGTGGCCCACGTGCATGCCGGGCGCGTCGTCGCCCGGGCCCTGGCCCGGGAGGGCGTCCGGGCCCTGTTCACCCTCTGCGGTGGCCACATCATGCCCATCTACGACGGCTGCCTGGACGAAGGCATCCGGGTGGTCGACGTCCGCCACGAGCAGGCGGCGGTCTACGCTGCCGACGCCTACGCCCGCATCACGCGCCGGCCCGGCGTCGCCGCCGTCACCGCCGGTCCCGGGGTGATGAACGCCGTCACCGCCATCGCCAACGCCCACCGCGCCCAGTCGCCGGTGGTGATCCTCGGGGGCCAGGGGCCCCTCGAGCACGCGGGCCGCGGCAGCCTCCAGGAGATGGACCACCTGGGGGTGGTGCGGCCCATCACCAAGTGGGCGGTGCAGGTCCAGGATCCGAAGCGGCTGCCGGAGGTCCTCAACCTGGCGTTCCGGCGCAGCCTCCACGGCGTCCCCGGCCCGGTGTACGTGGAGATCCCGCTGGACGTGATCTTCGCCCAGGTGGACCTGGAGGCCGTGCGCTTCCCCGCTCCGGTCCCCGACCGCCCGCGCCTGCCGGCCGACGCCGGGGAGGTGGAGCGGGCGGCGGCCCTGCTGCGTCGTGCCCGGCGACCGGTGGCCCTGGTGGGCAGCCAGGTCCACTGGTCCCCCGATCCCCGGGCGGTGGCGCGGTTCGCGGAGTCGGGTCAGGTCCCGGTGTTCACCAACGGGATGGCCCGCGGCGTGCTGGGACCGGGGGATGCGGGGTTCTTCCAGCTCTGCCGCAAGGAGGCCCTGGCCGACGCCGATGTGGTCCTGGTGGCGGGGACGCCCCTGGACTTCCGTGTCGACTACGGCAGGGCGATCCACGACGAGGCCCGGTTGATCCAGATCGACCTCGATCCCGGCGAGCTCGGCCGCAATCGGGACGTGGAGGTCGGCCTGGTGGGCGATGCGGGCACGGTGTTGGATCAGCTGCTGGAAGCCGGCCTCGATCCGGACGAACCGGCCGAACGCCGGCGGTGGCTGGAGCGCCTGCGCGAGGCGGAGGAGCGGCGGGCCGCCCGGATGCGGCCCGGGTTGACCAGCGACGCGGTCCCGGTCGACCCCCTGCGGCTGTGCGCCGAGATCGACGCCGCCCTGCCGCCGGGGGCCACGGTGATCGGAGACGGCGGCGACTTCGTCGGCACGGCGGCCAAGGTGGTGCGGCCGCGGCGATACCCCGCCGGCTGGCTGGACCCCGGCCCGCTGGGCACGCTCGGGGTGGGGATGGGCTTCGTCCTGGCGGCCCGGGTCCTGCGGCCCGACGAGCCGGTGGTGGTGCTGCTGGGGGACGGCGCGGCAGGCCTGGACCTGCTGGAGTACGAGGCCGCCGTCCGCCAAGGTCTTCCCTTCGTGGCCGTGGTGGGCAACGACGCGGCGTGGACCCAGATCCGTCGCCTGCAGGTCCAGCTCTTCGGCGCCGACCGGGCCGTCGCCACCGCCCTGAGCCACGCCCGGTACGACCAGGTGGTCGCCGCCCTCGGCGGCCACGGCGAGTGGGTCGAGCGGCCGGACGACGTCCGCCCGGCCCTGGAACGGGCCCTGGTCGCGGGCAAGCCGGCCCTGGTCAACGTGAAGATGGGGACCTCGGACTTCCGGGCTGGGGCCATCGCGGTGTGAGGTGCCGCTGCGGGCCGGCCGCCGGACGCGGACCGGCTGCCAGCGAGCCGGCCCGCGGTCGACGGGGCCGGGCCGGCGCTCGCAACGGGGAGGTCCACCCATGGGCGTGCTCGACCGTTTCCGCCTCGACGGCAAGGTGGCGCTGGTGACGGGGGGGAGCCGCGGCCTGGGCCTGCAGATCGCCCAGGGGCTGGGGGAGGCGGGCGCCGCCGTCGCCATCACCGCCCGCAAGGAAGAGGGGCTGCGCGAGGCGGAGGAGCGGCTCCGCGGCCAGGGCATCCGCTGCCTGGCCGTGCGCTGCGACGTCACGGACTACGAGCAGGTGGTCGCGGCGGTCCGCCGGGTGGTGGACGCCTTCGGCGGCCTGGACATCCTGGTCAACAACGCCGGCGCCACCTGGGGCGCCCCCCTCTTCGACATCCCCCTGGAGGCCTGGGACAAGGTGATCCGCACCAACCTGCACGGCACCTTCTACATGAGCCGGGAGGCCGCGCGGGTGATGATCCAGCAGGGCCGCGGCGGCCGGATCATCAACGTCGCCTCCATCGCGGGGCTGCGGGGCAGCGATCCCCGGGTGATGCAGACCCTGCCCTACAACACGGCGAAGGCCGGCGTCATCAACTTCACCCGCGACCTGGCGGCCAAGCTGGCGGAGCACGGGATCACGGTGAACTGCATCGCCCCGGGGTTCTTCCCGACGAAGATGACCCGGGGCATCCTGGCCCAGTACGGGTCGGTGATCGAGCAGTCCGTGCCCCTCCGGCGCCTGGGTGGCGAGCGGGACCTGCAGGGAGCGGCGCTGCTCTTCGCCTCCGAAGCGGGGTCGTACATCACCGGGCAGGTGCTGGCCGTCGATGGCGGGATGACCGCGGTCTGAGGCCTGCCGGTGGTGCGTCGACGCCGGGCCCTTGCGGTCCCCGGCCGGGGGGGCGTCGCGTGGGGTGCGTCGGGTGCGGTGGGAACCAGCGGCACCAGGGGGTTGAGGGGTGGCGGCGGCCGCGGGCGGGGCTGCTGGGGTGCACATCGCGTGGCGCGAACCCCTCGGCCAGAACGCGGGCTGCGGGGGGCGGCCGCGGGCGGGGCCGGCGGCGCGGGCGTGGCGCGGGGCCACCCGCCGGCAGCGGGACCGCCCGGTGGGCCCTAGCTCAACACGTGTGGGTCGCCCGGCGTTGACGGCTTTGGACCGCGCGGCCTATCATCGAGGTGACAATCCAACGGGATGTCGGTACCGGGGGTGCCCGCTACGGGCTGAGAAGCGCGGCAGCCGCAGGCTGCAGGGGCGCTACCCTTCGGACTCGATCCGGGTAATACCGGCGTGAGGAAGGTACCGCATGGCCGCCTGGACGGCATGACGAGCACCACCTCCTGCCGGAGGTGGTTTTTCGTTCCTCGGCGTCCTCCGGCGACCCACGGCGCCTTGCCGCCCTGCCGCCGGCCGTCCCGCGAGCCCCCGGTCCCGCCCCGCTACGGCGAAGGGGGCGTTGCGCATGGCCGGTTCGTCCCGCCGATTGCAGTTCCGCGAGATCGTCATGTTGGCCTTCGTGGCCGCGGCCTGTTCCGTCCTGTACATCAACGCCTGGGCGCTGTGGGACGTGGCCCGGGCGGTCCATCCGGTGGTGGCGGAGCTCACCTACGGCGTCTGGTTCATCGCCAGCACGGTGGCGGCCTACATCATCCAGAAGCCCGGCGTCGCCTTCTGGGCGGAGCTCCTGGCCGCGGCCGGGGAACTGGCGCTGGGCAGCCCCGACGTGCTGTGGGTGCTGCTCTACGGCGGGTTGCAGGGACTCGGCGCGGAGGTGGCCCTGGCCGCGTTCCGCTATCGCCGGTTCGACCTGCCCGCCCTGGCGCTGGCCGGCGCCCTGGCGGCGGTGGGCAGCCTGCCCCTCGACGCCCTGACGGGCTACTTCACCGGGATGCGCGCCGGAACCCTGGTGGCCGCTGCGGCGGTGCGGCTCCTGAGCGGCGCCGTGGTCGCCGGCCTGCTGGGCAAGGTGCTGGTCGACGGCTTGGTGCGGACCGGGGCCCTCAATGCCTATGCGGTGGTGCGCGGCCGGCAGGATCAGGGCCCCGGCGTGGCCGGATGAGGCGAGGTGCCAGCCGATGCCGTGGGACGATACGGCGCGCTCGACCGCAGGCGGGGTCGGCCCATCCTGCGCCACGGCCGCGGTGGAGCCGTCCTCGTCCGCCGGCCGGCAGCCCGCCGGCCGGGTAGGCGGGGAGGGCGCGGCAGGGGTCGACCCGGCGGGGGTGGCCCCGGCGGCGTCCTGCCGTGGGCTGAGCGTCCGCTACCCCGATCGACGGGAGCCGGCCCTGCGGGACGTGACGCTGGCCATCCCGGCGGGGCAGCGCGTGTTGCTGCTGGGGCCCAGCGGCTCGGGGAAGAGCACCCTGGCCCTGGCGCTGGGCGGCCTCATCCTGTCGGTGATCGAGGCCCGGGTCACGGGCGAGCTGCACCCGGCGCGGCGGGCGGGCGTGCTGTTCCAGGACCCCGAGGCCCAGTTCTGCATGTTCACCGTGGATGAAGAGGTCGCCTTCGGCCTCGAGAACCGCTGCGTGCCGCCCGCCGAGATGCCGGCGCGGGTGGCGCAGGCCCTCGCGGCGGCGGGGCTGGACCTTCCCTTCGGTCACCCCATCCAGGCCCTCTCCGGGGGCCAGAAGCAGCGGTTGGCCCTGGCGGCGGTGCTGGTCCTGGAGCCGGACCTCCTCGTGCTGGACGAGCCCACCGCGCAGCTGGACCCTGCGGGCCGGGCCCTGGTGCTGGAGACCCTGCAGCGGCTCCCGCGCCGGCACACGGTCCTCGTGATCGAGCACAACCTGGACGGCGTGGTGGACTGGGTCGACCGCGTCGTCCTCCTGGCCCCGGGCGGACGACTGCTGGCCGACGGCGAGCCCGCGGTGGTCTTCCGGCGACATCGGGCGGAGATCGAGGCCTACGGCATCTGGCGGCCGCGCAGCTGGGGGCCCTTCTGGCGGCCGGTGGTCGCGGGGGCCACGGGCTGGCGCGAGGCGCCGCCGGCCGGGGGCGACGGCGCCCGGGTCCCCCCGCCGTCGGCGGACCGGTCCACCGCCCGGGGGACGGGGACGGCGGCGCCCCCCGCGGGGAGCGGGGTGCGGCGGCCCGAGGAGCGGCCCCGGGCGGCGGCGGACCAGGGCACGGAGACGGTGGCTGAGGGGGAAGCGGGGGCGGCGGGCGCGGCGTGGGTGCCGGGGCGGGGCGCTTCCCTGGTTCGCTTCGAGGCCGCGGCTGCCGCCCACGGCCGTCGGGTGGTCTGGCAGGACGTCAGTCTCACCATCGCCGCCGGGGAGTGGGTGGTCGTGCTGGGGGCCAACGGGGCGGGCAAGTCCACCTTCCTCCAGGTGGCGGCGGGGCTCCATCCGCCCGCCAGGGGACGGGTGGTCCACGCGCCAGAGCTCACGGGTGGCCGCGGCGAGGCCGCGCGGGTGGGGTTCGTCTTCCAGAACCCCGAGCACCAGTTCGTCACCGAGTCGGTCTACGAGGAGGTGGCCCTGGCCGGCCGGCTGGCGGGCCTGCCCGAGGCGGAGCTGCGCAACCGGGTGGAGGCGCTGCTGGCGCGGTTCGGGTTGGCGGACCTGGCCCGGGCACACCCCTATACCCTCTCCCAGGGGCAGAAGCGGCGGCTCAGCGTGGCCAGCATGCTGGTGGTGCCGCGACCCGTCCTCTTCCTGGACGAGCCCACCTTCGGCCAGGATGCCCGGACGGCGGCGGCCCTGGTGGAGGAACTGGTGCGGCTCCACCGGCAGGGAACGACGCTGGTCATGGCCACCCACGACCTGGAGCTGGCGGGGGCGGTGGCGACGCGGCTGCTGGTCTTCGGCAACGGCCGTCTCCTCTACGACGGGCCGCCCGAGCCCCTGCTGGACGACCCGGCCCGCCTGGCGGCCGTCGGCTTGGGGGCGGCCGCCCCCCAGGGACGCGCCCTGCCGGCTTCGGCGGCGAATCCGGCGGCGGACGGCATCGCGGTCGCCGGCGCGCCCCCGCTGCGGCCTGCGCCGTCGGAGGGGCCAGCGAGGCCGGCGGCGCCCGCGGGAGCGGACGGCGGGGCGGAGGGGAGGTCCGCGGTCGGGTCGGCAGGGCCCCAGGGCATCGCCCGCGGAAGCCCTGCACCCGCGCCCACCCGGCGGGAGGACCGCACCCCCTGGGTCGGCCGGGTCCACCCGGTGTGGAAGCTGGGCGCCCACCTGGTCCTGGCGGGGGTGGTGCTGGCCACCGACGACCCGGCGACGCTGGCCGCCCTGCTGGCGGTCCCCGTGGTCCTCGGACTTTTGGGCGGGGGCATCGGGGTCCGCCAGTGGCTGGTCGCCATGGCGCCCTTCGCGGTGGTCGCCGCCACGCGCGTGTGGACGCTGGGCGCCTTCGGGGAGGGCCAGCGCGTGGTGGCCCAGGTGCTGTGGTACCGTTTCACGGCCGAGGGGCTGCACCACGGGCTGGTGGTGGGACTCCGCCTGCTGGGGGTCGGAGCGCTGGGGGTGTTGTACGTCCGGACCACCGGCCTGGCGGATTTGGTGCTCGGCCTCGTGCAGCAGGGCGGGCTCAGCCCTCGCTGGGCCTACGGGCTCCTGGCCGCCCTGCGCTTCGTCCCCCTCTTCCAGGACGAACTGGCCCGGGTGCGTAAGGCTTACCGCGTCCGCGGGCTCGCCGGCCGGGGGCTGCGGGGTCGGCTGGAGGCTGCCTACCGGTACAGCCTGGCGCTCCTGGTCCATGCGGTGCGGGCGGCGGAGGCGGTGGCTGTGGCGCTCCAGGCCCGCGGCTTCGACGGGAGCCGAAGGCGCACGTTCTATCGGAGGCTGACGGCCGGCTGGCGGGAAGCAGGGTATGCCGGGCTGCTGCTGGGCCTGGCCGCCGTCGCCCTGCTCGCATCGGCGCGTTTGCGCTAGTGTCGCGGGACCGGTCCGGCGGTCGGACCGGCAGCCGGTCCGGGGGGAGGTCGGGCGGCCGTGGAGCCCGCAGGCAGGCAACTCCGCCGAGGAAGGCGACGGGAGGGATCCGCGATGCATCCGGGGACGGCCCATCCCCCGGCGTCGGGGGACGGCGGCGGGACGGGGTTGGCCGCGCAGCTCTGGCGGCAGAACCTGGACGTGGCGCGACGGTGCCTCGAGCACCCCTTCGTCCAGGGCCTGGGACGGGGCGACCTACCCCGGGACCGCTTCGCCTGGTACGTCGGGCAGGACGCCAACTTCCTCGAGGCCTTCGCCCGCGCCTACGCCCTCGCCCTGGCCAAGGCGCCCGACCTGGAGACCATGACGGCCCTTCGCGACCTCCTGGAGGGGGTGCTGGACGAGCTCCGCCTGCACCAGGGTTACGCCGCGCGATGGGGGGTCGACCTGCGGCCGGCCCCGGCCCTGGCCACGCGGGCGTACACCGGCTTCGTCCTGGACGTGGCGTGGTCGCGGCCGCTGGGGGCCATCGCCGCGGCCATGACCCCGTGCATGCGCCTGTACGCCTACCTGGGGCGCTCGCTGGCCGATCGGGTGACACCCGACAACCCGTATCGCGAGTGGGTGACCACCTACGGGAGCCCCGCCTTCGAAGGGCTGGCCCGGCGGCTGGAGGCCCTGCTGGACCGCTGGCACCCCGGCGTCGAGGACGTGGCCGCGCTGTATCGGACGGCCATGGAGCTCGAGTTCGCCTTCTTCGATGCGGCCTGGCGGGCGGCCTGACGTTAGTCGAGTTCGACCAGCACCACCTCGGGGCGGCACAGCAGGCGCACCCACGGCTTCGGCGTCCCGAGGCCGGTGGCGATGTACCACCACGTGCCCCCGATGTCGAACCAGCCGCGGTCGTAGCGAGGCAGCCAACCCTGGCCGGGGATCCACAGGGCACCGACGACGGGCAGCCGGACCTGCCCCCCATGGGTGTGTCCCGCCAGCACCAGGCGGACGCGGCGGGCCGCCGCCTCTTGGCGGAGCCGGGCGGCAGGGGCGTGGGCCAGCACCACGGCCGGCAGGTCACGGGGCGCGCCGGCCAGGGCCCGGTCCAGCCGATCCCGGCCCGTGTGGGGGTCGTCGACCCCGGCGAGGAAGACGGCGACGGCACCGCTGCGGAGCACAACCCCGCGGTTGACCAGCACCCGGATGCCCGCCGCCTCCAGCTCGCGTCGCAGCGCGGGCCAGCCGTGAAGGTGGTCGTGGTTGCCGGGCACCAGGTACACCGGCCAGCGCCGGGCGAGGGTGGCCAGGAGGTCGACGCCGCGCCGGGCCGGGAGGTGGGGGCCCTCGGCGAGGTCGCCGGTGACGACCACGGCATCGGGATCCCAGGCGGCGACCTGGTCGAGCAGCGCTCCCTCGTCGACGCGATAGAGGGGCGCGTGCAGGTCCGTCAGGTGGACCAGCCGGAGGCCGCGGCGGACGGGGCGGCCTCCGCGCGCCGCGGGCAGCGGCCGCGGCGGCCCGCCCGCCAGCGGCAGCCGAAACGCCCGGCGTCGCAGCCAGACCGGTTCCACCAACAGGGCCCAGCCCAGAACCAGCATCGCGACGCCTGCCAGGAACGCGACCGGCGGTGCAAGGGTCGGGTCGGCGGCCGGCGACCCGGCGCCGGCCGCCGCGGGCGATGGCGCCCCGCCCGGCAGCGACGTCGACGCCACGGTCGCCAGGCCCAGGGCGGCGACGGCCGTCCCCGGGCGCCGGGCTGCCCCGCGGACGCCCAGGCGCCGCCCGCTCCCGCGGCGGCCTGCGGTGGGCGCCTGGCTGCCGGCGGGCGGCCCCCCGCCGGTCCGGGGACGCCCGGCCGCGGGACCCCTCACGCCGCCCCGTCCCTCCCCGGCGCCCCCGGGGAGGGACGGGGCGGCCAGGCCCCTTCGAGGCGCAGGAGCCGCTCCTTGATCGCCGGACCGCCACCGGAGTACTGGCCGAGGCGGCCGTCGGCACGAACCACCCGGTGGCAGGGGATCAGGAGGGCGACGGGGTTGGCCGCCACGGCGTTGCCCACGGCGCGGGCGGCCCCCGGTCGCCCGAGGGCCCGGGCGATGGCGGCGTAGGTGCGCACCTGACCGCGCGGGATGCGGCGGACCTGGTCCAGCACCGCCCGGGCGAAGGGGCTGAGGCCGGCGGCCTCCAGGTCGACGGGAACCTCGACGTCGGCGCCGGCGAACCATGCGTCCAGCAGCGCCTGGAACTCCGCCCGCCGCGTATCGTCGCGGCGTGGCGCCTCCGCCCCGTCCGCGTCCGGTCCGGGGGAGCTCGGGGCCCGTCGCCCCGGTCGGGTGCAGATCGACGGGGACTCCCCGTCCAGCCGCTCGAGCCCGCAGACGCCCCGCGGGGTCCAGGTGATGCGCACCGGGCCGACAGGCGTGTCGACCACCGTGAAGTGCCGGGTCGCCATCGGGTGGCAGCTCCCTCCTCGACCCATCCCGACGCAGACCTCCTCGCGTCGCGGTGCCAGCCTCCGTCACCTCGCCCTTGGCCTCGCCTGGCGGGCCGCCGACCCCGGCCGCCCGTCCCCCCACGGTCACCCCGGGGATGCCGTCGCGGCGGGGTGGCGCAGCAGGAGAGCGCCTCCAGGGGACGAACCCCTCGCCAGGTGCGGCCCTGGGGGGCCGCCACGCGCGGCCGGGGAGGTGCGCTCGATGTTCGACACCATCCTGCACCGCCTGTTCGGCTGGGGCAGCACCCTGGAGCCGTCGTCCCTGCGGGACGACGAGTCCTTCTTCCGCGCCCAGTACTATGCGGTCTACCGGTTCCTCCACCGCAACGACATGACCATCGTCGAGGACCGGGACCGCAACTGCTTCCTCTGGGAGGGCGGACCGGAGCTCCGCCGCATCGGGATGGAGGAACTCGGCCGCTTGCTGCAGGCCGGGGCCATCCTGCCGATGTCCGAGCCGCAGCCGCTCCCCGGCCTGTACGCCCACCTGCGTCCGATCTACAACCCGATGCGGCGGAGCTTCGAGTTCCGGCGGCGTTGAGCGTCCCCCACCGGGACCCCCACCGGGACGAGCCGGCGGCTGCGTCGCAGCTGCGGGACGGTGCCCTCCGGCACGCCGGGACGGCCCCGTCCTCCGCCGCCTCGGCGGCGCCGCCGAGGCGCCGCCGTCAGGCCGGCGTCACCACATCGCCGGCGCCGCCGCCCGCCTCGCCGAGCCCCCGCCAGCGGGCCGGCCCCGGGAAGTGGCGCTGGCGAAACTGGCGGGCCAGGGCCAGCGCCCGGCCGGCCGCCTGCTCGGGGGTGGTGGCGAACTCGACGGCCACGGTGCGTCGCCCGTCCAGGTACCGCCCCTCCACCAGGACCTGGCGGATCCGATCGGACCAGCCGCCGCTGCCGGCCAGGATCACCACCGGCCGCCCGTTGAGGTAGGCCGCCGACAGCTCCGCCAGGGTCCCGTTGCCGCCGCCCATCATGACCACGCTGTCGGCGGCGTGGATCAGCACCATGCTGCGCCATTCCATCCCGAGGCCCGTGGTCAGCGGCACGTGAAGCCAGGCGTTGCCCTCGCGGGGGTCGTCCCCGGGCAGGATGCCCACGGTGAGCCCGCCGGCCTCCCACGCGCCCTGGCAGACCGCGGCCATGACGCCGTCGCGGCCCCCGGTGAGCACGACGGCGCCCTGCCGGGCCAGGGCGGCACCCACCGCCCGCGCGGCGTCCCGCAGGCTGGGCGGGATGGCCCCGGAGTCCCCGATGACCGCCACCCGCAGGGGCGGGCCGTCCAGGGGTGCGGGGGCAGCCGGCCGCACCGCCGTCGCGCTGGGGTCGTGGTCCTGCCGGTCGTCGCCGCGCACGGCCATCCCTCCTGCCGGGGAAGGGTCGATCCGACGCAATGGGCACCGCATGCGGCGGTGCCGGGCGTCGCCGTCCCGGCCGGCGGCCGGGGGCGGTTCGCGGATCCCCATCGGCTTTGCCGCGCTCGATCTCGGCCTGGGTCGCCCGGCGGCCGTCCACCCGGTTCGCGGATCGCCATAGGCTTTGCCACGGGCTGCGTGTCCTCCTGCCTTGCCGGCAGGGCGTCCGCATGGGGCGGCTGCTCCCCCGATCCCGCCGGCGCCCCGGACGGCGGGGCGTCCCCCCGTCCCACCCATCCCGCCGGCAGGCTGCCGCTCGCCGCTGGACCTCGTTCGTCCCGGGTCCCCGGACGGTGGCACGGTTCCCGCCGTCCTCGGCGGCGTCCTCGCGCCGGCCGACCCGGCCTGGGCGGGGACGGCGTCCCGCCGACGTCCCGCCGACGGACGGGGGAGGCCACGGACAGCATGTCGGGATGCGTCCTCAGGCGTCGGGACTGCCGCCCGCCGCCCGACGGCCCGCGGGGCGGCGGACCGCCTCGCCGCGCCCGTCGCCGGCCGTGCCCCCGGTGGCCGGAAGGCCCTCGTGCTCCCCATGCTGGAGCAGCCAGAGCCGGTGGTACAGCCCGCCCCGGGCCAGCAGCTCCTCGTGGGTGCCCACCTCGCGGATGCGACCGCGGTGGAGCACGATGATGCGGTCGGCGTGCTGGATCGTCGACAACCGGTGGGCGACGATCAGCGTGGTGCGTCCGCGGGTCAGCTGCCGCAGCGCCTCCTGGATCAGCTGCTCCGTCTCCGTGTCGATGCTGGCCGTCGCCTCGTCCAGCACCAGGATGGCGGGATCGTAGGCGAGGGCGCGGGCGAAGGCCAGCAGCTGCCGCTGGCCCGCCGACAGGGTGGCGCCGCGCTCCGTCACGGGCTCGTCGTACCCGCGCGGCAGCTTGCGGATGAACTCGTCGGCGCGGGTCAGGCGGGCGGCCCGTTCCACGTCCGCGTCGGAGATGGCGGGGTTCCACAGCCGGATGTTGTCGCGGATGGTGCCCGTGAAGAGGAACACGTCCTGCTGCACCACCGCGATGTGCCGCCGCAGCTCCTCCTGGGGCCACTCGCGCACGTCGATGCCGTCCACCCGGACCGCCCCGCGCTGGACGTCGTAGAACCGCACCAGGAGGTTCAGGATCGAGGTCTTGCCGGCGCCGGTGTGGCCCACGAAGGCCACCGTCTCGCCGGGTTCGACGCGGAAGGAGACGTCCCGCAGCACCCACTCCTCGTCGCGGTAGGCGAACCAGACGCCGTCGAACTCCACGGCCCCCTGCACCCGCGCCGGGACCCGCGGTCGCGGCGGATCGACCACCGCGGGCGGGGTGTCCAGCACGCCGAAGATGCGCTCGGCCGATGCCATGGCGGACTGCAGGATGTTGAACTTCTCCGCCAGCTCCGTGATCGGGCGGAAGAACCGCTGGACGTACTGGATGAACGCCACCAGGACGCCCAGGGGCAGCTCCCGTCCCAGCACCTGGGCGCCGCCGTAGGCCATGACCAGCGCCAGGGCCAGGGACGAGAGGAAGTCGATCACCGGCCGGAAGACGGCGAAGACCGTGACGTGGCGCAGGCTCGCCTGGAGATAGGCATGGTTGATCGCCTCGAACTCGGCGAACTGCTCGCGCTCGCGCCGGAACACCTGGATGATGCGCATGCCAGCGATGTTCTCGGAGAGGAAGGCGTTGATGCGGGCCAGCCGCACCCGCATCTGCCGGTAGGCGGCGCGGGCCTGGGTGCGGAAGACCGCGGCGGCCAGCGCCACCAGCGGCAGCACGGCGAAGGCCACCAGGGCCAGCCGGGCGTTGTACGCCAGCATGATGCCGGCGATCCCCACCAGGACGAACAGGTCCCGGAAGAGGTTGACCACCACGCTGGTGTACATCTCGTTCAGGGTCTCGACGTCGTTGGTCACCCGGGTGACCAGCCGGCCCACGGGGTTGCGGTCGAAGAAGGCCAGGGACATGCGCTGCAGGTGGCCGAACACCTCGGCGCGGATGTGGGCGACGATGCGCTGGGCCGTGCGCTGCAGCAGGTACCCCTGGGCGTAGGCCAGCCCGAAGGCGGCGGCCGCCAGGGCCAGGTACAGCCCCGCCAGCCGCACCACCGCGGTCCGTTCCGGCTGGCGGAGCTCGTGCAGCTCCGCCCGGCTGAGGAGGCGGGCCGGCAGGAGGCGCGCCGCGCCGCCCTCGGCGGCGCCGGACGTTGAGGCGGTGCCGTCGCGCGCGCCCGCACCGCCAGATGGCGGGGGATCGGCGGTCTGCGGGACCACCAGCACCGTGGCGCCGTGGCGGCTTGACACCCGCAGCTGGCTCGCCGGGGCGGTGACCGGTTCGTCCCCCACCAGGACCAGGTAGTGCTGGCCGTCGGCGGCCGCCAGGACCTGGTAGCGGGCCGCCGCCCGCTGCGCGGGGGGCAGGAAGTCGGCGGGCAGCCGGTCTTCCCGTAGGAAGAACCGGCCCTCGAAGGCCACCGCCTCGCGGCGCAGCCGCGCGGGAAGGCGCTCCATCGCCGCCGGGCTCAGGGCGATCCGGGGGCGGTCGGCCGCCCGCAGGTGGTGGTCGATGGCGGTCCGGATGAGCAACGGACCCGCCAGATCCGCCGCCGTCACCAGCAGCAGCATGAGGATGCTGAGCAGGATCCACCCCAGGTGGGGACGGGCATAGCCCAACAGGCGCCGCATCAGGCGGCCGTCGTAGAGCTTGCCGAGGTGCTCCTCCTCGCGGTATTCGTCCATGGGCCTCGATGGTTCCCCTTCCCTGATGCCTGCGGACCGAGGGTCCGTTGCGCCCAGTCGGGCCCCGGTCCGCGGTCCCGGCCGGCCCCGCCGCGGTCCCCGGTCCTGGCGGGTCCCCCGGCGACCCGCGGTCCTGTCGGTTTCCAATGAGATTCGCCGTCCGTGCGGCCCTCGCCGCGATCCGTCGCGGCGGGCTGCGCCCTGGCGGCCGGCGAGCCGGTCACCACCGGCAGGCCATCCCGGCCGGCGGCCGTGCGATCCTGCCGGCGCCGACGGCCGCCCCGCACCGCGGGCCGGCCCCTAGGGCTGCGGCGCGGGGCGGAGGATGCGGCCACCGGGCCTATTCGGCGGCGATCTGCTCCTCCAGCCGCTGGCGCCGGTAGAGGCGGTAGTACTCTCCGCGCCGCGCCAGCAGCTCCTCGTGGGTTCCCCGTTCGACGACGCGGCCGCCGTCGAGGACCAGGATCTCGTCGGCGTGCTGGACGGTGGAGACCCGGTGGGAGATCAGGATCGTGGTGCGCCGGGCCATGATCTCCCGCAGGCGTGCGAGGATGCGCGCCTCCGTCTGGCTGTCGACCGCCGAGAGGCAGTCGTCGAGGATCAGGATCGGCGGATCCTTGAGCAGGGCCCGGGCGATCCCGATGCGCTGACGCTGGCCGCCGGAGAGGGTGACGCCCCGCTCGCCGACGGGCGTGTCGAAGCCCTTCGGGAACCGGCGGATGTCCTCCTCGACCTGGGCATCCCGGGCGGCGGCCACGACGGCCTCCCGGCTCCAGTCGGCGGGGGCGAAGGCGATGTTCTCGGCGATGGTCTTGGAGAAGAGGAAGTGGTCCTGGGGCACGTAGCCGATGTCGCGCCGCAGCACCGCCAGGGGGATCTCTCGCACGTCGACGCCGTCGATGAACACCGTGCCCGCCGGCGGGTCGTACACCCGCACCAGCAGGTTGGCCAGGGTGCTCTTGCCCGACCCGGTGCGACCGATCAGGGCCAGCGTCCGGCCCGGCTCCACCGTCACCGTCAGATCCTCCAGGGCCGGCGGCAGGTCCGGTCGGTAACGGAAGGTGAGGTTTCGCACCTCGATCCGCCCCCGCAGGCGGCGGACCGGGGCGGGCCTCGGCGGATCGGTGATCTCCGGCCTCTCGGCGAGGATGGCGTCGATCCGCTCCATGGACGCGGCCCCGCGCTCCAGCAGGTTCACCACCCATCCGATGGCCAGCATCGGCCACACCAGCATGCCGAGGTAGCTGACGAAGGCGACGAAGTCGCCCAAGCTGATCACGCCGTCGAGGACCAGCGAACCGCCGTACCCGAGGACGATGACGAACCCCAGGGCGGTGAGGAACTCGATCAGCGGGTCGAAGGCGGCATCCACGCGATGGAGGTGCAGGTTGGCCTCCAGGTAGCGCCGGTTGACGCGGGCGAACGCCTGCTCCTCCGCCTGCGTCCGGGAGAACGCCTTGACCACCCGGATCCCGGAGAGGTTCTCCTGGACGCGGTCGGTCAGGTCGCTGAAGATGTCCTGCACGCGCCGGAAGCGGGCGTGGATCGCGCGGCCGAGCCCCCAGGAGGAGAGGGCCAGGAGGGGCAGCGGCAGGAGCCCCAGCAGGGTGAGCCGCCAGTCGATGGTCAGCAGCATCACCGCCAGGGTGCCGGTGCTCATCAGCAGCGAATCGGCCAGCATCAGCACGCCGGGCCCCAGCGCCATGCGCACCGCCTGCAGGTCGTTGGTGGCGTGGGCCATCAGATCGCCCGTCTTGTGGTGGTTGAAGTAGTTGGCCGACAGCGTCAGCAGGTGGCCGAACAGCCGCGCCCGCATCGCCTGCTCGATGCGCCAGGAGGTGCCGAAGACGTAGATCCGCCAGAGGTACCGGAAGATGCCCACCCCGACGGCGAGGCCGACCACCAGGGCGGCGTGACGCACCGCGCCGGGCAGGTCGAGGGCGCCGCGGTCGAGGGCGTCGGTGAAGGCGCCCACCAGGCGCGGGATGGCCAGCTGGAGCGCATCGGTGGCCATCAGCGCGCCGATGCCCAGGGCGTACCGGTGCCAGTAGGGGCGGATCAGGCGGATCAGGAAGGCCGTGCGCTTGCCCAAGGGGTCCATCCTTTCCGGTTGCCCCGTCTCCCGAGGGGTGCGCCACGGGCCCTGCCGGCGAAGCCGGCCGGTCCGGCGGCGCCCGCCAACGCCGGCCGAGCGCCCGAACGCCGGCGGCAAAGACTAAGTATAGCACAGCAGGGCCTCCGGCCCCGGGGGCGTCTCGCCGGAGGGGGCGCGGTCTGCCCCCGGGGCGGTCCTCGCGCTGGAGCCGGCTCGATCCGCGCCGCGGCCCGGCGGCCGGGGGACCCGGCGGCGCCACACCGCGGCGACCCCCGGATCCGGCCGCGCCCGCGCGAAACCCTATGGGTGAGCGGCCGGGACCGGCGGGGCCGATGCGCCCGGTCTCCCGGCTGCGATGGTCCACCCCCCAGGGTACTCCCCCTGTCTCGCGCGGAGGGGACCGCCACCGGCGGTCCCCTCCGCGCGTGGGCGGGGCGGGCCCGAGGCGCCAGGCATCGTCGCACCGCTCAGTCGTCGTCGCGGCTGTAGTGGGTCCCCACCGCCGCCGGCGGCGTGGAGCGGCGCACGACCCCGGCCAGCACCAGCAGCGTGACCACGTACGGCACCATCTCGAGGAACTGGTAGGGGATCGCCACGTTGGCCTGGATCGACAGCGCCTCCGCGGCGCCGAACAGGAGGGAGGCCAGGGCGGCGCCCGCGGGCGTCCAGTTGCCGAAGATCATCGCCGCCAGCGCCACGTAGCCCCGGCCCTGGGTCATGCCCTCCACGTAGACGTGGTTCAGCTCCACCACCAGGTACGATCCCGCCAGGCCCGCCATCATGCCGCTGAGGATCACGCCCGCCATCCGCAGGGACTCCACGTTGACCCCCAGGGTGTCGGCCGCCAGCGGGTTCTCGCCGCAGGCGCGCAGCCGCAGCCCGAAGGGCGTGCGCTGCTGGACGTACCAGGCCCCGAGGACCAGGAGGAAGCCGACGACCACCAGCGGCGAGACCTGGCCCAGGTAGGGGACCTGCAGCGGCGGCAGGCCCTCGACCCGCCCCGACGTGGTGGCGGTGCCGAAGGCCTGGTAGCTGCCGATGCGGACCAGGCCGGCGGCCAGCAGGTTGACGGCCACCCCGCTGACGATGTGGTCCACGCGGAAGCGCACCGCCGCCAGGGCATGCACCAGCGCCAACAGGCCCCCGGCCGCGATCCCCGCGGCGATGCCGGCCGCCGGACCCCACGCGGTGCCGGCCCAGGCCGAGGCGAAGGCGCCGCCGAGCATCATGCCCTCGAGCCCGATGTTGACGACCCCGCCCAGCTCGGTGAAGGTGGCGCCCACGCTGGTGATCAGGACGGGGAGGCTGAGGCGCAGGGTGCCGGCCAGGAGGGTCAGCAGGCCGGCCAGCAGGGCGGCGGTCCCGTCAGGCGCCGGCATGGTCTCCCCCCTCCCCCAGCGCCGGCGGCGCCGCCGACCGGGGCGGTGCCGGTTCGTCCGGATCCACCGCCTCCCGACGGCCCGGGGCACCGGCCAGGGTGCGGGCCCGCTCCCAGCGACGCAGCCAGCGTCCCCACGCGGCGGCGACGACGAGCATCGTCAGGATGATCGTGCCCTCCATCACCGTGACCACCTCCCGCGGCACCCCCGCCAGCGCCTGGACGCCGAGGCCGCCCCGCTGCAGGAAGGCGAAGAGGAAGGACGCCAGGATGACGCCGGCGGGGTGGTTGGCGCCGACCAGGGCCACGGCGATGCCGGTGAAGCCGTAGCCGCGGGGGAAGTCGATGTCCAGGTATCCGAAGTACCCGAGGAGGTCGGACAGCCCGATCAACCCGGCCAGGGCGCCGCTCAGGAGGAACGCCCTGCGCAGGGTGGCCTCCACCGGGATGCCGGCGGCCCGGGCGGCCTCGGGGTTGAGCCCCACCGCGCGGATCTCGAAGCCGAGGGGCGTGCGCCACAGCAGCAGGTACAAGCCGCCCGCCACCGCCAGGGCGACGGGGAAGAACCAGTCCAGCGCCACGGAGGGACGCAGGTGGATCCCCAGGGCCTCGGCCAGCCCGTGGATGCGCGGGATCCGGGCGCCGGGTGCGATCTCGGGCATGCGCACCCGCGGCGTGCTGCCGCCCTGGACGGGATCTCGGAAGACGTCGCCGATGAGCCACAGGAGCAGCGAGGCGGCGACGAAGTTCAGCATGATGGTGCTGATCACCTCGTGGACGCCCCGCCGCACGCGGAGCTCGGCGGGCAGCCACGCCCACAGGACGCCGCCCGCCATGCCCGCCAGGACCGTCAGGGGCAGGTGGACCGCCGGCGGCAGGCCGGCCAGGTACACCCCGGTGAGCGACGCCGTGAAGGCCCCCATCAGGTACTGGCCCTCGACGCCGATGTTGAACAGGCCGGCGCGGAAGCTGGTGGCCACGGCCAGGCCGGCGAAGATCAGGGGGGTCATGCGCGAGAGCACCCCCGCGAGGCTGTCCGCGCTCGCCAGGTTGTAGCGCAGCATGACCGTCAGGGCCTCCAGCGGGTCGCCGCCCGTGACTCGGACGACCACGGCCCCGATCAGCCCCGCCACGGCCACCGCCACCGCGGGCACCGCGACGGACAGCGAGGCCCGGACCCAGGGGTTCACGCCGTCTCACCCCCCGCCAGCATCAGGCGCCCGAGCCGCTCGGGGGTCACCTCGTCCCGCGGGACATCGCCCACCAGGCGCCCCCGGACCAGCACGCCGATGCGGTCGGCCAACGCCAGGATCTCCTCCAGGTCCGCGGAGATCAGCAGGATGCCCAGGCCTCGGGCCCGGGCGGCCAGGAGCTGACCCCAGACGAACTCGATGGCGCCCACGTCCAGGCCGCGGGTGGGCTGGGCGGCCACGACCAGCCGGGGTCCGCGCTCCAGCTCCCGGGCGAGCACCAGCTTCTGCTGGTTGCCACCGGAGAGGGCCGCGACGGGGACATCCAGGGAGGGCGTCCGCACGTCGTACGCGGCGACCAGGCGGGCGACCTGGGCCCGGATGGCCGCGGGCCGATACAGCGGGCCGCGCCGCCAGCGGGGATCGCGATGGCTGCCCAGCAGGGCGTTCTCCCACAGGGTCATGGGCAGCACCAGGGCCTGCCGCTGACGGTCCTCGGGGATCACCGCCAGTCCGGCCGCGCGCCGTCGCGCCACGCTCCAGCCGGCCGCGTCGTGGCCGAAGAGCCGGAGCCGGCCGCCGTCCACAGGGCGCAGACCCGCCACCACCTGCACCAGCTCGGCCTGGCCGTTGCCCTCGACGCCGGCGACGGCGTAGATCTCGCCCGCGCGGACCGTCAGGCTCACCCCGTCGAGTACGGCCCGCCCGCCCTCGCGGCAGGTGACCCCCTCCAGGGCCAGCGGCGGCGCCGGTTCGTCCTGCCGGGCCGGCTCGGGCCGCTGGACGCGGAACAGCACCGGCCGGCCGACCATCATCTCGGCCAGCTGCGCCTTGGTGGCGGCGCGGGCCTCCACGGTGCCGACCACGCGGCCGCGCCGCAGCACCGTGATGCGGTCGGCGATGGCCAGCACCTCATCCAGCTTGTGGCTGATGAAGAGGACGGTCGCGCCCTGCTGGCGCAGCGCCCGCAGGTGGCGGAAGAGCTCCTCCACCTCCTGGGGCGCCAGCACCGCCGTCGGCTCGTCCAGGATCAGCAGGCGGGCGCCGCGGTAGAGCACCTTGAGGATCTCCACCCGCTGCTGCTGGCCGACGGAGAGGTCGGCCACCCGCGCGTCGGGGTCGACGTCGAGCCGGTAGCGCCGGGCCAGGGCCTCCACCCGGGCGCGGGCGGTCGCCAGGTCGAGCCGGGCCCGGCCCCCGGGCTCGCTGCCCAGCACCACGTTCTCGGTCACGGTGAAGCGGGGGATGAGCATGAAGTGCTGGTGGACCATGCCGATGCCCAGCTGGGCGGCGTGCCGCGGGCCGCGCAGGCGGACCGGGCGGCCCTCCAGCCGGATCTCGCCGGCGTCGGGCGAATGGAGGCCGGCCAGGATCTTCATCAGCGTGGACTTGCCGGCGCCGTTCTCGCCGACGATGGCGTGGATCTCGCCGCGGCGCACGGCGAAGCTGATGTCGTCGTTGGCCACCAGGCCGGGGAATCGCTTGGTGATGTGGCGCACTTCCACCATCCACTCGGCGTCCGCCACCCCTGCACCTCCCCGCGCTGCCCTTGCCGTGGGTCGCCGGGCACGGGCAGGGGACGGCCGTCGCGCCGTCCCCTGCCCGTGCCTGCGCCCGTTGCCCCGCCCGGGTCCGGGCTCAGACGTCGCCGGGTCGCTCGGGCACCTGGATCTGTCCTTCCAGGATCTTCTGCTTGATCTCGTCCAGCTGGGCGGTGATGTCCTCGATCATCGGCCGGTTCTTGTCGTTGAGGGCGTAGCCCACGCCGCCCTCCTTGAGCCCGTACTGGCGCAGCCCCGGCTGGAAGTCGCCCTCGACGACGGAGCGGATCACGTCGAGGACGGCGACGTCGACACGCTTGACCATCGACGTCAAGATCACGTCGGCGTAGTCCGGCGCCGTCAGCGACTGGTCGGCGTCGACGCCGATGGCCAGCTTGCCCTCCTGCTTGACGGCCTCGAACACGCCCTTGCCCGTGGCGCCCGCCGCGTGGTAGATCACGTCGGCGCCCTGCCGGATCTGGGCCAGGGCCAGCTCGCGCCCCTTGGTCGGGTTGCTGAAGGCCTCGCCGGTGGTGCCGGCGTAGTCGACCAGCACCTGCACGTCGGGATTGACGTACTTCGCCCCCGCCCGGTAGCCGGCCTCGAAGCGCTCGATCAGCGCGCTCTTCATCCCGCCGACGAAGCCGATCTTGCCCGTCCGCGTCTTCAACGCCGCCGCCGCCCCGACGAGGAACGAGCCCTCGTGCTCCTTGAAGGTCAGGCAGGCCACGTTGTCCAGGGGCTCCTCGGGGCAGGAGTCGACGATGGCGAACTTCACGTCGGGGTACTCCTTGGCGACGGTGGTGATGGGATCGGTGAAGAGCAGCCCCACGCCGATCACCAGGTCGTAGCCCTGGTCGGCGAAGGTCCGCAGCAGGTCCTCCCGGTTCTGGCCGCCGGCGTCGGGTTCGGCGTCCTGGACCTCGACGCGGTCGCCGAACTCCTCCTTGGCCTGCTCGAGGCCCGCGTAGGCCATGTCGTTGAAGGATTGGTCGCCCCGGCCGCCGACGTCGTAGACGAGCCCCACGCGGATCCGGGGCTGCTCCGCTTCCCCGGTGCCCTGTTCGCCCTGCGACGGGCCGTCGCCGCCTCCGCCGCCGCACGCGGCGAGCACCAGCGCTCCGGCCAGCAGCAAGGCGAGCCCTGCGGTCCGACCCTGCGGTCGTCTGCGCATGCCCAAACCCCCTACGCAACCTTGGCTGTGCCCTGGGCGGACGTGCCGCGGCCGGGGTTCGTCGAACCAGGGCCTGACCGCCGGGGTTCGTCGAACCAGGGCCCGACCACGGCCCCCGCGCCGACTGGCCATCGCACCCCGCCTGCCGGCCGCCCGACCCGAGGCGCAGACCATGGACAGGTTCCGCGCCGGCGGACCGACTCCTGCCGGCGCCCCGGCCTGCGGCCCCAGAACATCCTGGACGCGACGGCGGCGGCTGGTCGCCATGGGGAGCGATGGGGGCGGCGGGAGCGGGGGATGCGCCGCGGCCCGGGCCGCGGCGGGCCCTCCCGGGTCGTGAGGAGCGGGGGCCGACCGGCTACGGTCGCGACACGTGGGGGTTGCCCTCGATCCAGAACCGCCAGGGCACGTGCCTCCACTCGCCGGCGTAGTCGATGTTGATCCGCGGGCCCCGGGCGACGGTCCCGACGGGGAAGGGCGGGTTGGGCCGGTGCAGCCGCAGGGGGGATGCGGGGTCGAAGAGGGGGAGCCCGTACTGGGCGCGGGTGATCCCCAGCGCCTGGCAGAGCCGGCCGGGGCCGCCCGTCAGGACCCGCGGGGGCAGGCGGCGGGGGTCGCCGGCCTGGCCGCGCCGACGGGCCATCAGCGCCAGGCCCCGGCGGGGCTCCAGCGCGCGCACCAGGACCGCGTGGGGCCGACCGGGCTCGGCGGCGACGACGTTGAAGCAGAAGTGCATGCCGTAGATCGAGAAGACGTAGGCGTGGCCCCCTGGCCCGAACATCACCTCGGTGCGGGCGGTGCGGCGTCCGCCGTAGGAGTGGGCGCCCTTGTCCTCCGGCCCCGCGTACGCCTCCACCTCGACGATGATGCCGCTGGCCAACCCCTGGGGCGTCTCGTGGACCAGCTCGAGGCCGAGGAGCGCGGGGGCCAGCTCCGGGGCCGGTCGGCGGAAGAACGCGGCCTCGACCACCGGCCCCAGGGGGACGGCGGCCAGGGGGTCGGCGGCGTCGGCGGTCGGGACGTCGGCGGTCACGGGCGCACCCTCCGCGGGCCGGGGACCCGGCGTTGCGGGTCCCGGGGGGCTTGCGGGTCCTGGGGTCTTGCGGGCCCGGGGGGTCGGGGGAGCCCCCAGCCGCCCGGGTCCCGCCCCACGGGCACCAGTCTAGCGCATCCAGCCCGCGGCGGGCCGGACCGACCGGCCGCCGCCCTGCGCCGCCCGGCATGGCCGCCTGGTGACCGGGAAAGGCTAACGGCCGGACCCGGCCCGGTGCCAGGGCGCCATGGCGGGGGGCAGGGGGGAGTGCCCCCCGGCCCTCGCCTGCCAGGGAGGGAGGCCGCCGCGATGCCGCAGGGCAGACCAGGGGGCTCCGGCAGCACCATCCTCGCCCGCGACCCCGCGTACACCGCGGCCCTGCCCGATCCGCGGGGCGACGCCAGCGTCGAGCTCCGCTACCTGGACGACGAGGGCCGCCACATGGTCCTCAGCATGGGACCCCAGCACCCCAGCACCCACGGCGTCCTGCGGGTGGTGCTGACGCTGGAGGGGGAGACCGTCGTCCACGCCGAGCCCGACATCGGCTTCATGCACCGCAACTGGGAGAAGCAGGCCGAGTACCGGACGTACGCGATGAACGTCCCCTTCGCCGATCGCAACGACTACCTGGCGCCGTTCCACAACGAGCGGCTGATCTGCGAGGCCATCGAGCGGCTGGTGGGCGTCGAGGTGCCCGAGCGGGCGCGGTGGCTGCGGCTCGCCCTGTGCGAGATGGAACGCATCGCCAGCCACGTCCTCTGGATCGGCACCATGGGCCTGGATCTCGGCGCGGTCACCCCCTTCCTCTACGCGTGGCGCGACCGGGAGATGTACTACATGCTGGTCCAGCAGCTCTCGGGCGGCCGGCTCTTCCCCCAGTTCATGCGCATCGGCGGGCTGCGCAACGACGTCCCCGACGGCTGGGTGGAGGCCGCCCTCCGGTGGCTGGACCACATGGAGCGCCAGGCGTGGCCGGAGTACGTCGACCTGCTCTTCGCCAACGAGTTCTACGTGCGCCGCACCCGGGGCGTGGGCGTCATCACCCCGCAGCAGGCCGTGGCCTGGCAGGCCAGCGGGCCCGTCCTGCGCGGCTGTGGCGTCGCCCGCGACCTGCGCACCCAGGACCGCGGCGTCCCCTACGACGAGCTGGGCTTCCGCCCCGTGGTGGCCGAGGGCGGGGACGTCTACGCGCGCAACCAGGTGCGGGTCCAGGAGGTGCGGGCCAGCATCCGCCTGGCCCGGGAGGCGTTGCACCGGCTGCCGGACGGGCCCGTCATCGCCAAGCTCCCGCGGGCCCTGCGCCCGGTGGGCGAGGTCTACCACGAGGTCGAGTCGCCGCGCGGCATCATCGGCCTCTACCTGGCGGCCAGCGGCGACGTGATGCCCTACCGCGCCCACTGGCGATCGCCCTGCTTCGTGCACCTGCAATTGCTGCCGTTGATGGCGCGCGGCCACCTGGTGGCGGACATGACGGCCATCATCGGCAGCCTCGACATCGTCCTGTGCGAGGTCGACCGCTAGCGCGCGCCCCCGCCCTCGGCACGCGGCCCGAGCCCGCCGCCCGGCCCCGCACCGGGCCTCGCGCCGGGTCCTGGGCCGCCGCGGGCCCGCGCCCCCGGCCCCGGGGGCCGGGGAGGGTCGGGCCTTGGCGCTCTCGGTGGGTCGGGGGCCTGAGGCTCCGGTCGAGCGGGTCGCCAGCCCTGCTCCAGCGGCCCCGGCGCGAAGAGGCCACAGCGGGGCCTTCCCCCGCAAGGTCCGGCGGGCCGGCTCGAGGCCCGTCGCCCTCGGCCCGCCAGCCTCCCGTCCCCGCCTCCCCGGGGACGGACGAACCGGCCTCCGGGGCAGGCCCTCCGGGGGCAGCCGGCGCCGGCGGTCATCGACTCGACCCAGGCCGTTACCTGAAACATCGTCATCTGTTTCAGGCAGCCGATCCTTGCGGATCGGCGGTGCCGGTCTTACCCAGCGATGCGCCGGTGCCGGCTTCCCGCTTCCTCCGGGACCGCCTGCCTTGCGGCAGGTCTTCCATCCCGTCCACGGGCGTTTTTCGTCTCCGGGCCACTCCCGGCGACGGCGGCCGCCAGGGCCGCGAGATTCCGGGCCGCGTTTTCGTCCCGGTCGAGCACGAAGCCGCATTCCTCGCAGCGGAAGATGCGCTCCGAAAGCGGCAGCGACAGCTTGACCGCACCGCACAGCGAGCAACGCTTGCTGCTGGGATAGAACAGCGGCGCTTCGACCAGGACCGCCCCGTACCAGGGGCACTTGTAGCGGAGCTGGCGGCGGATCTCCGCCAGGGCCGCATCGGCCAGCACCCGGGCGAGCCGCCGGTTCTTCAACATGCCCGCCACGTGCAGCCGTTCGACCACCACCACGCCATAGGTGGTCGCCAGATGGTGCGTCAGCTTGTGAAGGGCATCCTGGCGGAGGTTTCGGGCTCGCGCATGGAGCCGGGCCAGCCGGCGGCGGGCCTTGTGCCACCCCCGGCTGCCCCTCTGACGCCGGGCCAGGGCGCGGCTGGACCGGGCGATCTTCCGGAGCACTTTTTCAAGGGACCGGGGGTTCGGCCACTTCTCACCCGTCGAAAGGACCGCCAGGTGCTTCACCCCCGCGTCCACGCCCACCACCCGCCCGGGGAACCGGGGGCGGCCCGGTTGCCGCTCCACCTCGCAGGTGAAGCTGACGAACCACCGGCCCCCTTCCCGGGCGACCGTGGCGGACAGGATGCGGGCCGTTCCCGCTTCGATGCGCCGGAGCAGGGCCATGGTCGGCTCGTGGGTCTTCACGCGCCCGATCCGGGGCAGGACGACGTGGCTTTGGTCGTCCACCCGGATCGCGCCGGTGGTGAACCGCACCGACTCCCGGCCCCGGCCCTTTTTCCGGAACCGGGGGAACCCCACCCGGCGGCCCTTGCGTTCGCCCTGGCGGCTCTTCGACCAGTTCTGCAGGGCCCGGGCGAGTCCGTCCAGACCGGAGGAGTAGGCTTCCTTCGAGTTCTCCCGCCACCAGGGGGCGACGAGGTGCTTTTGCCGGTTCCACTCCCGCCGCAAGGCGGCGAGGGTCCATGGCACTTCCACGTCTTCACCCCGGGCGCGGGCTTCCAGGCGCTCCTTCACCAGCGCCAGACCCCAGTTGAAGGCGAAGCGGCGGGCGCCCACGTGGGAGGCCAACGCCCGTTCCTGGCGGGGTGTGGGGTCTAGGGCGAAGCGGTACGCCTGCAACACACGCATGGGGAAGCCCCCAAGATCATCCAAGGACATCGTACCAGAACATCTGTTCTCAGACAACGAGCCGGCCGAGGAGGGAAGGGGATGCGAAGATTTGATGATATTGGACGAGAAAGATAAGAAACGCACTAGCTGTTCTCAACCCTCGCCTGACCCACCGCCCACCGCCTGGCGGCCGGCGTCCCCCCCTTGACGGCGGGGCGGCGGATCCGTACGCTGGGTCCGTCGAGATGACCCGGGTCAGATCATGACCGCGGTCATTCCCGGGAGAAGCACCGCCGATCCCCGCGGGGGAGGGGATCCCGTTGAGCCTGCGCCAGCACCAGCGGGAGGCCGTGCGCCAGGCCCTGCTGCGGGAGGGCATGCGGCTGCTGGCCGCCCAGGGCTTCGCCGCCACCACGGTGGACCAGATCGCCAGCGCCGCCGGGGTCGCCAAGGGGACCTTCTACAACTACTTCGCCACCAAGGAGGACCTGGCCCTGGCCGCCCTCCCGCCGCGCCTGGAGGCCCTGCGTCGCGAGCTGGCCGGGGCGGAGGGGCTCCCCCTGCGCGCCGCGCTCCACCGCCTGCTCACCCGCCTGGCGGAGTGGACGCAACAGATCCACCCCGACGTGATCTGGCTGTGGTGCATCGAGAACCTGCGGCGGGGCGGGGCCGAGCGGGCCTCCCAGCTGCTCCACCGCCTGGTGACCGACCTCTGCGCCCGCGGCCAGCGGCGGGGCGAGATCACGGACCGGCGGCCGGCGGAGGAGGTGGCGCTGGACATCGAGGGGATCGTGCTGGCGCGGCTGGCCGCCTGGTACCACAGCGGGGCGCCGCCGGGCCTGCTGCCACGGCTCCTGGCGGCCGTCGACACCTACCTGGCCGGGGCGAGGGCCGGCGACCCGGCGGGCGATGCCGAGCGGACGGGCGCCGGCGCCTTGCGCCGGACGGAGGCCATGGGAAAGGAGACCGGAGGGCGATGACCGCGCACCACGCGTCCCCAACCCTGCGCCGTCGGGGGAACCTGGCGGCGGCCCTGGTGATCGCCGCCCTGGTGCTGGGCGCCTGCGGGACCCGGGCGGGGAACGGCGCGGCCGGCACGGGCGGATCCGAACCGCCCGCGGCGGTGCCCGTGGAGGTGGCCGAGGCCGTCCCCGGGACCCTGGCCCAGCCGGTGGAGCTGCCCGGCCGGGTGCGGGCCCGGGCCGAGGTGCCGGTCCGGCCCCAGGTGGCGGGGCCGATCACCGCCGTCCACGTCGAGGTGGGCCAACGGGTGCGCAAGGGCCAGGTGTTGGTGGAGCTCGACGCCGCCGCGGCCGAGGCCCAGGTGCGCCAGGCCGAGGCGGCCCTGGCCGCCGCCCGGGCCGCCGTCCGCCAGGCGGAGCAAGGCGCGGAGGGGCAGCGACTGCAGGCCGACGCCGAATACCGCCAGGCGCAGCTCGCCCACCAGGGCGCGGCCGCCCAGCTGGACGGGGCGCGGCAGGCGCTGGCGGCGTTGGAGCGGCAGTGGCAGGCCCTGGGCTGTGACGGCGCCGGCGGGGCCGCCCCGGGGACACCCACGGCGCCCCCGGCCGGCGCAGCGGCCGCGGGCGGCGCGCCGGCCGGCGCACCCGGCGCGGCCGGGCCCCACGGCGCCGCGACGGGGTGCGGCCAGCTGGCCGCATCCCTGGCCGAGGCGCGGGCGGCGGTGCGGCAAGCCGAGTTCGACCTGGAGGCGGCCAAGGTCCGCCTCGACGCGGCCCGTCGCGCCCGCGAGCTGGCGCGCCGCGGCGATCCCGCCGCCGCGGCCCGGGCGCAGGTCGACCAGGCGGAGGCCGCCCTGGCCCTGGCCCGCCAGCAGCTGGAGCGGACCCGGGTCACGGCGCCCGTCGACGGCGTGGTGGCGGCGGTGGCGGCGGAGGTGGGCACCCTCGCCTCCCCCCAGGCCCCGGAGCCGCTGGTGATCCTGGTGGACCCCGGCCCGGTGCAGGTGGCGGCCGAGCTGCCGGTCGGCCTCTACGACGCGGTGGACGACGGCGCCAGGGTCGAGGTGGTCGTGGGCCAGCAGACCTGGCCGGGCCGGGTGCGCAGCAAGACGCGGGTCCCCGACGCCCGCACCGGCGCCTACACCCTGACCGTCGACCTGGAACCGGCCAGCGGCGCCCGGTGGCCCGCCCCCGGGCAGCCCGCCACCGTGCGGCTGTCCATGGAGGGCGGCACCCGCGGCCTGCTGATCCCCGTCGACGCGCTGCAGGAGGGGGACGAACCCGGCCGCGGCACGGTCTTCGTCGTCGAGGGGGGTCGCGCCGAGCGGCGCGAGGTGCGGTACGGGACCGTCACCGCCGAACGGGCCCTGATCCTGGAGGGGCTGCAGCCCGGGGAGCGGGTGATCACCCGCGGCGCCGACGGCCTCGCCGGCGGCGAGCGGGTGCGGGTGGTGCCGCCCTCGTGAGCCGGCCGGCCGACGCCGGCGACGTCGTCGCCGGCGTCGGCCGGCGCCCGCCCCAGGCGCCGGATGCCCGCGGCGCCGCCAAGCCGCGACGAAAGGACGGTCGCCTTTGAGCATCGCACGCTTCTCCGTGCACCGGCCGGTGTTCGTCTCGGTCCTGGTCATCGCCCTGGTCCTGCTGGGCGCCTTCCTGCTGCCGGCCATGCCCGTCGACCTGTTGCCCCAGTTCGAGCTGCCGGTGGTGGTGGTCGCCACCTCGTACCCGGGCGCGGCCCCGGCCGAGCTGGAGGCGCGGGTGGTGGAGCCCCTGGAGCAGGCGGTCAGCACCGTCAACGGGGTCAAGGGCGTGCGATCCATCGCCCAGCCCGGATCCGCCCTGGTGATCCTGGAACTGGACTGGGGCGTCGACCTGGACTTCACGGTCCTCGAGGTGCAGAAGCGGATCGACGCCGTTCGCGGCGTGCTGCCGGAGGACGCCGACAGCCCCCGCGTCCTGACGCTGGATCCGGCCGCCGCCCCCGTGGTCACCGTGGGCGTCACCGGCGACCTGCCCGCCGGCCAGCTGCAGGCGCTGGCGGAAGACCGCATCGCCCCCGCCCTGGAGCAGGTGGACGGGGTGGCCTCGGTGGCCGTGGTCGGCGTCCGCCAGCGGGAGGTCCGGGTGCGGTTGGATCCCGCCCGGCTCGAGGCCTACGGGCTCAACCCCGCCCTGGTGGCGCGCGCCCTGGGGGGCGGTGCCGCGCTGGTGACGGCGGGCGCCGTCGACCGCGGCCGCGCGGAGCTGGCGGTGCGCCTCGACGCGCAGTACACCAGCGCCCGCGACGTGGCCGCGGCCGTGATCCCGACGCCCGGCGGGGCCGCGGTGCGGCTGGCCGACGTCGCCCAGGTCGAGGAGGCCCTGGCCGATCCGACGCAGCTGGCCTACCTGGATGGCAAGCCGGTGGTGCAGCTCCAGGTCCTCAAGGCCACCGACGGCAACACCCTGGCGGTCTCCCGCGGGGTGGAGCGGGCGCTGGAGCGGCTGGCCCCGCAGCTGCCGCCCGGCGTGGAGCTGCGCCCCATCCTCGACCAGGGGGACTTCATCGAGGAGTCGGTGCGCACCGTCGCCGAGCACGGCCTGCTGGGCGCCGTCATCGCCGTGGCCGTGCTCTACCTGTTCCTGGGCAACGGCCGGACCACCTTGGTGGTCGGCCTGATGCTGCCCGTGTCGGTGATCGGCTCCTTCGCCATGCTGGCCGCCGCCGGCCAGACGCTGAACATCGTCTCCCTCGGCGGCCTGCTGATCGGCATCGGGTCGCTGGTGGACTTCGCCATCGTCGTCATCGAGAGCATCCACCGCTATCGCCTCCGCGGCACGCCGCCCGCCGCGGGGGCCGAGCAGGGGACGGCCGAGGTGGCCGCAGCGGTCACGGCGTCCGCCATCGCCCAGGGAGCGGTGTTCTTCCCCATGTTGTTGATCGGCGGCCTGGCGGCCGAGCTGTTCACGCCCCTGGCGCTGGCCGTGATCTTCTCCCATGCCGCCGCCCTCTTCGGGGCCGTGACCTTCGTGCCGATGCTGGCGGCCCGGGTGCTGGGGGCCCATTACGAGCCCGTGGGCTTCCTGCGCGGCTTCCACCGCGCCATCGAGCGGATGGAGGCGGCCTACCGCCGGCTGCTGGCGGCCAGCTTGCGGCGCCGCGGCCTGGTCATGGCGGTGGCCCTGGCGGCGTTCGCGGCGAGCCTGGTCGGGGCGCCGCAGCTCGGCTCGGAGTTCCTCCCCCAGGCGGACAGCGGCGAGATCCAGGTCGCCGTCCGCACCCCGCCGGGGACGCGCCTGGAGGAGACGGCCGCGGTGGCGCGGCGGGTCGAGGAGCGGTTGCTGGCCGTGCCGGAGGTCGACCGGGTGGTGACCACCGTCGGCGCCACCGGTGGCGCCTTCAGCACCGCGGCGGCCGCAGGCAACGAGGCGACGGTGGTGGCGGTGCTGGTGCCCGTCGAGCAGCGGGATCGCTCGGTGTTCGACGTGCTGCGGGCGGTGCGGGCGGACCTCGACGCGATCCCCGGCGCCGAGATCCAGGCCACGGTGCAGTCGTCGGTCATGGGCGCCGGCTTGAGCCAGCTGGAGATCCAGATCGCGGGCGACGACCCCGACGTCCTGGCCCGGGTCGCCGACCAGGTGGTGGAAAGGGTCCGCCGGGTGCCCGGCGTGGCCGGCGCCGAGAGCAGCCTGCGGGAGACCCGACCCGAGGTGGTGATCCGCCCCGACCGCGACGCCCTGGCACGGGCCGGGCTCTCCGTCCAGGAGGTGGAGGTCGCGCTGCGCGCGGCGCTGGGGGGCATGACGGTGGCCCGGGTGCGCACGGGGCAAGACCAGTGGGACGTGCGCCTGATGCTGGCCGACGAGGCGCAGGCGCGCTACGGCTCCCTGGAGCACCTGCCGCTGCGCTCGGCGACGGGGCAGGTGGTGCGCCTGGGCGACGTGGCCGCGGTGACCGAGGAACGGGCGCCCCTGGCCATCACCCGGCAGGACGGTCGCCGCCAGGTGACGGTGGCGGTCCACCTGGACGGGAGCCGACCGCTGGGGGTGGTCTCCGCGGACCTGCGGCGCGAGCTGGCCGCCATGGACTGGCCGGGGGGCATGACGTGGGAGGTCGCCGGCGAGGCCGAGCAGATGGCCGAGACCTTCCGCTCGCTGGGGCTCTCCATCGTGCTCGCGGTGCTCCTGGTCTACCTGATCATGGCGGCCCAGTTCGAGTCCTTCTTCCACCCGCTGGTGATCCTGTTCTGCCTGCCGCCCACGGTGGTGGGCGCCGTGGCCGGCCTGGCGGTGCACCGGCTCCCCATCGGCGTCACCGCGCTGCTGGGCTTCTTGATGCTGGTGGGCGTGGTGATGAACAACGCCATCGTCCTGGTGGACTACACCAACGTGTTGCGGCGGCGCGGCCTCGCCCGGGACGCCGCCCTGCTGGAGGCGGGCCCTGTGCGCCTGCGGCCGATCCTGATGACCATGCTGACCACCAACCTGGGGCTGGTGCCCTTCGCCTACCTGCCCGGGGCCTCGTCGGAGCTGCTGCGGCCGCTGGCGGTGGTGGTGATCTACGGGCTCTTGCTCTCCACGCTGGTCACCCTGGTGCTGGTGCCGGTGGCCTACAGCCTGCTGGACGACGGCTTGCGCCGGCTGGGCCGGTTCGTCCGGCGCGGGCGGCCGCGGGAGGCTGCGGAACCGGGGACCGGCCTGGCCCAAGCGGGGCGATAGGGGCGCCGGGAGCCGGCAGCGGCGGCGGCAACCGGCACGGGCCAGCCAAGCCGGCCACCCACGTCGTCGCGGCCCCGGCCGCGGCCCGAGGTCGCCCGAACGCCGGCGGCCGGTGGCGCTGGGCCCACCGGCCGCCAAGGGACGGGCTCCGGCGCCGACGGCCCCCGGCACGCCGAGCTCCCGCCCGGGCGTCAGCGGGCGCCGTCCCGCCGCCCATGCCCGTCCGTCCCGCCTCACGCGCCCGTCCGACCCCCTCACACGCCCATCACGTTGTACCCCGCGTCGACGAACAGCACCTCGCCGGTGATGCTGGCCGCCAGGTCGCTGGCCAGGAACAGGGCGGCGTGGGCGACGTCCTCCTGGGTGACGTTGCGCCGCAGGGCCGAGCGTTCCGCGTGGGTCTTGATGAAGTCCGTCAGGTTGCGCACGCCGCGGGCGGCCAGGGTGTTGATGGGGCCGGCCGAGATGGCGTTGACCCGGATGCCCGCCGGACCCAGGTCCGCCGCCAGGTAGCGGACGCACGCCTCCAGCGCCGCCTTGGCGACGCCCATCACGTTGTAGTTGGGCACCGCCTTCTGGGCGCCGTAGTAGGTCATGGTCAGGATGGAGCCGCCCTCCTTCATCAGCGGCCGCGCCGCCCGGGCCAGCGCCACCAGCGAGTAGGCGCTCACGTCGAGGGCGATGCGGAAGTCCTCGCGCGTGGTCTCCACGAAGGGGTTCTCCAGGGCCTGCTTGGGAGCATAGGCCAGGCTGTGGACCAGCACGTCCAGCCGGTCCCAGTGCCGGGCCACGGTGGCGAAGGCCGCGTCGATCTGCGGGTCGAACGCGACGTCGCACTCCAGGAGCAGGGGCGGGCGCCGGAGCTCGGGAACCAGCTTCTGGACCCGCTCGCCCAGCCGCTGGTCCTGGTAGGCGATGGCCAGCTCCGCCCCCGCCGCATCCAGGGCGCGGGCGATGGCCCAGGCGATGCTGTGCTTGTTGGCCACCCCGAAGACCAGGGCCCGCTTGCCTTCCAGGAGGCCGGCGGGAACCGTCGTCGCCACGGAATCGTCACCCTTTCCCGTCGCTGTGGAAGCCCAGCCGATGGCCGTTCCCGTCGCGGCGGCGGCCAAGGTCGAACCGACGGTCCAAGGGCCGGCCGAACCGACCACCGTCGCCGCCGCGGCCTCGCCGAACCCCGCGGGCGGACCCCCTCGGGCTGGGTGCTCTCGGGCGCTCGGCGGCGGCAGGCGCTGGGTGCGCGGCCGGCCGGGCGGCCGTCGGTCCCCTTCACGAGCCGGCGGCCGCCGCCCCCGGCGATCCGCCCGCGCGGGGGCGTCGCGGCGTCCGCGTCAGGATGCGGGGCCCCGCGGCCTCGACCACCACCATCTCCTCGATGCTGTAGCCACCCAGCCCCGGCACGCGCAGGGCCGGCTCGATGCAGAGGACCATCCCCGCCTCCAGGCGATCGTCCACCCCGGGCATCAGCAGCGGCTCCTCCACGGTCTCGAGGCCGATGCCGTGGCCGAGCAGCGGCGCCAGGTGGCCGGCGAGCCCGAAGGACGCGGCTGCCTCTTCCGCCGCCGCCAGCAGGGCCGCCACCGGCGTGCCGGGCCGGCACCGCGCGAGGACCGCCTCCAGGCAGGCCGCGGTGGCGGCGGCCAGCCGCTCCAGCTCGGGACGAACCGGCTCGAGCAGCGCGGTGCGCAGCACGTCGAACTGGTAGCCCCGGCAGGCGCCGATGATGTCGAAGGCGACCGCCTCGCCCGGCTGCACCCGCCGGTCCGTGGCCTGGGGCCAGCGGAAGCTCAGCAGGGACCAGGCGCCGGCGTGCACCCGGAAGTAGCGCACGAAGTCGGCGCCGGCGGCCAGCGCGGCCGCGGTCCCCGCGGCGCCCAGCTGCTGCTCCGAGAGGCCGGGGCGCAGGACCTCGAGGGCCGCGGCCAGCCCCACATCGGCCACCGCCGCGGCTCGGGCGAGCAGCTCCTGTTCCTCCGGGTCCTTGACGCGGCGCGCCCGGCGAACCAGCGCGTCGGCGGGGACCCACTCCACGCCCGGCAGGGCCTGGGCGGCCGCCCGGAAGGCGGCCCAGGACCACAGGTCCGTCCCCGCGACGCCGATGCGGCCCGCGGTGAGCCCCAGGCGCTGGATCCACGTGCGGAGGGCCATGGGATGGGCGGGGGTGAGATCGACCCGGTCCGCCACCACCGTCTCGGGACGGGCCGCGTCGGCGATGAGGACCACCGGGCCGCGGCGCGGCACCAGCAGGAGCGACTGCCCCCAGCCCTCGTACCCCGGGACCGCCGCCGCCGTGGGGGCGGGGGCGTGGTGGCCGCAGAGGAAGGCCACGTCCCCGCCGCGTTCGTAGAAGGCACGGCCCACCGCCAGCACCGCATCGAGGCCCGCGGCCGCGGCGGCGGCCCGCAGCGCGTCCTGCCGCCGTCGGTAGGTGGCCTCGGGCAGGACCGGCCGGTCGATCCCGGGGCCCCGGGCCCCGCGGGGCAGGTAGGGCGCCGGGGCGGCGGGCGCCGGACCGGCGGCGTCGCCCGAGGGAGGTTCCGGGGCGGTTCCCGGTTCGTCCGACACCGGCGACACCTCGCTTCCGTCCCCCTACTTTGGCCGTCGGGCGCGGATTCCCTCCCGGGCCCCTTCCGGCCACCGCGCCGGGCCGGCGACGGCGGCCGCACCGCCGGCGGCCGCCGGCCCCCGGTGCCGGCGGCGCGGAGCCTCGGGGCCCCGGTGGAGCCGCCCCGAACGCCGGGGGTTGAGGCCGGCTCGCGGCGAGCCGATAATGGCGCCGTCGAGGTGAGGAGCCATGGCGGGCTTGTTCGATCCCATCGCCTTCCGCGGGCTGACCCTGCGCAACCGCATCGTCATGTCCCCGATGTGCCAGTACAGCGCCGGCACCGACGCCCGGGCCAACGACTGGCACTTCGTGCACTACGGGACCCGGGCGGTCGGCGGCGTCGGGCTGATCGTGGTCGAGGCCACGGCCGTGGAGGGCCGCGGGCGCATCAGCGAGGCCGATCTCGGCCTCTACCGCGACGACCACGTCGAACCCCTCCGGCGGATCGTCGACTTCTGCCACGCCCAGGGGGTGCCCGTCGGCATCCAGCTCGCCCATGCCGGCCGCAAGGCGTGGTCCCCGAACAAGGGGGTGGGGCCGGAGCCGGCGGTGGCGCCGTCGGCGATCCCCTTCGCCCCGGACTGGCCCGTGCCGCGCGCCCTGGGGATCGAGGAGATCCCGGCCATCGTCGACGCCTTCGCGGCGGCCGCCCGCCGGGCGCTGCAGGCCGGGTTCGACCTCATCGAGATCCACGCCGCCCACGGCTACCTCTTGAACCAGTTCCTCTCCCCGCTGAGCAACCGGCGGACCGACGGGTACGGGGGCGACCTCCGCGGCCGCATGCGCCTGCTGCTGGAGGTGGTCGAGGCGGTGCGGGCGGTCTGGCCCTCCGACCGGCCCCTCTGGGTGCGGCTCTCGGCCGTGGACTGGGCGCCCGGGGGCGTCACCCTGGACGACACCGTCGCCGTTGCGTCCGCCCTCAAGGAGCGGGGCGTCGACCTGGTGGACTGCAGCTCCGGTGGGGTGGTGCCGCCTCCCGAACCCATCCCCCAGGGGCCCGGCTACCAGGCCGCCTTCGCGGCCGAGGTGCGCCGCCGGGTGGGCATCGCCACCGGGGCCGTCGGGCTGATCACCGAGCCCGCCCAGGCGGACCACGTGATCCGCTCGGGCCAGGCCGACGTCGTCCTGCTGGCGCGCCAGTTGCTGAGGGAGCCCTACTGGCCGCTGCGGGCGGCGCGGGAGCTCGGGGCCGAGATCGCCTGGCCCCGCCAGTACCTGCGGGCGCGCCGGTAGCCGACGCCCGCGTTGGGCCGAGCCGGGGGCGCCCGCGGCCGCGGCCACGCCGGGGCGCGGGTGGGCCCCCGCCCGTCCCGCGTCCGGAAGGGCGCGTCACCGCCGCCCATCCGCGGCGACCGGCCGCTACCTCGTGCCCCCGCGATGGGGTAGAATGGGTGCGGACAACCGAATCCCGTGGCGGTCCAGGTGCCCCGTCCCGCGGCGGCCCAGGGTGCGGCGCGACGCGGCCGCGGGCGAGGGAGAATAGGGAAGTCCGGTGCGAATCCGGCGCGGTCCCGCCACTGTGACCGGGGAGCCGGCGCCCCTCGTGCGCCACTGCGGCCCGCTGCCCCAGCGGGCAGGGCTGCGGGAAGGCCGGGCGCCCGGCGGTGATCCGGGAGCCAGGAGACCTGCCTGGACCGAGTACGTACGCCTTCGGCGGAAAGGAGGTACGTACCGGGTGCGCCCACGTGCGGGGACGTCGCCCCGGCCTGCTCTGACGCCAAGGCCGGGGCTTTTCGTTTGAGCAGGGAGCCGTTGGCGGAGGGATCCGTCCGCCCGCCGCCGAGGGGCGCGGGCGACCCGGGTGCGGCCGGGTCGGCGCCCCGGGCGGGTGCCGACGGAGACGGGGACGAGGGGAGAGGGACCGGATGATGGCACGGTTCGTACGAGGGCTCTGGGCGGGACGAACGCGGCGAGGCGGCGGGCCGCGACGCGGTGGGGCCCTGGTGGCGCTGCTCCTGCTGGTCGCCCTGCTGGTGACCGCCTGCGGCGGTGGCGGCGGGGCGACGCCGGACGGCGCAGGGGCCGGCGGCTCCGGGGCCGGTTCGTCCCCGGCCGCTGCCGGCGAGGGGCAGGCGTCGACGGAGCAGGCGCCGCGGACGAGCTACCCCTACACCCTCACCGACGACGCCGGGCGGCAGGTGACCCTGGAGCGGCGGCCCGAGCGCATCGTCTCGCTGGCGCCGAGCAACACCGAGATCCTCTTCGCCATCGGCGCCGGGGACCGGGTGGTGGGGGTCGACTCCTTCAGCGACTACCCCGCGGAGGTCCAGGAGCTGCCCAAGGTCGGGGGCCTGACGGACACCAACTACGAGCAGATCGTGGCCCTGGAGCCGGACCTGGCCCTGACCATCGGCGGGACCGAGGAGCAGGTCGCGAAGCTGGAGGAGCTCGACATCCCGGTGGTGGTCATCCAGCCGGCCACCCTGGACGACGTGCTGGACCGCATCCTGCGCATCGGCGAGCTGGTGGACGCCCAGGCGGGCGCGCGCCGGGTGGTGGAGGACATGCGGTCCCGCATCGAGGCGGTGCGCCAGCGCGTGGCGGACATCCCGGAGGACCAGCGGGTGCGCGTGTTCTACGAGGTCTGGAACGACCCGCTGATGACCGTGGGGCCGGGCGGGTTCATCCACGACGTCATCGTGGCCGCCGGCGGCATCAACGTCGCCAAGGGGACCGGTCAGCCCTGGCCCCAGATCAGCCTCGAGGAGGTCGTGCGGCAGGACCCCCGGGTCATCGTGGTGCCGGCCTCGCTCAAGACCTCCTACGAGGAGCTCAAGGCCAAGCGCCGCCGCGGGTGGGAGGGCATCACCGCGGTCGAGCAGGGCCGCGTGTACGCCATCGACGACGCGGTGATCAGCCGGCCGGGGCCGCGCCTGGTCGAGGGGCTGGAGCAGCTGGCTCGCTGGTTCTACCCCGACCGCTTCCAGGGAGGCGAGTGACGGCCGAGGACGCGCCAGGGGGGTGCCGGCCGCGCCGGTGGGGTCCGGTGGGGGCGGGGGGCATGCGGCTTCAGGGGAGAAGGCAGCGGCCCCTGGGCCGGGCCGCACGATCGGCGATGCCGCAGGGCGGGGCGAGGGCCGAGGCCGACGGGACGGGTCCTGGACGAGGGCCGGGAGGGCCGGGTCCGGCCCGCCTGCCGGGCGCGGGGCGCCCTCCCGGCCGGGGGGCCGGCGTCTTCGCCGGCCTGGCCCTGGCCTTGGTGGTCTCGCTGCTGCTGGCGACGGGGCTCGGGGCCGTCGCGGTGCCGCCGGCCGAGGTGGTGCGCGTGCTGCTGGACGCGGCGGCCCGCGCCCTCGCGGGGGACGCGGGCGGGGAGGTGGCCCCGGCGGCACGGATCCTGGTGGACATCCGGCTGCCGCGGGTGCTCCTGGCGGCCCTCGTCGGGGCGTCCCTGGCCGCCGCGGGCAGCGCCTTCCAAACCCTCTTCCGCAATCCCATGGCGGACCCCTACGTGCTGGGCGTCTCCAGCGGCGGCGCGCTGGGCGCGGCCCTCGCCTACCTGGTGCTCCTCGGGCTGTCCACCGGCGCGGCGGGCGCGGCGGAGGGGCCGCCCGGCGGCGCGGCCGGGCCGGCGGCCGGAGGGCTCGGTGGCGTGGCGGGCGCGCTGGTGCGGGTCATCGGCTTCGGGCTGGTCCCCGCCGGCGCCTTCGTCGGCGCCCTGGGTGCGGTGGTGGCGGTCAGCCGCCTGGCCCGGGTCGGCGGCCGCCTGGCCGTCGGCACCCTGCTGCTGGCCGGGGTGGCGGTGGCGTCGCTGCTGGGCGCGCTGGTGTCCTTGCTGGTCTTCCTCAGCGGCGAGCGATTGCGACCCATCGTGTTCTGGCTGCTGGGCAGCCTGTCGGGCGCGGGCTGGCGGGACGTGGAGGCCCTGGCCGTGGCGGCGGCGCTGGGCCTCGGGATCCTGGCCAGCCAGGTGCGGGCGCTTAACGCCCTCTGGCTCGGCGAGGAACCCGCCCACCACCTGGGGGTCGACGTGGAGGCGGTGAAGCGGCGCCTGCTGGTGGCCGGTTCGCTGCTGGCCGCCACGGCGGTCAGCGTCAGCGGCGTCATCGGCTTCGTGGGGCTGATCGTCCCCCATGCGGTGCGGCTGCTGGTGGGCGCCGACCACCGGCGGCTGTTGCCCGGTGCCGTCCTGGCCGGGGCGACGGTGATGATCCTGTGCGACACCGTGGCGCGGCTGGCCCTGGCGCCGGCCGAGCTGCCGGTGGGCGTCGTCACGGCCCTGGCCGGGGCGCCCTGGTTCCTCTGGCTGCTGCGGCGCCATGCCACGGGACGGGACGTGGGACTGGGATGAGGGAGGGTCGCGTCCGGGCCGCGGTGAGGGGGCGCGGGGCGGGGCTCGCGGCGACCTGCGCTCCGCCGGACGGACCGGGACGGCGGGCCGGTGCCGGCGACGGTCCCCGAGGGTGGGGAGGTGGGCGGATGGGATTCGCCCTGGAGGTGCGGGACGTGCGCGTCGGCTACGCGGCGACCCCGGTGCTGGACGGGGTGACCCTGGAGGTCGGTGCCGGGGAGTGGTTGGCGGTGGCCGGCCCCAACGGGTCGGGCAAGACCACGCTGCTGCGCACCCTCTCGGGCTACCTCCGCCCCCAGGCGGGGTGGGTGCGCCTGGAGGGCACGGACCTGGCGGCGTGGCGGCCGACCGCCCGGGCGCGACGGCTGGCCGTGGCCGGCGTGGAGTCGGGGCCGGGGTCCGGGCTCACCGTGGCGGAGTACGTGGCGCTGGGGCGGACGCCGCACCTGGAGGGGCTCTGGGGCTGGGAGGGACCCCGGGACCGCGAGGCGGTGGCCCGCGCGCTGGCCTGGGTCGGACTCGCCGACCAGGCCCATCGGCCCCTGGACGTGCTGAGCGCCGGCCAGCGGCAGAAGGCGCTCCTGGCCCGCGCGCTGGCCCAGGAGCCGGCGGTGCTGCTGCTGGACGAGCCGACCAACCACCTGGATCTGCGCCACCAGGTGGAGATCATGGACCTCTTGGATGGCCTTCGCCGCCGCCTGGGCCTGACGCTGGTCGCCGTCCTCCACGACCTCAACCTGGCCGCCCTCTACTGCCAGCGCCTGGTACTCATGGAGGCCGGCCGGGTGGTGGCGGCGGGGCCGCCGGCCCAGGTGATGCGGCCCGACGTGCTCGGCCGGGTCTACGGTTGCCCGGTGCTGGTGGTGCCCCATCCGCGCCTCGGCGTGCCCCAGGTGGCGCTGCTCCCGGGCGGGTCGTCGGGGCCGGGAGCCGGCTCGTCCCCTGCGGAGCGGGCGGACGAACCGGCGGCGGCCGGCGCCTGAGGGACGACGCGCCCGCGGGAAACGCGGCGGCGGATGCGGGCGGCCTGGCGGCCGCCCGCATCCGCCGCAGTGGATCGTCCCCCGCCGCGATCCGCCGCCCTGCCGCCCCCCGCGGCCTCCCGTGCGGTGCGGGGAGGCGCGCCCCGCGGGGAGGGCGGCCGGTCGCCCGGGCCCGCGGCTCAGCGCCGTTCCAGCGGGACCCAGGGCCGATGGGTGGGGCCCGTGTACTCGGCGCGCGGTCGGATCAGCCGCTTGTTGGCGTACTGCTCGAGGACGTGGGCCGTCCACCCGGAGATCCGGCTGACGGCGAAGATCGGCGTGTACAGCTCGAAGGGAATCCCCATCACGTAGTAGGTGGAGGCGCTGTAGAAGTCCACGTTGGGATGGAGCCCCTTCTCCGCCGCCACCGCCCGCTCCACCGCCTGGGAGATCTCGAACCAGCGCAGCTCCCCGGCCGCCTCCGCCACCTTGCGCGAGAGCCGGCGCAGGATGGTGGCCCGCGGGTCCTCGGTCTTGTAGACCCGGTGCCCGAAGCCCATGATGCGGCGCCGCTGGGCCAGGGCGTGCTTCACCCACGCCTCGGCCCGCTCGGGCGAGCCGATCTCCAGCAGGGTGCGCATGACCTGCTCGTTGGCTCCCCCGTGGAGGGGACCCTTGAGGGCGCCCAAGGCGGCGGTGATGGCCGAGTACATGTCGGACAGGGTGGCTGCCACCACCCGGGCCGCGAAGGTCGAGGCGTTGAGCTCGTGGTCGGCGTGGAGCACCAGGGCGACGTTCATGACCTCCGCGTGCAGCGGGCTGGGTTCCTCCCCCCGCAACATGTAGAGGAAGTTGGCCGCCAGGGACAGGTCGCGCCGGGGTGCCACCGGCTCCTTGCCCTGGCGCACCCGCTCGATGGCGGCCACCAGGGTGGGGAACTGGGCCACCAGGCGCGTCGCCCGGCGCAGGTTGGCCTCGCGGGACTGGTCGTCCTGCTCGGGATCCAGCGTGCCGAGGAACGAGACCGCGGTGCGCAGGGCCGCCATCGGGTGGGTGGCCGGCGGGATGTGCCGGATCAGCTCCAGCACCTGGCCGGGCAGCGCCTGCTGCGAGCGCAACTGCTGGACGAAGGCGTCCAGCTCCGCCCGGTTCGGCAGCCGGCCGTGCCACAGCAGGTACACCACCTCTTCGAAGGTGGCGTGCTCCGCCAGGTCGCGGACGTCGTAGCCGCGGTAGAGGAGGCGGCCCTCCTTGCCGTCGATGAAGCAGATCTCCGACGTGCCCGCCACCACGTCTTCCAAGCCGGCGGGGTTCGGTTGGGTCATGCCACATCCCCTTCCTGCCGCGAAGTCGGACATCGGTTTCCGGCGGCGCCGCGTGGGGACACCGGACCGGGCCGTCCGCCCGCCGTCCCGCGGACGCGGCGGTGACGATGGTCCCGTCCGCCCGGCCCCGTCGGGCCAATTTCGGTTTTGCGGGGCGGCAGTCCTCCCCTGCCTAGTCTCCCGCCCGCCCCCTCAGTCTCCCGCGCGGTGGACGGGCGGTCGCGCCCCGCGGCCCTCCAGGGGGCCGCCGCCGGCGAGGTCCTCGTCGGCGCCGGACGGAGAGGCCGCGCCGGCCAGCCGGTCGGCGTCGTCCAGCCCGTGGCGCCAGCGCAGGGAGAGGAGGGCGGCCGCCAGGAGCAGGACCCCGGCGGCGTGGAACGCGGGACCCAGGCCGACCCAATCCGCCACCGGCCCGAAGAGCAGCGGGCTCGTCAGCTCCGCCAGCCGGTTGCCCGTCAGACGCACCCCCATGGCCAGGCCGCGCTCCGCGGTGGGGACGGAGTTGGCCGCCGCCAGCATGCTGAGGGGCATCGTCAGCCCGGTGGCGATCCCCAGCAGGGCGGCGGCCACGGTCAGCGACGCCACGTCGCGCAGGAGCGGTGTGACGCCGAGGGCCGCCGCCCCGGCGACCATGGCCAGGAACAGCACGCGGAAGCGACCGCCCGCCCACGCGACCAGGGGCCGCATGTAGGCGCGGACGGCCAGGGCCGTGACCGCGCGCACCGCCAGCAGCATCCCCAGGGTGGACGTGCTGAACCCCAAGACCTGGGTGACGTACACCGCGTAGAACGACTGGTTGACGCCCAGGGAGAAGATCAACGAGAAGGCGGCCAGGATGGCCAGCCGCATCTCGGGCAGGGCCAGCAGCTCGCGGGCCCGGCCCGCCTGGGTGCGCAGGTCCATGGGGGCCGCGGCCGCCGGCGGCGCGTACACGCGCCGCGCCAGCAGGACGCCGGCCAGGCAGAGCGCCGCCGCCACGGCGAAGGTGGCCCGGAAGCCGACCCGATCCGCCAGCAGTCCGCCCCCCAGGGGACCGACCAGCTGGCCGGCGGAGGTGGCGGTGGTGAACCAGGCCAGCTGCTGCTCGCGCTCCCGGGGCTCGCCCAGGCTGGTGACCAGGGTCTGGGTGCAGACCACCAGGAGCATCTGGGACATGCCCGCCACCAGGGCGGCTGCTACCAGCCAGGGCAGCGCGGGACTGGCCGCGGCCACCAGGAGCCCTGCCGCCAGGCCGGCCGCTCCCGCCACCAGCAAGGGCCGCTCGCCCCAGCGACCCACCAGGCCGCCCACCGGCATGGAGAGGAACAGGGGCACGAGGGCATACGTCCCGGCCACCACCCCGAGCCCCGTGGCGCCGGCTCCCAGTTCTCGGGCGGCGAACACCGAGAACAGCGGCCGCGACATGGTGACCACGGCGAAGGTCAGGGCGGCCAGGACGTTGACCCGCCAGAGGGTGTCGCGCAGCTGCCGGCGGGTCAAGGGGGGCCGCCCCTCCCAGGACCCGGGCCGCCGCGCTGGGAGACCGGCACGGCCCGAGGCCCGCGCCGGCGCCACCGGCGGTGCGCCCCCGCTGGCTCCTTCGGCGGCGTCCGGCTGCGCCGCCCCGACGCCGGCCTCCCCGCGGTGGGTTGTCCACGACCCGCGCCGCTCCATGGCGATCGCGCTCCTCCGGTGTCGACCTCACCCGGTCCGAGGGCTGCGTGCGTACCCGACGGGCGCGGCGCGCCGCCGACCCGCCCGACGGCCAGCGCACCGGCGGGTCGACCTGCCGAGGACGCCGACGGGCGCGGCGGGCCGCCGACTGCCTCCGACCCCTCACCGCCCGCGCCCGGCGCCAGTCGAGCCTGACCCCGATGTCGCCGCACCGTCTGGCCGACGCCGCCACGCCCGACCACGGCGACGGCGACGTCCCACCGGGGCGGTCCGCGGGCGGCCACCGATCCTTCGGGGAACGAACCAATTCCGATACCGGCATAGCACATCGGCCCCGCCCGGGAAAGGTGGGCGGAGGCGGCAGGTGCGATGCAGGGGCACGGCGGGCCGACCCGGGCGTCCGGCTGCCCGGGCGTCCGGCTGACCCGTGGGGTGCCCGAGGTCCGACCGAGCCGGGCAAAGAGGTCCGACCGAGCCGGGCAAAGAGGTCCGACCGAGCCGGGCCAATCGGGGGGCTTCAGTGGTCAGTGGAACGCGCCGCCCCGGCTGATGTTGACCCGGACTTGGACGTCCACCTCGGCGCGGGGCCACTGGCTGTGCCAGGGCTGCCGGGCGAAGGCATCCGGGTGGGCGATCCGCCACCGCTCCCCGAAGCCCCACGGGTCGGCGCCCAGGCGCTGCAGCCGGTCGATCAGCCGCCGGACGGACCGGGTCAGGGCCGTGGTGGCGTGACGCTCGAAGAGGCGGTGATGGGGGCCCGAGAAGCCGTGGGCCTCCATCAGGATGGCGTTCACCTCGACGTCGAAGCGGAAGCGGGGGGAGCCGTCCGCCGCCGGCGAGAGGGGCACGATGTCGGCGCAGACGCCCAGCGGACGGAGGCTGATGCTGCGGCCCCGCCCCATGGGGACTTGCCAGGCGGTGTTGCGGGCGTCGCGGGTCAGCGCCAGCAGGCGCGTCTCCTCGGCGCTCAGGACGCCCACCATGCGCTGGCCGCGGAAGACGGCGGCCCGGGCCACGCGCATCTGGCCCTCGGGGCCCCCCTCCACCAGCGGCACCACCGCGTCCCGCCCCGGGTTGAGGGTCGTCACCCACAGCCGCCAGTAGGGCAGCCCCAGCACCCCTGCGGGTTTGCTGCGGGCACGCAACACGTCGTCCAGGTAGAACTCGGGGAAGGTCTGCTGCGGCGGCTTGATGGTCATCACCCGCTTGGGATCGCCCCGGCCGACCACGAACCACGCCGCGCGGGGGATGTCGGTGTCGTTCATGAGGAACTCCAGCAGGGGGCCGATGCCCCGGCGGGCCAGCCGGTCGCTGACGCCGACCACCATGAGCTGCCCCAGGAACAGATCCCGGCTGGTGACGTCGCGCAGCGCCGCCAGGGTCTCCGTCGCCGTGTGCCCGCGGGTCTCCAGGACCACGTAGGCCGGCTCCTCCGGTTGGGGTCCGATGGCGGTGCCGCCCGAGGGCACCAGGGCGCGGGGATCGGGGACGGTGGCCAGCATCCGCCAGCCGCCGCCGGGTGCCAGGTCGAAGACCAGGCCGAGCACCACGGTCCGCCGGTCGATCTCCTCCAGGTCCCAGCAACCCGCGAGGAGGAACGCGGCCAGCAGGAGCAGGGCCGCCGCCCGCCGGCGCGCCGCCCGCCGGCCACGGACCCGGCCCGCCAGGCCGTCGGGGTCGACCTCCGCCCGGCAAGGCGTCGGCGGCGGGGCCGCCCCCGCACGGGCCGCGGCCCCGCCCCGCCCGCCAGGCCGCCTGGGCCCGGGCCTCAGCAGCAGGCCTCCCCCGGGGCGGTCCCAGGCCGGCGCCCTGCGGCCACCGGACCTCCAAGGGGCTCCCTGAGATGGCCGGCCACCCCCGGGATGGGGCCTCATGGCGGCGCCACCCCCAGGCGCCGCAGGCGGGCCACCGCCCACAGCAGCAAGGGGTAGGCCGCCGCGGCGTACAGGCCGCCGTAGACCACGACGCGCCGCAGGGCGTCCATCTGGGACTGGTCCTGGGGCCAGAGGCCCACGGCCAGCGCGCCCACGGCCAGGGCCGGCAGGAGGTAGGGCATCGCCCGGGGACCCAGACCCAGCCACACCGGCAGCCCGATGTAGTCGGTGACGAAGTACACGGCGCTGGAGACGAACAGCACGACCTGGTAGACCACCAGGCCGGGCAGGCCGAGTTCCTCGAGCAGCGCCAGCGGCACCTGGACGATGCGCAAGGCCTCCAGCGTCGGCCACCCCATCAGCGCCACCGCCCGGGGGCTGAACGTGGCCAGGGTCGCGGCGGTGACCGCCACCTTGAAGGCCGCCACCCCGAGGTAGACGCCCACCACGGTGCGCACCTGGCGCCGGGGATCGCGCACCGTCGCCAGCTGGACCGTCAGGTGCTTGATTGGGATGAAGGGCGCGAACCCCGCGGTGGGGGCGGCGGCGAGGACGGTCGCCGGCACCGGCCACAGCGGCAGGAGGTGCAGGGGATCCACATTGCGCAGAGACAAGAGGAACATGGTCCCGGCTGCGGCCAACACCGGCACCAGGAGCATCTGCGCCAGCCGGTTCAACGCCAGCGGCCCCAGGCCCACCACCAGCACGATCCCCGCCACCACCAGGGTCGCGATGGCCCACGACGGCGTCCGCGGGAGGAGGTAGGTCTGCACCACGTCGACGAACTGGCGCAGGAAGTAGCCGAGGAAGAGGAGGCTGTACGACAGCAAGGCACCGTTGGCTGCGAAGGCTACCGGGCGCGGGAGGATCGCACCTGCGTACTGGTAGACCGTCTGGCCCGGAAACCGTGCGGCCAGGTCGAGGATCGCGAGGACGACGACCAAGCCCAATAGGGCACCGAGGACTTGTGCAAGCCACCCGAAGCGATCGGCGGCTCGGGCGAGCCACATCGGGCCATCCAGGAGGGAGAACTGGAACAGGGTGAAGAATAGGAGGGCGGCCAGGCCGCGCGAGGACATCCACATGCCGTGGTGCTTGGCCGACGGCCGGGCACGGCGCGGGGCGCCGGCTCGGACCGGCGGCCGGATGGGCTGCCCATCCCGCTCGCGTTGCCTGCGCGGCACCAGTCGAGCACACCTCCTCTGCGATCCTCCACCCCTGGGACCAGGAAAGGGTGTCAAACGGGTCTTGCGGTACGGGACCTACGGGAGCACCGTCAGCCGCCTGCCCTGCCTGCCGCGAGGCCGCGCCCCCGCATGGGGTCAGGGACGCTGGGAGGCGTCCTTCTCCCAGTGCGGCGGGCGCAGGGCCGCACTGAGGAGCCGACGTGGCCGTAAGGGACCGAAGGGCGTGGTGTACGGTGCGCCAGCCGATTCGGCGGCGGCCAGGTGTGCCGCGATCAGCAGGAGACCGGCCATCAGCCCCGTCAGGCCAAAGGTGGAGCTGAGGCCGATCAAGACGAACTTCAGGATGCGCCACGTCAACCCCAGGAAGTAGTTGGGGATGGCAAAGGACGCGATCCCCGTGCCTGCCGTCACCACGATGACGATCCCGGAGACGAACCCGGCCTGGGCGGCGGCGGTGCCCAGCACGACGCCGCCTGCGATGCCCACCGTCTGCCCGACCGCCGCGGGCAGGCGGAGGCCGCCCTCGCGGAACAGCTCGAAGAGCAGCTCCATCACCACCAGCTCGACCGCGGCGGGCATCGGTGCCCCTTGGCGGATCCCGGCGGTGGCCAGGGCCAGCTTCGTGGGGACGAGTTCGGGGTGGAACCCCACCAATGCGATGTAAAGCCCCGGGAAGGCCAGCGAGATGAATAGGCCCACCACCCGTAGCAAGCGGACGGCGGAGCCCTGCCAGAAGTTGACGTAATATTCGTCTGGGCTTTGATACAGCTCGTTCAGAGAGGTGGGGAGGAACAGGCCGAAGGGGCTGCGATCGACCAGGACCACGACGCGGCCCTCCAGCAGCGCCGCGGCCACCTTGTCGGTGCGCTCGGTGGCCTGTACCAACGGGAAGATCGACCCTTTCCGCCCCGTGAGGTACTCCTCGATGGTGCCGCTCTCGATGACGGCGTCGGCGTCGATGCTCTGCAGGCGCTCCCACACCTCGTCCACCAGGGCCTGGGGCGCCACGTCCTCGATGTAGACCATGGCCACCGGTGTGCGGGTCCGGCGGCCCAGCTTGAGCTTCCGCACCCGCAGGGAGGGGTCGCGGATCCAGCGGCGGATCAGGGCCAGGTTGTCCGACAGGGTCTCCACCAGGCCCTCCCGCGGCCCGCGGATGGTGCGCTCGGACTCGGGCTCGTCGGGCTGACGCTTGGGCCAGCCCTCGGCGCCGAAGGTCAGGATGTCCGGGACGCCCGCCACCACCAGGGCCGCCTTGCCCTCCACCACGGCCTGGGCCGCGCGGCGGTAGGAGCGGGTGCGGCGCACCTCGGTGGCGATGGTGATGGACTGGCGCAGCTCCCGGGCCAGCCGGGCCGCCGGGGTCGGCGGCCCGGCTGGCCCGCGGGCCGCCCCGGCCGCGCCGCCACGGGGGCGCCCGGGCCGGCGGGCCGGGGGACGCCATCCCGGCGCCCGCGATGCCGACGGCTCGGCCGCCGCGGGGTCGGCAGCCCCCGCAGGGGGCCGGGCGGCCGCCCCGCGGACGGCGGCCAGGCGCTGCAGGGGTTCCAGCACGGCCTCGCTGACGAACTTGGGGTCGACGACGCCGTCGGCGTAGACCACCAGCCCCGCCAACGGCCCGAAGCGGAACGGCCGGTAAATGATGTCATCGCTGGGACCGATGTAGTAGGCGAGCTGTCGACGGGCATGGCGCAGGTCGTCGCGGGTGGCGGCACGGGGATGCCGCGTGGCCCCGGGCGCCCCCCGGGCATGGTCCAGCAGCGCGTCGATGGCGGCCAGGGTGCGGCGGGTGTGGCGCCGCAGCAGCTTGAGGGCGCGAGGGGACGCCGGGTCGGACCGGGTCGGGGGCGCGTCCCGCCGCGGCGCGGCGGCCGGGTCCGGCGGTCGCGTCATGTTGGCCACGGCCCACCAGCCCGCCGGGCCGTCGAACCGGATCTCCCCGGCGGTGGCAGGGAAGGGGCGCCGTCGCCCGGACCCCTCGCCGGTTCCGCCGCGACGGGCGCGGGCCGCGGACGAGGACCCCTCGCCCGGGTCGCGGCGGCCGAGCCGCGTGCGCAACGCCGACCAGAGCCCCAACGCGGTCACCTCCTGGCCGTGGGTTAGCTTTTCCGGCCCGTGGGCCGTTCACCCGGCCCGCGGGCCGGCGGGCCGGGTTCGCCCCCCGGCCGGCGGGCATGGGCCGACCGGCGGAGGCGCGATCCCTGCGGTGCCGTGCACCGGCGGGGGCGGTGCCGGCAGCGGGGATCCCGGCGGCGGTGGCGTGGACCAGCGGGGAGCGGTCCGGACGGCGGCCTGCACCGGCAGGGGCGATCCCGGCGGCCGGCTGGACCGGCGGGGGCGGTCCCTGCGGCGGCGCGCACCGGCGGGAGCGCGGTCCCGGTGGCGGCCTGCCCCATCGGGGGTGATCCCGGCGGCGTGCACCGCGGGTGGCGGGCGTCCGCGGCGGCCTGCACCTGCGGGGGCGATCCTGGCGGCGGCCTGCATCGGTGGAGGCGGGGTCCGTCGGCGGCCCGGGACTGGACTGCGCGCGTGCCCCCGGCGGCCTGGGGCTGGACTGCACGAGCGCGCCCGCGGTGGCCCGAGGCTGGACGGCGCGAGCGCCCCTGCGGTGGCCTGCACCGGTGGGGTCACCGGCTCGGCCGGCTCCGGCATAGGGTGGCCCAGGGGTCCCGCCCCCCGTCGCGGTGCCGCGGTCGCGACGGCGGCGGGACGGGTGGGAGCGCAGCGCGACGCGAGGGGGGTTGCCCGTGAATGCCGATGCCGTCCTCTCCGGGGGCGGGGTGCGGGTCATCGCCCTGGTGGGGGCGTTGGAGGTGGCCGAGGAGCGCGGCTATCGCTGGGTCAACCTGGGCGGGACCTCCGCCGGCGCCATCGTCGCCGCCCTGCGGGCTGCGGGCTACACGCCGGCGGAGATGCGCCAGCTGATGGAGACCGTCGACTTCCGCCGGTTCCGCGACCGGGACGCCCTGGACCGCATCCCGCTGGCCGGCGGCCTGCTGAGCCTGCTCTTGGAGAACGGGATCTACGAGGGCAAGGCGCTGGAGGCGTGGCTGGAGGACCTGCTGGCGCGCAAGGGGGTCCGGGTCTTCCGCGACCTGGAGCTGCCGCCCGCCCTGGCCGGCGAGGACCCGCGCTTCCGCTACCGCCTCCAGGTGGTGGCGGCGGACGTCACCCGCCGGCGCATGGTGGTGCTGCCGCGGGACCTCCCCGCGTACGGGCTCGAGCCCGGCGACTTCCCCGTGGCCCGGGCCGTGCGCATGAGCGCGGCGCTGCCCTACTTCTACGAGCCGGTCCCGCTGGTCTACCCGACGCCGACGGGACCGGCGACCAGCCTGCTGGTGGACGGCGGGCTGGTGGCCAACTTCCCGGTGTGGCTGTTCGACGTGGAGGGCGTGCCGCCCTGGCCGACCTTCGGCTTTCGCCTCGCCGACCCGGTCGACCAGGCCGTGCCCTTCGACGGACCCCTCGGCTACCTGGTGGCGCTGATCAGCACCGCCCTGGAGGCCCGGGAGGAGCTGGCCAACGCCCACACGGCCGCCCGCACCATCGCGGTCCCCACCCTGGGGGTGCGGACCACCGACTTCGAGCTGGACCTGACCACGCGGCGCCGGCTCTACGAGGCCGGCCGGGAGGCGGCCACCCGGTTCTTCCGGCGGTGGGACTTCGGGCGGTACAAGCAGGCGTTCCGGGGCCAGGCCGGGCCGCTGGCCGTCTGAGGGGGACGCCGATGGGCCGAGGCCGGGGGCCGGTTCGTCCGGACGAACCGGCCCCCGGCCCGGGACACGGCATCGGGCGAAGGGCCGCGGCGGCGGGCGCCCACGACCCGCCGCCGCGGCCCCCGGCGACAGCGGTCCCCACGCGGCGTCCTGCCCGGGGAGGGGCGCACAGGGGAGCGGGCCGGCCGCCCTAGCCCTGCGCGCCGGGCTCGTCCGCGGGCTGGCCCGCCCTCGCAGGGCCGCCGGCCGCCGCCTGCGCCTTGCGCCGGCGCTCCCGCTCCCGGAGTTCGACCCGGCGGATCTTGCCGGAGATGGTCTTGGGCAGGTCGGGCACGAACTCGATCTCGCGCGGGTACTTGTAGGGGGCGGTGGCCCGCTTGACGTGCTCCTGCAGCTCGACGGCCAGGGCGTCGCTGGGCTCGTAGCCGGGCGCCAGGACGACGAAGGCCTTGACGATGCTGCCCCGCACGGGATCGGGGCTGGCCACCACGGCCGCCTCGGCCACCGCGGGGTGCTCGACCAGGGCGCTCTCCACCTCGAAGGGGCCGATGCGGTAGCCGGCGCTGATGATCACGTCGTCGGCCCGGCCCACGAACCAGAAGTAGCCGTCCTCGTCGACGATGCCGCGGTCGCCGGTGATGTACCACGGCCCCACGCGCCGCGCCGCGGTGCCCTCGGGGTCCTTCCAGTACTCGCGGAAGAGGCCCACCGGGCGCTCGGGCTCCACCCGGATGGCGATGTCGCCCTCCCGCCCCGGCGGCAGCACCCGACCCTGCTCGTCGACGATGGCCACCTCGGCGTGGGGGGCCGGCGTGCCCATGGAACCCGGCTTGACCGGCAGGCCGGGCCAGTTGGCGACCATGCAGACCGTCTCCGTCTGGCCGTACCCGTCGCGGATGGTGACGCCCGTCGCCTCCCGCCAGGTGTGGATGACCTCGGGGTTCAGGGGTTCGCCGGCGGAGACGCACGAACGCAGGCTCGAGAGGTCGTACCGGTCCAGGGGCTCCAGCACCAGGAGCCGGTAGACGGTGGGCGGCGCGCAGAGGCTGGTGGGCCGGTGCCGCTGGATCAGGGCCAGGGTGCGCTGCGGGTCGAACTTCCCCGGCTTGCGGTCCACCATCACCGCGGCCCCCGCCACCCACGGGCCGCACAGGCTGGACCAGGCCGCCTTGGCCCAACCGGTGTCGGATACGTTCCAGTGCAGATCCCCGGGCTTGAGGTCGCACCACAGCTCGCCCGTCACGCGATGGCCGAGGGGGTAGCTGTGGTCGTGCAGCACCATCTTCGGATACCCGGTCGTGCCCGAGGTGAAGTAGATCAACATGGGATCGTCGGCCCGGGTGACCTCGCCCTCGTCGGCCGGCGCGGCGGCCACCGCCTCCTCGTAGCCGATCCAGCCCGGCCGCGTCCCGCCCACCACGATGCCCACCCGCAGGGACGGGCACTGGTCGCGGACCGCGTCGACGCGGGCGGCCCCCTCGGCGTCGGTGATCACCGCCACCGCCTCGGTACGCTGGATGCGGTAGAGCAGGTCGCGGGCGGTCAGCAGGGTGGTGCCCGGCGCGGGGATGGCGCCCAGGCGGATGAGCCCCAGCATGACCTCCCACCACGCCACCTCCCGGCCGAGCACGACCACCACCCGGTCCCCCCGGCCCACGCCCAGGGACCGTAACAGGCCCGCCACCCGGCGCGAGCGCTGGGCGAAGTGGCGGAAGGTGAAGGGGTGACCGGTGCCGTCGTCGTCGACCCAGAGCATGGCGCGGCGGTCGGCGTCCTGGGCCCAGCGGTCCACGGTGTCGCGGGCGAAGTTGTACCGCTCGGGCACCTCGATGCGCAGGCTCCCCATGGCCGCATCCCCCTCGCGCATGGATTCCGCTCCCTGGTTCGGCGGCCCGGACGCGATCTCCTGGCCGCCGCCGGCGGGCTCGCGGGAGATCGATCCGCCGTCGTGACGGCGATCCTGCAACGACGTATAATGCTGGACGGAAGACTTGCTCCACGTTGCTGCCCGTACGAACCGGTCTGCAGGCCACCGGCATACCGGTGGTGTCGAGGGCAGCGGTTCCCACCACGGCTTGGGCGGGTGGCGGGCCGCAACGGGGGCGCTTCCCGTCGACCGGAGGGCGGCGGGGATGGCGACGGGGTGCGGCGGTGGTCGGGCGCCAGCTGGCTTCGCCCGGGTAGGGCCGGGCGAGGGCGGTCGACGCCGACGGGACCCGTCGCGCAGGCCCGGGCTCCCCGCCGGCGCCCTGGCCGGTCGAGGCCCGACGCCCGCGAGGGGGAACGACGCGCCATGCCGGAGGCGAACCACTCGCCCCTTCGGGCTGCCCAGCGCCAGCTGGCCGCCGTCGTCGACCGGCTGGGACTGGGTCCCGACGTCTACGAGCTGCTCAAGGAGCCGGCCCGCGTGATCGAGGTCTCCATCCCGGTGCGGATGGACAACGGCCGGCTCAAGCTGTTCAAGGGCTACCGCGCCCAGCATTGCGACGTCCTGGGTCCCACCAAGGGAGGCATCCGCTTCCACCCCCGCGTCGACCTGGACGAGATCAAGGCGCTGGCCATCTGGATGACCTGCAAGTGTGCGCTCCTCGGTCTGCCCTATGGCGGTGCCAAGGGGGGCGTGGTCTGCGACCCCCGGGAGCTGTCCCGCCGCGAGCTGGAGGAACTCAGCCGCGGCTACATCCGGGCGCTGGCCGGGTTCATCGGGCCGGACCGCGACATCCCGGCGCCGGACGTCAACACGTCCGACCAGGTCATGGGCTGGATGCTGGACGAGTTCTCCCGCCTCACCGGCCATCCGAACCCGGCGGTGATCACCGGCAAGCCCGTGGTGCTGGGCGGCTCCCGCGGGCGCGGGGAGGCCACGGGCCGGGGCGTGGTCATCGTCATCCGCGAGGCTGCGCGCGTCCTGGGGCTGGACATGCACCGCATGACCGCCGCCATCCAGGGGTTCGGCAAGGTGGGCAGCTGGGTGGCCCGCCACCTGCACCGCGCCGGCACGCGCGTGGTGGCGGTGGTGGACGCCTATGGCGGCGTGTACAACCCCGACGGGCTCGACGTCGAGGCCCTGTTCGCCTACGGACGCCAGAACGGCACGGTGCGCGGCTTCCCGGGCGGCCAGCCCATCGACAACGAGGCCCTCTTCCGCCTGCCGGTGGACGTGCTGGTCCCCGCGGCCCTGGAGAACGTGATCACCGAGGAGAACGCGCCCCACATCCGGGCCCGCATCGTGGCGGAGGGCGCCAACGGCCCCACCACCCCGGAAGCCGACGAGATCCTCTACCGGCGCGGCGTGTTCGTCCTGCCCGACATCCTGGCCAACGCCGGCGGCGTGACGGTCTCGTACTTCGAATGGGTCCAGAACCTGATGCAGTACTACTGGTCGGAGGAACAGGTGGTCCGCCAGCTGGAGCGGCTGATGGTGGGCGCGTTCAAGGCGGTGTACCGCTGCCACGTGGAGGAGTCGGTGCCGATGCGGCTGGCCGCCTACATGGTGGCCGTCGACCGGTTGGCCGAGGCGATGATCGCCCGCGGCTGGGTTCCCGCCACCGACTACCACCACGTGCCGCAGCCGGAGCCGGCGGAGGCCGCCGTCGACGTCTTCGGCGAGCCGGCGGCGTCGGTGTAAGGTCGGGGGAGGGGACGGACGGGAATCGGGCGGGGCCGGCCCGCTCCGGGCCGGCCCCGCCGCGTTGGGAGGCGGTCATGGCAAGCTTTGCCGAACGGCTGCGCAAGCAGGCTGGCCGGTTGAGCCGAGCCCAGCGCCAGCTGGCCGAGTTCATCCTGCAGAACGAGCCCCGGGCGGCCTTCATGACGGCGGCGCGGCTGGGGGCGGCCGTGGGCGTCAGCGAGTCCACGGTGGTGCGGTTCGCCATCGCCCTGGGCTACAGTGGCTACCCCGAGCTGCAGCGGGACCTGCAGGAGGAGCTGCGGGCCCGCCTCTCGGCCGCCGATCGCCTCGTGCTGGCGGAGGAACGCGGCGAACGGGCCGAGACCATCCTCGACACCGTGTTGCGCACCGACATGGAGAACATCCGGGCGGCCCTGGCCTCCCTGCCGCGGGACCGCTTCGGCGAGGCGGTGACCGCGCTGCAGGGGGCCCGGACGATCTACGTGGTCGGCCACCGCAGCGCCGCCGCCCTGGCCCACTACCTGGGCTACTACCTGCAGCTGATGCTGCGCAACGCCCGCACCCTCACCCAGGCGGGCACGGTGCTGGAGGAGCTGATGGCCGTCGGACCCGAGGACGTGGTGGTGGGCATCACCTTCCCGCGGTACGCCCGGGCGACGGCCGACGCCTTCCGCCTGGCGGCCCGGCGGGGTGCCCGCACCATCCTGATCACCGACAGCGTGGTCTCGCCGCTGGTGGAAGACGCCCGCATCGTCCTCCCCGCGCGGTCGGAGTCGCCGTCCTTCGCCGACTCGCTGGTGGCGCCCCTGAGCCTGATCAACGCCCTGATCACGGCGGTGGCCCTGGCCCAGCCCGACCGGGTCCGGGCGGCCTTGCGGGAACTCGAGGACATCTGGGACCGTCAGGGCACCTATCTCAAGGAGGAACGCCGCTCCGACCGCATCGCCGCACCGGGCGACGCCGAGGGCGAGGGGTCGCCCTGAACGACCGGCGCGGTGAGCACCGGGATGGCGTCGAGCACCGCGATGGCCGCCGGGGTCACGCGGCAGCGGTAGGCGTAGGCCTCGACGCCGGCCGCCCGGGCCCGGGCCAGGGCGGCGGCGAAGGCCGGATCGGCCGTGGAGTGGGGGGCGAGGCGCACCGCGTCGTCCCGCTGGACGAACCAGACCACCGCCGCCCGCCAGCCCTGGCGGACGGCGGCCGCCATCGCGTCGAGGTGCCGGCTGCCGCGGGCGGTGGGTGCGTCGGGGAAGAGGGCGGTGCCGCCCTCCACCAGGTTGCAGGACTTGGTCTCCACCAGGCAGGGCGGGGCGGGCGGGTCCGCGTCCTCGAGGCGGAAGTCCAGGCGGCCGCGGCCCCAGGGGACCTCCGCCTGCCAACGGCGGTAGGCGGCGAAGGGCGGCAGGGCGCGGGCGCGCAGGGCCGCGAGGAAGAGCCGGTTCGGCATGCGGGCGTCCACGGAGACCCAGCGGCCGCGGTAGGCGACGAGGAGGAGCTCGCCGGCCGTGCGCCGGTGCGGGTCGCCGGCCGCCAGCCGGGCGAGGCCGCGGGTGCCCGGTGCGAGCAGTTCGGCCATGCGGCCCGAATTGGGCAGGTGCAGGCGCAGCGGCCGGTCCCGGTCCGCGCCGTCGCGGCCCCCCACCGCCTCGGAGGCGGCCGGCGCGCCGGTCCCGCCGGCCGGCGGGACCGGCGCGGGAGCGCGGTCGGGCACCTCCGCCTCCGGCAGGGCGGCGACGGCGAAGCGGTTCAGCCGGCCGAGGACGATCACCGGCACCAGCGGCTGGGGCCAGGCCACCGTCACCGGCGCCGGGGGCGACGATGCCGACACCCCCGGCTGCCCGCCGGTCACGGCGCCCCGTCCCCCCGCGGCGCACCCGGCGAGGTCGCGGTGCTGCCGCCCGCGCCCTCCGCGGGCCGCACGCCCGCGGCCTCCGCCGGCCGCACGCCCGCCTCCGCGGGCCGCGCGCCCGCCTCCACGGGCCGCACGCCTGCGGCCTCCGCGGGCCGCAGGCGCTGGACGTCCCCCGCCAGCACCCGCCGACGCCGGCCGTCGGCCTGCTCGACCACCAGGGCGCCGTCGGCGGCGACGTCCAGGGCGATGCCCACCACCTCGCCGGTCGGCAGCGTGACGCGGACGGGCTCGCCGAGCCAGGCGGCCCGGGCGCGCCAGGCGGCCAGCACGGGCTCGGCCCCCTCCTGGTGCAGCTGCCCGTACCGCGCTTCGAGGCGCTCGAGGATGGCCTCGGCCAGGTCGTTGCGGCTGACGGGTCGCGGCGCCTCCCGGGCGAGCCACGTGAGACGGCCCTCCAGCTCGGCGGGCACGGGCTCCCCCTCGACGTCCAGGTTGACGCCGATGCCCGCCACCACGTACTCCGCCCCGTCGGGGTGGGCGACGCTCTCCAGCAGGATGCCCGCGACCTTGCGGTTGTCGATCAGCACGTCGTTGGGCCACTTCAGGGCCACCGGGCGCTCCGCCTGGCCTTCCACGGCCTCGGCGACGGCAGCGGCCGCGGCGAGGGTGAGCAGGGACAGTCGCTCCGGGGGCAGGGTCGGCCGCAGGATCACCGACATCCACAGCCCGCCCAGCGGGCTCCACCACCACCGGCGCAACCGGCCGCGCCCGGCCCGCTGGCGCCCGGCCAGGACCACCGTGCCCTCCGCGGCGCCCGCCTCCGCCAGGCGGCGGGCCACGTCGTTGGTCGACCCGACCTCCTCCAGCCAGTGGACGGTGTGCCCGAGGCGGCAGCCCAGGCGCCGGGCCTCCAGCAGCTCCGGGACGAACCGGTGGGCCGTCATCCGCGACGCGGCCTGGGGATCGAGGGTGTAGCCCCGATGGGGCCGGGCGGCGATGGGCCAACCCAGCCGGCGCAGGGCCTCGATGTGCTTCCAGAGCGCGGTGCGGGTCACCCCCAGGGATTCCGCCAGGGCCGCGCCGGAGACGGGCCGGCCGCCGGCGGCCAGCAGGGCGGCCAGGACGCGGGTGCGGGCCCGGGCCTGGGACAGGGGCTCGGCAGCGTGCATGGGCGTTCCTCCCGGGAACACCATACCACGCTGCGGCGTCGCCTGGCTCGTCCCCGCCGCCTGCGCAAGGGGCCGGCCATGGCGACGCTCCGCGCAGCCCCGCCCCCTCCGGCGCGCCCGCGGGTCCTCGCCGCGGGGCCCGGCCGCTGCGGGACGACCATCCCCGGGCCTCCTTCGGACCTCGCTCCCCGCCCGGCCCGCCACGTACCGCTTCCCGGGTCGCAGCACCGCCGCGTCGGCGGCCTCCCGCGGCCGGGTCCGCCGGCCCGGCGAGGCGCCGGCCGGCCCGGGGCGCCCGTTCTCACCGCGTCCCCTCGACGGGGTGCACCACCAGCACGCCGCGCATCCCCTTCTCGTAGTGGCCGGGCATGTGGCAGGCGAGCTCGAACCGGCCTGGACGGTCGGCGTTGAAGATCAGGCGCACGCGGGTGCCGGGCCGCAGCCCCGCCACCTCGAGGCCGTAGCCCGCGATCTCCAGCTCGTGCTCCTCCCGACCGGCGTTGATGAGGGTCAGGCGCAAGCGCGTGCCCTGCCGGACCTCGATGACCGCCGGCTCGTAGGCGTATTCGGTCAGGCGGATGACGCGATCGGCCACGGGTCGGCCGGACATCGCGGCGACGCCCGCCACGGCTCCTCGCTCCCCCCGCTCCGCAGGGCGGGCGCGCAGTCCCAGGGCGCCGGCCAGCAGGGCGGCCGAGACCAGCAGGGCGAGGACCGAGCGGGCGGCCGCACCGGGGGACCCCTCGGACACGGTGGCACCTCCCGGGGACGGACGGCGGGCGGCTCCACGACCGTCGACCGCGATTTCCCCGGCGCTCCCCGCCCGCCCCATCCCGCGACCAATGTATGCCACCGCCGTCCCGTCCCATGCGCCGGGTCCGGGGGCGTCGGCTCCCGCGAGCCGACGCCCCCGGACCCGCGTCGTTCGTCCGCACCGGCGGCTGCGGCGTCCTCCCGGGCCCGCGGGCCCCCCGGGCAGCCGGTTGTCCACAAGGAGGGGAGAGGCAGGGCGCGAACCAGGGGACCGAGGCGATGGCCGACGGCGCCGCCGCCTGCCCGGGCGGGGTGCCCGCGGGCCGGGTGGGGCGCCCCGCCCGGCCCGGGCAAGGGGGCGATCCAGGGGATGGAGGCTTCCCAGCGGGACCGACGGTGCGGTGGCAGGCCCCGGCGGGAGGGCGACGGGCCGCCGGGGGAGGGCGACGGGCTGCGGCGGCAGGGGGTCGACCCGCTCCCGCCCTACACGGTGCGGGTCAGTGCCCGGGCCCGACGGGTGCGCCTGGTGATGTCCCCCGCCGAGGGCCTGGTGGTCGTGGTGCCGCGAGGCTTTGCCCTGCCGCGGATCCCCCAGGTGGTGGCCGAGCATGCGGCCTGGATCCGGCGGGCGCGGCGTCGGCTCGAGCAGCAGGCGCGGCGCGCCGGGGCCCTGCCCGACGCGGCCCTCGACGCGGACGACGGCCTGCCGCGCTGGCTGCTGCTGCGAGCCCTGGGCGAGGCTTGGGCGGTGGGCGTGGACGCCGCCCGCGGACGGCCGGCCGCGACGGACGGGCTCGCCGACGCCCGGTCGGTGCCGGCCGGCCTGACGCTGGCCGGCCAGGTCTGGATCCCGGCACCCCTGGTGCGCCGGGGGCCGGTGGGGTGGGCCCCGTTCCTGCGGCGCTGGCTGGCCGGTCGGGCGCGGGCGGGCCTCCTGCCCTGGCTGGAGCGGCTGGCGCGGGAACGCGGGTTCCGGCTGGCCGGTTCGTCCGTCGGATGTCCCAAGACCCGGTGGGGGAGCTGCTCGGCCGCGGGCCACGTGCGGCTCAGCCTCAAGCTGCTGTTCCTGCCGCCGGAGCTGGTGGAGCACGTGCTGATCCACGAACTCTGCCACACGGTGCACCTCCACCACGGACCGGCCTTCTGGCGGCTGGTCCACCGCCACGACCCCCGGGCCGCCGAGCACCGGCGCCGACTGCGCGGCGCGTGGAGCTACGTGCCCGGGTGGCTGCGGCCCGCCCGGTCCATCGGGCCCTCGGCGGCCGACCGGGGAATGGGGCGACCTCTCCCCTAGGCGTGGCCGCGGCCGGACGGGCGCGCCGGCAGGGCGCCGCCCTGCGCCATGGGCCGGCCCGGGGGAGGCGGTGGATCGATCCGCCGCGCAGCACCAGGGCATGGATCCGTCCGAGGGCACCCAGCGGTGGCTCAGCCGGCGGGCGCCCCGTCTCCCTGGGGGACGTGCGCGGGGAACGGGATGACCCGGCGAGGGGATGCGTCCCGGTGCTGGACCCGTCGTCGGAATGGCGGCCGGCCGCCGCTTCAGGCAAGCCTCGCGGGGGCAGCTGGTGGCGTGCACTCCAGCCTCCGCGGGCCGGGATGTCACTGCCTCTGGACCCGCTTGGTCACGGCGTAGGAGACGGCCGCCGAGACGGCTACGACCGCCGCCACGATGACGATGAGGGCCACCAGCGGGTTCCAGCCGGCCACTCCCATGGCTGCGAGCAGCACCCCGCCGGCCACCCACACCAGGGAGCTCAACCGGTGCGTCTCCGCCCACACCCGCCTGTCGGAGAGCGTCCTCGACGTGCGGATCCCGATCCACGGGTTCGGCGGAACGAAGGGCATGGTAAGGCCCACCAGCACCATCATCGTGCCGACGGCCAGGGCGGTGGATCGGTCGGGTGCCCATCCCCACTCCTGCACGATCCAGATGGGAGCCCACGAGGCCAGCGCCAGCAGGGCCAGGAGCACCAAGCTCCAGAACAGGGTCTGGCGTCCTCGACGGGGCTGGCCTACCGCCGGGGATCGACGCCCGGCGTTCCCCGAAGTTCCGCCCTTGCCCCCGGTGCCCTGCCCGTAGCCGGGTTCCGGACCCGACAGGCCGTAGGCCAGACCGACCGCCAGCATGAAGGGCGGCAAGATCAACGCGACTGGCAGGAGCCAATCGGCCAGCCTCGCTTGGCGTCCAAGGCCGATGAGCACCGTCTCCAGCGCGAGGAAGCCGAGGAGTACGACCACGAAGGCCTTCATACCCCGCAACATGCCGCGTATCGACGTGGCCACGCGCTGCGCATTGGTTTCCGTGATCTCCCCAGGCCAGTTGATGGTTCCGCGGGGTACCAGGAGGATGAGCAGCGTCATCCCGACCCAGATGGCCAGCTGGACGCCCACCAGGAGGAACAGCGAGCGACGCGGGCCGTAGGCGTCGGGTTCGCCGCCGAGGCCGAAGTGGGTGGGGATCTGGTCGGGTAGGTGGGACCACGCCACCAGAACAACGGCCCAGGTGGCCGCCATCGCCAGAAAGGCTAACCCCTCCAGCAACCACTCCCACGGGCCCGGGGGCTTCCTGAAGGCCTCCTTGAGGAGTTGGGCTTGGGACTTTGGGTCCACGGGACCGATCCCCTCCCATGGGGGTTCCCTCACCCAGCGTCCGGCTTCGTGCGACGGGTTCCGTGAAAGCCAGCGAACCCCATGGACAACGTAACATGGGCAATCCAACAGCGAAATCGTAGATCACGCCGCGTCGTCCCCCCCATTCCCGGTCGGACGCGCCGTTCTCCCACCGCGGTGCCGACCCCCGGGGCCCTGCCCCCTTGTCTCGTTTGAACCGATGGGTGCCCCGTCTCGTCCTTGGAACGGTCCGATGATTCGGCAGGTGCGGCGGAGGGAGGTGCGTCCATGGCCGGTGAGCCAGGGACTGGAGGCGTCGTGGTCGAGGCGAGAGGGCTGGCGAAACGGTTCGGCCGGGTCACCGCGCTGGAGAAGGTGGACCTCACCATCGGGCCGGGGATCTTCGGCCTGCTGGGACCCAACGGGGCCGGGAAGACCACCCTGCTGCGCATCCTGGCCACGGTGCTCGATCCCAGCGAGGGCACCCTCGCCATCGCCGGTCACCGCCTGCCCCGTGGAAAGGAGGCCGTACGCCGGCTCCTGGGGTACGTCCCCCAGGAGTTCGCCGTCTATCGCCGGTTGACGGGACGGGAGTTCCTGGACTACGTGGCCCTCTTGCGCGGCCTCGAGGATCCTGCGGTGCGGCGGCGGCGCGTCCAGGAGGTACTGGAACGGGTCAACCTGCTGGACGCGGCCCACCGCCTCTGCGGCACCTATTCCGGCGGCATGCGCCGGCGCCTGGCCGTCGCCCAGGCGTTGCTGGCCGACCCTCCCTTCCTCGTGGTGGACGAACCGACGGCCGGCCTCGATCCGGAGGAACACCTGCGGTTCCTGGACCTGCTGGCGGAGCTCGGCCGGACCCGGACCATCGTGTTCTCCACCCACGTGGTGGCCGACGTGGCCGCCACCTGCAGCCGGCTGGCGGTGCTGAGGGAGGGCCGGCTCCTGTTTGCCGGCTCCGCCGCGGAGCTGGTGTCCCGGGTGCGGGGCCGCGTATGGGAAGTCCGGGCGTCGGAGACGGAGCTGCAGCGGCTTCCGGGCGAGATGGCGGTGGTCAAGGTCCGGCCCGCGGGCGCAGGCGTGGCCGCCCGGGTGGTGGCCGGACAGAATCCCGGCGGCCTTGGCGTTCCCGCCGAACCGACGCTGGAGGACGCCTACGTGGGGCTGGTGTCCGGTGTCTTGGCGGAGGGTGAGGGATGAGGGGATCCGCAGCGGCGCCGACGATCCATCCGGGCGGCCGACGCTGGCGCCGCTTCCTGGCTCTGGCGGGGAAGGAGCTCTGCCTCTGGTTGCGCAGCGGCGGCTTCTGGCTGGCGCTGGCCGCCATGCATCTCTGGGGGTTGCCCTTGAGAGCGCCCGTCCCGCCGATCCTGACCAGCCAGGACGTGTCCTGGCAACTGCTGAGGGACGGCCTGTCCTTTGGCGGCCTCATCGTCCTCTTCGCCTCCGCGGCGGCCATGGGGCGTGACCGGGGATCCCAGGATAGGGAGTGGGTGGACAGTCTGCCCGTCTCCAACGCGGAGTGGGTGACGGCCCGTTGGCTGGGTGGCCTTCTCGCCTGGGGTCTGGCCGGCCTGGAGCTCTTCGTGGTGGCGACGCTCTTCCAGGCGGCGCAGGGAGACGCCCCGGTGCAGGCCGCGATATTGGCCACCTTTTACGGGGGCCACTTCCTGCCGGGCGTCAGCCTGCTCCACACCCTCGGTACCCTGCTGGGCGCCTTGCCCCTGTCCTCCCTGCTGACCTATGGACTCGTGCCCGTTCTGTGGGCGTTGACGGCCATGCCCACATCGCCGGTGACGTCGTACCTGCCGGCCGCGGCGGCGGCCCTGCCGGCGGGCGTACCCCCGCGAGGGATCTTCCTGCAGCCGTCGGCGGTCAGCGGGCTCTATCCCTACGAGCCGCTGAACTTCTGGCGCCGCTTCGTCCAGTTGGATCTCGCCGTGCTGGGGCTCGTGCTGGCCGCCCTGACCTACCACCCGCGCCGGGAGGCGGGGACTGCCGGCTTGCCGCGCCGCCGGTGGATGCTGGCCGGAGCCGCGGGTCTGCTTCTCCTGGCTGCGGGCCTCGCGGGCCGCGCGTATCTGGACTGGCAACAGGTGATCGGGCCAGGCTTCCGGAACGTGCCGCAGCCCGCCCAGGCTCAGGCAGCCGGGGGTCAACAGGGAGCGCCCGCCGCGGACCGTGCCCCCGTGGTGGCGGAGCACCTCACGCTCCAGGTCCAGCTGGAGGAGGACCGCTCCCGCTACCGGGCGCAGGCCGACGTGCTCGTCCGCAATGTTGGCGCGGCACCGCTCCGGTCCATCCCGGTCCACCTCGGACCGACCTGCGTCGTGGAAGGAGCGGCGCCCAGGGCCACGTCCCCGGATCCGGTTCGCCCCCTGGCCGGCAGCCGAACGGAGCTCATCCCGCCGGCTCCCCTGGCCCCGGGCGAGACCTTCGGCGGCCGGGTCCGCTACACCTGTCACTACCGGCCGGACCGCCCATGGCGGCTCACCCCAGGCGGCCCGCCGGTCCTGGAGCACCTCTACTACCCGGATCTCGCCGCTCCGCCCGACGGCACCCGGTGGGACGTGACGGTCACCATGCCTGCCGGCTTCACGGTGATCGGCAACGTGCCGTCCGTCGCGGAGGCGGTGGCTCCCGGCGGGCGCCGGAAGGTGCAGCTGGCAGGTCGGGCAGGGGAATTGCGGATCTTCGGGGCGACCTATGTCCGCAGGAAGCACGGCTCCTTCCAAGGTTACGCCCACCCGTACCACGTCCGCGCGCTGGACCCGCTGCTGGAGGCGGTCGCCCAGCGCGTCGACCACCATCGCCGTTGGCTCGGTCCCCCGCGGTGGCACCCCGATCTCACACCCCGGCCGGTGGTGGTGGAGGTGCCCGAGCCCTTCGTGGTGCCCGGTGTGCTGGTCGTCCGGGAGCACGAGCTGTTGTCGTTCGCGTCGGCGGATCGGGGGACGGACGATCCTGGCCGCCAGCGGCTGGCCGACGCCCTAGCCTTGGCCCTTAGGTGGGGAGGCGACGGCCAGCTGGGTGCCGCCCCGCTGGCGGAATCGGTCCGGGTGGTCTCGGGTCCAGGCGGCCGTACGCGGGTGGTCTTCACGTCGGTGGAGCTGGGGACGGTCCAGTTCCTCAACGTCCGGTATCACATGGTCCAGGCTCGAGACCCCCGTGCCATCCGGGCCAAGGCGTTGGCCTTGGTGCAGGAGGCGGCGGAGGGGACGCCGCGGTCCGGGCCGTTCCCCGATGTGCGAGACCGCGTGCGGCAGGGTCTGGACGTGGTGGATCCGGTGGCTGCGACCGTGTTCCTCACCCTGGACGAGGTCGCCGCCCGCGTGGGCGAAGACGCGGCGCGCCGGATCGTGGGGGCGGTCCATCGCCACTTCGTCGAGGCCGGTCTGGCCGCCCTGCGGACGGTGCGGGAGCCCGCCGGGCCCGAGGCCGATCCGGGACCTGCGCTGGCGAATGCGTTGCAGAGCCGGATCGAGCGCTTCCTGCAGGCCGTGGAGGCGTTGCCGGGGGCCGAGGCCATCACCGCCAAGGCACGGGAACGCTTGAGCCGGAGCGTCGCACCCGGTCGGCTCCATGGGGAGGAGGAGCGGCGGTGATCGGTTCGCGAAGTCCTTCGCGGCCCTACCGCCGCCGCTGGTTCTACGAACTGCGGGTGGCCGTGGACCGGGATGTGCCGGTGCTCGTCGTCCTGAGCTGGGCCACCTGGACGGCGGTCCTCGCCTGGCGGGAGCGCAACGGGCCGTTGACGGCCCCTTTCGTCCTGGGTGGGATGGAACTCGTTCTCCCGCTGCTGGGCGCCGCCATCACGGCGACGGTGACCGGCCGCGACTGGGAGGAGGGCACCATCCCGTGGCGGCTCTCGCTGCCCGGGGGCGCCACGCGGCTGCTGCTCGTGCGCACGATCACGGCCGGTGTCGTCTGGCTGGTGGCGGTGGGGGCCTGGGCGGCAACGGCCGCCGCGACTTGGCACCCGGCCCACCCGGCGGCGGTCGCGCCGGCGGGGATTCGCTGGCAAGCGTCGGACGTGCTGGTGCTGCTGGTGCCACCGGCCCTGTGGCTGGCCGCGCTGAGCCTGGCGGGGACGTTGCTGGGACGGGCGAGCCTATGGGGGATCATGGCGGCCAGCGCCTTCTGGCTTGCCGACCTGGCCTCCAGCGGCACGCTGGTCGACCCGCTGAGCGTCCTGTACCTGCGTGCGGGACCGCTGGCGCTGGACTACGCGGCCAACCGCCGATGGCTGGTCGGGGGTGCCGTGGCGGTGGCGGTCCTTACCTCGCTGGGCTTCCGCAGAGAGGAGCGCTGGCTGCGGTGACGCGAGAAGCGCAGCCCACGGACGGGGAGCTCTGGCGGCAACTGCAGGAAGGGAGCCAAAGCTCGCTGGAGGCGCTGGTCCGCCGCTATCACGGGCCGCTCTGGGCCTACGCCTGGCGGTGCACCCGGGACTACCACGCCGCCCAGGACCTGGTGCAGGAGACCTTCGTGACGCTCCTGGAGAAGGGGCATACGGTGCAGCAGCCCGGTGCGCTGAAGCAGTGGCTCTTCCGCGTGCTGACCCGGCGCATCCTCGATTGGCAAAAGGCCGCCTGCCGGCGGGAGGTGGCGGGGGGCGACACCGGCATCCCGTCGGCCGAGTCCGAGGCGCCGCGGGGACGGGTCATCTCCCTCGCCGAGGTCCTGGAGGGCAAGGAACAGCGCCAGCGGGTCTGGGTGGCACTCCAAGAGCTGCCGCCCGCCCAGCGCGCCGTGATCGTCCTGCGCTTCTACCATGACCTGTCGCTGCCGGAGATCGCGGACATCCTGGGTACGCCGGTGGGCACCGTCAAGTCGCGGCTGCACTACGGCCTGCGGGCCCTGCACGCCCGGCTGCAGGGAGCCGCCCCGGCCGGCCGGCCCGATCGACCCCACCGGAGGCCGTCGGAGACGGGCGGGCGAGGCCGAGCGGCGGGAGATGGCCGGCGCTCCCGGACCGGTTGGCGCGAGGGGGTCGGGCCGCGATGAGCGACCGGCTGCGGGATCGGACCGTCGATGGCGAGCAGATCCGGCGCCTGCGGGACGCCATCGTCGCAGAGCTGGGCGACGTCCCCGGGGGGTTGTCCCCGGAGCAGCTGGAGACCGTGCTGGCCTGGCTGGCGCAGGACGCGGTCCCCCATCCCACGCCGGCCATGACGGAGCGGCTGCTGGACAGCCTTCGCCCCGTCCTGGCCCACGGGGACCGCCCGCGCTTCCGCCGGCGCCTGGTGGCCACCGGTGGCTCGGGCATGCCCGGCGCGATGGGCCTCTTGGCCGTCCTGCGCCCGCAGGTCACGTTGCTGGGGCGGTCCTTCTGGCTCGGCTCGGCCGCCCTCGCGGCCACCTTGCTGCTGGTGGCCGCGGCGCGCCAGTCCGTGCCGTTCTTCCTCTGGGTGGCACCCCTGCTGGCCGTGGGCGGGGTGGCGGTGGCGTTCCGGGGGTCGGGCACCGGCCTGGGGGAGGCGGAACGGGCCTGTCCCGTGGATCCGCTGGCCTTGGCGTTGGGCCGGTTCGTCCTGGTGACCCTCTACGACGCGATCCTCCTGGCGCTGGCGACCCTGGCGTTGCACCTGGGGGGACCGGCCGCTGCCGGTGGCGTCCACATCGCGGCCCTGCTGTTGGCCTGGCTGGCCCCGTTCCTGTTCCTGGGCACGGTGGCCTTCGTCCTGTCCCTGCGCTGGGGCGGGGTGACCGGCCCGGCGGCGGCCATGACCCTCTGGGCCGCGATGGTCTGGCGGCAGCTGGCGCCGCCGGGCGCGGGGAGCGGGCTGGTGTGGGCCCTGGCGGCGCCGCCGGGAACGGGCGCCTGGTGGCAGGGCAAGGTCCTGCTGCTGGCCGTCACGGCGGTCGTCTGGGCGTTCCTTTGGGTGCGGACGGGGGCGCGTCCTGCCACCACCCCCGCGCCAAGGGACTGACGGTGTCCACTCCCGCCCAACCGGGCTGAAGGATCGCCATCGCCGACGGAAAGGCATCGGGGCTGGTGGCCCCCGACCCGGGAGCTGGGTGGCGTGTACCTGGAAGCGATCCGGCTGGAGAAGCGCTACGGATGGCGGCCGGTGCTGCGGAACGTCAGCCTGGGCGCAGGCCCCGGCATCCTGGCCGTGGTGGGGCCCAACGGCGCGGGCAAGACCACCCTGCTGCGCGTCCTCGCGGGCGTCCTTCCGCCCTCCCGCGGCTGCGTGCGCTGGCAGGGGCGGGAGATCGCGGACGACCCTGCTGCCTACCGGTGGCAGATGGGGTACAAGCCCCAGGACCTGAGCGTGTATCCCGGCCAGACGGTGGCGGCGGCCCTGCGCTACCTCGCCCGGCTCAAGGGGATCCCGGACGCCCTGGTGGACGAGCGGGTCACCGAAGTGGCCGAGGAGTGGGGTCTGGCCTCCGTCGCCTCCCGTCCGCTGGCGACCCTCTCCCGCGGCTGGCGCCAGCGCTTCTTCCTGGCCCAGGCGCTGCTCGCCGACCCCGACATCCTGATCCTGGACGAACCGGCGGTGGCCCTCGACGAATGCGGCCGCCAGCAGCTGTTTCGCCGCCTCCGCCTGCTGGCGCGGGAGCGGGTCGTGATCGTGGGCGGGCACGGGTTGCGGGAGCTGACGGAGGTCGCCGACCGCGTGCTGGTCTTGAAGCGGGGCACCGTGCGGTTCCTGGGGACGCCGAGTCAACTGGCGGCCTGGGCGGCGGGCTGGGTCTGGGAGCTCTGCCTGCCCCCCGGCGATCCCGCCCTCGAGCGGTTGCGCCGCCGGTTCGTCGTGACCGGCCGGCGGGACGAACCGGCCCGGGCCGGCCAGGGTCGCCTGCAGGTGTTGCGGCTCCTGGCCCGGCGACGTCCCCATCCCGCGGCGGCACCGGTGGAGCCGGGGCCGGTGGAGGGGTACCTCCGCTGCATTGCGGACGAACCGGATCGGCCCGGGGTGCCGAGGAGGCTCCAGGTGATTGACCCGCCCGGGCGCCCGTGGTAGCATCACTTTCAACAGTCATGACAACCGAGCGCGTCTGCTCTCTTATCCAGAGTGGCGGAGGGACTGGCCCAATGAAGCCCGGCAACCGCCGGCCGTGCCTTGGCGGCCGGTAAGGTGCCAATTCCTGCAGGATCCGCACGGGTCCTGAGAGATGAGAGGGCGCCGGAGATCCTTTCGGCCCTTCCCTCTCGGGAGGGGTATTTGTTATCCGGAACCCCTTCAGGGAGCGGGCGCGGGAGGGAGGGGGACGCGGTGATTCCCTGTCGCGGCCGATTGGAGGTGGGTCCGCTGCCGCTGGAACAGGGCGGCAGCCTGCCCCGGGTCGAGCTGGCCTTCGAGACCTGGGGCCGGTGGGATCCCCAGCGGAAGAACGCCATCCTCGTCTGTCACGCCCTCACCGGGGACGCCCACGTCGCCGCCCACGACCCGCAGGATCGACCGGGGTGGTGGGAGGCGGCCGTGGGACCCGGACGCCCCATCGACACCCGTCGCTGGTTCGTCCTCTGCAGCAACGTCCTCGGCAGCTGCTACGGCTCGACGGGCCCGAGCAGCCCGGTGGACCCGAAGGTGCCGGAGGCGCGCTGGGGCGGTCGCTTCCCGACCGTCACGGTGCGGGACATGGTCCACGCCCAGCGCCGGCTGCTGGATGCCCTGGGCATCGATCGCCTGGCCCTGGTGGTCGGCGGTTCGCTGGGGGGCATGCAGGCCCTGGAGTGGGCGGTTTCGTACCCGGACCGGGTCGACGCCGTGGCCGTGCTGGCGGCACCGCCCGCCTCGTCGCCCCACGCCATCGCCTGGAACGAGGCGCAGCGCCAGGCGATCTTCGCCGATCCCGCGTGGCAGGGCGGCGACTACCCGCCCGAGCGGCCGCCCCGGCGCGGGCTGGCCCTGGCCCGGATGATCGCCATGGCCACCTATCGGGGCCGGGACGAGTGGGCGGCCCGCTTCGGCCGCGACGCGGTGCCGCCGGACGACGACCCGGTGGCGGCGCGGATCGGCCTCTACGCCACCGCGCCCCGCAACGAGGCGGAGCGCTTCCGCTTCCAGATCGAGAGCTACCTGCACTACCAGGGGGAGAAGCTGGTGCGCCGGTTCGACGCCGCCAGCTACGTGACGTTGACCCGGGCCATGGACCTGCACGACGTGGGCCGCGACCGCGGGGGGCTGGACCAGGCCGTGGCCCGCGTGCGGGGACGCGTCTACGTGCTCAGCATCGCCTCGGACCTGCTGTACCCGGTGGAGGAGCAGCGCCGGCTGGTGCGCGCGCTGCGGCGGGCCGGCAAGGACGTCACCTGGCACGTGTGGCGGGCGCCCTGGGGCCACGACAGCTTCCTGGTGGACGCCGCGGGCGTCGCCCAGCGGGTCATGGACTGGTTGGACGAACCCGGCCAGGACGCCGCCGGTCTCGAAGAGGGGGCGGCCGTGGCCGTGGGGGAGGGGCGCCCGTGAAGGGACCGACGGTGGCCCTGCTGGGGCTGGGGACGGTCGGGAGCGCCGTGGCGCGGCGGCTGCTCAGCCCACCCCCGTGGCTGGTGGCGCGCCTCGGCGGCGTGCCGCGGCTGAAGTGGGTGCTGGTCCGCCACCCGGAGAAGCCGCGAGCGATCCGGGTCGACCGCTCCCTGCTGACCACCGATCCCGAGCGGGTGCTGCGCGATCCCGAGGTGGACGTGGTCATCGAGCTGATCGGCGGGGTCGAGCCGGCCCGCCGGTACGTGAGCCGCGCCCTGGAGGCCGGCCGCCCGGTGATCACGGCCAACAAGGCGCTGCTGGCCGAATCCCTGGCGGAGCTGGCCGCCCTGGCCCGGCGCCGAGGGGTGGAGCTGGCCTTCGAGGGCGCCGTGGCCGGGGGCGTGCCCATCATCCGCCCGCTGCTGCGGTGCCTGGCGGCCAACCGCGTACGGCGCCTGCGGGCGGTGCTCAACGGGACCTGCAACTACGTGCTGACCCGGGTGGCGCAGGGGGCCACCCTGGAGGCGGCGGTGCGGGCGGCCCAGGAGGCGGGCTATGCCGAGGCGGACCCGAGCGACGACCTGTCCGGCCGCGACGCGGCCCGCAAGCTGGCGATCCTGGCGATGCTGGTGACGGGCGAAGCCGTGGACTGGAACCGCGTCCGCCGCACCGGCCTGGACGATCCGGCCTTCCGGCGGGCCCTGGAGGCGACGGCGTCCGGCGCCCAGAGTCGGTCCCGTTGGCGGTTGGTCGCCACCGCCGACTGGCGGGGAGCGGTGCCGAGCCTCACCGTCCAACCGGAGCTGCTGCCCCCCGACGACCCGCTGCTGCAGGCCGCCGGGGTCGAGAACATGATCCTGATCGAAGCGGATCCCGTGGGCACGGTCCGATTCGCCGGCCCGGGGGCCGGCGGCGACGCCACCGCCAGCGCCGTGCTGGCCGACCTCATCGCCGTCTGGCGGGGCGACCGCCTACCCTTGCCCGACCTGAATCGGGGCGCGCTGGACCGCGTGGGGATCGCGGCCGCGCCCGAGGGGCCGCCGGTAGCGGCTGCGGCGGGCGAGGGGCACGGCGCGGTGGCAGGATCCCGCGGCGGCAGCGGTTAAACTGAAGGTGACGGACGGGTGCGGGACGGGTGGCGCCGGTCGGGCGGCGGGGCGGCCGGCGCGGTGCCGTCCGCGATCCGCCGGGTTGCGCCAGGGGGGAGCGCCATGGGCCCCAGGCATCTCGCCCAGTGCTATCGGTGCCGTCGCACCTTCGAGGCCGAGCACCGGGGGGCCCGGTACTGCCCGGAGTGCGAGCGGGAGCAGCGGCGCCGCTTTCGGGTGCTGCCGGGCGGCCGCGATCCTCGATACGGCCGGCTGGTGATCGAGCCGCGACCTGCGAGCCGGGGCACGGCCGGGAGGCGGTCGACGCGGGGTCCCGTCTGGCTGCGGGCCGGTGGGCGGCGCGGCGCATGGCCGTGGGGCGGGCGGTGGGGCCGCGACTGGCGCTGGCGGCGCTGGCACCAGCCGCTGCGGCTGCTGGCCGTGGTCGCCGCCGCCAGCGCCGCCCGCGTCGTCTGGGATCAGATGGCCGCCGGCCCGGCGCCCGTGGAGTGGCTGGTCTACCTGGTGGGCGCGGCATGGATCTGGAACCGCCGTGACGAGGCCGCCTGACGATAGCCCCGGCCGCCGGGGGCTGCAGCCGCGTCGGGGCGAGCGCCGCGCATCCGGGGGCAGGCGGGCGGGTCGTGCATCGGCGGGTCGGTGGGTGGGCTCGGCGGGTCCGTGCTCCCGGGCCCGTCCCGCCGATGGGTGGCGGTCGGTTCGCCGCCGCCGCGGGGGCGGGGCGCTGTGGGGGGAGGAGGGGCGCCATGGCGGACCCGGACGCCGCCGGCGGCGGGTCCCGGTTCCTCGGTGACCTCCTGGTGTGGGCGAAGGCGGCTTGGCAGCACCCAACCGGCTTGGCAGTGCCCGACCGGCTTTCCAGCGCCCAACCGGCCTTGGCAGCGCCTAACCAGCGGCGGGCGCGATGGTGGTTGAGGCGGCCCCGGGGGCGGCCGTGCATCGCCTTGCCCGAGGCTGGTGCGGCCAAGGGGCGGGCTAGGCCTTGCCGGGGGAGGGGCCTTGACGGGGGCGGGCGCCGCCGCGGGTCGGTCGAGGCCTTATCCTAGGCCTTGTCGGGGGATGGGCGCCGCCCATGGCCGATCGGGGCGTGGCCCGGGATCGGGGCCTTGCCTGGGATCGGTATGCTGCAGTGGAGGGGCGGGCTGGACCTTGCCCGGGAGCAGCCTGGCACGGCCGAGGGGCCGGTTAGCGCCCGGCGGATCCCCCGCCGCCCTCGGCGCCGGGGCGCGCCGGGCGTCGGCGCTGGACCGGGTGGGGGCGGCCGTCGCCGGAGCCCCGGGGGCCGCCGCCGGAGCCGGGTTCCACCTCGACCGTCAATCCCACCTGGCGCAGCTTCTCCGCCAGCTCGCGCCGCGTTCCGCGCAGGCGGATGCGCTGGGGCGCCAGGGCGCGCAACAGGCCGACGGCCAGGTCCTCCCGCTCCAGCTGGACGCGGGGATCCAGGTGGCCCTGCAGGAACTCGCGGTACAGGGGCGGGCCGTCGGGCTCGCGGATCACCAGCCGCGCACCGACGCCCTCGACCCACAGCTCCCGCGGCCCTTCGCCCGGGCGCAGGGCGCCCAGGTATTGACGCAACGCCCGCTCCAGCCACAGCTGTTGCAGGCCCGTCCGCGCCAGTTCGGCCACCAACGCGCGCAGGAACCGCTCCCCCCGGAAGCGCAGCCAGCCCAGGATGCTGAGCCGGCGGTGTTGCACCAGTTCGGGCAACAGCAGGGCCGCCGTGCCGCGGGCCAGGGGCGGCTGCTCCAGCAGGGGCAGGCTCTGCCGCCACACCGTCAGGCGATCGTCCGGGTCGACGGTGCCGTAGCGCGCGTCCAGGTGCTCCAGGAGCATCTCCGGGAGCAACACCGTGTGGAGGAACCGGGACGCCGCCTGGGCCGCCGGATGGGGCACGAAGTCCGTCAGGAACACCCAGCGCTGGCGGGAACGGAACACCGTGTAGACCAGACGCTCCTGATCCAGCACGCGTTGGAACTCCGTGGGATGGGTCTCGACCGAGATGGCCAGCTGTCCCTGCCCGCCCATGGGGCCAACCTCCCGCGACGGGACCCGGACCCCTGGCGGCGTCATGGGGTCCGAGGCCGCGGCCCGAACCCCGCCGGCGTGGGGGATCCGGGGTCGGCGCCCGGACCCGTGGCAGGCGGGACGGGATCCGGGCCGGTTATCCCTTAGTCTATGCGGGCCGGCCCGTCGCTTCCTGCCAGCCCCTGGCGAAGCCGGACGAATCGCTAGCCGCCGGGTCCCGTGGCTGCCACCCGGGCGTCCGGCCCGGGAGCCCGCCCCGGGAGCCCGCCCGCGCCGGAGGACCGGCGTTGCCCGAGCCCCCGCCATCGGTCCCTCTCCTCGCGCCGCTGCCTCGGGGTACCTCGAGCGCCCCCACGGGATCTCGAGCACGCCATCGCCCCGCGGCGGGCGGGGGCGCCCGCCGCGCCGGCGGGTCCGGCGCGCCGGCGCTCGCCACGTCGATGGTGCCGTTGCGCAGCAGGAACCCGCGGCCCGTCCGCCCAACCATCCCGCGGATGGGCCGCCCCATGGGGCGCCCGGTGCCGGGTTCGCCGAAGTGTGTCGAAGGATGCGCCGGAGCGCGGCGAAGGGTGGGCCGGATCACGACGGCTCGCCGGGCAGCGGATGGGCGCGATTCGCCGAAGGAGGTGTCGTGGGAGGTGCCGGGTCGAAGCCACCGGCGCCGGCGGATCCCGATCGGGGGGAGGGCCGGGATCCGCCCGCGCCGGTCGTCGGGTGCGGGCAGGGGCGGGCGCCGCGCGACCTGGACGGGTTCCGGTCGCAGCCGCGGCGCAGGACGGGAGGGGGACCCCGGGAAGGGACCGTGGCGGCTGGGGGTGTGGGCCCTGGTGGTCGCGCTGGCGCTGGCGCCCTTGGTCGCGGCGTTGCCGGGGGGTACCCCGGTGGCGCAGGGGGCTGGGGCGCCGGGCCGCGGTCAAGCTGGGGCCGCGGCGGCGGCCGCGGCGACGGTCCAGGGGACCGAAGCGGGCGGCTCGACCGGCCGTGCGGAGACGGCGGCGGCGCCATCGTCCGCCGTCCCCGCGCCCCCGCCCCAGGACGCGCGGGCGGCGATCCTGGTCGACGGGGCGACGGGACAGGTTCTCTACGCGCGGAACGCCGACGTGGCGATGCCCATGGCCAGCACGACGAAGATCATGACCGCGCTGCTGGCCATCGAGCGGGGCGACCTCGAGCAGGAGATCGTCACGGGGGAGCGCGCCTTCGGGGTCGAGGGCTCGAGCCTGTACCTGGCCCTGGGGGAGCGCCGCACGCTGGAGGAGCTGCTCTACGGGCTGATGCTGCGTTCGGCCAACGACGCCGCCGTCGCCATCGCCGAGGGCCTGGCGGGGTCGGTGGAGACGTTCGTCGGGTGGATGAACCAGCGGGCGTGGGATCTGGGGCTTCGGCACACCCGCTTCGCCGACCCCCACGGCCTGTCCAGCCGTGATCACTACACGTCGGCCCGGGATCTGGCCACCCTGGCCCGCGTGGCCATGGCCAACCCCACCTTCCGGCGGATCGTCGGCACCCGCGAGTACCGCATGCCCTGGCCGGAGAAGCGGGCCGAGCGCGTGCTGCAGAACCACAATCGCTTCCTCTGGCGCTACGAGGGCGCCACCGGGGTCAAGAACGGCTACACCCGCGCAGCCCGCGGCGCCCTGGTGGCCTCGGCGCGGCGGGACGGCGTCGAGCTGATCGGCGTGCTCCTGGGCGCCCACCCGACCGGCATGTACCGCGACATGGCCCGCCTGATGGACTGGGGCTTCGCCCACTTCGAGCCGCTCCAGCTGGTCCGGGGTGGGGAGACGGTGGGCAGCGTCCCGGTGGACGGCGGCCGGCGGGACCGGGTGCCCGTGGTGGCTGCCTACGGATCGCGGTGGCTGGTGCCGCGGGACGAACCGGCTCCGGCGGTGGAGCGTGCGGTGCAGCTCGCGGAGCCCCTGCGAGCGCCGCTGGCGGCGGGGACGCGGGTGGGCACGCTAGTGGTGCGGGTGGACGATCAGGTGGTGGACCGCATCCCACTGCTCAGCGGCGCCTCCGTCGCCGCCGCTCCCGCCTGGGCGGCGGCGCGGCACGCGCTGGCGGGGTGGGCGGAACCGGCGCTCCTGGCCGTGGCGGCGGTGCTGGGGCTCTTGGTCGGCGTGCGCTGGCGCCGGCACGTGATGGCGCGACGTCGCTGGCGCCGGCGGGTGGCCGCCTTCGACCCGATGATGTGGTATGCCTTCCGTCCCCGCGACCCAGGGGCGGACTAGAAGGGCTCTGGGAGGCCGGGCGCGCACGGCGCGCGACGCGAACCGGCGCTGCGCCGCGGCGAAGGACGGGCTGCGGACGGGCCGGGCGGTGGTCTCCCCGCGCGACGGCGAGCCGGGCGGGGCGAGGGTGGGGCCGGGTGAGTCGAGGCGGGGAGAGGGTGGCACCGCGGCGCGCGTCGCGGGGAGAGGGCGCCGCCACCGCGCGCGACGGCAGCGAACGGGCGCGAGGGGACGACGAGTAGGGGCGGCCGGCCCGAGGGGAGTGGGGGGCGGCGACGCCCAGGCCGGCCGCCCCGCCCAACGGCACCAGATATCGCGGGCATCGCCGCGCCGAGGGCTCCCAAACTAGGGATGGCCCGTCTTTCGCGGCCGAAACCGATGCCGAGGTGGTGCCCGCATGGCCAGACGACGTGGCGCCGGCCGCCTGGTGGTCCCCGGGGCCGAGCCCGGTCTGGACCGCTTGAAGTTGGAGGTCGCCCAGGAGCTCGGGCTGGTGCCGGCGGGGGCGATCTCGCCCCGCGCCTACGACGAGGCCCTGGACCGGCAGAAGTGGGAGGTGGCCGAGGAGCTCGGCCTGGCCGACCGCATCCGCCGGGTGGGCTGGGGCGAGATGACGACCCGGGATTGTGGCGCCATCGGCGGCCGCCTGGGCGGCCGCTTGGGCGGCCAGATGGTCCGCCGGATGATCGCCCTGGCCGAGCAGCAGCTGGCGGGCGACCTCCCCACGGCCGGTCCCCGCTGGTAGGTCGGCACCCCAGTCGGTAGGCGGTACAATGGGAGAAAGACGGGGTCGGGGCGGCGACCCGGGTGGGTGGCCGCCCTTTTGTGCGCGACGACTGGGGCGATCTTGGGCTTGCGATGGTCGTTGGGGGGTCGGTGCACCGTGGCGGACGCGCAGGCCACCGCCCAGTCGAGGGCGGCGCTGAAGACGGCCCTGCTGGCGGAGGCTCGGCGCCTCGGCTTCGTGGCGGCGGGCGTCGCCGCCGCCGCGCCCCTGCTCGACCTCGAGGCCCTGTTGCGCTGGCGGCAGGAACGGGGCATGGCCACTCCCTGGGAAGACCCCGACCCCGCGCGCCGCGCCGATCCAGCCACGTTGCTCCCCGGGGCGCGCTCGGTGGTGGCGGTCGCCATGGCGTACGACCCGCCCGGCCGCCGGACGGCGTCACGTCCCGCGTCCGCCCAGGATCGTGCGGCCGGTGGCGGGGATCGTGCGGCCGGTGGCGGGACGGGACGCCGCCGCGACGGGCGGGCCGCGGGGGGATCACGGGATGGCGGGGACGGCGGTCCGCCCTTGCGCGGGTACGTGGCGGCGGCCGGCCGGACCCGCTCGTACCAGCACGTCATGCGTCAGCGGCTGGAGGCGCTGGGGCGCTGGCTCGAGGCCCGGGTCCCGGGGTGCCGCTGGGCGGTGCAGGTCGACACCGGACCCCTGGTCGACCGAGCCTGGGCGGAGCGGGCCGGCCTGGGCTGGGTGGGGAAGAACGCCTGCCTGATCGTGCCCGGCCGGGGTTCCTGGGTGTTCCTCGGCGAGTTGGTGACGGACGTCGCCTTGCCCCCCGATCAGCCCGTGGCCGACGCCTGTGGGGACTGCGACCTGTGCCTGCGGGCGTGCCCGACCCAGGCCTTCATCGGGCCGCGCCAGCTGGATCCGCGGCGGTGCGTCTCGTTCCTCAGCCAGAAACCGGGCATGCTGGCACCGGACGAACGGGCCGCCCTGGGCCAGAGCCTCTACGGTTGCGACGCCTGCCAGGTGGTCTGCCCCTACAATCGGTCTGCAGGCCCCGGTCACCCGGCGCTGCGGCCCGACGACACGGCACCGGCGGGAGGCGCGGGGAACGGGACGACCTCGGTCCCGGCCGCGCCGGTGCCGTCCGGCGCGCCGACCCAGGCGCGGACGGGAGGCGCCGGTGGTGGGCGGGCGCCGACAGCGGAGGCGGCCGCAGGCCCCGAGCTCGACGCCTCCCGTCGTGCCGGGGACCCGGCCCCGGACGATGGGCCGCCCGATGCGACGGGCCGGCCCGACCTGGTGGCGCTGCTGCGGATGGGGCGGGCGGAGTTCCGCCGGCGCTACCGCTCGCTGACCGGGGCGTGGCGCGGTCGCAAGACGTGGCAGCGGAATGCGCTGGTCGCCCTCGGGAATCGGGGACCGGCGGCCCGTTCGGCCGTGCCGGCCCTGGTCAGGGTGCTGCGGGACGATCCCCGGCCGGACCTGCGGGCCCTGGCGGCGTGGGCCCTGGGCCGGATCGGCGGCGAGTGCGCGCAGCGGGCACTGGCCGAGGCGCGAGCGCGCGAGGACGACCCCGCGGTGCGGGCGGCCATCGCCGATGCCCTGCGCCCGGCCCCGGGCGCAGGACGTGGTGGCGGCCGTGCCGAAGCCTATGGAGCGCAGGCCTTTTGACCGGAACCGGGCCGAGGGCATGCCCGGGTGGCCCCTGGGCCCCGGCGCGGGCGACGGGACGACCCGAGGGGCGACGCCCGCGGCGGCCGCCTCCACCGGCGGTTTTGGGGGCAGACCCCTCGGTCACCCTGCGCGCGGCCGGGCAGCCGCCGGGTCGGTCCCGCCGGCGGCGGGGCGGCCGCTGACGGCCTCCGCCCGGTGATGCCGGCCGGGGCTCGAAGGGAGCCCGGCCGGTCGAAAGAGGGGCGTCATGGCCGGGGGCGTCGTCGCCGGGGACCGCGGGGGCTGCGGGACCCGCGACGTCCGGGGCCCGGCGTCCGGCGCGGTGCCCGACGGGGCCGGCATGGATGCGGCGGATACCCGGGGGCATTGCCGGAACAGGTTATTTCCGACAGGGCACGGCCCGGGCGAGAGGGCCCGTGGGAAGGTGGTGATGACGGCCGTGCGGGTGTTCGTCAACAACCATCCGGTGGACGTCTATCCCGGCGCCAGCGTGCGCCATGCACTGCTCCGCTATTCTGAGACCGTCTACCAGGACGCGGTGGCCGGCAAGCTGGTGGTCACCGATCGGCATGGGAACCGGCTGGGCCTCGGGGGCGCCCTGGAAGAGGGGCTGCGGCTGACGGTGGAGGGTCCCGGCGGGTACCGCCCGGGGCCGGCCCGACCCGCCGCCACCCAGGAGGTGGCCGGGGGGCAGGTCGACGGGCGGCCGCCGGCGGCGTCCACCAACGGCCTGGTGCTCACGGAGGCCCGGCCCGGCGGCCGGGCCCCGGCCGGGGGCCCGGCCGCCGGGCCGGCGGGCGCCGCGGAGGCGGCGGCTGCCGCCAACGGGGTGCATCCCGCCGGCCGCGGCGACGGCCGGCGCCGTCGCCGCGGCCGGCGGCGGGGCCGGCGCGGCCGCCCGCGAGCCCACCCGGAGGTCGGCAAGGGCGGCCGCGCCACCGAGGCCGGCGGCTCGGCGAACGGCACGGGCTAGAAAGCCCGTCGCAGGAGGATGCCGCGAGGCGCGGGCCGATCCCCAGGCGCCGCTGTCGAGTCCCGAGGCGCCAAGGGCGGCAGGGACGGCGTGGCCACATCGTAGGGCCAGGCGTAGGGCGGGCGGGCCGGGGTCCAGCCGACCCCGGCCCGCCCGCCCTTCCCGCCCACCCAAGGTTCCGCCCGCCCTTCCCGCCCACGGTTCCGCCCGAACCCTGACCCTGACGCTGGCTCCCGCCGCCCTGGCCCTTGCCCCTGATCCTGTCCCAACCCCGACCCGCGTCTCGTCCGGCGTCCTGCCCTTGCCCCCGGTCCTGCCCCCACCCTGACCTTCTTCTCCTCCGTCGCCCTGTCCTGGCCCCCCTGCGCCCGCACCTGGTTGGTCCTGGCCGCGCCTTGTCCCTGGCGTGGCGCGTCCCTGTCCCTGCCCCTGCACGCTCCCCGCTGGTCGGGCCCAGTCCCCGCCCGAGATGGGCCCGCGGCGCGGGGGAAGGGGGTGGGCGGCGATGGCGCCGGTTCGGCCGAACCTGGATCCGTTCCCCGTCCGCGATCCCGCCCCGGATCCCTCGCTGCCCCCGTCCCGGTCCCTGCCCCGGCCCTGGGCTGCCCTGGCCCTGACTTGGCCAGCCCCAGACCCGTCCCAGCCCCCCCTGCTAGGCCAAGGCCCCGGCGGCCGGTTCGACCACCAGCCGCTCGCTGCGCTCCAACGCCTCCGCCAGAAGCGGCTCCCAGTCACGCACGGCCTCCGCGGCCTCCGCCTGCTCGGGACGGGGCCGCGTGGCCGGATGGGCCGGGACGAACAGCGTGCAGCAGTCCTCGTAGGGCAGGATCGAGATCTCGTACGTGCCGATGGCCCGCGCGCGGTCGACGATCTCCGCCTTGTCCATGCCGATCAGCGGGCGCAGGACCGGCAACGTGGTCACCGCCGCGATGGTGCGGATGCTCTCCAGGGTCTGGCTGGCCACCTGACCCAGGCTCTCGCCCGTCACCAGCGCCAGAGCCCGCTCGCGGGCGGCGATGCGCTCGGCGATGCGGAACATCATGCGGCGCATCAGGGTGATGGTCAACTCGGGCGGGCACTCCAGCTGGATGGCCCGCTGCACCTCGGTGAAGTGGACGACCCAGAGCGGCAGCGGGCCGCCCCACCGCGCCAGCACCCGGGTCACGTCGACCACCTTCTCCCGCGCCCGCTCGCTGGTGAACGGGGGACTGTGGAAGTGGACGGGGATGACGGACAGGCCGCGCTTCATGGCCATCCAGACCGCCACCGGGCTGTCGATCCCGCCGGACAGGAGGGCGCACGCCCGACCCGTCACGCCCACCGGCAGACCCCCCGGGCCGGGCACCGAGCGGGCGTAGACGTAGGCCCCATCGTGGCGGACCTCGACGTGGACCGTGATCTGGGGCCGCTGGACGTCCACCCGGAGCTCGGGGTGGGCAGTCAACAGGCGGCTCCCCAGTTCGCGGTTGATCTCGATGGACGTCAGGGGGAACCGCTTGTTGGACCGGCGCGCCTCGACCTTGAAGGTCACGGGGGCGTGGGCCGCTGCGGGGCCTCCCCCGGTGGCGGGGGCCGGGGCACCGCCCGCCGTCATGGTCGTGGAGGGCGCGGCGGCGCCGCCTTCCCGACCGCCCGCGGCACGCCCCGGCGCGCCGGCGGGGCCGAGCGGGGTGCCGGCCCGCGTCGCGTCCGCCAAGGCGTCCTCCAGCACCCGTCGGGCGGCATCGCCGATGGCCTCCAGGTCCAGGGGCGCCCGTTCCGCCGGCGAGACGGCGACGACGCCGAACACCCGCTGCAGCGCCTCGAGCAGGGGCTCGGGACCGAGGTCGGCCGGCGGTTCGACCCAGACCCGTCCCGGCGTGCGGTAGACCGATACCCCGGGCCACGGCGCCAGGGCGCGCCGGATCTGGCGCACCAGGGCCTGCTCGAACCGGGGCCGGTTGCGACCCTTGAGACCGATCTCGCCGTACCGGACCAAAAGCACGCGCTGGTTCAAGGTCCGCCTCCTCACGGATTCGTCGTCTGCCCCACGGTCGCCCCGCCTCCCTGGACGGCGGACCGGACTGGCACCGCGCCCGCCTCGACGGCGCACCGGACGGCCAGGGCCGTCCGCGCCGCCCCCTCGCCGACGGGCCGGACCCGGCAGGCGCAGCCCCGCGTGCAGCCGGCCCCGGGCCTGGCCCCGCGGCCCCGCCCGCCCCGATCCCCGGCGGCGCCTTCCCCGGTCGCCTCCCGGCCGCCGAAGGACGGGGCCGATCCCCCAGCACGCCGCGGGCCCCGGGGGCGTCGGGGACCGTCAGCGCCGGCCGCGGACGGCGGCCACGGCCCGGACCTCCGCCGCCGCCTCCTTCAGGGCGGCGACGAACCGTTCCACGTCCTCCTCCGTGGTCTCGCGGCTGAGGCTGATGCGCAGGGCGGAGTCCAGCCGCTCGGGGGGGAGTCCCAGCGCCTGCAGGACGTGACTGGGGGCCGTGCGCCGGGACGTGCACGCCGAGCCCGTCGAGACGTACACCCCCCGCTGTGCCAGGGCGTGGACCAGCACCTCGCCCCGTGCCCCCACCACGGAGAGGTTGACGATGTGGGGCGCGCCCTCGTCCGGATCGGGACCGTTGACGTACACGTCGGGGATCTCGGCCTGCACCCGCTGGACCAGCCGCAGCTTGAGCGCGTGCATCCGGCGGCTCAGCTCCGGCTGTTCGGCGAGGATCAGCCGCGCCGCCACGCCGAATCCCGCGATGCCGGGGACGTTGTGGGTCCCGGGGCGCAGGCCGCCCTCCTGCTCGCCGCCCACCAGCAGGGGCTGGATGCGGACGCCGCGCCGCACGTAGAGGGCACCCGTGCCCTTGGGACCATGGATCTTGTGGGCGCTGACGGTGACGAGGTCCACACCCCATGCCCTGGGCTTCACGGGCAGCTTGCCGAAGGCCTGGACCGCGTCGACGTGGACCAGCACGTCGGGCCGTCGGGCCCGCACCGCCCGGACGATGTCGGCGACGGGCTGGATCGACCCGATCTCGTTGTTGACCAGCATGATGCTGACCAGGACGGTGTCGTCGGCGACCGCCGCGGCGACCCGTTCCGGGTCCACGCGGCCCTGCCGGTCCACGGGCACGATGGTGACGCGATGGCCTTCCGCCTCCAGCCGGCGCGCCGTGCTCAGGATCGACGAGTGCTCGATGGCCGTGGTCACCAGGTGCCGCCCGCGGCGGGCGTAGGCGGCCAGGACGCCCCGCAGCGCCCAGTTGTTGGCCTCGGTGCCGCCGGAGGTGAAGTAGAGGTCGTCGGCGGGCACCTCCAGGGCCGCTGCCAGCACGGAGCGGGCCTCCTTGACCAGCCGCTCCGCCTCGAGGCCGGCGGTGTGGATCGACGCGGGGTTGCCGAACCGCTCCTGGAGGGCGGTGACGACGGCGTCGACCACCTCGGGCCGCGCCCGGGTGGTGGCGGCGTTGTCCAGGTACACGGGCCGACGGGCGTCCCCTTCGGTTGCGGTGGCCATGGGAACCCTCCTTGCCGCCAGGGCGGCACGACCTGGGCGCCCCCTGCCAGCAGTTGTATTATATCGACCCGCCTCCCGTGGGCCACGCCGCGCTCCTCGGGACGAACCGGCCGACCCGCCGGGGTCGGCCGGCCTCGACACCCGGCCGGGGTCCCCGGGCGGGGCGGGCCGGCCCCGTCGCGGCCTTCGGGGCCGCCGTTGACGGCGCGCAGGCCCCGCGCTATGCTCGGGACCAAATCCACACTAACACGATCAAATTGGACACATTTCGCGGATGGGACGGCATCTCGCACTTGTGGAACGCAGGATCGAATATTATTTTGACAATTGTCTCAAAAAGTTCGGCATTTCTCCCGTTGACTCCCTTCACGGGAGGGTATTCATTCATAGATGGGGGCGATCGAGGGGCCGGCATCGCCGACCTCCCGGCGTCCCCAGGGATCCGCCGGACGACGCGGACGGCCGGACGGGGGCGGTCATCCGAATGGCGGCAGCCACCGCTCAGCTGCGGGGTGTGACGTTCACCTATCGGGGCCAGAGCCGGCCGGCGCTGGTCGACGTCGACCTCGGGTTGCGTCCCGGTGAGTTCACCGTCGTCCTCGGTGCCAGCGGCGCCGGCAAGTCCACCCTCTGCTACTGCCTCAACGGCCTGGTGCCCCACTTCTTCCGTGGCGAGATGCGCGGGGAGGTGCGGATCGACGGCGTCTCCACCCGTCGCCGGCGGGTCTGCGAGTGGGCGGAAGACGTCGGCTTCGTCTTCCAGGACTTCGAAGGACAGCTGTTCGCAACGAGTGTGGCCCTGGAAGTCGCCTTCGGACCCGAGAGCTTCTGCGTGCCGGCCGCGGAGCTCCGCCGGCGGGTGGCGGAAGCCCTGGAGGCGGTCGGGCTGGCCGGCTACGAGGACCGGGAGCCGGCGAGCCTGTCCGGCGGGCAGAAGCAGCGACTCGCCGTCGCGGCCGCCCTCGCCCTGCAGCCGCGGCTGCTGGTGATGGACGAACCCATCACGGACCTGGACCCGGTGGGCAAGCAGGAGGTGCTGGCCGTGGCGCGGCGCCTGCGGGCGGGCGACGTGACGGTGCTGGTGGCCGAACACGAGGTGGAGCAGGCGCTCACCGCCGATCGCGTCGTCGTGCTGCAGGAGGGGCGCGTGGTGGCCGACGGACCGCCCGACCAGGTGCTCACCCGGGCCGCGTGGCTCGAGGGGATGGGGGTGCAACCGCCGGGCGCCGCCGTCCTGCTGGAACGGCTCGGGCTGCGCCCCGAGCTGGACGAACGGGCCGCGGTGGAGGCGCTCACCGCGGCAGGCTGGTGCGTGGAGCCGGAGGCCCTGGAGCGTCTCCGGCAGCGGGACGCGGAGCGCGCCAGCCGCTACGGTCCCGTCATCCTCGAGGTGCGCGATCTCGAGCATCGCTACCCGGGCGGCCGCACGGCCCTGCGCGGCGTGAACCTCACCGTGCGGGCGGGGGAGTTCGTGGCCGTCGTCGGCCCCAATGGCAGCGGCAAGACCACCCTGGTCAAGCACCTGGCCGGTCTGTTGCGACCGACGGCCGGCGAGGTGCGGGTGGCCGGTTCGTCCGTCGCGCAGCGCAGCCTGCGGGAGCTCTCGCGCACGGTCGGCTACGTGTTCCAGAACCCCGATCACCAGCTCTTCGCGGAGACGGTCTTCGACGAGGTGGCCTTCGGGCTGCGCAACCAGGGACTGTCCGAGCGCGAGGTGCGGACGCGCGTGGCCGAGGCCCTGGCGGCCGTCGGGCTCGAGGGCCGCGAGGGCGACGACCCCTTCCGCATGACCCGCGGCGAGCGCCAGCGGGTGGCGGTGGCCTCGGTGTTGGCCCTGCGCCCGCCCGTCTTGATCCTGGACGAACCGACCACCGGCCTGGATCACCTGGAGCGGGAGCGGATGATGGACCTGGTCCAGCGCCTCAACGACGCCGGGCACACGGTGATCATGGTCACCCACGCCATGGACGTGGTGGCCCGCTACGCGCACCGCACGGTGGTGGTCCAGGACGGGCGCATCCTCCTGGACGGCCCGACCCGCGCGGTCCTCGCCCGGGAGGCGGAGCTGGGCCGCGCCGACCTGCGGCCCCCCCAGCTGGTGCGGATGGCCAACCGATTGGGCGTCCCCCTGCTGACGGTGGACGAGTGGATGCTCGCCCTGCGCCCGCGCGGCCCGCGGCCGGCCGCCCAGGAGGTGGGCAACCGGTGAGCCCGTACCTGTACGTGCCCGGCGACAGCCTGCTGCACCGGCTCGACCCGCGGACGAAGCTGCTGGCGCTGGTGGCCGTGTTGCTCGTGGCCGTGGCCGCGGCCAGCCCGGGTGTGCTGGCGGGCCTGCTCGTCCTGCTGCTGGGGCTCGCCGTGGCCTCGCGGACGGGGCCCGCCCTGCGGCGCGTGCGCTTCCTGGCCGTCACCGTGCTGCTCTTCCCGCCGGTCCTCTGGTCCCTCGTCGGCGTCGGCCGCGCGGACGGGTGGGGGGCCGGCGCGGGTGAGGCCGGGCTCTTCGGGTTGGCCGCCGGCCTCCGGCTCTGCAGCATGGTGATCGCGTCCGCCCTCTTCCTGGCGACGACCCGCAACGAGGAGCTGGTCGCCGGCCTGCTCCGTTGGGGTCTGCCGTACCCCTTCGCCTTCGCGCTGTCGGCGGCCCTGCGCCTGGTCCCCACCTTCGTGGCCTCCGCCGTGGCGGTCGCCGAGGCGCAGCGGGCCCGCGGCCACGACCTGGACGCCGGCAACCCGCTGCAGCGGATGCGCAAGCACCTCCCGCTGGTCGTGCCCTGCTGGCGGGTTCGCTGCGGTCGACCAACCAGCTCGCCATGGCCTTGGAGGCCCGCGGCTTCGGGGCGCGGCCGCGGCGCACCCAGTACCTGGAGCTGCGCTACCGCCCGGCCGACTGGGTCGGCACCGTCCTCTCGCTGGTGGCGATCCTGGCGGCGCTCTATGGGCTCGTCGGGGGCGGCAGTCCGCTGGACTGAGGGGCGCCCCCAAGACCGAGAGGGGCCGGGAACCGGCGGCGACCCAGCGGCCCAGCCCGTTCCCCGGCCGGAAGGAGGGCGATGGCGGTGAGGGAACTGGTCACCATGTGGCGGCACTCGCGGATGATCGCCTTGACGGCGCGGCGCTCTCCGCCGGCCTCTACGCGGCCGTGCTCATCCCCTTCAAGCCCTTCCCGCTGATCCCCGGCATCACCGAGATCCGGGTGGCCCAGGTGTTGCCGCCCGTCCTCTCGCTGCTCTTCGGCCCCGCGGCGGCGTGGGGGACCGCCGTGGGCAACCTGATCGGGGACATGGTGGGCGGCACCTTCGGTCCCGGCAGTCTGTTCGGGTTCGTCGGCAACTTCTTCCTCGGACTCATCCCGTGGGCCCTCTGGGGCTGGCTCGGCCCCCTCAGCAGCCGGGAAGAGCCCACCATGCGCAATCCCCGGCAGGTGGTGGAGTTCATCGTGCTGACCCTGATCAGCGCCATCGCCTGCGCCACGGTCATCGCCTGGGGCCTGGAGGTCCTCCGCCTCCTGCCCTTCGCGGTCCTGGGGAACGTGATCACCCTCAACAACTTCCTCTTCCCGGCGGTGCTGGGCCCGGTGCTGCTGCGCTTCCTCTACGAGCGCGTCAAGCGGTGGGGGCTGCTCTGGACGGACGTCCTGCCGGAGGAGGACCTGTCCCGGGGGCGGGGCTTCCTCGGGGCCGCGCTCGCCGTCGTCGGCGCGCTGGGCGCCTTCGTCGTGGGGAATGCCGTCTCCCTCGGCGTGCTGGACGTGCCGGCCTTTGGCGCCGGCGCCGCCAGCGCGGGGGACCCGCGGCTCGTCGGCAACCCCCTGCTGCTGTGGGGCTGCGCGCCCTTCCTCGTGCTGCTGGCGCTGCTCCCCCTCGCCGGGAGGCCCTGGCGGCCCCCGGCGGGCCGTTGACGCGCGGGTCCCGGGAGGGCACGGGGTCCACGGCCCGCGGCGCGGCCTGCCGCTTCCAGGCCTAGCTGCCCCCATCCGCGCTGATCTATTATAGTTGGTTGATGGAGCCCGGGGCGGGGCGCCGCCCGGGGCTTCGTGCCTTGGGGAGTCGCCAACTCGGGAAGGGGCACCGCCGATGTTGCGCTACGAGGATTTGTGCGACGTGCTGTTCGACGCGGCGGAGGCGGCCGGTCTCGAGATCCGGCGCGTCGAGCATCACGTGGAGACGCAGACCATGGACCGCCACTGCCTTTTCGTGTGCGTCCCCGAAGGGGACGAGCCGCCGCACCGGGTCCGGGCGGAGATCAGCTTCACCTGGGACTCGGTGCTGACGGCGGAGACGGTCTACGGGGGCAGTTGCGGGCTGTATCATGCAGAGGAGGACGACTGCACCCACAAGGAGACGGAGCCGGACCTGACGGTCGACGTCGAGATCCGCTACGTGTTCGACGTGCCGTCGGCCGAGCAGGTCCCGCCGCTGGCCAACTCGATCAAGCAGATCCTGTTCGAGAACATCGAGCACGACAACATCCCGGAGGTCAAGTTCGTCATCTCCGTGCTGCCCGACGGCCGGGTGGCGGTGCACGAGGCGTACGCCGTCTACGTGTGGCAGGTCGACTGCAGCGACGAACCCGACGTGGAGCCGATGTTCGCGGAGGTCCACAAGATCATGGACGCGCTGATCGCCTCCGGGTACTTCCCCAAGTCGGGCGAGATGCTGCTCTGACCCTCGGGGACGCGGAGGAACCGGCGGGAGGCGTGCCGTGATGAAGCGCGACGAGGGCGGCTGCCAGGCCGCCCCGGGCCGGGGCGACGGGTCCGGTCGACCGGCCGCTGACGGTGCCGTCGGCGCTCCGGGCGCCGGCGGGCAAGGGCCCGGTCGCGGGGGTGAGGGCGCCGACCAGCACGCGGCGGCGCGTGAGCCGTGGGGCCCGGGGTCGACGGCGCGGAGCCCGTTGGAGACGCGGCCGCCGGGGCACCGGTCGCGCGACCTGGACGCCGCCCATCCGCCGACGCCGGTGGAGGGGACCCGGCAGCTGCCGGTCCTGCCCCTGGCCGCCGCGGCGGAGCTGGACGCGGAGGAGCGGCGGATCCTCGAGGCGATCCTGGCCGCGCTTCGCGAACGGGGCTACGACCCGGCGCGCCAGTTGGCCCACTTCCTGGTGACGGGCGAGCCGGCCTACATCACCGCCCATCGCGGGGCGCGGGTCCTGGCCCAGCGGCTCGACCGCATCCGCGTGGTCGAGGCGCTGGTCCGAGCCTACCTGGGGCCCGCCGCGGCCGTCGACTGAGGGGCAGCCGGCGGCCACCGGGCCGCCCACGGCGGCCCGCGGCGCGCGGGCGGACCGCCGCCCGTGCCAGCAGTTTCCGGTTTGGCGTCCGACCCGCCGGGACAACGTATGGACGGCGAGGGTCACGGGTTCCCATCCCAACGGGTGCCGAGGCGCTCGTGACCCCGCCCAGGGGAGGCGGCTCCGCCGCCTCCTCTGCATTTGGTGCACCGCCTACCATCCCTGGTGGCTCGAATAGGCGCCGCGCGCGCCACTGCATACTAACGGCACCGGTGCCGGCTCCCCTTCGCGGGTGCCCGGACCGCCGTTCGCGCAGGGCACCGGTCCCGGCCGGTCGCCGGGTTCCTGGGACGTCGCGCGCCGCCGCAGGATGCACCGCCGGTGTGCGCTGCCGCCGGATGGGCCGCCGGCGGGACGCCGGCGCGACGGGCGGGTGCGGACCGGCTGGCGCGACCATGGTGGAACTGCCACGGTTGCACGGGATGCGCCGCGGACGCGCAACGCGGACCGGGCCCCCGGCCGGGGTCGTCCACACCACGGGGCAGAAGAGGTGACGTCATGAAGGCCACTGGGGTGGTGCGGCGCATCGACGACCTGGGGCGGATCGTCATCCCCATCGAGATCCGCCGCAGCATGAACATCCGCGATGGGGACCCCCTGGAGATCTTCGTCGACAAGGGCGGCGAGGTCATCCTCAAGAAGTACTCGGCCATCGCCGATCTCGAGGACATGGTCCGCGGCATCGCCGAATCCCTGGCCGAGGCCTCGGGTCTGATCGCCATGGTGACTGACCGCGACCAGGTGGTGACCGTGGCCGGCGCCCCGCCCAAGGAGTTCGTGGGCAAGCCCATCGGATCGGTGGTCTACCAGGCCATGGATCAGCGGCAGATCCTGCACTTCACCGCCGACCGGCACCGGCACCCGGGCCCCTTGGTGGGCGCCGACGACGACAAGCCCTGTCCCTTCGCCAGCGAGGTCATCGCCCCCATCGTGGTGGGCGGCGACCCCGTGGGGACGGTGATCATCGCCTCGCGGGAGGCGGGGCGGGACACCGGCACCCTGGAGCTCAAGCTGGCGGAGACGGCGGCCGGGTTCGTCGCCCGCCATCTCGAGGAGTGAACGACCTCTCGCCATCCCCTCCGGACCGCGATCCCCTCGCCCCTCCCCCGCCGGCGGTGAGGGGATCGCCGCTCCCGCAAGGCGCCTGCGACCTGTTCTCAACCCCTGCCTGCGCAGCCCCAAGCGATGCCCGCGACTCGCCGGAGGGAGCGCCGGCGATCCCGGCGAGCACCCCCCGGCGGCTTCGGCGGCGCCGGGCCTCCGGCGAGGACCCCGAGGACGGCCCTCCGGGATCGATCTATAGACTGGATATTCCATTTCATGGATTGTATCTGGTATGATTTGGGTCGACCGATGCGGGACGGGTGCCGCGGGGGTGGGCCGACCCCCAGGGCCACCCCTCCCGCGGGAGCCGACCCGGGGGTGGTGGGGATGCGCACCGCGGGCGCGGACCCCGCGCGAGGCGTTGCCAGGCTCCGCGTCCTGGCCATGATCGCCGGCCTCGCCGGCCTCCTCGACCTCGGCGGTCCGCGGGCAGGGCCGACCATGTCCGCGGTGGTCGCGGCCGGCGCGGTCCCGGCCCTGGCTGCCGGGGGCACCGGGGAGCGCACCGCCGTCGACGCGACCGCCGCGGGGTTCGCGGTGCCGGCTGGACAGCGGACGGCGGTGTCGACGACCGGTCGTTGGCGCCTGGAGATCGGGACGGTTGGGGGAGAGCCGCCGGCGGCCGCCTGGGCCGCCGGCCGCGACGCCGCCGGCAACTGGTACCGGCTGCCCGGGCGCCGGGAGGGTTCGCTGTGGGTCTTCACCGTTCCGGCCGATCCGCCGTTGACGGAGGTGCGCTTCGGCGGCGAGGGAGGCGATGCCGGACCCATCGGCCAACCGGACGAACCCGCCGCGGGGCGGCCTGCCGGCGAGGCCGGTGGCGACACCACCGCCTCCAACCCGGGGGCCCTGACGTGGCGCGTCGTGTGGGAAGACGGCGACGCAGCGGGACCACCGGCCGACGGGGTCCCCGTAGGCCGCGGGCTCCCGCCACCGCCCAACTGGGTGCCGGGCGCGGACCCGTTGGGGGACGAGCCGGGGGCGGCGCTCGGAGGGTTGCTGCAGCCACCCGACGCGGTGGAGCGTCCGCGGTGGAGCCCGCCCGCGCCGGACGGCGCGGGGCGCGGGGGGCGGGCGGGCGGGAACGCCTCACGCTCGCGGCGCGAGCCGCCGCCGCTGCCCTCGGCGACCCACGGGGTCGTCCAGTTGCCCCCGGGGATCCCGGCCATCGAGGTGACGTTGCCGACCCGTCGCACCACCCACTGGCAGTCCCTCGAGCGCGGGCACGTCCTCTGGCGGTGGGACTTCGGCGACGGGACGCAGTGGGTCGACCCGAACCCGAACCACGCCATCGTCCAGCAACCCCATCGCTTCCCCGGCGCCGGGAGCTACGCGGTGGAGGCCATCTCCTACGACGGGACGGGGCGTCCCCTGATCCGCTACCGTTGGCACGTGACGGTGCCACCCGCCGACGCCGCCGCCCGGGCCGTGGGGGCGGCGATCCCCGGCCTGGCCGACGACGCGGTCCTGGCCGCCGCCCGGGAGCTGGCGCGGTGGCGGCTCTTCCCGGCGGCCGCGCCCGAGGCGCCGCGGGTCCAGCTGGCGCTGGAGGGTCCCCGCCGCTGGGTGGTCGGGCGGCCGGCGACCTATCGTCTCCGCGCCGAGATCCAGAACCCGCCCTTCACGGAACGGGTGGAGGTGGACTACGACCCGGGGCCCGTCTTCTCCGTGCGCTGGCGGCGACCGGGCACCTTCGCCGTGGACGGCGCCGTCCGGGTCCGCGTCCACTACCGGATCCACGGCCGGGCCCTGGCCCTGAGCCATGTCTACCGCGTGACCGAGACCGTCCAGGTCCACGCCCTGCACCTGGAGGAATGAGGGCGCCGGGGACGGTCGTGAACGGGTACGGGGCGCCGAGACCGCGTCCGACACGGCCCCAGTTGGCCGTAAGGCTGCGCTCCCGGGACGCCCGGACCAAGCCGGCGGCTCGGGTGACCGACCGGTTGTTTCGCAGACGGCGGCTGGGGCTATAATCGGGTGGCCGTGGCAAGACCTGTCGAGGGCGGTGACGGCGGTGTCCGCGCGCGTGAAGGTGGGGCTGGCCGTGCTGGTGGTCCTGGCTGGCATCGCCTACCTCTCGTTGATGGGCTTTCAGAGCGCGAAGACGTACTACCTGTCCGTCGATCAAGCCCTGGGGCGCGCCGACCAGCTGGAGGGGAGGTTCGTCCGGGTGCACGGCCGGGTCGCACCCGGTACGGTGGCCTGGTCCGTCCACGACGTCACCCTGGCCTTCGCGATGGCCGGCGACTCGGGCCGTCCGCTCCCCGTGGTCTACAAGGGCGTCAAGCCGGATCTCCTGCAGGACGGCGTCGACGTGGTGGTGGAGGGGCGCCTCGAGGGGGACACGCTGGTGGCCGATCGCGTCATGGTGAAGTGCCCGTCCAAGTACGAGTCGGCGCGTGCCGAGGCGGCCCGATGACCGGCGGGATCGGGGCTCGCCCTGCTCCCGCCCGGGGCGGCGGGGCACCGGAAGGGCAGGGGATGGGACGGCGCAGCCGGCTGCGGGACGCCGCCGGCCGCCGGTGGCGGCGGGCGCTGGCGGCGGTGGTCCTCGGCGCGTGCATCCTGATGGGGTCGCCGGCCCCCGCGGGGGCCCAGGGGTCGGACGGCGGGGCGGCGCCATGGGAGCGGATCACCCTGGTGCTGCGGCCCGACCCGGAGGGGCGGGGGATGGCCGTCTTGTTCCTCGCCCGGTGGCGCGGAGGCGCTGAGGGCGGCCCTGCGGCGGGCGGCAGCGGCGGAGGTCCCACCGCCGGCACGGGCTCCGGGACGTCGTCCCGCCCGTCGGCGCCACCGGCTGCGCCGGGACCGCGCATCCTGCCAGCAGTCGCTGGAGGCCAGCCCGCCGAGCCGTTGCCGGAGGGCCTCCGGTGGGAGGACGGCCGCCTCGTCGATCCGGCGCCGTCCCGCGGCGATGGAGCGCGGGACTATGCTTACGTCCTCTTGGCGGACCCGGAGGGCACCCCGGGCCACCTGGAACTGGTGTTGCCTGCGCCCGCCGAGCGGCTGGTGGTCCTGACGGTGGCGGATCAGCTCGAGGTCCGGGGTGAGGGCATGCGCCCGGCGGGCACCGTGGCGGGGGATGCGGTGGGCCTGCCCGGCATGGACCTGGCGGCCTTCGCCGCCGGGCCGCTCCCCGCGGGGGGCTACCGGCTGACCCTTGCGCCCCCGGGCGCGGCGGCGCCCGGGGGCGGCGAGCCTCCCGGCCTCCGGCCGGCGCCCCGTTCCGGCCGGCAGGTCGCCCCTTGGGTGCTGGGGTTCGGGGCCGTGCTGCTGGCCGCCGGGGGGGTCGCCACGGTCCGTTGGATGCGGAGCCCCGGCCGGTGGGAGCGCCGGCGCCGGGCCCTGATCCAGGCCATCGTGGAGCTGGACCGTGCCCATGCCCAGGGCGAGATCCCGACCGGTGCGTACGAGGCGGAGCGGCGCCGGCTGGTGGCGGCGGCGGTGGTCGCCACCCGGCGCTGGTGGGCGGCATCGGGACGGGGCGCGGCGGACCGTTCGGCTGCGGCAGGGGCCGGCCCCCGCGCGGGCCGTTGGACGGAGGTGCGGCGCCCGGCGGAGGGTCGGGCGTCCGCCGCGGCCCATGGCGCCGGCGGCGGGCGGTCCGCCGGGGGGCCGACCGCCGTCCTCGACCCCCAGGACGATGCGCGAGGGGACGCACGGGAGGTGACCCCGGGGTGAGGTCGCCGTCGCCTGCGGCCCAGCTGGCGGCCCGGGGGCGGCGGGTCGGGCGGGCGGGCGGTCGCCTCGGCGAGCCGGCTCGAGATCCGGTGCCCGCCGGGAGCGCCGCGGAGGGGGCTTCCCGCGACGGTGCCCTGGAGCTGCGGGGACTCGCGCGGCGGTTCGGGGAGCAGGTGGTCTTCCGCGACGTGAGCTGGCGGGTGGGCCCCGGCGAGATCGGCGTGGTGATGGGGCCGAACGGCTCCGGCAAGACCACCCTCCTCCGGGTGGTGGCCGGTCTGCTCCTGCCCGACGGCGGGGAGGTGTGGGTGGCCGGCCGTGCCGCATCCCCGGCGGCCTCGGCGTGGCGGCACCTGATCGGGTACGTGGGGCACCGCCCCCTGAGCCATCCCGACCTGTCGGCCCTGGAGAACCTGGTCTTCTTCGGACGGCTGTACGGCATGGAGGCCGCCGCCGCCCGGCGGCGGGCGGCGGCCCTGCTGGAGCGGCTGGGGCTCGACGCGGTCGCCCATCGGCCGGCGGGGTGGCTCTCCCGGGGGCTGGCCCAGCGCCTGGAGGTGGCCCGGTGCCTGATGCACCGGCCGATCCTCTGGTTGTGGGACGAGCCCTTCACCGGCCTGGACGCCGGCGCGGCCCGCCTCTTGGAGGGGTTGCTGCAGGAGCACCGCGCGTCGGGCGGGACCGCCGTGGTCGTCCTCCACGACGTGGACCGCGCCGCCCGCCTGGCCGAACGGGTCTTGCTGCTGGGCGGCGGCCGCGGCCGAGCGGCCGCGGCGACGTCGGTGGACTGGTCGGCGCTGGAGGGGTGGCTGGAGGCAGGGGGGGCGTCGGCGGACGTCGGCCCGGAAGGGGGCTCGAGGGCGGGCGGTGCCGCCGAAGGGCCGCCACCCTGCCGCCGGGCGCGCGGCCAGGCCGACGAGATCGGGGGAAGGGCGGCGGCCGCGGGTGCGGAGGTCGACGAGCCGGTCGCCGCGGGGGACCCCGCCGCCCCAGAGGCGGGGGGTAGGGGGGCGGCGCGGGCGGCCCGGCGCCCGGGTGGACCGGTCCCTCCCGCCGGGTCGCGGGCGGATCCGGCCCCGGCCCCCGCGGAAGGGCCGGGGCCCGTCCCGGGGGTCCCGTGGCCTTCGGTGCGAGCCGCGTGGGGCGCCGTGGCGGCCCTGATGGGCCGCGACTGGCGCCAGGAGTGGCGGCGCCGGGAGGGCCTGCTCGGGCTGGCGACCTTCGTCCTGCTGGTGGGCCTGTCCCTGGCCTTCGCCCTCGATCCCAACCGCAACCGGCTGTCGCCCCTCATGGGGGGCCTGTTGTGGGTGGCCTTCTACTTCGCCGCGGTGCTGCTGTTCGGCCGCAGCTTCGCCCAGGAGGCCGACCGCGGCACGCTGGAGGGGTTGCTGCTGGCGCCGGTGGACCGCAGCCTGCTCTACCTGGCCCGGGTCGCCTCCCAGGGGGCGCAGCTGCTGCTCTTGGAGCTGGCGCTGGTGCCCGTCGTCCTCGCCTGGCTGGGGTACCAGGGGGCGCCCCACTGGGCCGGGTTCGTCCTGGCCATGGGGCTGGGGACGGCGGGCTTGGCGGCCGTCGGCACGCTCCTGGGTGCGTTGACCGCCTCGGTGCGGGGGCGCGAGGCGCTGCTGCCGGTGCTGCTCTTCCCCCTGACCGCCCCGGTGCTCCTGGGGGCGGTCCAGGCGGCCGGGGCGGCCCTGGCGGGGTCTCCCGAACAGGCGGCCCTTTGGTTTCGAGGGCTGGCGGTGTATGATACCATGTTCCTGGTCGCCGGCGCCCTGCTGTTCGACTATGTGGTAGCCCGCTAGGAGGCGAGCCATGTCACGCCGGGCGGCAGGCTTCCTGCTGATCACCTACGCGGCCCTGGTCGGGGCGCTGTACATGGCCCTTCGCTACGCACCCCCCGAACGGGTGATGGGCAACGTCCACCGCATCTTCTACTTCCACGTGGCGGCGGCATGGGTGGGCTTCCTGGCCTTCGCCCTCGTCTTCGTCGCCTCCCTCGCGTACCTGAGGCGGCCCCAGGCGCGGTGGGACCGGCTGGCCGCGGCGGCCGCCGAGCTGGGGGTGCTCTTCACCACCATCACCCTGGTGATGGGTTCGCTGTGGGCCCGGGCGGTGTGGGGCGTGTGGTGGACCTGGGACCCCAAGCTGACCACCACGCTGATCCTCTGGTTCCTGTACGTGGGCTACCTGCTGATCCGGGCGGCGGTGGACGAACCGGCGAGCCGGGGCCGGTACGCGGCGGTGCTGGGGATCGCGGGCTTCCTCAACGTGCCCATCGTGTACATGTCGTCGGTGTGGTGGACCTCCATCCACCCCGTCCTGCGCCAGGGCGGGGACATGCGCCTCGACCCCGCCATGCGCCTGGCGCTGCAGTCCGCCGTCCTCGCCTTCACCCTGCTGTTCTTCCTCCTGTTGAGCCAGCGGGTGCGCATCGGCCGCTTGGCCGAGGAGATCCACCGGCGGGCGCGGGCCCAGACCGAGGAGGGCTAGGCGTGCCACCGATCACCCCCGAACTCGACCAACGGCTGCTGATCTATTTGTTTTGGGCCTACACGGCGGCCCTGGCGCTGCTCTTCGCCTACGTGGGGCGCCTCATGCGCAAGGTGGGGGAGCTGGAGCGGGAGCTGGGCCGCCAGCGCGCCGCCGGCCGCGGGCCGGGTCCGCGCCCGCCGGGCGTCGGCTCGTGACGGGTGGGACCACCGGCCCACCGGCGAAGTCCATCGACGGAGGGGGAGGCTAGGTTGAGGCGACCCAAGGTCAGCATCATCGGGGCGGGCAACACCGGTGCCGCCCTGGCCCACTGGCTGGCCACCAAGCAGGTGGCCGACATCGTCCTGGTCGATGTGGTCGAGGGCATGCCGCAGGGCAAGGCGCTGGACCTGATGCAGGCGGCCCCGGTGGAGGGCTTCGACACGATCCTGACCGGCTCCAACGACTACGCCGACATCGCCGGGTCCGCGGTGGTGGTCATCACCGCCGGCGCCGCCCGCAAGCCCGGCATGAGCCGCGACGACCTGGTCAACGTCAACACCGGCATCGTCCGCGACATCGCCGCCCAGGTGGCCCGCTACGCGCCCGATGCCTACCTGATCGTGTTGACGAACCCGCTGGACGTCATGTGCTACGTGGCCTACAAGGTCACCGGCTTCCCCAAGCATCGCGTGATGGGCCAGTCCGGCATCCTGGACTCCGCCCGCTTCCGCACCTTCATCGCCCTGGAGCTGGGCGTCTCCTTCGAGGACGTCCACGCCCTGGTGCTGGGCGGCCACGGCGACTCCATGGTGCCGCTGCCGCGCTACACCCACGTCGGCGGCATCCCGATCACGCAGCTGCTGCCGCCGGAGAAGATCGACGAGCTGGTCCGGCGGACCCGGGACGGCGGGGCCGAGATCGTCCGCCTGCTGAAGACGGGCTCGGCCTTCTTCGCCCCGGGGGCGGCGATGGCGGAGATGGTCGAGGCGATCCTGCGCGACCGGAAGCGGGTGCTGCCGGTCTCGGCCTATCTCGAGGGAGAATATGGCGAGTCGGGCATCTTCATGGGCGTGCCCGTGGTGCTCGGCGGCCAGGGCATCGAACGGATCCTGGAGATCGAGCTCACCGACGAGGAGCGGGCGGCCTTCGCCCGTTCGGCGGCGGACGTCCGCGAGACCTTGGCCAAGCTGGACCTCTGAGGGAGGAGGCGTGCCCCCGCCCCGGCCCGCCGGGCGCGACCCGGCGGGCCGGGGCGGGGCGGTGGAGGAGGCGATGCCACGCGGTGGCCGGAGCGGGTGAGCATCACGACGAGACCCGCGGCGTGCCGCAGGCTGGCGCATCCGGCGACCGCGGCGAGGGGCCGGCCGGGGTCGGCGCCGGGCGGTGGGCCGGTGCCGACCCCGCGGACGAGGCGGCGCGGGACGACGCCCTGCGCGCCGAGGCCGTCGCCCTGCACCGGCGGGCCCGCGGCAAGATCGAGATCGCCAGCAAGGTGCCCCTGCGGGACAGCCGCGACCTGAGCCTGGCCTACACCCCCGGCGTGGCCGAGCCGTGCCGGCTGATCGCCGCCGACCCCGACGAGGCCTTCGAGCTCACCGCCCGCGGCAACCTGGTGGCGGTGGTGTCCGACGGCTCCGCCGTCCTGGGCCTCGGCGACATCGGTCCGGCGGCCGCCCTGCCCGTGATGGAGGGCAAGGCGATCCTCTTCAAGCTGTACGCGGCCGTCGACGCGGTGCCGCTGTGCATCGAGGCCCGCGAGGTGGGCCGGATCGTCGAGGTGGTCCGCGCCCTGGCGCCGAGCTTCGGCGGCATCAACCTGGAGGACATCGCCGCCCCCCGCTGCTTCGAGGTGGAGGCGCGGCTGCGGGCCGAGCTGGACATCCCGGTGTTCCACGACGACCAGCACGGGACGGCCATCGTCACCGCGGCGGCGCTGATCAACGCCCTGCGGGTGGTGGGCAAGGAGCTGCACCGCGTGCGCATCGTGGTCAACGGGGCGGGCGCCGCGGGCATCGCCACCAGCCAGTTGCTGCTGGATCTGGGCGCCCGCGACCTGGTGCTGTGCGACAGCCGCGGCGCCCTCTACCCCGGCCGGCCCTACGGGATGAACCCGTACAAGCAGCGGATCGCGGAGCGCAGCAACCCCGCCGGCCGCAAGGGGCAGCTGGCCGACGTGATGGAGGGGGCCGACGTGTTCATCGGCCTCTCCCGGGCCGGGGCGGTCACGCCCAGCATGGTGCGCAGCATGGCGCCTGACGCCATCGTCATGGCGATGGCCAACCCGACGCCGGAGATCTTCCCCGACGCGGCGGCGGCCGCGGGGGCGCGGGTGGTCTGCACGGGGCGCTCGGACTTCCCCAACCAGATCAACAACGTGCTGGCCTTCCCCGGCGTGTTCCGCGGCGCCCTGGACGTGCGGGCCCGGGAGGTCAACGAGGCGATGAAGCTGGCGGCGGCGCGGGCCATCGCCGATCTGGTCGAACCGGACCGGCTCGCGCCGGACTACATCATCCCCGCGGCCGGCGACCCCCGGGTGGCCCCGGCGGTGGCCGCCGCGGTGGCCGCGGCGGCCACCGCCAGCGGCGTGGCCCGGCGCCCCCGGGATCCCGCCGAGGTGGGGCGCGCGACGGCCCGCCGGGTCGAGGCGGTGCGCGCCCGCCTGGCCGGTTCGTCCAATACCGCCCAGTGAGGTGAGCGTCGTTGAAGTTCTTCGAGTACATGGCCAAGGAGGTCTTCCGGGCGCGGGGCATCCCCACGCCGCGGGGCCGGGTGGCGGCCTCCCCCGACGAGGCGGCCGCGGTGGCCGCGGAGATCGGCGGGCCGGTGGCCGTCAAGTCGCAGGTCCTGGCCGGAGGGCGCGGCAAGGCCGGCGGCATCCGGTTCGCCGACACGCCCGCCGCGGCCCGCGAGGTGGCGGCCGGGCTGCTCGGCCAGGAGGTGCGGGGCCACCGCGTCGAGCGGGTGCTGGTCGAGGAGAAGCTGTCCATCGACCGCGAGCTGTACCTGGGCATCGCCGTGGACACCGGCCGCAAGGCACCGCTGGTCATCGCGTCGCTGCACGGCGGCGTGAACATCGAGGAGGTCCCGGAGAAGGACATCGTCAAGCGGCCCGTGGACATCACCCTGGGGGTGTACCCCTACTTCGCCCGCGGCATCGCCCGGCGGCTCGGGCTCGAGGGTGCCGTCGCCCGCCAGTTCGTCGAGATCCTGACGCGGCTGTACGGGATCTTCCGCGACTACGACGCCGAGCTGGTGGAGATCAACCCCCTGGTGATCGCCGGCGACCGGCTGATCGCCGCCGACGGCCGGCTCAACGTCGACGACGACGCCCGGTTCCGCCACCCGGACCTGCCCGAGGTCAGCGAGGCCACGGAGCTGGAGCGGCGGGTGCGGGAGATCGGGCTCTCCTACGTGGAGCTGGACGGTGACATCGCCGTCATGGCCAACGGCGCCGGCATCACCATGGCGACCATCGACGTGCTGGCCGAGTACGGCGGGCGGGCGATGAACTTCCTCGACGCCGGCGGCGGCGCGGCGGTGGAGCCCATGGCCAAGGCCATGGCGGTGCTGGTGTCCACGAGGCCCAAGGTCATCTTCGTCAACATCTTCGGCGGCATCACGCGCTGCGACGACGTGGCCAACGCCATCGTCACCGTCAAGGAGCAGCAGGGCATCCCGGTGCCGCTGGTGGTGCGGCTGGTGGGCACCAACGAGGACAAGGGCGTGGCGATCCTCCGGGAGCACGGCATCGAGGCCTTCCGGGACATGGGCGAGGCCGCCCGCAAGGCGGTCGAGCTGGCCCGGCGGGGAGGGGAGCGGTAGATGGCGATCCTGATCGACGAGCGCACCCGGGTGGTGGTGCAGGGCATCACCGGCCACCAGGGCAGCTTCCACACCGGCCAGATGCTGGACTACGGCACCCGCGTGGTGGCGGGCGTCTCGCCGGGCAAGGAGGGCCAGGAGGTCCGGGGCGTGCCCGTGTACGACACGGTGGAGGCGGCGGTGGAGAAGCACGGGGCCACCGCCTCGGTGGTCTTCGTGCCCGCACCCTTCGCCAAGGACGCGGTCCTGGAGGCGCTGGACGCCGGGATCAAGCTGGTGGTGGTGATCACCGAGCACGTGCCGCTGCACGACGCCATGGAGATCATGGCGCGGGCCCGGCTCAAGGGCGCCACCGTGGTCGGCCCCAACACCTTCGGGGTGATCTCGCCCGGCAAGTCCAAGATCGGGATCATGCCCAATGCCATCTACACTCCCGGCCGGGTGGGCATCGTCGCCCGCAGTGGTACCCTTTCCTACGAGATCGCCGCCTCCCTCTCCCACGCCGGGTTCGGTCAGTCCACCGTGGTCGGCATGGGCGGCGACCGGGTGGTGGGGCTCTCCTTCATCGACGTGCTGAAGCTGTTCGAGCAGGACAAGGAGACGGAGGCGGTGGTCCTGGTGGGCGAGATCGGCGGCACCGCGGAGGAGGAGGCCGCCGAGTACATCAAGGGCATGTCCAAGCCCGTGGTCGCCTACCTGGCCGGCAAGCACGCACCGCCCGGCAAGCGCATGGGGCACGCGGGGGCCATCATCGAGCGGGGCCGGGGGACCTACCAGAGCAAGGTCGAGGCCCTGGAGGCGGCGGGGGCCCGGGTCGCCGCGCTGCCCTGGCAGGTGGCCGACCTGGTGCGCGAGGTCCTGCGCTAGCGCGGCCCCATGAGACGGGCCCGGGCCGAGCCGGCGCGGGAGGGTGCCGGTCGTCCCGGCGCGGGACGCACCACCCAGGAGGAAGGGACCGCCATGGGGGCTTTCGGCGCCGCCCCGGGACCAGGGACGGAGAAGGCCGCCTACATCCGCCAGCTCTTCGACACCATCGCGCCCGGCTACGACCGGATGAACCGGCTCATGACCCTGGGCCAGTGGCGGTACTGGCAGTGGCGGCTGGCCCGGCGCCTGGAGGAGCTGCCCCTGGAGGGGGCCCGGGTGCTGGACGTGGCCTGCGGCACCGGGGAGATCACCGCCCTCTTGGCGCGCCGGGTGGGGCCGTCGGGGCACGTGACCGGGCTGGACTTCTCGCCGGGCATGCTGGCCGTCGCCCGTCGCCGCCTGGAGGAGGCGGGCCTCGCGGCTCGGGTCCGGCTGGTGCAGGGCGACGCCCTGGCCATGCCCTTCCCGGACGGTGGCTTCGACCTGGTGACCATGGGGTTCGCGCTGCGCAACGTAGCCGACCTGGACCGCGCCCTGGCGGAGATGGTCCGGGTCGCGCGGCCGGGGGGACGGGTGCTGCTGCTCGAGCTCTCCCACAGCCCGTGGCCCTGGGTGCGGGTGCCCTTCCGCTGGTACTTCGAGCGGGTGGTGCCGGCCATGGGGCGATGGGCGGCCCGCCGCTGGCGGGGGCCGGGACCGGCCCCCTACGCGTGGCTGCCCCAGTCGGTGCGGGGCTTCCCGGGGGCGGAGGAGCTCGCCGCCCGCATGGCGGCGGCGGGCCTGGAGGGCGTGCGGTTCTGGCGGATGTCGGCAGGCATCGTCTGCCTCCACGAGGGGCGGCGGCCCGCGGGGACGTGAGGGTCCGATGGGCGTGATTCTCGTCGGGATGAACCACCGCACGGCCCCGGTCGCCGTGCGGGAACGGCTGGCGGTCGACGCGGAGGCGGCCACGTCCGCGCTGCGGGAGCTGGTGGCCCTCCCGGCCGTGGACGAGGTGGTGCTCCTCTCCACCTGCAACCGGGTGGAGGTCTACGCCGCGGCGGAGCACCACGGCCAGGGGATCCGCCAGGTGCAGGAGACCCTGGCCCGCTGGGCGGGCATGGAGCGCGAGCAGCTGGAGGCCTACCTCTACCTGCGGGAAGACGCGGCCGCCGCCCGCCACCTGTTCCGCGTCGCGGCGGGCCTGGACTCCATGGTGCTCGGGGAGAGCCAGATCCTGGGTCAGGTGCGGGACGCCTACCACGCGGCCGCGTCCGCCGGCACCTGTGGCAAGGTGCTGCACGGCCTGTTCCAGCAGGCCCTGGCGGCGGGCAAGCGGGCGCGCACGGAGACGGCCATCGGTCAGCACGCGGTGTCCGTCAGCTACGTCGCCGTCGAGCTGGCCCGCAAGGTGTTCGGCAAGCTGGAGGGGCGGGCCGTCCTGCTGGTGGGTGCGGGGGAGACGGCGGAGCTGGCCGCCCGCAGCCTGGCGGAGGACGGCGGCTGCCGGCTGGTGGTGGCGAACCGGACCGTGGAGCGCGGTCGGCAGCTGGCCGCGGCCTATGGAGGACGGGCGCTGCCCTTGGAGCGGCTGGCCGAGGCCCTGGTCGAGTGCGACGTGGTGATCGCCTCCACCGGATCCGCCCGCCCGCTGATCACCGCCGCCATGGTGCGGGAGGCCATGCGGCGCCGGCGGGGTCGCCCCCTCCTGCTGGTGGACATCGCCGTGCCGCGGGACGTCGAGGCGGCGGCCGGACGCTTGGACGGCGTCTTCCTCTACGACATCGACGACCTGGAGGCGGTGGTGGAGGCGAACCTCCGGCTGCGGCGGGAGGAGGCGAGCCGGGTCGAGGCGATGCTGGACGAAGAGGTGCGCCAGTTCGAGGGGTGGCTGCAGAGCTTGAACGTGGTTCCGCTGATCCGCTCGCTGCGGGAGAAGGCCGAGGCCATGCGCCGCCAGGAGCTGGAACGGGCGCTGCGCAAGCTGCCCCATCTCTCCGAGCGCGACCGCCAGGTGATCGACGGCCTCACCCGGCTGATCGTCAACAAGCTGCTCAACGATCCGATGGTGCGCCTGAAGGAGGCGGTGGCGGGCGGCCGCGGCCCGGTGTACCTGGAGGAGGCCTTCACCGAGCTGTTCGCCCTGGACGAACCGGCGCCCCGCGGCCGCCGCGGGGCGGGCACCCACGCCCCCGCCGCCGGCGACGGCCAAGCCCCGCCGCGGGCCGGCGGGGAGGCGGACGCCGCGGGGGCCGCACCGGATGGGCCCCTGCCGGCGGATGGCCCCCACCGGATGGCCCCGGCGGGCGGCGAGGCCCCGGATCCCCGGTGGCCGCGGTCGGGCGCCCGCGCGGCCGCCGGCGGCGCGGACGCGCGGGTCGGACGGCCGTGATCCGGCGGGGGCTGGTCCGCGACGGGCGGCAGGTGAGAGCCGGTGCAGGGCTGGCTGGGATGGGCATACGTGGCCGTGACCCTCGGCTACCTGGCCGCCGCAGGCGGGTACGCCTGGGCGCTGGGCAGCCTGGCGCGGGATGCCGCGGCGCGCTGGCTGGCCCGCGTCACGTGGGCGGTGCACACCGGCCTCCTGGCCGTCGCGGTGGCGACCGGCCACGTCCCCTTCCTGAGCCCGCAGGGGTCGGTGTTCTTCCTCGGCTGGGGATGGGTGCTCAATGGGCTCGTGCTGGAGTCCCTGCTGGGGCTGCGGGCCCTGGGGGCCTTCATGCTGCCGCCCGTGGTGGCGTTGCTCGTGTTGGTGGCGGCCGTCGGCGGGCCGGCGAGGGCCGGCGCGGTGGCGGCGGCCGATGAAGGCCTGCCCGCGGCGTCGGCGGCGGCCGTCGCCGGGCTCGGGGGTGGGGACCCCTTCGGCGCACCCTGGATCTGGCTCCACGCCATCATCGCCCTCTTGAGCTATTGCGCCTTCGGCCTCGCCTCGGCGCTGGCGGCCATGTACCTCCTCCAGGAGCGCCAGCTGCGGAGCAAGGTCTTCAGCCGCCTCTACCGCCACCTCCCCGCCCTGGAGGAGATGGACCGCGCCTGCTGGTGGCTGATCGGCAGCGGCTTCGCCCTGCTCACCCTGGCGCTGGCCAGCGGGACCCTCTCGGCCGGGCAACTGTGGGACGACCGCTGGGCCAGCGACGGCAAGGTGATCGCCAGCCTGGCCGCCTGGCTGTTCTACGGTCTGCTCCTGACCCTGCGCGCCGTGGCGGGGTGGCGGGGGCGCCGACTGGCGTACCTTTCGCTGGTCGGCTTCGCCGTCATCCTCTTCAACTACCTGGTGGTGGGGCCGCACTGGTCGACCCGCCACGTCTTCTGAGGGGGAGGGATGAGCGTGGCCGCCAGGGTGGTGCGCATTGGCACCCGCTCCAGCGCGCTGGCCCGGCTCCAGGCGGAGCGGGTGGCGCAGCGCCTCCGCCGGCACCACCCCCACCTGGCGGTGGAGCTGGTCCCCATCACCACCCAGGGGGATCGGGACCGGGCACGGCCCCTCTACGCCCTCGAGACGGCGGGCGCCTTCGTCAAGGAGCTGGAGCAGGCCCTGCGCGACGGGCGCATCGACTTGGCGGTCCACAGCGCCAAGGACGTGCCCACGCGCCTGCCCGAGGGGCTGGAGCTGGCCGCCTTCCCGGAGCGCGAGGACCCCGGCGATGCCCTGGTGCTGCCGGCCGCGGCCGACCCGTCCCGGGCGGCCGCGCCGGCGACCGAGCCGGGACCGGACGGCGGCGTGACGGCGAAGGGGGAGGGGGGGCCGATCGGGCCGCTGGATCGCCTTCCGCCGGGTGCCCGGGTGGGGACCAGCAGCCTGCGCCGTCAGGCGTGGCTCCGCGCCCGACGGCCCGACCTGGCGGTCGAACCGGCCCGCGGGAACCTGGACACGCGGTTGCGACGCCTGGACGGGGGCGCGTGGGACGCCTTGCTGGTGGCCGCCGCCGGGCTGCGACGCCTGGGCCTGGGCCATCGGATCAGCGCACCCGTCCCGCCGTCGGTGCTCCTGCCGGCGCCGGGCCAGGGGGCGCTGGCCGTCGAGATCCGCCGGGACGACGCGGCGATGCGACGGCTGGTGGCGGTGCTCGACTGCCCTGAGGTGGCGCTGGCGGTGCGGGCGGAGCGGGCCTTCCTGGCCGAGCTGGGCGGCACCTGCCGGGTGCCGCTGGGGGCCTGGGGGCGGGTCGAGGGGTCCCGCCTGCGCCTGCGGGGCATGGTGGCCGGACGGGACGGGTCGCCCTGGCTGGAGGACGAGGTGGTGGGCCCGGCGCAGGACCCCGAGGGCGTCGGCCGGGCGCTGGCCGAGCGACTGGTGGCCCAGGGGGCGCGGACCGTGCTGGCGGCGGCGGGTGGGGGCGCGGCCGCCGGGGACGGCGACGGCCGGCGACCCTGAGCGGTCGGTCGGGGCGGGGCGCGCGGGGCGGGCGGTACGCCGCCATGCCGGCATCGGCCGGCCGAGGCGCGGCAGAGCCGGGCGGGGCCGGCGAGGGCCGGGATCGGGGAGGTGGGCGCATGCCGGGCGACCAGGGCGCGGAGAACCCGTGGGGACGCGGTGCTGCGGACGGCGGCCACCGAGGTGCGGCCGGCGCCGCCGAAGGGGTCGCCGCGCCCGGCCGGGCCGCCGTCGGCGAGCTCTGGGGCCTGCCCGGATGGGTCTACGTGGTGGAGGCGGGGCCCGGCGACCCCGGCCTGCTCACCGTCCGCGGCAGCGAGCTGCTCCGAGCCGCCGAGGTCGTGGTGGCGGATGCCGGCCTGGAGGCGGCGCTCCAGCGGTGGGCTTCGCCCACCGCCGCCCTCTGGCTCGTCACGCCGCCAGCGGGAGCGGAGGCGGCGCCGGGACGACCTCCCTGGGCCGGCCGGCTGCCGGTGGCCGGCCGGCTCGAGCCGGATCGCGTCGCGGGGCGCCTGGCCCGCTGGGCGCGGGCCGGACTGCGGGTCGTCCGGCTGGTCCGCGGTCGGTCGTCCCGGGACGAGGGGACGGCCCTGGCCGCGGCAGGGGTCGGCGTGATCCCGGTACCGGGGGTGCCGGCGGGCGGCGGGTCCGCGGACGGACGCCAGCCGGCGCCGCCGCTGGCCGGCTGGCGCGTCGCGGTCACCCGGGCGGCCGAGCAGGCTGGCGATCTGGCGGAGCTCGTCGGCCGCCTGGGCGGCGAGGCGCTGGAGCTCCCGCTGATCGCCGTGGAGCCGGCCCCCGGCGAGGCGGAGCTCGACGCGGAGCTGGACGACCCCAGCGGAAGCTGGTGGGTCTTCACCAGCCAGAACGGCGTGGCCGCCCTGGCCCGGCGGTTGCGGGCGCGGGGGGGCGACGCGCGGGCGCTGGCCGGTGCCCGGGTCGCCGTGGTCGGCGAGGCGACGCGGGGTGCCCTGGAGGGGGCGGTGGGGATTCGGGCCGACGTGGTCCCGTCCGCGTTCACCGGTGCCCGTCTCTGGGAGGAACTGGCCCGTCGCGTCCAGCCCGGCCAGCGGGTGGTGTGGCCGCGGGGTGACCGGGCCGCGGTGGCGGCGGCCCGCCCGGTGGTGGAGGCCGGGGCCGTGCTGCGCGCGCCGGTGGTCTACCGCACGGTGCTGCGACGGCAGGAGGCGGCGGCCCTGCTGGAGCTCGTGCGCGCCGGGCGCGTCGACGCGGTCACCCTGGCCAGCCCCTCGGCCTGCGAGGCCCTGGCGGAGGCGGCGGGGCCCGAAGGGCTCGGTCGGTTCTTCCCGCATCGGGAACCGGCGGGACCCGGCGGCCGGCGCCCGCTGGTGGTCTGCATCGGTCCCCGCACCGCCCAGCGGGCGGCGGCCCTCGGCCTGCCCGTCGACCGGGTGCCATCCCGCTTCACCGCGGAAGGATTGGTCGCGGCCCTTCTCGAAGGACTAGAGGCTGGCGGGGGTTCGTAGGCCCCTGTCGCGCTCGAGGTGAAAGCCATGGCCTTTCCGGTGCATCGCCCGCGGCGGCTGCGGTCGAGCCCGGCGGTGCGCAGCCTGGTGCGGGAGACGGATCTGACCGTCGACCGCCTGATCTACCCGCTGTTCGTGGTCCCGGGCCGGGACGTGGTGGAGCCGGTGCCGTCCATGCCCGGGGTCGAGCACCGGTCCGTCGACCGCGCGGTGGAGCGGGCCCGGGAGGTCTTCGCGCTGGGGATCCGCGCCGTGCTGCTCTTCGGTCTGCCGCGGGCGAAGGACGAACGCGGCAGCGAGGCCGCGGCGCCGGACGGCGCCGTGCAGCAGGCCATCCGGGCGATCAAGGACGCGCTGCCGGACCTGCTGGTGATCACCGACGTGTGCCTCTGTGCCTACACCAGCCACGGGCACTGCGGCATCCTCACCGCCGACGGTCGCATCGACAACGATGCGACCCTGGAGCAGCTGGCCCAGGTGGCCCTCTCCCATGCCCGCGCCGGCGCCGACTGGGTCGCCCCGTCGGACATGATGGACGGCCGGGTGGGGGCGATCCGTCGGGCGCTGGACGAGGACGGCTTCCAGGAGACGGCGATCCTGTCCTATGCCGTCAAGTACGCGTCCGCCTTCTACGGCCCGTTCCGGGAGGCGGCCCACTCCGCCCCCGCCTTCGGCGACCGGCGCACCCACCAGATGGACCCCACCAACGTGCGCGAGGCGCTGCGGGAGGTGGCCCTGGACCTGGAGGAGGGGGCCGACCTGGTGATGGTCAAGCCGGCCCTGGCCTACCTGGACGTGATCCGCGCCGTCCGCGAGCGGTTCCCGGTGCCGGTGGTGGCGTACAATGTCAGTGGCGAGTACAGCCTGGTCAAGGCGGCCGCGCGGCAGGGCTGGGTGGACGAGCAGGCGGTGGTGCTGGAGGCGTTGACGGCCATGCGGCGGGCGGGGGCGGACGCCATCATCACCTACCACGCGCCGGAGGTGGCGCGCTGGCTGGGTTGAGCGAAGGCCGGCGGCCGACCGCGGTTGGGGGCGCGGAGAGGGGCGCGGGTCGGTGTTCGCCGAGGGAGAGGGGTGAACCGGGATGGCAGACCGGATCGTCACGGGGGCGGAGGCGGCCTCCGACCGTCCCCGCGCGGCGGGCGGCCAGGGCGCCGCGGGCCGCGCCGGGGGCACGGCCGAAGGGCCGGGCCCCGCGGGGGCGGCCGGCGCGGGCGGGACGGGTCGGGAGCGGCGCCCGCGGTTCGAGACGCTCTCGGGGATCGAGGTCAAGCGTTGCTACGGCCCGGAGGACGTGCCCGCCATCGACGACGAGCGACGGCTGGGTCGTCCCGGCCAGTGGCCCTACACCCGCGGCATCCACGAGACCATGTACCGGGGCCGGCTGTGGACCATGCGCCAGTTCGCCGGCTTCGGGACGGCCGAGCAGACCAACCAGCGGTTCAAGTACCTCCTCAAGGAGGGCCAGACGGGCCTCAGCGTCGCCTTCGACTTCCCCACGCTGCTGGGCTACGACTCGGACCACCCCATGTCCGACGGCGAGGTCGGCAAGCTCGGCGTGGCCATCGACACCCTGGCCGACATGGAGATCCTGTTCGACGGGATCCCGCTGGACCAGGTGTCCACCTCCATGACCATCAACGGACCGGCGGCGATGATCTTCGCCATGTACCTGGCCGCCGCGGAGAAGCAGGGCGTGCCCTTCGACCGGCTGCGGGGCACGATCCAGAACGACATCCTCAAGGAGTACATCGCGCAGAACACGTACATCTTCCCGCCGCGCCCGTCGATGCGCATCATCACCGACATCTTCGCCTTCTGCGCCGACCACGTGCCCCAGTGGAACACGGTGAGCATCTCCGGCTACCACATCCGGGAGGCCGGCGCCACGGCGGTCCAGGAGCTGGCGTTCACCCTGGCCAACGGGTTCGAGTACGTGCGGGCCGGCATCGAGGCGGGGCTCGACGTGGATCGCTTCGCGCCGCGGCTCTCCTTCTTCTTCAACGTCCACAACGACTTCTTCGAGGAGATCGCCAAGCTGCGGGCGGCGCGGCGCATCTGGGCCGTCGAGATGCGGGAGCGCTTCGGGGCCAAGGACCCGCGCTCGTGGAAGATGCGCTTCCACTGCCAGACGGCGGGGTGTACGCTGACGGCCCAGCAGCCGGAGATCAACATCGTCCGGGTGACGCTGCAGGCGCTGGCGGCGGTGCTGGGCGGGACCCAGTCGCTGCACACCAACTCCTTCGACGAGGCGCTGGCCCTGCCGACGGAGAAGGCGGTGCGCATCGCCCTGCGCACCCAGCAGATCATCGCCGAGGAGAGCGGGGTGACCCACACCGTCGACCCGCTGGGCGGCTCCTACTACGTGGAGTGGCTGACCGACGAGATGGAGCGCCGGGCGCGCGAGTACTTCCGGCGCATCGACGAGCTGGGCGGCGTGATCCCCGCCATCGAGGCCGGGTTCTTCCACAGGGAGATCGCCGACGCCTCCTACCGGTATCAGCGGCAGGTGGAGGCGGGCGAGATCACGGTGGTGGGCGTCAACAAGTACGTCCTGGCGGAGGAGGAGCAGCCGGAGATCCTGCGGGTCCCCGACGAGGTCCAGGAGCGCCAGGTCCAGCGGCTGCGGGACATCCGCCGCACCCGGGACAACCGGCGGGTCAGCCAGGCCCTGCGCGACCTCAAGGCGGCGGCGCGCAGCGGCGAGAACCTGATGCCGCGCCTGCTGGAGTGCGCCCGCGCCTATGCCACCCTGGGCGAGATGTGCGACACGCTGCGGGAGGTCTTCGGGGAGTACCGCGATCGGGCGATCTTCTAGCCCGAGGGGGGCGGTCCGTCCGCGGCGCGGGGCGGCGCCGAGGCCGGCTCGGGTCGTGATCGCAGGAGCGAGGCGGAGACGCCATGGAGACGCAACCGGTGACCACCGGCGAGGTGCCGGCGAGCCAGCGGATCCGCGTGCTGGTGGCCAAGCCGGGCATGGACCGGCACGACCGCGGCGCCAAGGTCATCGCCCGGGCGTATCGCGACGCCGGCATGGAGGTGATCTACACGGGCCTCCACCAGTCGCCGGCCCAGATCGCCCGGGCGGCCCTGGAGGAAGACGTGGACGTGGTGGCGCTCAGCATCCTCTCGGGCGCCCACAATACCGTGATCCCCCGCGTGTGCCAGGCGCTGCGGGAGGTGGGCCTGGACGACGTGGTCGTGCTGGTGGGCGGCGTGATCCCGCCGGAGGACGTCCCCGGGCTGCTCGCGGCCGGCGTCACGCGGGTCTTCGGGCCGGGCTCGAGCACCGAGGAGATCGTCGCCTACACGCGCGAGCAGGTGCGCAAGCGCCGGGGGGACCGGGCGTGATGCGCGCGTCCGGCCCCGAGGAACTGGCCCGCGGCGTGTTGGCGGGGGATCGCAGGGCGCTGGCCCGCGCCATCACGTGGGTGGAGAACCGCCGGCCGGGGGCGAGCGAGCTCCTGCGCCGCATCTACCCCGAGACCGGCCGCGCCCACGTGGTCGGGCTGACCGGGGCGCCGGGCGTCGGCAAGAGCACCCTGGCGGCTGCCCTGGCCCGCCACCTGCGCAGCGCGGGGCAGCGGGTGGGCCTCGTCGCCGTCGACCCGTCCAGCCCCTTCACGGGCGGCGCCCTCCTGGGCGACCGCATCCGCTTCAGCCAGGGGGCGGTGGACGACGGCGTCTTCTTCCGCAGCCTGGCCTCCCGCGGCCAGGTGGGCGGCCTCGCCCGGGCCACGGGGGACGTGATCCACCTATTGGACGCCGCCGGCATGGACGTGGTGCTGGTGGAGACGGTGGGGGCCGGCCAGTCCGAGGTGGCGATCATGCGGCACGCCCACACCGTGGTGGTGGTGCTGGCCCCGGGGCTGGGCGACGACGTCCAGGCGGCCAAGGCCGGGATCCTGGAGGTCGCCGACGTCCTGGTGGTCAACAAGGCCGACCAGCCGGGGGCGAGCCGCACGGTGCAGGAGCTGCGGCAGATGCTGGAGCTGGGGGCGCCGCGGGATCCCGGCTGGCGGCCGCCGGTCGTGGAGACGGTGGCCGCCGACGGGCGGGGCGTGGCGGCGCTGGCGGATGCCGTCGCCCGCCACCGGCAGCACCTGACGGAGAGCCCGGCCGGCGCGCAGCGAGACCGCTGGCGGGCCGAGGAGGCGCTGCGCCAGGAACTGCTGGCCCTGGTCGCCGAGCGGCTCCACGGCACGGCGGCGTGGGCGGCGGCCACCGACGCCGTGGCCGGCCGCCGGGTGACGCCGGCCGAGGCCGCCGGCCGCCTGCTGGATGCCTTGCGGGACGAGCGCGGCCCGAGGGACGGGCACCCGGCGGAGGGTGGTGGCGGCCGGGCCGCCGTCGAGGCGCGCGGCGGGGCGGCGGGCGGCTGACGGACCGCGGGGACGGCCGAGCCGACGCCGCCGCGTGGTGGCGATGGGCGTCGCGGGCGATGCGAGCCTGGCGTCGAGGAGGGCGGGCGATGGCGACACCTCCGTGGCTGCTGGATCCGACCTACGAGGAGATCCGCCGCGCGGTGCGCGAGTTCGCCCAGCGCGAGCTGGCGCCGCGGGCGGCCGCCTACGACGCGTCCGGCGAGTTCCCGTGGGAGAACGTGCGCCGGCTGGCGGAGCACGGCTACCTGGGGATGATGATCCCCGAGGAGTACGGCGGCGGGGGCATGGACACGCTGGCCCACGCCATCTGCCTGGAAGAGGTGGCCCGGGCGTGTGCCGCCACGGCCGTGGTCATGGACGTGCACAACAGCCTGGTCGGCGAGCTGATCAACCGCTGGGCCAGCGCGGCGATGAAGGCCCGTTGGCTCCCGGTCCTGGCCCGGGGGGACCGGCTGGGGGCCTTCTGCCTGACGGAGCCCGACGCCGGCTCCGACGCCGCCGCCTTGAAGACCACGGCCGTCCGCGACGGCGACCACTACGTGCTCCACGGACGCAAGACCTTCATCTCCAACGGCGGCGTGGCGGAGATCTACGTGGTGTTCGCGGTGACCGACCCGGCCGCCGGCTCCCGCGGCATCAGCGCCTTCCTGGTGGAGAAGGGCACCCCCGGCCTCTCCTTCGGGAAGCCGTTCAAGAAGATGGGCATCCGCGCCTCCGCCACCACCGACGTGATCCTCGAGCTGGTGAGGGTGCCCGCCGAGAACCTGATCGGCCAGGAGGGGCAGGGGTACAAGATCGCCCTGGCCACCCTGGACAACGGCCGGGTCGGCATCGGCGCCCAGGCCGTGGGCATCGCCCAGGCCGCCCTCGACCGCGCCGTGGCCTATGCCAGCCAGCGCAAGCAATTCGGCCGGCCCATCGCCAGCTTCCAGGGCATCCAGTTCAAGCTGGCCGACATGGCCACGGCGATCGAGGCCGCGCGCCTCTTGGTCTACCGGGCGGCCGTGCTCTACGACCAGAGCGTGCGCACCGGCCGGCGCGCCAGCAAGGAGATCGCCATGGCGAAGTTGTTCGCCTCGGAGGTGGCCATGCGGGTCACCACCGAGGCGGTCCAGATCCACGGCGGCTACGGCTACCTGCAGGACTTCGAGGTCGAGCGCCTGATGCGGGACGCCAAGATCACCCAGATCTACGAGGGGACGTCCGAGGTGCAGCGCATGGTGATCGCCCGCGCCCTGCTGGCCGAAGCCGGCCAGGCGGTGGAAGCGGCGGTATGAGGGGCGGGGCCTCGGAGGCGTCCACCCGGGGCGGGCGGGGACGGCCTGGTCCCATGGCTGCACCGACGGTGAACCCGGGTCACCGGCGCGGTGCCGTCCGTACGCCGGTGGCCGCCCGGATCCGCGAGGCCGCGGCGGAGCTCTTCGCCCGCCAGGGGTTTCGCGGCACCGGCCTGCGCCAGGTGGCGGCGGCCGCCGGGGTGGCCGTGGGGACCGTCTATGCCCATTACCGGGACAAGGCGGCGTTGTTGCGCTCGGTGGCGGAAGAACAGGCCGCCGTCATCGGCCGTCGGCTGGCGCCCGTCCACCTGACGCCCGGGCGCCCGGCGGCGGAGCGGTGGGCGGCCTTTCGCGACGTGCTGCGCGATGCGCTCCCCTGGCTCGCCTGCGAGGCGGAGGCCGGCGCGGCCGTGGCGCGCGGAGCGGGCCAGCGGGGGGAAGACCGGCAGGGTCCCGTCACCGCCGCCCTTCACCAGGGACTGGCGCGCCTGCTGCTGGAAGGGGCCCGTCGCGGCGAGGTGGAGCTGCCGCACCTGCGGCCGGACGCGGGCCGGCCGGCGCTGCCGGCGGCAGCGGTGGAGGCTGCGGCGGGTGACGCCGCGGCGGCCGTGCTGGCGGCCGCCTTGGGCCTGTGGGAACGCGGTCGCGCGGACGATCTCGACTGGCTGTGGTGGGGCCTCGCCGCCCGCGGCCCGCGGCAGCACGAGGGGACGCGGTGACGCGGCCGGCGGAGCTCCCGGGCTTCGACCCGCGGTGGTGGGATCCCGCGGGACCCGCAGGCACGGGGCAGCCGCCGTTCGGCGGGCGCCGCCGGCCGAAGTCGCCCCGGCGACCTGCGGGCGGATCAGAGGCCCCGGGTCATCCCGGTGAGGACCTGGTGCAGCACCCAGTAGTCGGTCGGGGTGAAGGGACGGCGCCCGTGCCAGGTGATGGCGGCCAGGGACCGGATGTCCGCCTCGGGGACCTCAGGGTGCTCCTGCCAGAAGACCCGCAGCGCCCAGGGCAGGGTCTCGGGATCGAGGGCGCCGGGGCCCGGCGCCGGTTGGGATTCGGTGGGCTGGGGACGAGGGGTCGCGGCGCGTGCAGGCTGCGGCTGGCGGTAGGTGGCGGACGTCCCGCGGACGACGCCGGCAGAACCCGGGGGCTCGGCGGACGCAGCGGCGAGGGCGATGGCGTCCTCCGGCGGCGGCTGGGGGCTGGCTGCGTCGGTCCCCGGTGTCGGGCGATTGGCGGTGCCCTCGGCGGCGGGCGCGGCGGGTCCGCTTGGCGCGGGGCCTGACGGAGCAGGGGCCCCGGCGGCAGCACGCGCGGGTGGCGCCGTCGGCCCGATGGCCGCTGGTCCGACCAGATCGGCCAGTCCGACGCCAAGGGCTGCCGCGACGCGAAGGACCACGTCCACCGAGGGCTTGCGGTCGGGGTCGTTCTCCAGCTGGGAGAGGTAGGCCTTCGACACCCCCGAGCGGCGTGCCAGGTCGCGCAGGCTGATGCCCCGCTGCCGGCGCAGCTCCCGGATCCGCTTGCCAACCTCCACCGGGCTCACCTCGGCGGTTGCCAGCCGGCAGGCTCGTCTAACATTATACCATGAGGTCCATCCATCCTTTGGATCGCCAACCAGCCGCGGTCCGTGTCACGTTCCGGTGGGTGCCCCCAGCGGTGAATCGGCTGTCAAGCCACCGGTGCGTGGACATGGGCCAGGTCGCGCAGCACCTGAACCCAGGGTTTGGTCGCATGCGGCCCGGTGAGCGCTGGGATGCGGGCACGCAGCCAACGGGCTGGGTCCTCCTCGAGCTGGCGCATCACGCGCTGAACGGCCTGGCGTGTCGCCTGCCGCACGCCGGGCGAAATCTGCAGGGGCCGGCCGCCGAGGACCGCGCGCCAGTGGGGGTCCACGCGTTCGCTCAAGAGCCGCGCCAAGTGGTCGGCGCCGCGTTCACTCCAACGCGCCCCATGCCGTTTCATCCGTCGCGCAAGGACGTGAAAGACCTCCGCTTCGATCGCCCCCAGCCGCGGCGCTTCCCCAGAAGCCACAATCCCGTCCCAGTGCTCCCGCAAGTAGCCGCGCAGCCGCAACAAGCGCTCCCGCGCCGGACCACGCCGCCCCCGTAGCGTCTGGCGAAGCGCCGACTCCACGCCCGCCCAATCCCCCGCTTCGATGGCCCGGCACACCTGGGCGTACGTCTCCTCGGAAGGCGATAACGCCTCCCGCAGGGCTCGCCGCAGGTGGAACGGATCCAGCCGGTAACACGCGCGGGGGAAGTACTGCAACCCCTGCTTGACCCAATGCGCCCCATCGCCTCCGAGGTAACAAGCCTGGACCGCGCTCAGATCCCAGTGCGTCCCCCAATAGGCGCTCGCCTGCTCCCAAAAGGCCGTCCCCGGCATCACCCCCGCCACGACCCGCCGCTCCCGCAGCGCTTGCCGGTTCGAACCCACGGCTTGCTTGCCTTCGTACGCGACCCCCAGCTTCAACACCACCGGTTGCCCTCGACCCCGCAGATAAACCTCGTCCGCTTCGGCATGCAGCTCGACGCTCCGGCGCCGGCCTTCCGGCACCTGGCCCTCCACGAACACCGACCGCCGTAGCCGCTCCGCCGCCTCCTTCAACCGGCGCCCCGCCCGTTGGGACGCCCGCCACACCGTCATCGCCCGCGCCGGTGCCTGCCCCGCCGTCAACTCCCGCAGGACCGCCGCCGCTCGGTGATACGGCATCTCCGTCGCGAGCCGCCGGCACAGCGCTTCCAGCCGCGGCGACAGTCGCCGCCGCGATTCCAAGCCCAGTGCTTCATCCAGCAAGAACACACCCTGGCCCGTCGCCCGGTCCCGGTAGTAACGTCGCTTCACCTGCAACTCGCCCAGCGGCGTGTCCAGGACCCGCTCCCGCGTATCCAGGCACTCATATCGGCTCGGGTCCCGCTCCTGCATCAGTCGCTCATCGATCCCGGCCAACACCCACTCCAGCAGCCGCAGTGTCAGCCGGCCGCTGAGCCGCTGAACGGCTTCCTCCAGTTCGCCAAACGATCGGTCCTCCGTCACCAGCTCCGCCAGTTCCCGCAATGTCTGGAGGAAAAGTTCGCGCACAGCGTGTATGCTGAGCATGGGGCCTCACCCTCCGACTGCCGCTGGGGAAGCCGTCCCGATGCAGGGACAGCCTCCGGGTGAGGCCTTTTCTATTTGCCTCGACCCTCACCTACCGAAACGTTACACGGACCCAGCCGCGGGTAGGAGGGGATCGACGATGATCGAGCGCCATGCCGCCGGCGGCGTGGTGTACCGGCGCGCCGGGACCCCGGCCTGGCCGATCGCCACGGGATCGGCGGCCTCGGACCCGGACGCGGCCTCCAGGGGGGACGAACCCGGCGGATCCGGCCCCGCCGTCGAGGTCTTGATGATCCTGGACGCCTACGGGCACTGGGCGCTGCCCAAGGGCGGCATCGAGCCAGGGGAGACGCCGGAGGCCGCAGCCCTGCGCGAGATCCGGGAGGAGACGGGGATCGTCGGCGCCATCGAGGCGCCGCTCCCCTCGGTGCGGTACCGGTTCCGCGACGGCGAGGAGGAGGTGGAGAAGACCGTCCACTACTTCCTCGTCCGCGCGCTGAACGGGGGATTGCGGGTCCAGCGCGAGGAGCTGCGGGACGCGGCGTGGCTGTCGCTGGACGAGGCGATCCGGCGCTGCACCTACGAGAACCTGGTGCCGACGCTGGAGGCGGCGCGGCAGGCCATCGCGGCGCAGCGGACCGCCGCCGAGGGGGCACGGGACGCCGCTGCGGCCCAGGAGGGCGCCGCGTCGGGCGCGGCGGAGGCCACGCCGGACCGGGCGACGGGCGAGCCGACCGGAGGCTCGGGGGCGGCCGGGGATGATGCGGCGGAAGGCGACGGTGCCGATGCGCCGGCCCCGGCACCGGCGGTCGCCGCCGATGCGGCCGCGCCGGGCGGCAGGGAAGGCCGGGCAGCCGACGCTTCGCCGGCGGACGACCGGTCGCCCGCGGACCCCGGGGGGAGTAGCGGGCAGGCGACGGCGGAGACCGATGCCTCCACCGCCCCGGCCCCTCCGCGCTGAGGAGCTGCGCAGCGACGACCGCCGCGCCACCGGCGGGGGCGGCGCCGGCCGGCTTGGCGAACGGCCGCTGGCGCCGCGGCGGGGCGCAACCCCCCAGGACGGGACGGCCCGACCGGCACCGCGCGATGCGGTGCCGGTCGGGCCGTCCCGTCGTCACCCAATTCTGCGACTTGCGACATCAACGGCCTCGCGGGGGTCGGACCCGCGAGGCCCTGCGGCGGTGCCGGTGGGACGCGTCCACCGGCGCAGGTGGTCGGGCCGGCCGGATTTGAACCGGCGACCTCCACGTCCCGAACGTGGCGCGCTAACCAAGCTGCGCTACGGCCCGCAGCGATGGCGAACGAACGCCGTCTTGACGCCCCGGCGCGCACGGCCGGGACGACCGCGGCCCCCGCCGCCGGGACGCCGCCGACCGCGACGCCCCGCGGCCCCGCCGGCGGAGCGGGAGGCAGCCCCGCAGCGGCCGACGGTCGAGGCGCGCGAACCGCAACTGGCATTATAGTGGCGGGGATGCGCCCTGTCAACGAAACGGGCGGTGGGCCGTCCGGGCACGGGCGTGCCATGCGCAGGGGCGCGCCATGAGGCAGGAGGCGACGGAGGCGATGGTGCGATGAACGGGCCGAGCGACAGCGCGTCCCCCGGCGCGGGGAAGGGCGGCGGGATGACCGCGCCCCGGTCTGGTGCCGCCGCCGGGGAGGCCGGCACTACGGCGGCCTCCGCGCCCGCGGGGCCGCCGCCCCTGGTGATCGGCACCGCGGGCCACGTGGACCACGGCAAGACCACCCTGGTCCGCGCCCTGACCGGCGTCGACACCGACCGCCTGCAGGAGGAGAAGCGGCGCGGCATCTCCATCGACCTGGGCTTCGCGCCCTTCCGCCTGCCCAGCGGCCGCCCGGCCGCCATCGTCGACGTCCCCGGCCACGAGCGGTTCGTCCACAACATGGCCGCCGGCGTCCACGGGATGGACCTGGTGCTGCTGGTGGTCGCGGCGGACGAGGGCGTGATGCCGCAGACCGTCGAGCACCTGGACATCCTGCAGCTGCTGGGCGTCCGGCACGGCCTAGTGGTGCTGACCAAGGTGGATCTGGTGGACGACCCGGCATGGCTCGACCTCGTGGAGGAGGACGTGCGGGCCCACCTCCGGGACACCTTCCTCGCCGAGGCGCCGGTGGTCCGGGTGGCGCCGCCGACGGGCCAGGGCCTCGATCGGCTGCTGACGGCCCTGGAGGACGCGGCGCGACGGGTGCCGGGCCGGGATGCCGACGGCCTCCTGCGGCTGCCCATCGATCGCGCCTTCACCCTCCCCGGCTTCGGTCCCGTGGTCACCGGGACCCTGGTGGCAGGGAGGGTGCGGGTCGGCGACCGGGTCGAGGTGCAGCCCGGAGGGATGACCGCGCGCATCCGGCACCTCCAGGTCCACGGTCGCGAGGTGGAGGAGGCCGTGGCCGGTCAGCGGGTGGCGGCCAACCTGGTCGGCGTGGACCATCAGGCGCTGCACCGCGGGCAGGTCCTGGTTCGTCCCGGCACCTTGGAGGCCACCCGGTGGCTGGCGGTACGCCTCCAGTGGCTGCCCCGCGCGCCCTGGCCCCTGCGCCACCAGGAGCGGGTGCGGGTCCACGCCGGCGCCGCCGAGGTGCTGGGCCGCGTGCGCCTCTTGGAGCCGGTGCGTCCCTGGCAGCCGGGCGAGGCGGGCTGGGCGCTGATCCGCCTGGAGGAACCCCTGGTCGTCGCGCCCGGCGACCGGTTCGTCGTGCGCACCTACTCGCCGGCGCGCACCGCCGGGGGCGGCGTCGTGGCCGACGTGGGCCGGGTCTGGTCGCGGCGCCACGCGCCGGGCCGGTGGCTGGTCGCCTTCCTCGCCGACGACCCGGCCGACGGCTTGACGGCCCGCCTGGAGCGGGCCGGGCTGCCGCGCCCCGCCACCGCCCTGGCCCGGGAGCTGGGTCAGCCCATGCGGCGCATCGAGCAGGCCCTCGCCCGCGCCGAGGCGGCGGGGCGCGTCCGCTCCTTGCCCGGCGGCCACTGGGTGGCCGCGCCCGCGGCCGAGGCCCTGGCCCGGCACGCGCGCGCCGCCCTGGAGCGTCACCACCGGGAACGCCCGCTGGAGGCCGGCATGAGCCGCGACGCCCTGCTGCATGCCCTCTGGCGTGCGGCCCGGGGCGCCGCGGATGCGCGAACCGGCGACCGGCCCGTGCCGGAGGCCGAGGCGAGGGCGGGGCTGCAGGCGCTCTTGGAGACGTGGATCGCCGCCGGCGTGCTGGCCGCCGACGACGACCGGCTGCGTCTGCCCGATTGGGAACCCGGCGGGACGGCCGCCGCCCGCCAGCACCTCGAGCGGCTCGCCGCCGTCTATCGGCAGGGCGGGCTGGCTCCGCCGGCCAGCGCCGAGGAGGCCGCGGCGGCGGCCGGCGTCCCCGTCGCCGACGCGCTGGGGCTGCTGAGCATCCTGGAGCGGCAGGGTCGGGTGGTGCGCGTGGACACCGGCTTGTGGTTCACGCCCGAGGCGCTGGTCGACGCCTGGCGGCGCCTGGTGGCGCTGGAGCGGCAGGTCGGGCCCTTCACCGTCGCCCAGGCGCGGGACGCGCTGGGCGTGACGCGCAAGTGGGCGCTGCCCCTCCTGGAGTACTTCGACCGCCGCCGCTGGACGCGGCGCGAGGGCGACCTGCGACGGGTGGTCGGCGGCCCTGACGATGAGCCCGGAGATGAAGATGGGACCCGATCCAGGTAGGAAGTCCCTGGGTCGACATCGAATGGCAACGGTGCCGCCGACCCAGAGGAACCGAGTGCCAGGACCCGCGCGGAGAGACGGGCGGCGGCCCTTCGGCGGAGGAAGGAGCGTCGGCCTTGGGTCGTGGAGGGGAGGCGCCCCGTGGCCGCGCGCCGCGCGGCGACGCCGGCGAGCCCGCTGCGAACGCCGTGAAGTCCTACGGGTTCTTCGAGCTGCTGCAGCGGTTCGAGGCCTACCGGCGGTACTGGTTGGCGATGGCGGTGTCCTGGGCGGGCGACCGGCTCAACGCCGTCGCGCTGGCCACCCTGGTGCTGGACCGCTTCCCCCAGCAGCCCATGGCCATCGGCCTCGTCCTGATGGCCCAGCACCTGCCCCAGGCGGTGCTGGGGCTTTTGGCCGGCGCGCTGGCCGATCGCTGGCCGCGGCGCACGGTGATGGTGGTCAGCGACCTGGTCCGCGCCGTCGCCGTGCTGCTGGTGCCGTGGGCGACGGAGCTCTGGCAGGTGTACCTGGCGGCCCTGGTGGTGGGTACCGCCAGCACCTTCTTCTTCCCGGCGTGGCGCAGCACGCTGCCGGCGGTGGTGAGCCGCGATGCCCTGCCGGAGGCCAACGCCTACCACTCGGCGACCCGCTCCTTCATCGACATCCTGGCCCCGGTGGGCGCCACCGCGCTGATCGCCGCCGGGCGCGCCCTGCATCCGGTGCTGTACATGGCGCCGGCCTTCTGGCTGGACGCGCTCTCCTACCTGGTCTCGGCCTGGCAGCTGGCCCACCTGCCCCTGGACGAGGCTGCCCTGGGAGGCCTGTGGCCCGCGACCCGCGGCCTGGCCGGGGTGGGCAGGGACGTGCTGGTCGGCCTTCGCTACCACCGGCAGAACCGCACGGTGTGGGCCCTCCTCCTGCTGATGGGCAGCTTCGCGTGGGGCGCCAACGGTGCCAACGCCCTGTTGCAGAAGGCCGTCCCCATGCTGCTGGGGGTGCCGCCCGAGCGGTGGGGCGTGCTGTTGGCCGCCATGGGCGTCGGCATGATCGCGGGGAACGCCGTCGTCGCCCGCCGGGGCAAGGTCTGGCCCCGCCACGTCGTCATCGGCGTGGGGTACCTGGGTGCCTGGCTGGCCCTGGTGATCCTCGCCGGGACGCGGGACTTCACCGTCGCGTTGGCGACCTACGTGCTGATGGGCGTCAGCAATGCCGCCTTCCTCGCCCCCCAGGTGGCCTGGGTCCAGGAGGCCACCGATCCCGCCTACCTCGGGCGCGTGGAGGCGACCCGCAATGCGGTGATCTACGTCGGGATGACGGTCAGCCCCTTGCTGGCGGGGTGGCTGGAGCAGGCCCTGGGGTCCCTCCCGGGCGCCATGGGAGCGATCTCGGTGCTGTTCCTGGTCCCCGCCGTGCTGTCCTTCACCCATCCCGCCCTGCGCCGGCCGGCGTCCGCGGCGGCGCGGGCGACGACCGGCGCCTGATGGGTGCCTACACCCGTCCGCCGTGGCGGCGCACGATGGCGGCTGCCCGCTGCCGACTCTGGCCGTCGGCCAGCGGCACCACCAGCAGGTACGGCATGGCGCCGACCAGTTCGTCGTCGGCGAGGCCGCTGACGGTGGGGTCCATGGCCGCCAGCGCGCGGCGGTCGCGATCCATGGCGCCGGTCAGGGTCTCGGGGACCGGCTGGTCCGTCAGGTCGCCGCGTTCTTCCCGCACCGGTTCCAGCCGGTCGATCTGCACGTCCCGGTAGCCGGCCTCCTTCAGGGCCTCCGCGGCCCGCTGGGCGCCGTCCACGTCCCGAAAGGTGGCGAACAGGGCCGGTTGCTGGAACGAAGGCTGGCGCCCGGCGGGGGCGGCCGGCGCGGACGACGCCCGGCGTGTCGGCCCGGGGGACGGTCCGCGTCCCTCCCGATCCTCCTGCGGTGGCATGGGTGGTCTACCTCCTCGCCCTGACGATCTCTCCCCGGACGGCCGCCGCGGCGGGTCGGCGCCCGGGCCTGGAGGGCGGTTCCCGCGCCGCGGCCGTTGTCCGTCCTCAGTGTGTCCCCTGACGGCGCCGGCCTCGCACCGGCCCGGACGGCCGGCGGGAGGGTGCGCCGCGGCCTCCCCCCACGGCCCACGGCCCGGTGGTATAATCGCCTTCGGGTTCCGCGCCCCAGGGTGCGGGGACGGTCGCACCGTCAACGGCGGACGGCGGGACGCGGCCACCGGTGGGTGCCGGCGGGGGCCGCTCTTTTTTGAGCCCTTGTGGCGGACGGGAACCGTCGAGGAGGAGGGGCGGCGGCATGCGCGGGCGCCGCAGGACGCGGGCGGTGCTGACCCTGATCCTCAGCCTGGCGCTTTTGGGGGGCATCGCCGCCTGGACGCTCTTGGACTTTCGGCTGCAGGACCGCATCAACCGCGGCCTCGACCTGGCCGGAGGGGTGCGGGTGGTCCTCCAGGGGGTGGACAAGCCCGGCAACCCGGTGACGCGGGAGAAGATCGACGACGCGGTGGAGATCATCCGCAACCGTGTAGACGCCCTGGGCGTGGCCGAGCCGGTGATCCAGCGGCAGGGCGAGGACCGCATCGTGGTCGAGCTGGCCGGCGTGGACGATCCGCAGGAGGCCATCGAGACCATCGGGCGCACGGCGCGCCTGGAGTTCCGCGGCCCCGACGGCAGCGTGGTGGTGACCGGCGACCAGCTGGTGGCCGGGGGCATTCAGGTGGCGGCCGACCAGGCTGGTCGCCCCGTGGTCCAGCTGCAGTTCAACGCCGAGGGGACCGAAACGTTCGCCGAGGCGACGCGAAAGTTCTTCGGCCAGCCCATCTTCATCGTGCTGGACGAGCAGGTGATCTCGGCGCCCGAGGTTCATGCCGTGATCACCAACGGCCGGGCGGAGATCACCGGCATCCCCACCTTCGAGGAGGCCCAGCGCCTGGCCGTGGCCCTGCGCTACGGCGCCCTGCCGGTGGACCTGCAGATCGTCGAGAACCGCACCGTCTCGGCGACGCTGGGGGCCGATTCGCTGGCGCGCAGCGTCCAGGCGCTGGTGGTCGGCGCCGCTGCGGTGGCCGGCTTCATGGTGGTCGTCTACCGGATCCCGGGGTTCTGGGCCGTGGTGGCCCTGGGCGTCTACCTCTTGCTGACCGCCGCGGCCCTCTACGGTCTCGACGCCACGCTGACCCTGCCCGGCATCGCCGGGTTCGTCATGTCGGTCGGCATGGCGGTGGACGCCAACGTGCTGATCTACGAGCGCATCAAGGACGAGCTCAGGGCGGGCAAGACCATCCGGGCGGCCCTGGAGGCGGGGTTCCGTAACGCCTTCTCCGCGATCCTGGACTCCAACCTGACCACCCTGATCGCGGTCGCCGTGCTCTACGGCCTGGGCACCGGCCCGGTGCGAGGCTTCGCCGTCACCCTGGCCGTCGGCGTGGTCGCCAGCATGTTCACCGCCATCACCCTGACCCGGTTCTTCCTGCGGAACCTGGTGGACGCGGAGCTCTTCCGGCAGCCCAGCCGGCTGTTCGGCGTGCGGGGTGGGGCGCGGTGAAGGGGTTCTCGTTCGTCCGCACCCGGGGCGTGGCCTTCGCCCTCAGCCTGCTCCTGCTGGCGGCGGGCATGATCGCCTGGGCCGTGCGCGGCCTCAACTACAACGTGGAGTTCACCGGCGGCGCCGCCTGGACCCTGCGCTTCGAGCGGACCGTGACCGCGGGCGCGGTGCGGTCCGTCCTGGCGGAGCAGGGCGTGGAGGACGCCGTCGTCCAGCTCAGCGAGGGCGACCGGGTGGCGCTGCTGCGCACGCCCGCCGTGGACCAGGCCACCCAGCAGCGGGTCCTCCGCGCCCTGGAGGAGCGGCTCGGCCCGGTCCGGCTCGAGCAGTTCGACAGCATCAGCCCCGCCATCGGCCGGGAGATCCGCGAGAGGGGCATCCTGGCCCTGGCCCTGGCCACGGTGGGGATGGTCGTCTACATGACGATCCGGTTCGAGTTCTGGTTCGCCGTGGCGGCCATCCTGGCCATGCTGCACGACGTCTTCATGGTGGTCGGCCTGTTCGCCCTGCTGCAGTGGCAGGTGGACTCGTCCTTCATCGCGGCGCTGCTGACCGTGTTCGGCTACTCCATCAACGACACCGTGGTGGTGTTCGACCGCATCCGCGAGAACCTGCGCCTGCGCCGCAAGGAGCCCCTGGACCAGCTGGTGGACCGCTCCATCCGGCAGGTGCTGCGTCGCTCGCTGCTGACCGGCACCACGACCCTGCTCGCCCTGGCGGCGGTCTTCGCCTTCGGCGGCGAGACGATCCGCGCCTTCGCCGGCGCGCTGTTCTTCGGCATCCTCTTCGGGACCTACTCCTCGATCTTCGTCGCCAGCCCCCTCTGGTACGTGCTGCGCCAGCGGGCCGCCCGGCGGCGCGCGGCGGCGCGGGCGGTGGACTGAAGGAGCACCCCCATCCCACGGGGACGGAAGAACCCGGCTGCCACCGGGCCCTGGGCCCGGTGGTTTTTTTGCGAGGGGGGCGGCCAGACTAACCTGCGCCGCCGGTTCTCCGGCCGGGCGCCCGCGCGGGGAATCCGGACGGAGGATGCGGGTCCGCGGCGGGATGGCGGCCCGGGGCGGGGCCCCGCCGCGATGCGCGCCGGGGCCCGCGGCGCCCGGCCCGGGACGCTCCGGCGGGCCATGGGATGGCGACCGCCGGGTGGGCTCGCGGCGCGGCGGCCGGGCGGACGGACCCCGGGGACGGTCAATCCGGGCGGGGGTGGGGCCGCATGCAGGAGTACGGGTCGCTGATCCGGCACGAGGGGAACCGCCAGCTCTTCGAGGCCGTGGAGATGTCCATCATCGCCCAGCTCTGGGGCGAGCCGCTGCACCTGCATGCCGAGGGGGTGCGGGGGACCGGCAAGACCACCATCCTCCGCGCCGCGCGCCGCATCCTGCCGCGCATCCAGCGGATCCGCGGTTGCCCGTACAACTGCGATCCGCGCGCCCCCCACTGCCCCCTGCACGCCCACTGGGACCCCGAGCGGATCGCCGCCCACGGCACCGAGTGGATCCCGATGCCCTTCCGCGAGATCTCGCCGTCGGCCAAGGTGGGCACCGTCATCGGCAGCCTGGACCTGGCACGGTTGACCGACGGCCAGCGGCCCGAGGCGGCGCTGCTGCCGGGCACCCTGGCCCAGGCGCACCGCGGCATCGTGCTGGTGGACGAGATCAACCGCCTGGCCGACGTGGCCCCGGAGCTGGCGGACTGCCTGCTGGACGTGATGGGCACCAAGCCCGGGCGGCTGCAGATCGAGGAGACGGGCCTGCCCCCGGTGGAGATCCCCGTGCGGGTGGCGGTGTGGGCGGCCTCCAACCCCGACGAGGAGCCGGGGCCGCTGGAGGAGATCCGCCGCCAGCTGTCGGACCGCTTCGACCTGGTGCTGGACGTGCGCCGCCCGGGCGAACCGTGGCTGGTCAAGCGCATCCTCCTCCTCGGCGAAGCCCGGGCCCGGGCGGCGGCGGAGGCCGCGGTCCCGCCGCCGGCCCCCGCCGCCGACGGGCCGTCGGCCGGGGCTGCCAGCGGATGCCCGACGGGGGCGCCGCCGCCCGGGCCCGGGGGCGCGCGCCCGGGGGACCAGCGGTCGCCCGGCGCCGGTCTCGCGCGACCGGCGGGCGTGACGGCGACAGCCGCCGCCTTGGGCGACGGCGGCGACCCCGCGGGGGGCCGGCGGTCGCGGAGGCCGCCGGGGCGGGAGCGGGCGACGGCCGGCCGGCGGGGCGGGCCGGGGCGACGGGCGCTGCGCCGGTACCGGGGGGTGACGGGCGGACGGACCGCGTGGCGGCCGCGGATGCCCGAGCCCTGCCGGGATGGCAGGGTCGACCGGGAGGCGTGCCGGCCGAGGACTCCGGGCCGGCGGACGGGCGCGGGGGCCCGCTCGAGAAGCCGCCGGCCACGGAGACGCGGTCCGGGGACGGGGCCGACGGGTGGGACCGGCGGTGGTGGGAGGCGGCCCGGCGGCGGCCCCAGTTCCCGGAGCCCCTGCTGGAGCTGCTGGCCGAGGTCTACGTCCAGTTCCGCCTGGAGAGCCTGCGCGCCCTGGAGGCGTGGCGCCACGCGGCCGCCCTCTACGCCGCCCGCGCGGGTCGGCGCCGGGTGCGGCGGGAGGATCTCCTGGAGGTGGCGCCCGCCGTCCTCCGCCACCGCGTGGAGGCCGGGGCGCTGGGGGAGGTCTTGGAGTTTCTGAGCCGCGACGGCAGCGGCGGGGCCGGCGCCCCGGGCGCCGACGATGCGGTCGGGGATCCGGCCGCCGGCGAGCCGGCGACCTGGCCCACCGGGGCCGCCGGCTGGGGTGCCGTCCCCGGCGGCGGGGCCGTGACGTCGGCCGGGGCGGCCGGCGTTCCGGGTCCAGGCCATGCCGCGGCGCAGCCTGCGGCACGGTCCGCGGCGGGCCGCTCCGGGGAGCCGACGGGCCCGGATGGGGGGACGGCCGGGGTTTGGGGCCGGCTGCGGGACATGCTGGCCCGGGCCGCCCGGCCGGCGGCCGGCGGCCCGGGCCGCGCCACCCCGGGGTGCACCGGCTCGGCCGCGGGTCCCGCCGGCGGCGGGACCCGCGGCGAGGGCTCGGCCCCCCCGGGGCCCGTGGGCCCCGGGGGGGCCGGTTCCGCCCTGGTCGGCCCGGGTCCGGCCGGCACCGCCTCGCCCGCCACGGCCGAGACCGGCGCGGGCCCGTGGCGACCGGGCGCCGACGGCACCCCCATGGGCACGGACCCGGTCCGGCCGGGCGCCGGGACCGCGCGTCCCGGCGCCCGGCCGGGGACCACCCCGCCCCGCCGCGCCCGGCCGCTGCTCGAGCTGACGCGGGACCGGGCCCTCCGGTCCTGGGGCCCCCAGTGACCCCGGGGATCGCGGGCATCGAACGCCTCACCGAGCGGCTGGGCCGGCAGGCCGACCTGACCGCGCGCCTCCTCGAGTCGCTGGCCCGGGGCGCGGCGGGCATCGGCGAGGCCGCCGTCGCCAGCACCTGCGTGCACCTGCTGGTGGTGGGCCGCCCGGGCGTCGTCCAGGTGCTGCGGGATGCCGACGCGGGCCGGGTCTTCTACGGGCGGTCCCGCCCCGGCCAGGTGCTCCACGTGGACGTCTTCCACGCCGACGGCGAGGTGGACCACCGCCTGGTGGCGCGCAACCTGGCCCGCGCCGCCCGGATCTTCGCCCGCGATGCCGGCGCCCACCGCGTGGCGGGCCTGGCGGTGGAACGCATCCCCGATCTCGTCGACCTGCAGACGGGCACCGGCGGCGGCCGCGCCTCCGGCTCCCTGATCTACGGCCGGCGGCTCTCCCTGCGCCTAGCCCACCGCAACCACGTCCACCTGGCCATCGGCCTCCCCCGCGCCCTGTGGGGCTTCGCGATCTACGCCGTGGCCGCCGCCGAGGAGGCGGTCCTCGCCGCCGGTCTGGAGCTGCGCCGCGTCGAGACGGTGGAGGTGGTAGCCGGGCGAGGCGGCGCCCCCCTGGACCTCAGCGACTACGAGACCGCCTCGGACTCGCTGCTAAGGGAGGACGGGCGGCCGGGTGCCACCCCGGGCGGCCGGCCCGGTGCGACCGGGGGCGAGCCCGGTACCGCCGGTCGCCCCGGGCCTGCCGGGGACGGCGCCGACGGCCATGCCCCCGGCTCCGGGGAGCTGGGGCGGGGCCCGATGGGACGGGGGGTCGACCCCGACGCCGCCGGGCTGGAGATCGATGCGCGGCAGGGGATCGCAAGCCGCCTGGGCCTTGGCCGCCGGCGCTCGGGGCCGGTGCTGCCCCCGCCCCATCCCGTGGATCCCGTGGGGGAGGGCTTCGGGGTCCGCAGCGGGGAGGTGTCGCGGCCGGCGCCCCGCCGGGGCGGCCACGCCGAACCCGAGGGCCCCGCGCCCGCTGCCGCACCCGCTGCCGGTTCGTCCGCTGGGGACCCCGAGGGGGCGGCCGACGCCGACGGGATGGGCGACCTGCCGGCCGCGGGCGCAGGGGAGGCCGTCCGGCACCAGCTGCTGGCCCGCTCGCTGGGGTGGCTGCGCGAGACGGGCATCGACCTGGCGGCGGCGCTGCTGGAGCGCCTGGAGCGAGGCGCGGCATGGCGCGACCTGCAGCTGCCCGGCGCCAGCTACGAGGAGCTGCGCCGCTGGCTGAACCAACTCCGAGAGGCGGGGTTGGTGGAGCGGGAGGGGGAGCAGTACCGGTTGACCGCCCGGGGCCGGCAGCTGCTGGGCCTGCTCCTGGACGAGCCGGCCGCCGTGCGCACCGCCTTGCGGCGGCTGTTGCGCGTCCGTCCGACGCGACCGGATGCGCGGCCGGGCCACGGCCGGGTGACGGTCTACGACGACGAGCGCGGCCGCCACGTGCGGCGGCGCGCGGTGCGCCCCTGGCAACCGGGTGCCGGGGGCGACGGGCTGGCCGTGGCCGAGTCCGTGCTGGCCGCCCTGGTGCGGGGCGGGCTCCCGCTGCGGCTCCAGGCCTGCGATCTGCGTCTCCACCGCCGCGTGCGCCGGCATCCCGTGGACGTGGGCCTGGTGCTGGATGCCAGCGCCAGCATGGCGGGCAGCCGCATCCGGGCGGCCAAGGACCTGGCGCACCAGCTCCTGGTCACCACCCGCGACCGGGTGGCGGTGATCACCTTCCAGGAGCGCATGGTCCAAGTCCAGGTCCCGCTGACCCGCAACACCGTCCGCGTCGAGCGGGGACTCGGCCAGATCCAGCCCTACGGGTTGACCCCCCTGGCCCAGGGTCTGGAGGTGGCCGCCAGCTACCTGCGCCAGGCCCGGGCCCGCAACCCGCTGTTGGTGCTGATCACCGACGGCATCCCGACGGTGCCCTACCGGACCGCCAACCCGCTGGAGGACGCCGTCCAGGTCGCGCGCCAGCTGGGGCAGGGGCGGTTCGGTCGCATCGCCTTCACCTGCATCGGCCTGCAGCCCAACGAGCGGTATCTCCGGGAACTGGTCGGGGCGGCGGGCGGTCGGCTGTACGTGGTGGACGAGCTGGAGCGCGACACCCTGGTCTCCATCGTCCACCGCGAGCGGGCCCAGCGCAAGGAGCGCGTCCGCGGCGTCTAGCAGTGGCGACCAGCGCTGCCGCGACGCAGGAAACCCCCTCCCCCTGTCGAAGGCCTCCACCCTGTGGAGGCGATGGACGTGTCGGGACCCCACGAATCGGCACCCGGTGCGCACGGCCGGGTGCCGTCTCGCGCCGGACCCCGGGGCCTGGGGGACGGGATCCGGTGGCGGCAGGGCAGGCGGGGGGGATCCGTGGGATGAGGCCGCCGCTCCTGGGCCGGCGGTGGCGGGTGCGCCCGGCGTCGGCGCAGGCGGCGGCCCGGCTGGCCCAGGCCCTGGGCATCACGCCCCTCACGGCGCGGGTTCTGGCCGCCCGGGGCTTCGCCGACGCGTCCCAGGCCCGGCAGCTGCTCCAGGGCGGCCCGCCGCTGCGGGACCCCTTCCGGCTGCCGGACATGGAGGCGGCGGTGGATCGCATCCGCCGCGCCCTGGCCCGCGGCGAGGGCATCCTCGTCGTCGGCGACTACGACGCCGACGGCGTCGCGGCGGCCGCCTTGCTGTACCGCGGCCTGCGACGCCTCGAGCCGGCGGCCCGGGTCGAGGTCTACATCCCCGACCGGCTGCGGGAGGGCTATGGCGTGCCCGGCGGCGCCCTGGACGTCGCGGACGCCGTCGGTGCCACGCTGCTGATCACCGTGGACAACGGCATCGCCGCCCACGGTCCCCTGGCGGAGGCGCGGCGCCGGGGCATCGACACCATCGTCACCGATCACCACCAGGTGCAGGGCGACCTGCCGCCGGCGCTGGCGGTGGTCAACCCCCATCGTCCGGACAGCGAGTATCCCTGGCGGGGCCTGTGTGGCACAGGCGTGGTGTTCAAGCTGCTCCAGGCGCTGGTGGGGGACGAACCGGCCCCGTCCGAATGGTGGCAGCTGGCCGCCGTGGCCACGGTGGCCGACGTGGTGCCCCTCCAGGACGAGAACCGCACCCTGGTCCAGCGGGGACTGGAGGAACTGGCCGCCAGCCCCCTGCCCGGCCTGGCGGCGCTGGCCGAGGCGGCGGGGCTCTCCGACACCCGCCTGGACGCCCACGGCGTGGCCTTCATCCTGGCGCCGCGGCTCAACGCCGCCGGTCGCATGGGATCGGCGTCCCAGGCCTTCGAGCTGCTGGCCACCGACTCGAGGACCCGCGCCCGCGCCCTGGCGCTAGCCGTCGAGCAGCTGAACCGGCTGCGCCGCCAGCAGGAGGAGCTGGCCCTCGGCCAGGCCCTGGCCCGGCTGGAGCGGGGGGAGGGGCTGATCGGCGGCGAGGTCATCGCCCTGGCCGACCCCCGCTGGCACCAGGGCGTCCTGGGCATCGTGGCGTCGCGGCTGGTGGACGTCTTCCACCGGCCTGCGCTGGTGGGTCGCCGCGAGGGGGATCGCATCACCGGTTCGGGCCGCAGCATCGCCGGGTTCCACCTGTTCCGGGCGCTCGAGGCGTGCGCCGAGCTCTTCGACCGGTTCGGCGGCCACGCCCAGGCGGCCGGCTTCACCCTGCCCGCAGCGCGATGGGGCGATCTCGGCCAGCGACTGGCGGCGGAGGCCCGCGCCCACCTGGCGCCGGAGGACCGGGTGCCGCTGCTGGAGGTGGACGCCGTGGCGCGCCCGGACGAGGTGACCGTGGCCGCCGTCCGCGAGCTGGAGCGATTGGCCCCCTTCGGCGAGGGCCATCCCGAGCCGGTGATCGCCCTGGTGGACCTCGGACCCGTGGCGGCGCGCCCCGTGGGCGAGGAGGGCGAGCACCTGCGCCTGGAGTGGGCAGGCGGATCCGCGGTGGCCTTCGGACTCGGTGCCCTGGCCGAGCGCGTCCGGCGGGTGGGGCGGGTGGAGGTGGCCGTCCGCCCGCGGGTCGGCACCTTCCGCGGGGAGGAACGGGTCGACCTACACGTCGCCGACGTGCGGCCGGCCGCGGCCCAGCGCGCGGCCTGGCTGGCCGCGGAGGTGGAGCGCCGCCGCCGCTGGACGGCGGAGCTCTACCCGGATCGCGGGATGCTGACCCGCGTGTACGCGGCGCTGGAGCGGGTGGCGGCGACAGGCGGCGGTGCGGCGGGGGGCCGTGGGAGGGGGCCGGTGGGCGGGCCCGTGGTCCCCGGCGACCTGGCGGCCGTGGTGGATGCCCTGGCCCGCCACCTGCCGGGGTGGCCCCGGCATACGGTGCGCGCGGCGGTGGAGATCCTGCGCGAGGCGGGCGTGCTGACGCCCGTGGACGCCAGCGAGCGGGCCTGGGCGCTGGCCCCGCGGGGCCGGCGCGCCTTCGACCTCAACCACAGCCCGCGCTACCGCACAGGGATGGCCCGCCGCCGCCTGCTGGACGGGGTGGCGGCGGCCCTGGCGGCGGGCCGCTGGGCCGAGGCGGAGCGCGGGCTGGCCCATCCCCTGGCCTTGCCCCTGCCGCCGAGCTACAATGAAGTGATAAGACGCCGCAGCGGAGACGCCGGCGCCGGGACCCGGCCCGGCCCCGCGGGGGGCACCGCCGCCGGCACGGCCGGCGGCTGAGAGGCAGGCCCCCGACGGCAACGAGCGCACGCGGGAAGGGGGTGTCTGGCCCGTGGCGGTGGAGCTGCAGCCATCCATCACGCCCGATGCCCTGTTGGAGCGGGCGGGGCGCTACCTGGGCGCGGAGGAGCTGGAGTGGCTGCGCCGCGCCTTCGAGTTCAGCAAGGCGGCCCATCACGGCCAGAAGCGCGCCTCGGGTCAGGACTTCATCGAGCACCCCCTGGCCGTGGCGCTGATCCTGGCCGATCTGGAGCTCGACGCCGCCACCCTGGTGGCCGCCCTGCTCCACGACACGGTGGAGGACACGCCCGTGACCCTGGAGCAGGTGGAGCGGGAGTTCGGGCCGGAGGTGGCGCTGCTGGTCGACGGGGTGACCAAGCTCAACCGGATCGAGTGGCGCACCCGCCTGGAGGAACAGGCGGAGAACCTGCGCAAGATGTTCCTCGCCATGGCGCGGGACATCCGCGTCGTGCTGATCAAGCTCGCCGACCGGCTGCACAACATGCGGACGCTGTCGGTGGTGCCGCGGGAGAAGCAGATCGCCAAGTCCCGCGAGACCCTGGAGATCTTCGCGCCGCTGGCCCACCGGCTGGGGATGTCCCAGATCCAGTGCGAGCTGGAGGACCTGGCGCTGCGCTATCTGGAGCCCGAGCACTACCGGGAGCTGGCGGAGCGCATCCCGCGCAAGCGGGCCGAGCGCGAGGCGCTGGCCCAGGTGATCATCGCCACCTTGAAGGCGCGCCTGGCCGAGGCCGGCATCCGGGCGGACATCCAGGGAAGGGCGAAGCACTTCTACAGCATCTACCGCAAGATGTACGAGCAGGGCAAGGACCTGTCCCAGATCTACGACCTCATCGCCGTGCGGGTCATCGTCGACACGGTGAAGGACTGCTACGGGGCCCTGGGCGTGGTCCACACCATCTGGCGGCCGCTGCCCGGCCGCTTCAAGGACTACATCGCCACGCCGAAGTCCAACATGTACCAGTCCCTGCACACCACGGTCATCGGCCCCCAGGGCGAGCCCTTCGAGATCCAGATCCGCACGTGGGACATGCACCGCACCGCCGAGTACGGCATCGCCGCCCACTGGCGGTACAAGGAGCGGGGCCGCACCGACAAGGACTTCGACGCCAAGCTGGCCTGGCTGCGCCAGATCCTGGAGTGGCAGAACGACCTGGGCGACGCCCGGGAGTTCATGGAGTCGCTCAAGATCGACGTCTTCTCCGACGAGGTCTTCGTCTTCACGCCCAAGGGGGACGTGATCGACCTGCCGGCGGGTTCGACGCCGGTGGACTTCGCCTATCGCATCCACACCGAGATCGGCCATCACTGCGTGGGCGCCAAGGTCAACGGCCGCATCGTGCCCCTGGACTACCGGCTGAAGAACGGCGACATCGTCGAGATCCTGACGAACAAGCAATCCGGCGGCCCCTCCGCCGACTGGCTGCAGTTCGTCCGCACCTCCACGGCCCGCAGCCGCATCCGCCAATGGCTCAAGAAGCAGCGGCGGGACGAGAACCTGGAGCGCGGGCGCCTCATGCTGGAGCACGAGCTCAGGGCCCACGGCCTGCCCGTGCGGGAGGTCTGGCGCAAGGACTGGCTGGACGAGGTGGCCGGCCGGTACAACCTGCCCGACGGCGAGGAGCTGTTGGTCGCCATCGGCTACGGTGGCGTGGCGGCCGGCCAGGTGGCGGGCCGGTTGCGGGAGCTCTACCGGCGGCAGCAGGCCCGCGACGCGGCGGAGGGCGGGGCGGCGCCGCCGGATCCGGCGGCGGAGGACGCGGACCGACGCGGTGGCACGCCCGCGGCCCGGGCCGGCGTGCGGGTGGACGGCCTTGACCACGTCCTGGTCCGGTTCTCCCGCTGCTGCAATCCCGTGCCCGGCGACCCCATCGTCGGATACGTGACCCGAGGGCGAGGGGTCTCGATCCACCGGGCCGATTGCACTATGCTCAAGGCGAGCCCGGAGGCCGACCGGCGGCTGATCGACGTCAGCTGGGACCAGGTGGCCGGGCAGGCGTTCCCGGTGGCGGTCGAGATCTCCTGCTACGACCGGGTCGGCCTGCTCTCGGACATCACCGCGGTGGTGGCCGACACCCGCCGCAACATCCTGGCCGCCCGGACGCGCACCCACAAGGACGGGACCGCCACCATCGACCTGGTGGTGGAGGTCCAGAACCTGGAGCAGTTCGACCAGCTGCGGCGCCAGCTGGAACGGGTCCGGGACGTGATCCGGGTGGAGCGGGTGGCCAGCCGGTAGCCCTGCGCGTCCCGTCCGGCCGGGGTCGCCGCCGGCGGATGGCCGGGGGCGGGACGGCGGGCGGATCGGGCAGCATGGCGCCGGGCCGCCGTGCCGGGCGGTGGCGGCCCGGGCCGGGGGCGCGGATCGGTCGGCGGTAGGGGCGGCGGGAGCCGCGGGCCGCGCCGGTCGCCCTCCGGCGCAAGGCGAGGGCCGGGCGATGCCGCGACGCGAGCCGCCCGAGGCGGGCGGGCCCGCGGGGCGGCACGGCCGCGGCCGGCGGGGCGGCGGGGACGGCGAGGGAAGGCATCCGGTGCGGGACGGAGGTCGGGCATGCGGGCCGTGATCCAGCGGGTGGCCCGGGCGTCGGTGCGCACCGCCGGGCAAGCCCCTCGCACCATCGGTCGAGGGGTTGTTGTTTTGCTCGGGGTGGAGCGGGGCGACGGGCCGGCGGACGTGGAGTGGATGGCGGAGAAGATCGCCCACCTGCGGATCTTCCCCGGGGAGGGCGATGCCGCCGGGCGGCACTTCGAGCGCTCGGTCCGCGAGGTGGCGGGCGCGGTGCTGCTGATCTCCCAGTTCACCCTGCTGGGCGACTGTCGCCGGGGCCGGCGGCCCTCCTTCACCGCCGCGGCGCCACCTGCGGAGGCCGAGCCGCTCTACGAGGCGGTGGCGGCGGCCCTGGCCGCGCGGGGGCTGGCCGTCCAGACGGGCTGGTTCGGGGCGGACATGCAGGTGGAACTGGTCAACGACGGGCCCGTCACCCTCTGGCTGGACAGTCGGGGCTAGGCCGGGGCGGGGCGCCCCCTGCCGCGGGCCGGCAGGACGCTTCGGCGCTTCCGCCCGCGGGGCGGACGGCAGCCGGCGCCCCGGGCGTGGCCTGGGCGCGGGGCGCGGACGGCATCCCGGGCAGGCCCGGGACGGGGGCGGGAGCGGGGGCGCCGCCGGATCGCGCCGGTTCGTCCGCCGGTCGCCGGATCGCCGCGGTGCCGACCGCCCGGCTCCGCACGGGGCGCCGGGGGCGTGAGCCGGCGCCGGCTCGCCGACGACCCCGCCGGTTCCGGCTGCCAGGTGGCCCGGGACAAGCCGTCGAGGTGGGGAGGGAAGGCCTTGGAGCGCGTCCAGCGTCCCCGCGGGACGTACGACGTCACCCCCCTGGAGGCGCCGCGCTGGCAGGCCCTCGAGGCCCGGATCCGCGACGTGGCGCGGCGGTTCGGCTTCGGGGAGCTGCGGACGCCGGTCCTGGAGGCGCGGGAGCTCTTCCAGCGCACCGTGGGGGAGACCACGGACATCGTTCAGAAGGAGATGTACGTGCTGACGCCGCCGGGCAGCGATCGGCAACTGGTGCTGCGGCCCGAGGGGACGGCGGCCGCCGTGCGCGCGTACCTGGAGAACGGGCTCCACAACGGTCCCCAACCGGTGAAGCTCTACTACATCCAGCCGATGTTCCGCCACGAGCGGCCCCAGGCGGGGCGGTACCGCCAGCACGTCCAGTTCGGGGTGGAGGTCTTCGGTGCCGGCGAGGCGACGGCCGACGCGGAGATCATCGCGCTGGCCGTGACCCTCTTCGCCGAGCTCGGCCTGGAGGGGCTGGCGGTGCACCTCAATAGCATCGGTTGCCCCGTCTGTCGCCCCCGCTACCGGCAGGCGCTGCTGGAGTACTATCGCCCGCGGGCGGCGCGACTGTGCGCCGACTGCCGCGCCCGGCTGGAGTCCAACCCCCTGCGGCTGCTGGACTGCAAGGTGCCGGAGGACCAGCCCCACAAGGCGGGCGCGCCGCGGACGGTGGACTACCTGTGCGAGGCCTGCCGGGCCCACTTCGAGGCGCTCCAGGGTGCGCTGGACGCCCTGGGCATCGCATACCGACTGGACCCCGGCCTGGTGCGGGGGCTGGACTACTACACCCGCACCGTCTTCGAGATCCGCTACGGCGGCCTGGGGGCCCAGGACACCGTCTGCGGCGGCGGTCGCTACGACGGCTTGATCGAGCTCCTGGGGGGACCGCCGACGCCGGGCGTGGGATTCGGCATGGGCCTCGAGCGCCTGCTGCTCACGCTGGAGGCGGTGGGGCGCCTGCCGGGGACGCCGCCGGCGCTGGACGCCTACGTGGCCGTGACGGGGGCCGTGCCGCGGACCCGGGCGCTGCGCCTGGTGCAGGACCTGCGGCGCGCGGGTCTGGGCGTCGACATGGATCACGTGGGGCGGAGCCTCAAGGCCCAGCTGCGGGCGGCGGGGCGGCTGGGGGCGCGCCACGTGGTGATCCTGGGGGATGCGGAGTGGGCCGCGGGCCAGGCCACGGTCCGGCACATGGCCAGCGGGACCCAGCGGCAGGTCGCCCTGGCGGAGCTGGCCGGATTCCTGCAGGCGGCGTCGGGGGCCGGCGGCGCGGAGGCCGCGGCTGCGTCCCCGGTCGCCTCCCGGGGGTCGTCCGGCCGCGGGGCGACGGGGGACGCCCCGCCGGCGGCCGCCGGCCGCCGGGATGCGGCCGCGGGGACCGGCAGCGGCGCGGCGGAGGTGGAGGGGGAATGAGCGGCATGGCGGAGCCAACCCGGGCCGGAGGGGCGCCGGCGCCGAGCCTGCGCCCGTGGCGCCAGGGCGCCACGGGGCGTGACCTGGGCTGCGGCGAGGTCCGGCCGGAGCACGTGGGCCGCACCCTGGCGGTGGCGGGGTGGGTCCACCGGGTGCGGGACCTGGGCGGCATGAAGTTCGTCGAGATCCGGGACCGCACCGGTCGGCTCCAGCTGGTGATCAATCGGGCCGAGGCGCCCGAGGCGGTGGTGCGCGCCGCCGAGGCGCTGCGCGCCGAGTTCGTCGTCGCCGCGCGCGGTCCCGTGCGCCGACGGGCGCCGGAGGCGGTGAACCCGCGTCTGGCCACGGGGGAGGTCGAACTGGTGCCGGAAGAGCTCCGGATCCTGGCCCCGAGCAAGACGCCCCCCTTCGCGCTGGACGCGGCCGGCGACGTGGACGAGACCCTGCGCCTGCGCTATCGCTACCTGGACCTGCGCCGACCGGAGATGTTCCACAACCTCTGGGTCCGCCACCGGGCCTACCAGGTGGTGCGGCGGTACTTCGACCGGCTGGGCTTCCTCGAGGTGGAGACGCCGATGCTCACCCGCAGCACGCCCGAGGGGGCCCGGGACTACCTGGTGCCCAGCCGGCTGTACCCCGGCCGCTTCTACGCCCTGCCCCAGTCCCCCCAGCTCTTCAAGCAGCTCTTGATGGTGGGCGGGATCGAGCGCTACTTCCAGATCGTGCGCTGCTTCCGCGACGAGGACCTGCGGGCCGACCGCCAGCCGGAGTTCACCCAGATCGACGTGGAGATGAGCTTCGTCGACGTGGACGACGTGCTGGCCGTGGCGGAGGGCATGATGGCCGAGCTGTGGCGGGAGCTGCTGGGTGTGGACGTGCCGCTGCCCCTGCCGCGACTGTCCTACGCGGAGGCCATGGACCGGTACGGCACGGACAAGCCCGACCTGCGCTACGAACCCGCCATTGCCGACGTCAGCGACGTCTTCGCCGAAACCGGGTTCCGCGCCTTTCGGGCGGTCCTCGACGCCGGCGGCGCGGTGCGGGCCCTGCGGGCGCCGGGCGGTGCGACGCTGTCGCGGCGGGAGCTGGACGGGCTGGACGAGGCCGCCCGGGCGGCCGGGGCCGCGGGGGTGGCGTGGGTCGCGGTGCCCCAGGCCGATCCTGCCAGCTGGCGCGGGCCGGTGGTGAAGTTCTTCACGTCGGAGGAGCGGACGGCCCTGGCCGAGCGGCTGGGCGTCCGGGCGGGCGACCTGCTGCTGCTGTGCGCCGATCAGCCGGAGCGCGCGTCGGTGGCGCTGGGCAGGCTGCGCCTCGACCTGGCCGAGCGCCTCGGCTGGCCCCGGCGCCGACCGTGGGCGATGGCGTGGGTGGTCGACTTCCCGCTGCTGGAGTGGGACGAGGACGAGGGACGCTACGTGGCGCGCCACCATCCCTTCACCGCGCCCCGGGACGACGACCTGGATCGTCTGGAGACGGACCCGGCGGCGGTGCGGGCCAAGGCCTACGACCTGGTGGTCAACGGCGTCGAGGTCGGCGGCGGCAGCATCCGCATCCACCGGCGGGACGTCCAGGAACGGGTGTTCCGTGCCATCGCCCTGCCGCCGGAGAAGGCCCGCGAGCGGTTCGGCTTCCTCCTGGAGGCCTTCGAGTACGGCCCGCCTCCCCACGGCGGCATCGCCTTCGGCTTCGACCGCCTGATCATGCTGGCGGTCGGCACGTCCAACATCCGCGACGTGATCGCCTTTCCCAAGACGGCGCGCGCCGTCGACCCGCTGACGGGCGCCCCGGCCGAGGTCGACCCCGGGCAGCTGGCAGAGCTGCATCTGCGGGTCCAGGCGCGGTAACGCCGGCGCGTCCCGGTGGAAACCCCCGGTCGGGCGGCGTTGAAGGCCGCCGCCGGGCCATGCTAGGATGGAGTCGGTCCGAGCGGAGCCGCATGGCACCCTGCGGTGCGCGTGGCGTGCCGAAGGTCTTGATCCAACACCGAGAGCAAGGGAGCCCGGCTCTCCGCGGCCTGCGTCCATGCCCCCACGGTCAGGGGACGGGCAAGACGGTCGTGGGAGGGCACCCACCTGTGGGGGAAGGGGTTCAAAGACTCTCGCCGCCACGGCACACGCGGGGTGTCGTGTTTTTGTTTGCCCGGAGGGTTCCCCGGCCGGCTCGGGGGTCGGCGGCTTGTTGGGCGGCCGGCCGGGGGTGGTTTATGATGGAGGCGTACCCCGCGGTTGGGGACGCGCCGGGCCCCGCCGGATGGGGCGGACCGGGCCCCGGGCCGCGGGACGGTGGGCCGCGGGGCGCGGCGAGCCGGGTCCCTGGCCCGGCGCGGCGCCGCCGAGGGCCCGCCTGCGGGGGCGACGTCCCCGCGCGGCCGGACGGACCTGGCCGGCCGGTGGCGGGGGTGCCGCCAAGCCGGCGTGCCCCAGCCGAACCGAGGACAAGGGAGGCGTGGCCATGGCAGCGGGAGTCGTGGAGCTCACCGCCGACCGCTTCGATGCCGAGGTGCTGCAGTCGGACAAGCCGGTGCTGGTGGACTTCTGGGCCCCGTGGTGCGGTCCGTGCCGGATGATCGCGCCCATCGTCGAGGAGATCGCCCAGGAGTACGCCGACCGGCTGAAGGTGACCAAGCTGAACGTGGACGATCACGGCGCCATCGCGGGCCGCTACGGGGTGATGTCCATCCCGACCCTGATCGTCTTCAAGGGCGGGGAGCCCGTGGTCCGCATCGTCGGCTTCCGGCCCAAGGAGGAGCTGGAGCAGGAGATCCGGAAGGCCATCGGCTGAGGCGAGGGGAGGGGGCGGGGCTGCGGCCGGTGGGCCGCAGCCCCGCCCCCTCTAGGGATGCGGCGTTGCATCCGTGGGGGCCGCGGAGGAGGGAGCGCCCGTGGGACCGGAGGAGGTCGGGGCGGTCGGGGCGCCGCCGGCGGGCGGAGGCCGCAAGGCGGCCGCGGGCGACCCCGCGCCGGAGGGGGGTGCGGGCGGGAGGGCAGCCCACGGCAGCCGCGCCCGCGCCCCGGGGGGCTCGGCGGGGCGGCTGCTGGCGCCGACCGCCACCCCGCCGCCGCGCCCGTCCCGGCCTGCCCCGCCTGCGGTGCGGACCTCCGGCGGCGGCCGTGGGGGTGGATCTGTCCCCGCTGCGGCTTTCACCCGACGTGAGGGGACGACTGTTGACCGCCCGGGAGGCGGTCCCGATCCATCGCCCCGGTTCGATCGAGGGGGCGCAGGAGCAGCGGACGGCGAGGAGGCGACGCGCTCCGTGGCGGACGTCATCGACTTTCGCAGCGACACCGTGACCCAGCCCACGCCCGCCATGCGCCGCGCCATGGCCGCGGCGGAGGTCGGCGACGACGTCTACGGCGAGGATCCCACGGTGCGGCGGCTCGAGGAGGTGGCCGCCGAGCGGCTGGGCAAGGAGGCGGGCCTGTTCTTCCCCAGCGGGACCATGGCCAACCAGGCGGCGGTGCTCGCCCACACGCGGCGGGGCGACGAGGTCCTGCTGGAGGAGGAGTCCCACATCTACTACTACGAGGTGGGGGGCGTCGCCCTCTGGGCCGCGTGTCAGGTGCGGCCGCTGCCCTCGCGGCGCGGGGTGCTGGACCCCGCGGTGGTGGAGGCGGCGATCCGGCCGGCCAACATCCACTTCCCCCCGCCGCGGCTGCTGTGCCTGGAGAACACCCACAACCGGTGGGGCGGCACGGTGATGACCGCCGAGCAGACGGCCGCGCTGGCGGAGGTGGCCCACCGGCACGGCCTCAAGGTCCACCTGGACGGGGCTCGCATCTTCAACGCCGCGGTGGCCCTGGGCATCCCGGCCGACCGCCTGGCCGCGCCGGCCGACTCGGTGATGTTCAGCCTCTCCAAGGGGCTGGGCTGCCCGGTGGGTTCGCTGCTGGTCGGGGACCGGGACTTCATCGCCGAGGCCCGGCGCTATCGCAAGGCCCTGGGCGGCGGCATGCGCCAGGCCGGGATCCTGGCGGCGGCCGGCCTGGTGGCGCTGGACGAGATGATCGACCGGCTCGCCGACGACCACGCCCTGGCCCGCCGCCTGGCCGAGGGGCTGGCGAACCTGCCCGGCGTGCACGTGGACCTGGAGGCGGTGCAGACCAACATCGTGATGGCCGACGTCGCGGCCACCGGACGGACGGCCTACGAGCTGGCGGGAGCCCTGGCCGCGGCCGGGGTCAAGGTGAACGCCGTCGACGCCCGGCGCCTGCGCTGGGTGACCCACAAGGACGTGGGACCGGCGGATGCGGACCGGGCGCTGGCGATCTTCCACCGCATCCTGACCGAGGGCTGAGCGGGCCCGGAAGAGGGGGAGCCCGACCACCTTGGCGCGCAGGAAGCATCCCGGCGGATCGGCGCACCCGGAGACCCCACGCGACGACCTGTTCACCCGCGCGGCGGAGGAGCGGGCCCGCCGCCAGGCGCCCCTGGCGGAGCGCATGCGTCCGCGCACCCTGGACGAGTTCGTCGGCCAGGAGCACCTGGTGGGTCCGGGACGCCTGCTGCGGCGCGCCATCGAGGCCGACCGCCTGGGCTCCATCATCCTGTGGGGACCGCCGGGATCGGGCAAGACCACCCTGGCGCGGATCATCGCCCGCACCACCCGCGCCCACTTCGAGCCGCTCAACGCCGTGACGGCGGGTGTGGCCGACCTGCGCCGGGTGATCGAGGAGGCCCGGGAGCGCCAGGCCGTGGAGGGTCGGTCCACGGTCCTGTTCGTGGACGAGGTGCACCGCTGGAACCGCGCCCAGCAGGACGCCCTGCTGCCCCACCTGGAGAGCGGTCTGGTGTCCCTGATCGGCGCCACCACGGAGAACCCGTACTTCGCCTGCGTGCCGCCCCTGGTCTCGCGGGCGCGGATCTTCCGCCTCGAGCCCCTCTCCGACGACCACGTCCGGCGGCTGCTGCGGCGGGCCCTGGAGGACCGGGAGCGCGGCCTCGGCATGTACCGCGTCGAGGTGGAACCCGCCGCCCTGGAGCACCTGGTGCGGGTGGCGGGCGGCGACGCCCGGACGGCCCTGAACGCCCTGGAGCTGGCCGTGCTGACCACCCCGCCCGATGCCGACGGCGTCCGCCGCATCACCCTGTCCGTGGCCGAGGAGTCCATCCAGCGGCGCGCCCTGGCCTACGACCCCACCGGCGACGAGCACTACGACCACATGTCCGCCTTGATCAAGAGCATCCGCGGCTCGGACCCCGACGCCGCCGTCTACTGGCTGGCGCGGATGCTCTACGCCGGCGAGGACCCGCGCACCATCGTCCGCCGGCTGCTGGTCCACGCGGCGGAGGACGTGGGGCTGGCCGACCCGCGGGCGCTGCAGGTGGCGGCGGCGGCTGCCACCGCCGTCGAGCAGGTCGGCATGCCCGAGGCCCGCATCCCCCTGGCGGAGGCCGTGCTCTACTTGGCCACCGCGCCCAAGAGCAACGCCGTGATCAAGGCCATCGACGCCGCCTGGAAGGCGGTGGAGGAGCAGGCGATCCGCGGGGTGCCCCGCCACCTGCGGGATGCCCACTACCGGGGGGCGCGGACCCTGGGTCACGGGCAGGGCTACCGGTATCCCCACGACTATCCCGGCCACTTCGTGCGCCAGCAGTACCTCCCCGACGAGCTCCTGGGGGCCCGCTTCTACGAGCCCAGCGACCAGGGCTACGAGGGACGGCTGGCCGCCGTGATCGAGGCGCGCCGGGGACCGACCGGCCGGTTCCCCGCGGCGCGCGATCCAGCCCGCGGGGGACGTACGGCCGCGCCGGAGGAACCCGGCCCCGCCGACGGCCCGTCGGCGGCCGTCGCACCCCCGTCCGGCGACCGCCGCCGGGACCGCGGGCCCAGCCGGGGGGCGGGTGCCGGCGACCCGGAGGCGCCGTCCGCGGCCGGCGGCGCGGAGACGTCCTCCCGGGGTGGCGACGCAAGGCCGTCCGGGACCGGCGAGGCGGTGGCGTTCGGGGCTGCCGGGGCCGAGGTGCCCGGAACCGGCGGGGCGGAGGCGGCCGGCGGCCGCGACGCCGCGGCGCCGCCCGCCACCGGCGCCGCGGGAACCCTGCCCGCGGCTCGCGACGCAGGAACGGCGTCGGCGGCTCGCGAAGAGTAGGCCCGAGCCTCCGCGCCGCCCGCCGCGCGCCGGCGCGGCGGGCGGCGCGGGGCAGCGGAGGACGCCATGGCTGGTTACCTCGAAGTGATCACCGGCGGCATGTTCTCCGGCAAGACGGAGGAGCTCCTGCGCCGGGTGCGGCGGGCCCGCATCGCCCGGCGGCGGGTGCTGCTCTGCAAGCCGGATCTCGACCACCGCTACCGGCGGGACGCCGTGGCCTCCCACGACGGTCGCGACCTGGAGGCGCACGTGGTACCCGCGCACCGGCCGGAAGAGGTGCTGAGACTGGCCCGGGCCGCGGCGGTCGACGTGGTCGCCGTCGACGAGGCCCAGTTCTTCGCGCCAGGGATCGTCCCGACGGTGCTGGAGCTGGTGGAGGCGGGGTTGCGGGTCATCGTCTCCGGCCTGGACATGGACTTCGCCCGCCGCCCCTTCGGCCCCATGCCCGAGCTGATGGCCCTGGCCGACGAGGTGGTCAAGCTCAAGGCCATCTGCGTGGTCTGCGGCGAACCGGCCACCTTCACCCAGCGGCTGATCGGCGGCCGGCCCGCCGCCCCTGACGACCCGGTGATCCTGATCGGCGGGAAGGAGACGTACGAGCCCCGCTGCCGCCGCCATCACCAGCTGGCGCCGGTCCAGGGGTCGACCGGTCATTCCGTCGACCCGGATCCGATCTCGGGGCGTCCGTCGCCGGCCAAGGCGTGAGGCGCGGCCCGGGCCGGCCCGTCGCGGCAGGGGGCGCCAAGCCGGTCCTGGGGTGCCGCAGGCCGGGGGGCCGGGACTCCGGCCGCGCGGGGCTGGTGCAAGCGGCGCCGCGCCACGTCGCCGCGGTCGAGCCGCCGGCGCTCTTGGGGGCTCCAGCGGGTGCTCTCGGAGACTCCATCAGGGCGGGGCCAGCGTCCGCCGCACCGGCCCGACCGGTGCGGCGACCTCCGCTCCGGGCCCAAGGGGAGGGCGGGGGTGCCCGAGCCGCGGGGACGCCCGTGGGGACGCCCTCGCTGGGTCCCGCGCTGGGGGACGAACCGGGGAGGCCAGCCGGGGCGCGATCCGCCCGGCGATGGCGCCTGGCGCGACCCGGGGTCGCTGGGCGTCCGTGGCGAATCGGCGGGCCGCCGCGACCCCGCGGCGGTGCCCGTCGCAGCCCCGGCCGCCGGCGCGCCCGCTCGCCCAAGGACCCAAGGAGGGGGACCGCCGATGACCGGTGCTTCCCGGAACCCTTCGCCCGTGCCGGACCCTGCGCCCGTCCCCGCCCGCCCCGCCCCGAGCCGGCGGCAGCTGGCGGCGATCATCGACCACACGCTGCTGAAGCCGGAGGCGACCCCCGAGCAGATCGAGCGGCTCTGTCGCGAGGCGGTGGAACACGGCTTCGCCGCCGTCTGCGTCAACCCGGTCTACGTGCCCCTGGCCGCGGAGCTCCTGGCGGACGCGGACCCCGTGGTCTGCACGGTGATCGACTTCCCCCTGGGCGCCGGCGCCGCGGCGGACAAGGCGCGCCAGGCCGAGGCGGCCCTGGCCGCGGGGGCGCGCGAGCTCGACGTGGTCCAGCCCATCGGCCTGCTCAAGGCGGGCCGCCACCGCGAGGTGGTCGACCACCTGCACGGGGTGGTGGCCGCAGCGCGGGCAGCTGGCGCGCTGGTCAAGGTGATCCTCGAGACGGGGCTCCTCACCCCGGAGGAGATCGACCTCGCCTGCCGGCTGGCGGTGGAGGCCGGGGCCCAGTTCGTCAAGACCGCCACGGGCTTCGGGCCCGGCGGCGCCAGCGAGGAGGCGGTGCGCCGCATGCGGGCGGCCGTGGGGCCCGACGTGGGCGTCAAGGCGGCGGGCGGCATCCGCGACTACGCCACCGCCTGCCGCATGGTGGCGGCGGGGGCCAACCGCATCGGGGCCAGCGCCAGCCTGGCCATCCTGGCCGGGGCGCCGGACGAACCGGCCTGAGCCCCGCCGCAGCCAGGCGGCGGCGGTGGGCCGTGGGGCTGCCGGCGCCGCCGTCGGCCGTGGGGTTGCCGCCGGCCGGCGGCCGCGGGGAGGGGCGCCCCCGGCGGGCGCCATGGGGCGGACCGGCGCGGCCGGTGCCCGGCGGCCGGCCCGCGGGGCCCCGGACGGCGAGGAGGCGGACCGCGTGCGGGCGTACGACCTGATCCAGAAGAAGCGGGACGGCGGCGTCCTGACCCGCGAGGAGATCGAGTGGTGGGTCGAGGGCGTCGCCCGGCGCACCATCCCCGACGAGCAGGTGGCGGCCTGGGCCATGGCCGTGTTCTTCCGCGGCATGGACGCCCGCGAGACGGCGGACCTCACCCGGGCCATGGCCTTCTCGGGCGAGACGGTGGACCTGGGCGACATCCCGGGCATCAAGGTCGACAAGCACAGCACCGGCGGCGTGGGCGACACGACCACCCTGGTGGTGGCGCCCCTGGTGGCGGCCGCCGGCGTCCCCGTCGCCAAGCTCTCCGGTCGCGGCCTCGGGCACACCGGGGGAACCCTGGACAAGCTGGAGTCCTTCCCCGGGTTCCGCGTCGAGCTGGGCCGCGACGAGTTCATCCGCCAGGTGCGATCCATCGGGATCGCCGTCGCCGGCCAGACCGCGGACCTGGTCCCTGCGGACAAGCGCCTCTACGCCCTGCGGGACGTCACGGCCACCGTGGACAGCATCCCGCTGATCGCCGCCAGCATCATGTCGAAGAAGATCGCCGGCGGCGCGGACGCCATCGTCCTCGACGTCAAGGTCGGCTCGGGCGCCCTGATGCGGACCCTGGACCGGGCGCTGGAGCTGGCCCATCTCATGGTCCGCATCGGCCGGCAGCTGGGGCGGCGGGTGGTGGCGCTGGTGACGGACATGAACCAGCCCCTGGGGCGCGCCGTGGGCAACGCCCTCGAGGTGCGGGAGGCCATCGCCACCCTCCAGGGCCGCGGGCCCGCCGCGCTGACCGAGCTGTGCCTCACCCTGGGCGGGTACATGGTGTGGCTGGGGGGCAAGGCGCCCGATCCCGACGCCGGCCGCCGGCTGGTGGCCCAGCGCCTCGAGGCCGGGGACGGGCTGGCCATGTTGCGGCGACTGGTCGCCGCCCAGGGCGGCGACCCCCGTGCCGTCGACGACCCGGAACGCCTGCCGCGGGCGCGTCACCGGGAGGCCTTCGCGGCGCCGCGGGCGGGCTACCTGACGGCCATGGACGCCGCGGCGGTGGGCGCCGCGGCCATGGTGCTGGGCGCTGGCCGGGCCCGCAAGGACGATCCCATCGACCCGGCGGTGGGGCTGGTGATGTGCAAGCGCCTGGGCGACCGGGTGGAGGCGGGGGAGCCGCTCGTGGAGCTGCACGTCAACGACCGGGCGCGGCTGCCGGCGGCGCTGGAACGGCTGCAGGCCGCCTTCACCCTGGCGGACGAACCGGCGTCGCCGCCGCCGCTGATCCACGCCGTGGTCGGTGTGGAGGGCACGGGCGCGGCGGGATCGGTGACCGGCGCGGCGAGCACCGCTTCCGTGGCGCCCGCCGCCACCCCAGCCGGACCGGCTCCGCTCCCGGCGGGCTGGGGGCATCTGGTGGAGTTGGCGCGGGCCGCGCGGGAGACGGCCCTCGCGCCCTTCTCCCGGTACCGGGTGGGGGCGGCGCTGGAGGCCGCCGACGGCCGGGTCTTCACCGGCGGGAACGTCGAGAGCGCCAGCTTCGGGCTCACCATGTGCGCCGAGCGGGTGGCGCTGTTCAAGGCCCTCTCCGAGGGCCAGCGCCGCTTCACGCGGCTCGTGGTGGCCGCCGACGGGCCGGAGCGGCCCTTCCCGTGCGGCGCGTGCCGCCAGCTCCTCTTCGAGTACGCCCCGGCGCTGGAGGTGTGGGTGGACGGCGAACCCGCGCCGCTCCCCATCACGGCGCTGCTGCCGCGCGGGTTCCGCCTGGAGCGCTGAGGGCGGCGTCCGCGCCGCGGGCCCGGGGGCGGCCGCCGGGTACTGGCGGCCGTTGCTTTGACACCGTGCGGGCGCCGTGGTAGCATGGCGTCGGAATTCCCAGTAGGCCAGTGGGAATTGGAACGCCCGGCCGGACGAACCGGCCGGGCTCGTCCTGTCCCTGATGGCGGTCGCCGCCGACGGCGGCGTTCGGTGAGGGTGGGCCATGCAACTGTCGACACGGGGTCGCTACGGCGTGCGCGCGATGTACGAACTGGCGCGCCGGTACGGCCAGGGTCCCGTCCCCCTGCGCGAGGTGGCCGAGGCGCAGCAGCTGCCGGAGAACTACCTCGAACAGCTGATGGCGCCCCTGCGCAAGGGCGGCCTGGTCCAGAGCGTGCGCGGCGCGCAGGGGGGCTACGTGCTGGCCCGGGAGCCGCAGAAGATCACGGTGGCGGACGTCGTCCGCCTGCTGGACGGGCCCATCGGCCCGGAGACGGACCGCGAGGCCACGGGCAGCCCGTCGGTGGCCGACCCGGTCTGGGAGGCGGTGCGGGAGGCCATCACCCGGGTGCTGGAGGGCACGACCTTGGAGGATCTGGTGCGCCAGGCGGAGGAGCGCAGCCGCGGCGGATACATGTTCTACATCTGATGATCGGCTGAGCGGCATCGGAACGGCTGATCGGCGTCGGATCGGCGGGAACCCGACGGCGGGAAGGAGGTGGTGGCGATGGCGGGACGCGTCTACCTGGACCACGCGGCGACCACCCCGCTGCGGCCCGAGGTCCGGCAGCGCATGGTCGAGGTGCTGGGCGAGGCGTGGGGCAACCCCTCCAGCCTCCACGCCGAGGGGCGCGCCGCGCGCGCCGTGGTCGACCAGGCCCGCATCCAGGTGGCCGAGCTCTTGGGCTGCCGACCGCGGGAGGTGGTCTTCACCTCGGGCGGGACCGAGGCCGACAACCTGGCCCTGAAGGGGGTCGCCCTGGCCCACCGGGACCGCGGGCGCCACATCGTCACCACCGCCGTGGAGCACCCCGCGGTGCTCGAGGCGTGCGCCGCCCTGGAACGGCAAGGCTTCGAGGTGACCCGCGTGCCGGTCGACGGCGACGGCCGCGTCGACCCTGAGCGGGTGCTGGCGGCGCTGCGGCCCGACACCATCCTGGTCTCGGTGATGCTGGTCAACAACGAGGTGGGCACGATCCAGCCGGTCGCCGAGATCGCGGCCGCGGCGCGGGCGCGCGGCGTGCTGGTCCACACCGACGCGGTGCAGGCGGCAGGCGTGCTGCCCCTGGACGTCGAGGCGCTGGGCGTCGACCTGCTAAGCCTGTCGGCCCACAAGATCGGCGGGCCCAAGGGGGCGGGGGCCCTGTACGTCCGCGCGGGGACGCAGCTGTTGCCCCTCCTCGACGGCGGCGGTCAGGAGCGCCGCCTGCGGTCGGGGACGGAGAACACGGCGGCCATCGCGGGCTTCGGGGTGGCGGCCGAGCTGGCCGCCAGGGAGTGCAGGGATCGGGCCGCGCGCCTGGCGCGCCTGCAGCGGCGTCTGGAGGAGGGCATCCGGGCCCGCATCCCCGACGCCCGCATCCACGGGGCGGGTGCACCGCGGGCGCCCCACATCACCAACGTGGGCCTGCCGGGCGTGACGGCGGACACCGTGTTGATCCAGCTGGACCTGGAGGGCATCGCCGCGTCCAGCGGCTCGGCCTGCAGCGCGGGGACGCCCGAGCCGTCCCACGTGCTCCAGGCCATGGGTCTCTCCGCGGACGAAGCCTTCCGAGCGGTCCGCTTCTCCCTCGGCGACGGCAACACCGAGGCGGACGTCGACCGGGTGCTGGAGGTCCTGCCCCGGGTGATGGAACGGGCCCGGCGAGCCCAGGCGTTGGGGCTGGCCGGCGCCTGAGGCTGGCATCGGCCGGGCCGGCGTCGGTGGTGCGCCCGCCGTGGTGCCCATGGGCGGGTCGCCGATGTTGCGTTGCGCCCGGGGTGATGCCCACGGGCGGGGCCGAGGAGGACCAGGTCCCGGCGGGTCGGAAAGGAGGTGGCGATGTGGCCAGGGGCGGCAAGGGCCGGGTCCTGGCGGCCATGAGCGGCGGGGTGGACAGCTCCGTCATGGCCGCCCTGCTTCGGGATGAAGGCTACGAGGTCATCGGGGTGACCATGCAGACGTGGCCCGCCATGGCCGCCGAGGACGAGGCGCGCTACGGCGGCTGCTGCTCCCTCGGCGCCATCGAGGATGCGAGGCGGGTCGCGGAGCGGCTCGGCATCCCGTACTACGTGATGAACCTGCGCCAGGACTTCGAGCAGAAGGTGATCGACTACTTCGTCGAGGAGTACGTGCGGGGGCGCACGCCGAACCCCTGCATCGCCTGCAACCGCTACATCAAGTTCGACGAGTTCCTCCGGCGGGCCGAGGCCCTGGGGTGCGACTACGTCGCCACCGGTCACTACGCCATCGTGGAGTACGACGAGGCGGTGGGCCGGTTCGTCCTGCGCAAGTCGGCCGACCGCCGCAAGGATCAGACGTACGTGCTGTACACCTTCACCCAGGAGCAGCTGGCGCGGACCCTCCTGCCCATCGGGCGCTTCACGAAGAGCGACGTCCGTCGCCTGGCCGAGGCGTACGGCCTGGTCACGGCGCGCAAGCCGGAGAGCCAGGAGATCTGCTTCGTCCAGGACGGCGACCACCGCCGGTTCCTGGAGGAACGGGCGGGGGACCGCATCCGGCCCGGCCCGATCTACGACACGCGGGGCCGCCGCATCGGCACCCACCGCGGCCTGGCGTACTACACCGTGGGGCAGCGGCGCGGCCTGGGCATCCGCAGCGATCGCCCGATGTACGTGGTGCGCATCCTGCCGGAGAAGAACGCCCTCATCGTCGGGCCGGACACGGCCACCTACGCCCGCGGGCTGCGGGCGGTGGACGTCAACTGGGTGTCCTGGCCCGGGCTGGACGGGGAGGCGCGCGTCACCGCCAAGGTGCGCTACAAGTCGCCCGAGGCCCCGGCGGTGGTGCGACCGGCGGCCGGCCGCGCGGACGCGGTGGAGGTCTGGTTCGACGAGCCGCAGCGGGCGATCACCCCGGGCCAGGCGGTGGTCCTCTACGACGGGGACCGCGTGGCCGGTGGCGGCGTGATCGCCGAGGTGCTGGATCCCGTGGCCCCGGAGGACCTGGTCGACGACCCCGAGGCGGGGCCGAGGCTCCCCCAAGGGGACGGGGGCGACGCGGCGGTCGCCGTGGGTGCCGGCGCCGGTGGCTGATGGCCCCCGCATGGAGCTGGGCCCGCCCGCGCAGATTAAGGGCGACCTCGAGGAGGGACGGGTCCATGCGCTGTCCGGTTTGCGGGGGCAATGCCACGGGCCGCATCGGCCAGAACGAGTGGTATTGTTGGGACTGCTGCATCGAGTTCCAGGAGTTGGGTCCGGGCCAGGTCGACTGCTTCCTGCTGGATTCCGAGGGCAACCGCGTGCGGCTGGCGGCCGACGCCGAGGCTGCGTCCGCCCCGGTGGAGGGGTGACGCCATGGGCCGCCGCTTCTGGGTCGGCGTGGTGCTCGGCGGTTTGGCCGTGGCGGCCCTGGAAAGGGCGGGCCTGCGCCCCGGCCGCTGGCTGACCTGGGCGGGCCGACGGGGTCGGCACTGGGTGGTCCACGAGGGGCCGCGGCGAGCCCGGCAGCTGATGGGCTGGATGCGGCCCCGGGTCCGAGGGTGGCTGGGACGCCGGGGTGCGCGGTGACCGGCGCATGGGTGCCGTCCCCTGGCGCGGCGTCGCGCGGGCCCTGGCCGCGGCCGCGGCGGTGCTGGTCCTCCTGCACCTGTTGCGGGGCACCTGGCCGCCCTTCGTCCTGGCCCTGGTCCTGACCTACCTCCTGGCACCGGCGGTCGACTTCCTGGAGGCCTACGGGCTCCGCCGGACGAGCGCCATCCTCTTGCTGTACCTCCTGATCACCCTGGCGACCGCGGTGGCGGTGGTCTACCTGATCCCCGGCTTCCTGGACGAGCTGAACCGCCTGGGCCGCCAGCTGCCCGACTACGCCCGCCAGCTGCGCGCGCTGGTGGAGGGCGTGCGCCAGGATGCCGCCCGGGCCACCCTGCCGGCTACCGTGCGGCAGGCGCTCCTGGCCCAGATCGACCGCGGCGAGGCGTGGGTGACCGCCCGCCTGGAGGGCTGGACCGAGGGCCTCGTCCAGGGTCTCCTGGGCGCGGCGCCCCTGCTGCTGGCGCCCGTGCTGGCGTTCTACCTGCTGGCCGATCTCCCCCGGTTGCGCGGGTGGGCGCAGGAACGCCTCGGTCGCGGTCGTCGCCGCCGCTGGCTCGAGCTGTTGCGGGCCGTGGACCACGTGATCGGCGGGTTCATCCGCGGCCAGCTGCTGGTGGCTGGCTTCGTCGGGCTGATGGTCGCGGTGGCGGCCGCCCTCTTCGGCCTGCGCTTCGCGGCGGTCCTGGGCGTGCTGGCGGCGCTGGCCGACCTGATCCCGTACTTCGGTCCCATCGTGGGCGCCCTTCCGGTGCTGGCCATGGCGGCGCTGGAGTCGCCGGCCACGGTGATCCGGGTCGCCGTGGCCCTGGTGGTGATCCAGTGGGTCGAGAACAGCCTCTTGGCGCCGCGCATCCTGGGGCGCCGGGTGGGCGTCCACCCCGTGGTGGTGATCGCGGCGCTGCTGGTGGCGGGCCACCACTTCGGACTGCCCGGGCTGCTCTTCGCCGTGCCCGTGGCCGGTCTGGTCCATGTCCTGTTGGCGTGGGCGTGGCCCGAGGGATTCGGTGGTCTCGAACGGGTGGTGGGGCCCGGTCCCGGCCGCCGCCTCGGCCCAGGGCGCGCGGCGACCGGCGGGGACCGCACCGTGGGCACGCTACCCAGGGGGCGACGGCCAGGGGGGGACGGGCCCCCGGCCGCCCGCCCCGCGGCGGTCCCGGCGGGGCCCGGCGCGACGACCGGGCGCCCGGGGGCTGCGCCCCCAGCGGCCAGGACCGTCACCGGGGTCGGCGTACGGGGCACCGGCGGAAGGTCCCCGCAGGACGACCCCGTCGGCGCCGCCCGGCGGGCGCCCACCCGGTAGGCGACGGTCGCCTAGCCGCCCGTCGCCTGCGGGCCGCGGACCGCCCCCCCGTCGGTGCCGCCCGTCCCCAGGCGGCGCTGCAGCTCGGCGATGCGGCGCCGGAAGGCGGCCCGGTCGAGCACCACCTGGACCTGCCGGCCCTCGGCGATCTTCTCCAGGTCGTTGTAAGCCTCGACGCGACACACCACCCGGTTGCCCTCGACCGCCTCCAGCACCGCCACCGCCCGCACCCGCGCGCCCACCGGCGTCGGCGCCAGGTGGCGGACCTCCACGGCGTAGCCCACCCCCTCCTCGTGGGGCTCCAGGAACGGTTCCAGGACCCGGCGGGCAGCGTGTTCCAGATGGTGGACCAGCGCCCAGGTGGAATAGAGGGGGTGGATGACGCGACCGTCGAAGGCGGCCTGCATGCCGGCGTCGACGACGGCCTTCACCTCGGCCCGCAGGCCGGGCACGAATCCGGGCTTCACCCGCATCACCTCGGCGATCCCGTTCGCCACCGGTCGACGAGCCCCTGCCCGCCCGCTGTCGCGTCCCCTCCGGCGCGCTGCGAGGGCGGCGCCGGGACCGCCGCGGCCGCCGGCCCCGGCGCCCGCCGGGCCGGGACGACCCGGCGCGAGTTGACGGGCCCCGGTGGACATGGGAAAATGCGGGTGATTCCATCGGGACCATGGGGACCGGCCGCTGGCCGTCGGGCCGGTCCCAGGCGATGACGGGACCAAGCCGCCTTCCCGCCCCCCAGAGAGGGAGCCCCCGGCTGCGAGGCTCTCGGGCGGTGGCGTGCAGGCCCTCCCGGAGCCGGTGCACCAAGGGAGGTCGCCAAGGGCCCGACCCACGCCGCCCTGGATCCCAGGGACGGGGACCCCAGGGAAGGGGCGTCCCCGACGCCGGGCCGACGGCGGCCCTCCCCAAGTGCACCCGGCGGCGCGCCGTTACCGCGCGGGTCGGCGGTGCCCCGCCGCCGGGGCGACCCCCGCCGACCCATGGAGGCCCCGCCCGCGAGGGCGGGGTGAAGCTCGGGTGGTACCGCGGCTTGGCCCGCCCCGGCCCTTGGCCGGTGGCGGTTTTTCTTTCGCGCGCGCCGGATCGCGCCGGTCCCGGGCGGGCCTGCGCCGCGCCGTCGGGCCGGGCGGTTCGCGGCGGTGTCCCGGGCCGGGGCGGGGCGGCGCGGTCGGAGCGTCGGATTGGGCGAGCCAACCCCAAGGAGGTGGCGAGATGGTGGCTGCGAGCCTGCCGGGGATGCCGGCGGCGGAGATCCGGGAGCGCTTCCTGCGGTTCTTCGAGCGCCACGGCCACACCATCGTGCCGAGTTCGTCCCTCATCCCGAAGGACGACCCCACCCTGCTCTTCACCAACGCCGGCATGGTCCAGTTCAAGGACGTGTTCACGGGCAAGGAGAAGGTGCCCTACAAGCGGGCGACCACGGCGCAGAAGTGCATGCGCGCCGGCGGCAAGCACAACGACCTGGAGAACGTGGGCAAGACCGCCCGCCACCACACCTTCTTCGAGATGCTGGGCAACTTCTCGTTCGGCGACTACTTCAAGCGCGACGCCATCCGCTTCGCCTGGACCTTCCTGACGGAGGAGCTCGGCCTGCCCAGGGACCGCCTCTGGGCCACCATCTACCGGGACGACGACGAGGCCTTCCGTCTGTGGCAGGAGGTCACGGGCATCCCGGCCCACCGCATCGTCCGCCTGGGGGAGAAGGACAACTTCTGGGCCATGGGCGACACCGGCCCCTGCGGGCCGTGCAGCGAGATCGTGTACGACCGGGGCGAGGAGTTCCGCTGCGATGCCGAGGTCTGCGGCATCGGCGCCTGCGACTGCGACCGCTGGCTGGAGATCTGGAACCTGGTCTTCATGCAGTTCAACCGCGACGAGAGCGGCCGTCTCGAACCCCTGCCGCGGCCCTCCATCGACACGGGGATGGGCCTCGAGCGCATCGCGTCGGTGATGCAGGGCGTGCCCTCCAACTTCGACACCGACCTGTTCCGGCCGCTGATCCGGGCCACCGAGGAGCTGACCGGGCGACGGTACGAGGACGGCGAACGCGGGTTCCCCTTCCGGGTCATCGCCGACCACGCCCGGGCCTGCACCTTCCTGATCGCCGACGGCGTGCTGCCCAGCAACGAGGGTCGGGGCCACGTCTTGCGCCGCATCCTGCGGCGGGCCGTCCGCTTCGGTCGCATCCTGGGGTTGCGGGAGCCCTTCCTCCACCGGTTGGTGGACACGGTGGGCGAGGTGATGGGCGACGCCTACCCCGAGGTGCGCCAGCGGGGCGAGTACGTCGCCCGCGTGATCCGGGCGGAGGAGGAGCGGTTCTTCCGCACGCTGGACCAGGGCATGGAGATCCTGGCCGAGCTGATCGAACGGGCGCGGCGGCGGGGCGACGGGGTGATCCGCGGCGAGGAGGCCTTCGTGCTGTACGACACCTACGGCTTCCCCCTCGACCTGACGGAGGACGCCGCCCAGGAGGCCGGCCTGCGGGTCGACCGCGAGGGCTTCGAGCGGGCCATGGCCGTCCAGCGGGAGCGGGCCCGGGCGGCCCGGGAGGTCGAGGCGGACTGGGACCCCGGCTCGCCCCTGGCCCAGGCCCTGGCGGACGAACCGGCCACGACCTTCACCGGCTACGAGCGATTGGAGGACGAGGGGACGGTGCGGCTGCTGGTGAAGGACGAGGAGCCGGTGGAGCGCGCCCGTGCCGGCGAGGAGGTGGGCGTGATCCTCGACCGCACGCCCTTCTACGCCGAGCGGGGCGGACAGGTGGGCGACACCGGCTGGCTGGAGGCGGCCGGCGCACGCCTGCAGGTGGTCGACACCCAGCCGCTGCCCGGGGGCCGGATCCTCCACAAGGCCCGCGTCACCGAGGGGACGTTGACCGTGGGCGACCGGGTCCGGGCCCGGGTCGACGGCGCCCGCCGCGCGGCCATCATGCGCAACCACACCGCGACCCACCTGCTCCACGCGGCCCTGAAGCGGGTGCTGGGAGACCACGTCAACCAGGCGGGTTCGCTGGTGGCGCCGGACCGGCTGCGGTTCGACTTCACCCACTTCGAGGCGCCGACGCCGGATCAGCTCCGGGCCATCGAGGACGAGGTCAATCGGGTGATCCTGGCCGCCGTCCCCGTGCGCTGGTACTGGACCAGCCTGGAGGAGGCGCTGGAGGCGGGTGCCATCGCCCTCTTCGGGGAAAAGTACGGCCGCGAGGTGCGGGTGGTCCAGATCGGCGACTACAGCCTCGAGCTCTGCGGCGGCACCCACGTGGCGTCCACCAGCGACATCGGGCTCTTCAAGCTCACCGGCGAGGGAAGCGTGGCGGCGGGCGTGCGGCGCGTCGAGGCGGTGACCGGCTGGTCGAGCCTGGCCTATCTGCGCCAGCGGGAAGACCTGCTCCAGCGGCTGGCGGCCACCCTGCGGGCACCGGTGGACGATTTGCCCGCTCGCCTCGAGGCGCTGGTGGAGGCCCACCGCGACCTGGAGCGCCAGGTGCACCGGCTGCAGGGTCGCCTGGCGCGCCAGGCGGCCGACCGGCTGCTGGCGGAGGCGCCGGCGGTGGCAGGGGTGCGGGTGATCGTGGGCGAACTCCCCGTGGACGACCCCGAGGTCTTGCGAGAGACCGCCGACTACCTGCGCCAGCGCGCCGGGGAGGCTGCGGTGCTGTTGGGGGCGCGGTCGGGCGACCGGGCTCTGTTGGTGGCCGCCTTGACGCCGGGCGCCCAGCAGCGCGGGCTCCACGCGGGTCGCCTGGTCGGTGAGGTCGCCCGCCGGGTGGGCGGCGGCGGTGGCGGCCGTCCCGATCTGGCCCAGGCCGGCGGCCGCGAGCCCGGCCGCCTGGCGGAGGCCCTCGAGCAGGGTCGCCGGTCGTGGCTGGAGCAACTGGGCGCGGCGGGCGTGGCGGCACGCGGCCAGGGCTAACGGTCCGCGGGCCGCTCGGCGCCGCCCGGAGCCCAGGGAGCCGTGGAGCGGAGGCGAGAGGTGTGCACCAAGGAGCGGAGCCGGTGCCGCCGGTGGCCGGCCGCGGACCGGGACCGGACCGGAGGCCCGTCGCCGACGCCGAGCCGACGATGTACGGCGGGGCAGCCCCCTTGCCGGCGACGCCCGCGGGGGAGGGCGGGGATGCGCCGCCGGATGCCGCGGCGGTGCTGGCCGCGGTCTACGAGGCCCTCGAGGAGCGGGGCTACGATCCGGTGCGACAGCTGGCCGGATACCTGCTCTCGGGCGATCCCGCGTACATCACCAGCCACCGGGGGGCGCGGGCGCTGGTGGTCCGGGTGGAGCGCGATCAGCTGCTGGCCGAGCTGGTCCGGGCCTACGTGGCGGCCCTGCGGGGCGGGACCCGGCGCCGCGAGGCCTAGGGCGGCTCGCCCAGGTCGCCCCCTGCGGCGGCCGCTGCCCCGGCGGCCGATGAGGGGTGCGGGCCCCGGGCTCCGATGAACGGCTGCGCGGCGTGCCCGGGCGGCTGCGCGCATCGCCGCATCCCGCCGCATCCGTTTCGAAAAGAACGGTCGGCCGTGGCGCGCGTCTACCGTGCGCCACATCCCCGGCGTGTCGGCCGCCAAGGCGCTCGCGGCCCGACGCCGGCGGGAAGCGGCTGCCCGAGCTGGCGCCGCCCCGGCCTCCCCGCTCTCTTACCGGAGGTGAGCTACCCGCGACAGGTCGTGGCCGAACCAAGTGCCAAAGAGGAAGCCGACCACGAAGGCGGTGGCGGCGACGACCAGCCAGAGGCGCCGCAGGCCGGCGAGGTAGGCGAGTTCGGCCTTGAGGCGAGCCCAGAGCCCTCGCCGCGCCGGGGGCTCCGGCACGAGGATGGCACCCTGGGCGACGGTTCCTCCGCCGCGGGGTCCGAAGACCCGGACCGCTCCCGGGCGACCGGGGTCGCGCCGGCGTCGCAGCCGGGGCGGGCGGGAACGCGGCGACGGCACCATCGGCTGGGTCATCACCGATCACCCCGCTTCCAAACCGCCGATGCTCCGTCGACTCCGCGCCGGCAGCGGCCGCCGGGGTGGGCACCCCGCCGGTGGGGTGCCGGCGAGAGAGCTGGAAAGGAGCACGCCATGATCCCGTTGCGCGACACCATCCGCTCCCGGCGCTTTCCCTGGATCACGGTACTGCTCATCGCCCTCAATGTCTATGTGTTCTTCGTCCAATGGACCACGGGGCCGACGCCCGAGGCCGGCATCGCCGCCCTGGCCCAACGGTACGGGGTGGTGCCGGCGGCCATCCCGCCCCTGGGGATGCTGCCGCAGGTGGGCATCGCCCCTTACCTGCCCCTGGTGACCGCCATGTTCCTCCACGGCAGCCTGCTCCACCTGCTGGGCAACATGCTCTTCCTCTGGGTGTTCGGCGACAACGTGGAGGACCGCCTCGGACGCGGCCGGTTCTTGGTCTTCTACCTCCTGACGGGCGTGGTGGGGAACTACGTCCACGTGCTGGCCAACCCCTCATCGACCATCCCCACCATCGGGGCTAGCGGGGCCGTCGCCGGCGTGTTGGGCGCCTATTTCCTGGCGTTCCCCCGGTCGCGGATCATCACCTTGATCTTTCTGTTTATCTTCATTACCGTAGCAGAAGTGCCCGCCTGGGTCTTCCTGCTGGTCTGGTTCGGCCTGCAGGTGCTGAACGGCCTGGCGGCGCTGGGCGCGCCCAACGTCAGCCTGGTGGCCTGGTGGGCGCACATCGCCGGGTTCGTCGCCGGCGCGGCGGCCCTGCTGTTGCTGTCGCCCCGGCGGCGCGAGCCGCGCTGGCTTTGAGCGACGCCGCCACGCCAGGGACGCGACTCGGTGGCCGCAGGGGGAGGCGGAGGCCCCCCGCCAGGGTGGGCCGAGCGCCTGGCCAGGGTGGGCGCCGATCCCGCGGCCGGGGCGGACGCTGGTCCCGCGGTCAGGGCGTGGCGACGCGATGGCGGCTCGGTCGGCGCGGAGGAGGCTGGAGGAGGTCGTGCGCTGGCTCGGCCTGGATCTCGGCGAACGGGTGATCGGGGTGGCGATCAGCGACCCGGAGGGGATCGTGGCGCGCCCGCTGACCAGCCTGCGCCGCCGCTCCGACGCCGAGAACGCGGCCCAGGTCGCCGCCTTGGTCCGCAAGTACGACGTGCACGGCGTCGTGGTCGGCTGGCCGCGCCGCCTCGACGGTCGACGGGGTCCGGAGGCGCACGCCGCCGAGCGGTTCGCCGACGCCCTGCGGCAAGCGGGCGTGCCCCGGGTAACCCTATGGGACGAGCGGCTGTCCACCGTCGAGGCGGAGCGGGTGCTGATCGCGGCCGACGTGTCCCGGCGTCGGCGCAAGCAGGTGATCGACCGCATGGCGGCGACCATCATCCTGCAGGGGTTCTTGGAGGCGGCCCGCAGGCGACGGCCCGACGGTAGCGAATCTCCCCGCGAAGGGCGCGGGCGTGGGGCCCGCCCCGGCGACCCCCGACGGCGGGGAGCTGCGGAGAAAGGTGGTGGGGCAGGCATGGATCTGCCGGAGGAGCGCCGGATCGTCACCTTCCGGGACGAGAACGGCGAGGAGCAGCAGTTCGTGGTCATCGACCTGGTGGAGCTGGACGACCGCAAGTACGCCATCGTCGCCGATCCCGACGACGAGGAGGAGGCCTTCATCTTCCGCCTGCTGCACGAGGACGACGGCACCCCGGTCCTGGTGGAGATCGAGGACGACGACGAGTGGGACGCCGTGGCGGAGGCCTGGGAGGACATGGTCGCCGAGGAGGAGGACGAGGCGTACGCCGACGAGCTGCTCGGCCCCGACGACGAGGAGTGGGAGGAGGCCGAGTGGAGCGACGAGGACCTGGCGGACGACGAGCTGGATGACGAGGACGAAGAGGGCGGCGACCTGGAGGCGCTGGACGACGCAGGGCTGGACGAGGAGGACGAGGGCGAGGATCCGGATCGGGGGGACGAGGGCGCCGGTGGCCCCCGGCGCGGCAGCCGGTAGGCCCGGGGGCGCGCCGGCGAAGGGCTGCGTCCGGGGCCGTGGTGCCGGCCAACCGGCGGGAGGTGGGGAGGGCCAGCGGTGGAGCGCTTCGGGCGGCGGGGAGTGGGGCTGGTGGCGGCCGCGACCCTCGTCCTGCTGGCAGGCGCCGCAGGGTGGGCATACCGTGCCTATCTCCATGCCCTGGAACCGCCCCGACCCGGTTCGTCCGAGGCGGTGGTGGTGCGCATCCCCCAGGGTGCCTCGACGGCGGAGATCGCGGAGCTCTTGCACCGCCGCGGGCTGATCCGGCACCCGCTGGCCTTCCGGCTGCTGGCCCGCGCGCAGGGGCGGGACGGCCGGCTCAAGGCGGGGGTCTACCGGCTGAGCCCGGGCATGGCGGCGAGGGCCGTGTTGGACAAGCTGGCGCGAGGCGAGGTGCTGACCGCCCGCTTCACCATCCCCGAGGGCTGGACCGTGGACCAGATCGTCGACCACCTGGTCACCCGGGGGCTGGTGGAGCGCGCGGCCTTCCGCGCGGCACTGGACCGCGCAGCCGCCACCTGGCCCTATCTGCCGCGGGATCGGGAGGTGCGGGCCGCGCTCCAGGAGCCCCTGGAGGGCTACCTCTTCCCCGACACGTACCGGGTGCCCGTGGACGAACGCGGCCGCGTCGCCGATCCGGACCAGGTGGTGCGGATGATGCTGGACCGCTTCCAGGAGGTCTTCGGTCCGGAGGAACAGGCCGAGGCTCAGCGCCAGGGGCTCACGGTCCACCAGGTGGTCACCCTGGCGTCCATCGTGGAACGCGAAGCCCGGGTGGCGGAGGAGCGCCCGCTGATCGCGGCCGTGTACCGCAACCGCCTGGAACGCGGGATGTCGCTGGACGCCGACCCGACGGTGCTCTACGCCCTGGGGCGGACCTCGGGGCCGTTGACCGCCCGCGACCTCCAGGTGGCCTCGCCCTACAACACCTACCGCCACCCGGGCCTGCCCCCCGGTCCCATCGGGTCCCCGGGCCGGGCGTCCCTGGAGGCCGTCCTGCACCCCGCGGACGTCGACTACCTGTACTTCGTGCTCAGCCCGGACGGATCGGGCCGTCACCGCTTCGCGCGCACCCTGGCGGAGCACGAGCGCAACGTCCAGGCCTATCGCCAGTCCCTGGAGGAGCGGGGCGGCTGAGGTCCGGGCGGATCGCCGGCCCCGGGGAGGCAGCGGGTCGCCGAGGGTGCGGATGCGCCGACGGCGCCGGCGGCAGGCGGCCCCAGGGGGTCGTGGCCGGGACCCTCACCGCCGGCGGCCGCCCACCCGGCCTTCCGCGCATGCCCAATCTCCGCGATCACGCCCAATGGCGCACCGGGACAGGTACGGAGCGGGGCCGCGGTGCATACCGTGGCAGTGCCCCTCGTGCTGGCCGGTTCGTCCGCAGGCGATCCGGCGGGCCGCAGGGGGCGCGGTGCCGGGCACACGGCGGCGGATGCCCGGCTCGCCACCCGTTGGCAAGGAGGCGCTGCCATGGGACCCGGATGGCTGCTGCTCCTTGGGGCGGCCCTGGTGCGCGGTCTGCTCTACTTGATCGGTTATCTTCAGACGGGCCGCAGCTTTCCCCAGCCCCTCACGCCGGAGGAAGAGGCCCACTACCTGGAGCGCATGCGACGCGGTGACGCCCGCGCCCGCGAGGTGCTGATCGAGCGCAACCTGCGCCTGGTGGCCCACATCGCCAAGAAGTTCGACGACACCGGCGAGGACCCGGAGGACCTGATCAGCATCGGCACCGTCGGACTGATCAAGGGCGTCGACTCCTTCGACCCGAGCAAGGGCACGCGCCTCGCCACCTACGCCGCCCGCTGCATCGAGAACGAGATCCTCATGCACCTGCGCGCGACCCGGCGCAACCGGCGGGAGGTGTTCCTGCAGAGCCCCATCGGCGTCGACCGCGAGGGCAACGAGGTGACCCTGATGGACATGTTGCCGGCGGAGGACGACGCCGTGGAGGACGCCGTGGGCCGCCGCCTGCTGGCCGGACGCATCCGGGACGCGGTGCGGGAGCTGGGCCCCCGGGAGCGGCGGGTGCTGGAGCTGCGCTTCGGGCTCGACGGCCAGCGCCGCTACACCCAGCGGGAGGTGGCGAGGGTCCTGGGCATCTCGCGCTCCTACGTCTCGCGCATCGAGAAGCGGGCGGTGCGCTGGTTGACCCGCCGCGTGCTGGACGAACCCGGCCCGCGGCGGGACGGCGGTGCGTCCAGCCCGAACGCGGAGGACGACTGAGCGGTCGCCCCCCAACACCGGCCCCCTCGGCGCCGTCCACCACCGGGCCACGCACCGGCGCCGCATGCTCGTCCGCAGGCGGGATCGCCCCGGCGCCGTGGGCCCCGCCCGTCCGCCCCTTCCGCCCGGTGGCGGACCGGCTGGGCGTGCCGTTTCAGGCGTGCCGTATAATGGGTCCGGAGAACCGGAAAGGAGCCCAGGGCGTGCGGCGGTTGTGGCGGCTGCTGACTCCCGATCTGGTCGTCCCATCCATCTATGCCATCCGCTGGGACGACCTGCGCGGCCGGGGCGTGCGGGGTCTGATCCTCGACCTCGACAACACCCTGGCGCGGCGGGACCAGCCGCTGCCCGACGAGAACCTCCGCCGCTGGCTGGACCAGGCGCGGGCCCAGGGGTTCGTCGCCTGCATCCTCTCCAACAACCTCGAGGCGCGGGTGCAGCTCTTCGCCCGGGCCTGCGGGGTCCCGGCGGTGCACGCGGCCACCAAGCCCCGTCGCCGCGCCTTCCTGCGTGCCCTCGAGACCCTCGGGGTCGAACCGGCCCACGCCGCCGTCATCGGCGACCAGATCTTCACCGACGTCCTCGGCGGCAACCGCCTCGGCATGGTGACCGTCCTGGTGACGCCGCTTCCCGGCAAGGAATTCATCGGCACCCGCCTGGTGCGGCGCGTCGAGCGCTGGGTGCTCCGGCACCTGGCCCAGCGCGGCGTGCTGCGGTCCTAGCCCCACCGGCCGACGCAGTGTGGGCGTCCGTCGACCGTGGCGGGGCGGAGGTCCGCCGGCGGGCGCGCTGCGGGCGCCTACCGGGCATCGCGCTGCGGGAGCCCATGGCCCGGCGCGATGCGGACCCTGCCGGCCATGGCGCTGCGAAAGCCCTCGGCCGGTGCGACGCGGACGCGCGCGGGCCATGGGGCTGCGGACGCCCACCGGCCGGTGCGACGCGGACGCGCGCGGCCCATGGGGCTGCGGACGTCCACCGGCCGGTGCGATGCGGACGCCCGCGGGCCATGGCGGTGCGGACGCGCACCGGCCGGCGCGCTGCGGACGCCTACCGGCCATGGCGCCGCGGGCGCCCGCGGCGCCTCGCGCGCCGCGTCCCGCCGATGCGGGCGGCCGGCCAATCCCATCGTCGGGATGCGGCCGATCCCCGGCGCCCCGGTGACGGTCCGGCGTCGTCCGCGTCTGCACGTCTGGCCGTCCCCCGCCGATAACCCGGATGGACGGATTGACGGCGGGGCCGGCTCCCCTCCTGGGGCTGGCGCGCCCGTTGGCGGTGGTGCGGGTGGAGGCGGTGGCAGCGGCGTCCCTCGGCCCCCTCGATCCCCTGGCCCTCGACCGCATCCTGCGCGAGATCCTGGCCGCCGTGGAGCGCGGCCGCGAACAGGTCCTCGCCGTCGCGGAGCACGCGCGCCAGGAGCACCGCGACGCCGCACGCGAGCTGGATGCGGTGCGGGAGCAGTTGGCGACCCTGATCGAACGGGTGGACCAGCTGGGCCGCCGCCAGCAGCAGGCGCGCCTGCGATTGGTGGAGATCTCGCGCCACTTCCATCGCTTCGGCGAGGAGGCCTATCGCCAGGCGTACGAGGAGGCCCTGCGCCTCCACGAGGACTGGGTCCGGGCCCAGGAGCGGGAGGCCCAGCTGCGCCAGCGGCGCGACGAGCTGGAGCGGCGCCTGCGCCGCCTGGAGGCGACGGTGCGGCGAGCCGACGAAGTGGGGGAGCACGTCCGCCTCGCCGCCGAGCTGCTCTCCGGGAACCTGGGGCGCTTGGTGGGGCAGGCGGCGGACCTGCAGCGACGCCTGCAGGTGGGGTTGATGCTGCTGCGCGCCCAGGAGGAGGAACGCCGCCGCCTGGCGCGGGACATCCACGACGGCCCCGCCCAGATGCTGGCCCAGGTGGCGCTCCGCGCCGAGGTCTGCCAGCGCCTGCTGGCGGACGACCCGGACCGGGCCCGGCAGGAGCTGGAGCGCCTCAAGGCGCTGACCCGCGAGAGCCTCCACGACGTCCGCAAGATCATCTTCGACCTGCGGCCCATGGTCCTGGACGACCTCGGCCTGGTGCCCGCCCTGCGCCAGTACGTGGCGGGGTTCGTCGACAGGACGGGCCTGCCGGTGGAGCTGGTCACGCGGGGCGCCATCCGGCGCCTCGACCCCGCCGTGGAGATCGCGGTCTACCGCGTGGTGCAAGAGGCGTTGAACAACGTCTGGAAGCATGCCGGCGCCACCCAGGCGGTGGTGCGGCTGGAGCTCGCGCCGCGGCGGCTGTGGGCCGAGGTGAGCGACGACGGCCGCGGCTTGGACCCCACCGCCGCGCGCCCAGCGGACCGCTTCGGCCTCGCCAACATGGCGGAGCGCCTCGCGATGGTGGGCGGACGCCTGGAGATCCACAGCCGTCCCGGCCAGGGGACGCGGGTACGCCTGGACATCCCGCTGGGGAGGGAGGGAGGCGGCCATGCCGATTCGGGTCCTGATCGTTGACGACCACGCGCTGCTCCGCGAGGGCCTGCGGCAGGTGCTCCAGCTGGAGCCGGACATCGAGGTGGTGGGGGAGGCCGGCAGCGGCGGCGAGGCCGTGCGCCGCGCGGCCCAGCTTCGGCCCGACCTGGTCGTCATGGACATCAACCTGCCCGACATGTCGGGGATCGAGGCCACGCGACAGATCCGCTCGGCCGCGCCGTCGACCCAGGTCCTGGTGCTGACCATCCACGATCAGGAGGAGTACCTGCTGGAGGCCATCGCCGCCGGCGCCAGCGGCTTCGTGCTCAAGGACGTGGAGCCGCGGGCGCTGGTCGAGGCGGTGCGCCTCTGCTGCCGGGGCGAGGGCTACGTGCACCCGACCCTTTCGGCGCGCGTGCTGCAGCTGGGAACCCGCCGCCGCGAGCGGTGGACCCCCCTGGGCGGGGGCATCCCCGAGCCCCTCACCCGCCGCGAGTTCGAGGTCCTGCAGCTGGTGGCGGAGGGCGTCTCCAACCGGGAGATCGGCCAGCGTCTGTTCATCAGCGAGAAGACGGTCAAGAACCACATCACCTCGATCTTCCGCAAGCTGGGCGTCAGCGACCGCACCCAGGCGGTGATCCACGCGATCCGGGAGGGCTGGGTCAAGGTCTAGGCGCCGGGGATCGGGGCAAGGGCAAGGCCGAGTCGCCGGGGGATTTGGTCGAGGGGGAGACCCCGGGGAGGGCATACGCCCCGCTGGGGCCCTGGAGACGGGACCGGGTGGCACGGTGGTACGGCGACCGGCCGCGAACGGCGGCCGATCGCCGCCGGGCTGGGGGCGGTCGCCAGGTGGCCCGATGGGGTTGCCGTGGCGATCGGCGCTCCCGTGGGCGACGGCGCCCGTGGCTCCCCAGGGCTTCCCTGGGCGAGGGCGCCTGTGCCTCGCCGGTGGCCGCCGCAGGCCACGGAACCCGTGCCCCGCCGGTGGCGCCTGGGCCTATCCCCTTCCTACCCAGGGGTTCCCGCCAAGGCCAAGGGGTTTCCACGAAGGGGCTGCAGGGGCGGCGGGGTGCGGCCGCGGGGCCGCACCTCGCCGCCCCTGCACCGTTCAACACCCGTGCAGCGTCCGCCTCACTGCACCATGGTCGACCCCTGACCACCGGATTATGTTCCCCAGGCCGCCTTGCGCCTGCGCCTTGCACGTCGCCTGGCGCCGTGGTGTGCCACGGCTCGGTGTACGGGGGCGGCCGCCGTGCCGGTTGCAGCGACGCCGGCGGGTGGCGACCCCGGCGGGGTCGCCACCCGCCAGCGGGCCCGATCCTCGGGGCAACCCCGTGGCCGCTTCGGTCCAGCCAGATCAATGGGTCAGGTGGAACACGGGCTCGCGATTCGCCGCCCCCTCGGCCACGGCCAGGTCCAGATGCGCGACGGCGCGTCGGTCGCGCCGACGGGCTTCCAGCTCGAGGGGCAAGGATGAGCCCGGAGCGGCATCGGGAGGAACCTGCCACCGGGCGGTCCACCGTCCGTCTCCGACCTCCCGCAACGGGATCGAGGGCTGGTTCGGCGGGTGGAGGGTGACGACGTCGGTCGTGGCCGGCACCGTCGCGGTGACCGTCACCGGCTCTCCCGGCCGGGCCGGGTTCGGCGCCACCGCGCCCTGGATCCACAGCGGGGGCAGGACGTCCACGTAGACCGTCTCCCGCCGTACGGTCTCCGGAAAGGCGGCGACCACCACCAGGGCCTGGCTCCCCGGCTCGGTGTCCTCCGGCACCGTCCAGCCCGCCTCCCAGGTCCCCGGGGCGGTGCGCGCCATCGGGGTCGGCGCCGTGTCCCCCGGAAGATGCACGACGACGCGCACCACGGGCCCCTCTGTCAGCGCCTGGATGTGGACCGGTTCGCCGGCCTCCACCACGGCCGGCGACGCGGTGGCCACCAACCGGTGGTAGACCACCTCGAGGGGTTCGACGGCGGAGGTGAAGCGCGTGCCCTGGCGGGCCACCAGCTCGCCACGCAGGAGGTAGAGTCCGGCGGGTACCGGGCGGCCCCCCTCGTCCCGGCCGTCCCAGTCCCAGCTGGCGGGAAGCCACTGCCCGGACCAGGTGCGCACCGGCTGACCGTCGGGCGTCAGGACCTGGACCTCCCAGGCGGTCTGGTTGCGGTTCAGCAGCGCGCGGGCGCCGAGGCGGGTCCGGTCTTGGACGTGGTCGCCGTCGGGCGAGAAGGAGGGCGGATCGGCGCCGACCCGCAGCAGCGCGGACTTGTAGATCAGGGTCGCCCCCTCGGCGCGAGTCAGCGAGCGGTCCGGCCGGAGGAAGCCGTCGCCATATCCCACGACGATGGCCAAGTCGACGGCCGCCGCCACGGCCCGGCGCAGGGCGGGGCGAATCCGGTCGGCGTCCCGGTAGGCGCCGAGCAGGGCCTCGATCCGGCTCTCCGGCATGCGATCGGCATACCAGGTCAGTTCCAGGGCGTGGACCAGCATCGCCACTGCTTCGTCGCGACGGACGACGTCGCCGGGCCGGAAGGGTCGGCCGGGTTCGTCCGGGAAGAGGCCGGCCCGCGCGCCGGCCTGCACCCACGGGTAGGCGTCGAGATCGCCACCCGCGCGGTAACCGGGTGGCACGTCGGGGTAGACGGGCGGACCGGTGGTGTCGGGCGCCAGTCCCATGACCTTGGCCAGCAGCACGGCGAACTGGGCGCGTTCCATATACGCGTTGGGGAGGAAGTAGGTCTGCGGCCGGCCGAGGGCGTCGGGACGGCTGTAGCCGTCGGTGACGCCCTCCTCCCAGAGGACGCGGATCTCGTCGGCGGCCCAGTGGCCGTCCAGGTCGACGTACCACGAGCCGGCGGCCTGGGCCGGCACGGACATCAAGACGAGACCGGCCAGGACGACGGCCAGCCGGGACCGCCCCCTGGGCCGCCCGCCGATTCCCCACCGCCCCGCTCGCCGACGGCCCGGAGCCCGTGGACGGCCGCCATCGCCGCCGGACGGGGCGGTATGCGGCCGCGCCGGTGCAGGGGCTGCTCCATCGCCAGCGGTGGGCGCCAGCGGTGGCGTCCACCGGCAGGTCGACGGATCGGCCCGCGCCGACGGGGCTGGTCCCGCCTCGCCGCGGCTGCCGTCCCCGGACCCGCGGGCCGCGACGCTTCCTGCGAACTCCTTCTCCGCGCCTTGCCGGGCCTCCCTCGCTGCAGCCTGCTGGGCCGCCGTCGTCCCGTGATCCTCCTGGATCCCCGTTCCCTGCACGGTGACCCCACCTCCAGCTCAAGGATACCAGTAAAATATTGTCATGGAAAGAGTTGACTTTCCTAGGACCCTGTGCTACGGTGGGTCGTGTAATCCATTATATGGAAGGAGGTGGCCCGGTGGCCCGGCTGTCGTGGCGGTCGGCGATCAGCCTCGCCGTGGCGTTGCTGGCCGGAGCCAGCGCGTACGTCCTCTACGTGGACGCCACCGCGTCCTCACCGGTGGTGGTGGCCACCCGCCCCCTCCAGGCGCCCGTACCCCTGGAGGCCCAGATGGTGGCGGTCACGCAGATGCCCGCCGTCGCCGTGCACCCCAAGGCCGTCACGGACCCGGCCACCGTGGTGGGCAAGGTGTTGCGCCGCGAAGTGGAAGCCGGCGAGCCCCTGCTCCTCACGGACGTCGCGCCCGGTGAGGGTGCGGGCCTCTCCCTCTACCTCCAGGGGGATCAGCACGCCTTCTTCGTGCCGGCCCGGCTGGAAGAAGGGCTGGGTGGCGCCGTGCAGCCGGGTGACCGCGTCGACGTGATCTTCGTCGGCGGTCAAGGATCCGGCGCCGTAGCCCGGACCCTGCTGGAGAACCTGCCGGTCCTTCAGGTCCGGGACGAGGAAGGCCGCCGCTGGGAGGAGGGTCGGCCGCTGGGGGTGCTGCTGGCGGTCTCGGCCGACCAGGCCGAGCGGCTGGCCTACGCCCTCACCTACGGGCGCGTCTACCTGGCCCTGGCATCGGCCACGGGTGGCGAGGGAGGGAGCGGCGGCATCACCTGGGACAACCTCTTCCTGCGTCGCCCCACCGCGGTGCCGGCGCCCGGCACCGCGGGGCCTCCGCCTGTCGACGAGCCCGGGGCGTCGCCGCAGGGGACGGAGGGCCCTGGGACCGGCGCGACCGGGGGAGACGTCGGTCCGGAGCCCGGCGGCGAGGCGAACGTCGACACCGGCTCGGCACCGGCGGAGACGTCGTCCCGCGCGGATGTGCCGGCGGGTTCGGCGCCGATCCCGCTGGTGGACCCAGCCTGGGTGGGCGAGGGGGAGGATGCCCCGTGACCGGGGAGCCCAAGACCTGGTGGTATGGCGTGGGGTTGCGTCCCGAGCAGATCGAACGGCTCGCCCGTCGTCCGGGCTGGGCGCCCGCCGGTCTGGCCCGGACGGCCGACGCGGTCACCGATCCCCGTGGACCGGTGGACTTGTGGCTGGTCCAGGCCGGGGACCTGGCGGATGCCCTGCGCAGCGGGCGCATCATCCGCGAACGGCACGGGCAGGGGGACCTGTATCTGCTGGCCCCGCCCGGCGCACCGCTGGACGTCTGGCAGGCGGCGGCTGCGGCCCTCCTCGGTGTCGAGCCGGGCGTGCGGGTTGTGGCTTCCCTGGATGCGATCCCCGATGCCGACGGCCGGGAGGAACCGGCCTTGGCGCCCGGACCGCCCGGCCTGGGCGGCCCGCCGCCCGCGGTCGCGGCACCGCCCGACGGGGTGGCGGTCCCGCGGCCCCAGGCGACGGACCCGACGACGGCCGGGCGGCGGGCGGGGTCGATTCCGCGCGACCAACGGGAGGCGGTGCCTCCACCCCCACGCCGCGATCCCGTTGCCGCCCGCGGCGGGCTCCTCGTGATGGTCGGCGGAGCCAAGGGAGGGGCGGGTCGGACCTGGCTGGCGTGCGAACTGGCCGTGACGGCGGCCGTGCACGGCTTGCGTTGCGGGCTGGTGGACGCCCATTGGGCGGCGGCGGACGCGGCTGTGGCGCTGGACCTACCTCCGGGGCCAACGGTGCTCGATTTGCAGCCCTTGCTGGACGGCGACGACGAAGGGTGGCTCGACCAGTGGCTCGTGCACCCGCGGTCGGGGCTGCGGGTGCTGGCCGGTCCGCCGCGTCCGGACCTGGCGGGACTCATCGAGCCCCCCACCCTCCCTCGCCTGTTGCGACGGGCGGCCACCGCCTTCGACGTGGTGGTGGTGGACTTGCCGCCGGCCCCTGCGTTCCCCACCGGCCCGTGGCCCGAGGGATCCCCCGGCGTCCTCCTGGCGGTGACGACCCCGGAGCCCGGGGCCCTGCGGCGGACCCGCCTCTGGATCGAGGCGCTCGGTGCCCACGGCGTCCCGGGGAGCGAATGGGCCGTGGTCGTCAATCGCTGGCGCGGGGCTGACGCCATGCGGGCGGAGACGGAGAAGTACCTGGCCGGGCCGGTGATCGCCTGGGTTCCGGACGACCCCGAGGCGGTGCAGCGGGCCGCGGCCGACGGCTTGCCGCTTGGCCTGGCCCAACCCGGCCATCCGGCCGCCGAGGCCGTCACCGCGCTCCTCGGGAGGATCCTGGGCACCCCGCTCCGTCCCCAGCGTCAGGGTGTCCTGCGACGCCTGTGGCACCGCTGGCGGGCCGACGTACGGACGCCGGCGGATGGGGGCCGCCGGGGGGTGGGCTTCCATGCGGGCTGAGATCGCCCCTCCGGGGCCGTGGAACGACCGGCGCTTCCTGGAGCTCGTCGAGGCGGTGCGCGAGCGGCTGCTGCGGGAACGCCCCCAGCTGCTCCGCCAACCGCCGGGACCGGAATTGCGCCAACGGCTGGAGGCGTTCGTGACCCAGGTCCTCGCCCGTCCGGGCGTGGCGGCGGGAACGGTGCCCGCCCCGGGTCTCGTCCAGGCGATCTGCGCCGAGATGGTCGGGCTTGGACCCATCGATGCCCTGCTGGGTGACGACGCCGTCACCGAGATCATGGTCAACGGTCCCGAACGCGTGTTCGTCGAGCGGGAGGGCCGTATCCAGCCCTACCCTGCCCGCTTCCGCGACGCGGACCACCTGATCGAGACGATCAACCGCATCGTCGCACCCTTGGGACGGCGGGTCGACCCCGCCCACCCCTTCGTCGACGCCCGCTTGCCATCGGGGGATCGCATCCACGCCATCGTACCCCCCTTGGCCGTCGACGGGCCGGTGCTGACGGTTCGCCGCTTCCACCGTCGTCGCCCGTCCCTGGACGACCTGGTGCGGCTGGGGACGCTCACCGCCGACGCGGCGGAGTTCCTGGCGGCCGCCGTCCGCTCCCGGCGGAACGTGCTGATCTCCGGGGCGACCAGCTCCGGGAAGACGACCACGTTGATCGCCCTTCTCCGGGCCGCCACCCATCCGTGGGAGCGGGTGATCACCCTGGAGGAGGCGGCGGAGATCGACCTCGGTCCCGATCGCCACGTGGTGCGCCTCGAGGCCCGGCCGGCCGGGGTGGACGGTCAGGGCGCCGTGCCCCTTCGCACCTTGCTGCGCAACGCCCTCCGCATGCGTCCGGACCGCCTGGTGGTGGGCGAGGTCCGGGGCGAGGAGGCCGCCGACCTCCTGCAGGCGCTGAACACCGGTCACCTGGGATCGGTGTGTACCATCCACGCCAACGGCACCCTGGACGCCCTGCGCCGCCTCGAGCAGCTGGTGTTGCTGGCCGGGGAGAACTGGGCGCCCTCGCTGGTGCGGGAGCAGGTCAGCCGGGCCATCCACCTGGTGGTCCACCAGGAACGGGTTCGAAGCGGCCGCCGGGTGGTGACCGAGATCGCGGCAGTGCGGCCGGGGGGCCGGGTGGAGCCGGTCCCGCTCCAGCCCCACCCCGAGGCCGAACGGTGGCGCCGGGACCCGACGCGTGCGGCGTCGACGGGACGGCTCGCGACGGAAGGCGAGGGACGTGCCGATGCCTGGACTGCCGACATCCGTTGAGGCGGCGACGGCCTTCGCCCTGGCCGTGACGGTGGCCGTCGGCGTGGCCGCCTCGGCCTTGCCGGACCCTCCGCCGTGGCGGCGGCCAGGTGGCGTCCAGCGCGGCACCGGGTACCGGCGACGTCCCGGGCTAGGTGGACGCCTCGGGGGGCCGTGGTACCGGCTGGGGATCGCGCTATCGCACGCACCGAGCGGGCCGCACCGGCCGGCCACGGCGAAGGCGGTGGACGCGATGGCGGATGCCCTGGAAGGGGTCCGGTGACCGTGATCGCCCAGCTCCAGGCAGGGCGACCCCTGCGCCAGGCCTGGCTCGAGGCCGCCCGGGAGGTGCCGGCGCCGGTGCTCGAACCGGCGAAGGGTGCGTTCGTCGCCGCCCTGGGAGCCGGCCTCCCCTTGGAGGAAGCCCTGGGCATGTGGTACGCCCGCAGCGGTCTCCGCGCCCTCCGGCGCTGTCAGGCGGTGGCCGCGGCCCACCGACGGACGGGCGGCGACGCCACCGGTCCGATCCTGGCCGTCATCCAGGGCTTGCGGGAGCAGCGGCTGTCTTGGGCGGACGTGGCGGCGCGGACGGCGGAAGCCCGCCTTTCGGCACGGCTCCTGGCCGGCCTGCCGGTGGTGGTCACGGCGTACGCGCTGGCGCTGGATCCAGCCTTCCTGCGACCCCTGTGGGACGACCCAATCGGACGCTGGGGGTTGACCTACGCCGTCGCCTCGTGGCTCACGGGCATCCACCTCTTGCGCCGGTTGGCCGGCTCGTTGACCGGCGACGGGGAGGGGTCCCCGTGACGGGATGGCTCGTGGCCGTGTTGGTCGCCATGTCGGCCGGGGCGGCGGCGGGGTGGGCGGTTCACCGGGGACCGGGCGTGCTGCCCGCCGGGGTGCGGTGGCTGCGAACCCGCATCGATGGCCGTGGCCTCCCCCGTCCGGCCCGACCGGCCTGGGCCTCGTGGATCGAGCGGTGGCCGTGGCCCGCCCGTCCGCCTGCGGATGTCGACCTCGTGCTGCTCGTGCGGCGCGCCGGCTGGCACCGGATCGTCGGAGACGACGGCCTGGGGTGGATTTGCCGCGCGCTGGGCGTCGCCGCATGGACGGGAGGCGCGAGTGGGGCCTGCCTGGCCGTGGTCGTGGCGGCGACGACCGGGTTTCGCCATGCCGGGTGGTGGCTGCTGCCCGGGGTGGGATTCCTGGCTGGTCGGCGCGTCTTCCTGGCGTGCCTCGAGGCGGCCGGCCGGCGACGAGCGGCGCGGGTTCGCGCGGGGTTGCCCGGTTGGTTGGAAGACGTCGCCCTGGCCGCTCGCGGGGGCCTGAACCTGCGACAGGCCGTCGAGGTGGCCAACGAGGTCGGCCACGGTCCCCTGGTGGACGACGCCCGCGAGGCCTTCGCCCGCGTGCGGGCCGGCGAGCCGCTGCGCCGGCCACTCCAGGAGCTGGCACGGCTGTACCCTGACCCCGCGGTGACCGTCGCCTTGCGGACGTTGGTCGAGGCAGAGGCCCGGGGCTTGCCGCTCGCCCAGACCCTGGACGACCAGATCCGCCTGATGCGAGCCTTGGCGGCTCGCCGGCTCCAGCGCCAGGCCGACGGACTGCCCTTCTGGCTGACGGTCGTCACCATGGGGCTGCTCTTGCCGCCGGTCCTGATCGTCGTCCTGCTGCCCAACGTGCTGCAGTTCCTGCGCCTCTACCGCTGAGCGGCCATGGGCGGTCATGCGGGGCCGGCCGGTGTCGCCCGGAGCCCAGCCGATGGACTCGGACCGAACCCGGTGCCGTCCGTGGGGGCCGCCCGGACCGCCAGCGCCGGGGAAGGGGGTGAGATCCCAGGAACGCCCGTCGCGAGGCCGGAAACCGGCGGGTTGGCTGACGTTGGGTGTGCCTCGGAGACGCCCGCGGGAGGCGGTTCGACCGCGGACCGAGGCCCGGACCCACCGACTGGCAAGGAGGCGGAAGCGGTGGTATGGACGGTACTGCGCATGGTGGCCGCGGGTGTGGGCCGCGCACCCCGGCTGCGCCGCTGGCTGGCACCGCTGGCGGAGCAGCGGGGGGCGGCCTCCGCAGAGTACGCGCTTCTACTCGCCCTCGTGGTCATCGTGTTGATCACGGCCTTGACGGACCTCGGCGACGTCATTCGCACGCGGCTGAGCGAGATCTCCTCGGCCCTCGAGGAGGCGGGCAACTGAGCCGACCTCGTGCCCAGCGTGGGGCGGTGGCGGCGGAGTTCGCCCTGGTCGCGGGCCTGCTGGCGCTCCTGGTGTTCGGGTTCTTCGACCTGGCGGTGATCCTGAACCGCCAGATCGTCCTCGTCCAGGCCGCGCGGGAAGGCGTGCGGCGCGCCGTCGTGGAGGGCGGCGACACCGCGGAGGTCCGGCAGGTGATCGCGCGCCAGTTGCAGGCCGGTGGCCTCGACCCGGCGACGGTGGACGTGCGCATCGAACCCCGGCGACCGGCCTACGGAAGCGTCCTGAGCGTGCGACTGGGAACGGTGGTACGACCGGTGACGCCGGTGGTGCGGCCGTTCCTGCGCGACGGGATCCATCTGCAGATCGAGATGCACGGGCGCAACGAACGGCTGCGCCCACCGGACGCGTGACGGGCGGGTCACAGGGACGAGGGGCGGGACGAGGGCGCCCGCGGCGGTGACCGGGGCGGGGCGACGTCGAGGCACCACCCGCGCCCCGGCCCGTCGCCGCCGCGCGCCCTCCTTCCGGTGCGCCGCCTCCGCTCCCGTGCCCCAGCAGGGGTCGAGAACGGACACCTTGGACCCCGGCGGAGGTCCTGCGACCGCGCGAAGGGAGCGGATTGGCGAAGGGAGCGGGTTGAGCGGTGGAGGAACACGGGAGTCGGCGGAGTGCTGCCCGCGGCGGGGCGGTGGCAGAGGAGCAGCGGTTGCAGCGGGGTGCGGTCGCCGCGACCTTCCTGCTGTTGCTACCGGTGATGATCGCCGCAGTGGGACTGGTCCTCGACGGGAGTCGGCTGATCCTCGTGCGGGCCCAGGCCCAGGCCGTGGCGGACATGGCGAGCCTGGCCGCGGTCCAGGAGATCGACGAACAGGCCTTTGCCCGGGGCGAGCCCTTGCTGCGCACCGCGGCAGCCGAAGCCACCGCTCGACGATGGCTTGAGGACGGGCTGCGGCGCGCCTTCGGCGAGGCCATGGCCACCCAGAGCACGATCGACGTGGTGGTGATCAACGCGTCGGCCTCCGCGCCCCGTCGCCATCCGTGGTCGGGGCGCCGCCTCACCGAACCGACGGTGGCCGTCCGCGTCCGGGTGCCGGTGAGGCTCGGCTGGATCCCGGGCCCATCCCCGGTTTCGGTCCGCGTGGCCGCCGACGCCAGCGTGGCGCTCCAGCCGACGGCGGACGCCCGGTGATCCTTCGCGTCGACCACCGCTCGCCTCCCCCTTCGCATTTCCTTCGCACCTCGCCCGCATCCGATCCGACACTCTCACCGCGTTCGCGTTGCGGCCCGCTGGCGGTACGGACACGGGGAGATCCGCCCGTGCACCGGCTTCATCCACCGGCTTACCCACCCGTGGTGGGTCGTCCCCTGCGCTTCGGAATGAAGCCCATCGGTCGATGACCTTAGATTGAATGACCGCCTTAGGACTCACGATGGAACCACGCACTTGGTTAGGATGCACGATGGAAACATGCCCTTAGGATGAATGATGGAAGCATGCTTCGCATGATGGGCGTCGACATGGTTCTACACAGGATCGTCCATCGCAAGGACGTGCCCTTCATTCAACGGGTTTCCCTGATCACCCCTGTCGGCTTTGCAGATTCACCTCACGATGCATCGGCCTTTACCATTTTCGTCATCATGCGGTCGCCGCCGGCTGCCGCGGGTCCAGTGGGTCATCCCAGGCTGTCGCACGTCACGTCGGGGCGCAGCTTCATCCCGCCGACTGCTCCGGCGTCTTCTCCGCGTTGTGCGCGGGCCAGGACCCGCGGATCGCCGCGCTGTACCCATCCGAGCATCCATTGGGGCCATTCTTCATGGGTATCCGTGGGCATCGCCCTGGTCCCGGAGCTTCCCGCGATCCGTCGACGTCCCGGCGAGGGCATGGCGATCGTCCCCGGGCCATCCATGCGACTTCGGTGGCAGGGCGTAGGCAACGGCGCGTGCATACAGCCAGCCGGAGGCGTTGACAAGCCATGGGCAGCGGGAAGTGCATCCGCGATGGCCAAGAAAGATACGAGGGGACTCTTGTTCTCGATGGTGACGTCCTAAACTGTCTGTAAACGCGAAGCGGTCTGGGCTACCATCGGTGGCGTCGGAAAACTCGCCCCAGCTGGGGCACACCGAGGAGGACCCAGACCTATGTCCAGGATACCACCCAGCCAGCAGTTGGCGGAGCTGGCCCGGCAGCTGGCCGCGCAGGCCCGGGAGGGTACTGAGGTCGAGGACCTGACCCATGCCCTCGTCCGCCTGGGCGCCCGCAAGCTCATCCAGGAGCTGCTGGAGGCAGAGGTCACGGAGCTTTTGGGGCGCGGACGCTACGAGCGGCGCGAGCCTGGCCAGGAAGGCGCCCGCAACGGCTACAAGCCGCGGACGCTGCGTTGCGCCGAGGGGCGGCTCGAGATCGACGTCCCCCAGGTGCGGGGCATGGAGGGACTGTGCCAGCCCACGCTGTGGAGGGCCCTCAAGCGGCGGACGGACGTGCTGGAGCGCCTGGTGGTGGAGATGTACGCCCGGGGCCTCTCTACCCGGGACATCGAGGATGCGCTGGCGGAGCTGGCGGGCAGCGAAGCGCCGCTTTTGAGCCGGTCCACCGTGAGCCGGATCACCGAGGCGCTCCACGAGGAGTTCGAGGCCTTTGCCCAGCGGGACCTGTCAGGCCTCGACGTGGTGTACCTGTTCGCCGACGCCATCTACGAGTCGCTGCGCCGGCAGGCGGGCTGCCGTGAGGGCATCCTGGTCACCTGGGCCATCTTGAGCGACGGCAGCAAGGTGCTGGTGCACCTGAGCCTGGGCAACAAGGAGCGCTACGAGGACTGGCTGGAGCACTTCCGGGATCTGGTGCGCCGGGGGCTGAAGACGCCGCTGACGGTGACGACGGACGGGGCGCCGGGGCTGATCCAGGCGGTGGAAGCCATGTGGCCGGAGGCGGAGCGCATCCGCTGCTGGGTGCACAAGATGCGGAACGTGCTGGACAAGGTGCCGGAGGAGGCGCGGCCCGTGCTCAAGCCCTACCTGGAGGCGATCCGGGACGCACCGGATATCGAGCAGGGCCGGCGGCTGGTGGCCGAGGTGGTGGAGCGGTTCGGGCGGGAGTATCCCTCGGCCATGCGGAGCCTGCAGGAGGACCTGGAAGCGAGCCTGGCGCACCTGCGGCTACCCGCCGCCCACCGCAAGCATGTCCGGACCACCAACCTGGTGGAGCGCAGCTTCGAGGAGGAGCGGCGGCGCGCCAAGGTGATCCCGCGGTTTCGGAGCGAGCGGGAGTGCCTGAAGCTAGTCTTCGCCGTGCTGTGGCGGGCGAGTGAGCGCTGGCGGCGGGTGCAGTTCAGCGAGCACGAACGAAAGCAGCTGGAGCGCTACATCGAGGAGCGGCAACGGCAAAGAGCGGCGCAGAAAGAGGTTTCACCCGCTGCCACCGTGGCATGACCCAGACCGCTTTTACAGACAGTTCGGGACTTGACCGTTCTCGATGAAATGGACGTATAATATACACGGTGAATATCCGAGAGGAGCGTGATGACGGTGGCGATCGAGTGGATTCGCAAGCGAGTGGTTCGCGAAGCGCGTTCGTCCGGTGCACTGGCCGTGAACATCCTCCCCAACGCCGTGAGCCTATCCGCTGCGCTCCGGCAGGAGCTGATGTCGGAGAACGGGAAGAAGCCGGGAGTCTACGTGCTGTTCGGCGTGCAGGGGCGCAAGCTGGCCCTGGTGAAGGCCAGCCCCGACGATCCCGACGCGTGGTACATCAATCCCAAGACGGGTCGCACCCATAACAAGCGACTGCTGGCCTTGCTGGCGGAGAAGGGGTTCGGCCAGGGCCGGTACGTCATGGAGTGGAACAACCGCGCCAAGTGCTACCTCTCCGTGGAGAGGGTCGCCATCACGCCGCGCCGGCGGCGCGTGGAGAAGGCCACGGCCTGATCCACCGTCACGCGGTGCGGCCGCCCGAGGCCGCCCCGTGGGGTGGCATCGCCGCGGCGGCCGCCGAGGTTGCGGCGGCCGCGCCCCCTGGGCGCGGGGCAGGCCGCAACGCGCCACCTGCGCCCGCCGGGACGCCGTCGGCGGGGATCGATGCGAGGGGAGCACCCGGGTCCGGCATCCAGGGTGCTCCCCTCGTCGTGTCGTGCGGAATCCGTCCACGGCAGGACCGAGCCCTCGCGCTGGCGTCGGCCGGTTCCTCCGGCGCGGGGTGCCTCGGGTTCCCTGCGGCCGTCGGGCCCAGGACCTGTGCTATGCTGGTCGTGGCCGTGGCCCGAAGCCGGCGGGGGTCGCTTCCCCGGCGCTCGGGTCGCGCCGCGAGACGTCTCGGGACTGCAAGCACAGCGGGGCCCTCCTGGGGCCTGGGCCGGAGCGGGGCCGTTCCCGGGCTGCTGTCGAGGCGAGGGTCGCCCCGCGAGGGCAGCCGGGGCGAATCCGTCCCGGGCTGCCGTGGAGGCGCCGCCGGCTCGACGGGTGCAATCGAGGCGGGGCCCTTCGCGGGGTGCCCGCACGGCAGGAGCCGTCGCGGGGTTGCAGCCGAGGCAGCGGCCGTACCTGCGGCGCGGGGCGGCTTCGGCGATCGCCTGCGCCCACGACTCGCGTTGCAGCCGAGGCAGCGGCCGTACCTGCGGTGCGGGGCAGACGTCGTTCGCGACCCCGATCGCAAGAGGGCCGGCTGCAGCAGCCGAGACCGCGGCCGTACCTGCGGGGCGGCGGCCGTCGGGGTGGCCGGATCGCGGCCCGGCCCCGGGGCCGGCAGCCCGGCCCCGGAGCCGGCAGGGGAGGTGGCGGTCCACCGGTGCGGATCGGGATGTTCAGCGACAGCTACACCCCCTACATCAGCGGGGTCGTCCGGTCGATCCAGACGCTGCGCCGGGGCATGGAGCAGGCCGGGCACGAGGTCTACGTCTTCGGGCCCCGCTACCCCACGGGCCTGGGAGCCGATCCCGATCCCGCCGAGGAGGCGCGGGTCGTCCGCTTTCCGTCCGTGGCCGCACCCCTCTACCCGGCGTTTCGGATCCCTCTCCCGCGTCGGGCGCAGGTCCGGGAGGCGGTGGCACGGCTGCACCTGGACGTCCTGCACACCCACACGCCGTTCGTCATGGGGCGCATGGCCCTGCAGGCGGCTCGCTCCCTGGGCCTGCCGCTCTGCTTCACGTTCCACACCCGGTACGACGTCTACCTGCGCCACTATGCCCCGGGCGCCGGGGCCGTGCTGGTGCCGGCGCTCAACGCCTACGTACGCCGCTTCTGCGACGCCTGCGACCTGGTGATCGCGCCGACCCGGGCCATCGCCCGGAAGATCGAGGAGCTGGGCGTCCGCTCGCCGGTGGAGGTGGTGCCCACCGGGGTGCCGGTGGACCGCTTCGCCGCCGGCGACCCGGCGGAGCGCCGCCGGACCCGGCTCCAGCTGGGCCTGGGGCCGGAGGACGTCGTGCTGCTCTACACCGGCCGCCTCAGCCGCGAGAAGAACCTGCCCCTCCTCCTCGAGGCCTTCCGCCGCCTGGCCGCGGCCGTGCCCTCGGTGCGGCTGGTCCTGGTCGGCGACGGTCCCCTGCGGGAGACGCTGCAGCGATCGGTGGCCGACTGGGGGCTGTCCGGACGCGTCCGGCTGACGGGTGCCGTCGCACCCGATCGCATCGCCGCCTTCTACCGTGCCGCGGACCTCTACGTCTTCCCCTCGGTGACCGAGACCCAGGGCCTGGTGGTGGTGGAGGCCATGGCGGCCGGCCTCCCGGTGGTGGCCGTGGCCAGCGAGGTCTCCGAGGAGGTGCTGGCCGACGGCCGGGCCGGCCTGGTGGTCGCCCCTTCGGCGGACGAACTGGCCCGCGCCTGCCGCCGGCTGGTGGAGGACGACGCCCTGCGCCGGGAGATGGGACGGGCCGCCCAGCAGGCGGCCCGTGGGTACGACAGCGACCAGGTCCTCAAGCGGATCCTCGGGTTGTACGAGGCGTTGCGGGTCCGGTCCGCCCGTCCCCGTCCCGCGGTCCGCGGGCACGTCCCGTAGCCCGGGCTCACCCCTCGTCGCCGGGCAGCGACTGCTTGAGCCGCTGCAGCTCGCGGCCCAGCTCCTCCACCTCGCGCCGGGCCAGGTCGAGGAGGAACTCCAGCTCCTCGCGGCGCGAGGGATCGCCTTGCTCCAGCTGCCGGCGACACTCGTTGTAGATGTCCAGCGCCTGGTCGACCCGCGCCCGCAGCTCCTCCAGCCGCTCCCGGGGATCGGGGGGCGCAGGGGGCTCCGCCGGCGCCAACACGGCCTCGAGCCAGGCCGGTCGCGGACCGATGTCGAGGGCCAGGTAGATGTCCGTATCCCGCTCGGCGAGGACGGAGATGAGGATCACGGGATCGGGCACCTCGGCCGTGCCCACCCAGGCCCGGAACCAGCGCCCCGTCCAGATGCGGGCATGGGGGGTGGCCAGCAGGATGCGGGCGGCCTGGGGGTCGGCCTGGTCCGGGTTCGCGACGAAGTGGAGGCGGTGCAGGCGCGCGGCGAGGAACCCCAGGAGCATGAACAGCCCGGGATGTTGCGGCAGCAGGCGCGAAAGCTGCATCAGGGCGACCATCTTCTCCCGTTGCCGCTCCATCTCCCTCGCCTCCTGCCATAAGTGTACACCCAGAGGTGGAAAGGGGGGCCGGGCATGACGGGAGCCGTACCGCCGGCGGAGATCGAGTGCCTCACCCTCCACGGCCAGCGTCGCCGCTATCCGGCCCGCCAGGTGCGGTTCCGGCCTGCGGTCTACGGGGTCGCCGTCGACGGCGGCCGGGTCCTGCTGGGACGGTCGGCCTTCACCGGCCGCCTGGACATCCCCGGCGGCGCGGTGGAGCCGTGGGAGTCCTTGGAAGAGGCCCTGCGCCGCGAGTTCCGCGAGGAGACGGGGGTGGAACCGGAGCCGATCGAGCTCTTCCACTTCACGGAGAACTTCTTCGCCTTCTTCGACCGCCCGTTCCACTCCCTGCGGTTCTACTTCCTGGTGCGGGTGCCGCCGGATGCGGTCTTCACGCCGCAGCCCGGCGAGGTGACCGAGGTCCGCTGGGTGGATCCGACCGCCGTGCCTCCCGAGGCCTTCGCGCCGGGCGACCGCGACATCGTCCTCAAGGCCCTGGCCCGGGCCCAGCGGCTCGACCCCCGCTGAGGGCGGCCGGCGGCAGGGAAAGGCGGCCGCGGCTGTCGAATGGCTGTCGGGCTCCGGCGCCGCGGCATCCGATGGCGGCCGGCCCGGACCGCCCGGTCTGGCGCCGGTTGCGGCCGGCCGCGCGCCGACGGAAGGAGGCGTGCCGTTGAGCCACCCGAGCAGCGCCGCAGGCTTGCGCCGCACCCCGCTCTACGAGGAGCACCGGGCGCTGGGGGCCCGCATGGTCCCCTTCGCCGGCTGGGAGATGCCGTTGCAATACGCCGGCATCGTCGAGGAGCACCGGGCGGTCCGCCAGGCGGCCGGCCTCTTCGACGTCAGCCACATGGGGGAGATCGAGGTCGCCGGCCCCGGGGCCCGGGACGCGCTGCAGCGCCTCGTCACCAACGACGTGGAGCGGCTGGTGCCCGGCCGCGCCCTCTACACGGTGATGTGCACCCCGGAGGGCGGCATCGTCGACGACCTGCTGGTCTACCAGCTGGGCGAGCAGCGCTACATGCTGGTGGTCAACGCGGCCAACACCGAGCGCGACCTGGCCTGGGTCCGCGAGCATGCGGGCGGGCCGGGGGTCACCGTGACCGACCGCACCCAGGAGACGGCGCTGCTGGCCCTGCAGGGACCGCGGGCGCAGGCCATCCTCGCGCGGGTGACCGACGACGTCGACCTCGATGCGCTGCGTCCGTTCCACTTCGTCGGCGGCTGGGAGGGCATGATCTCCCGCACCGGCTACACCGGCGAGGACGGCTTCGAGCTGTTCCTCAGCTGGGACGCCGCGGTCACCGTCTGGCGCGGGATCCTGGCCGCCGGCGAGCCCGAGGGGCTGGTCCCGGCGGGGCTGGGCGCCCGGGACACGCTGCGCCTCGAGGCCTGCCTCCCCCTCTACGGGCAGGAGCTCGACCTGGACACGACGCCGCTTGAGGCGGGGCTGGAGTTTGTCGTCAAATGGGACAAGGGACCGTTCCTGGGCCGCGAGGCCTTGCTGCGGCAGCGCCAGCAGGGCCTGCGCAAGCGGCTGGTGGGCCTGCGGCTCGTGGAACCCGGCGTGGCCCGCACGGGCTACCGGGTCCTGGACGAACGCGGCGAGCCGGTGGGGCGCGTGACCAGCGGCACCGTGGCCCCGACGCTGGGGGCCAGCGTGGCCCTCGCCTACGTGCCGCCCGCCCTGGCCCGGGTCGGGCAGCGGCTGGCGGTGGAGATCCGCGGGAGAGCGGTCGCGGCCCAGGTGGTGGAGACGCCCTTCTATCGCCGGCGGCGGGGAGGTTGAGGACGTGGCCCACGAGGTGCCCGACGGCCTGTACTACACGGAGGAGCACGAGTGGCTGCGGGTGGAAGGCGAGCAGGGCGTCGTGGGGATCACCGCCTACGCCCAGGACCAGCTGGGGGACGTGGTCTTCGTTGAGCTTCCCCAGGTGGGGGCGGAGTACCGCGCGGGCGAGGCCTTCGGGGTGGTGGAGTCGGTGAAGACCGTCTCCGACGTGTACATGCCCGTCTCGGCGCGGGTGCTGGCGGTCAACGGCGAGCTGGCGGACCACCCCGAGCTGGTCAACCAGGACCCCTACGGTCGGGGCTGGCTCGTCCGGATCCAGATCCTGAATCGGGACGAACTGGCCGGCCTGCTGGACGCGGCGGCCTATCGGCAGCGCACCGGCTGATCCGGCCCCGGGTGGCGGCCGGGCCGACCCCGGCCGCCACCCGGGGCCGGCACCGGGCCGGGGCGGCCGGCAGCGGGCCCGTCCCCGGCCGGATGCCCGCGGCGACGGCGCAGAACCGGCTGGGCCGGTCCGGTGTCGCGCCCGCGGGCCACGAAGGCAGGGAAGGGTGAGCATGGCCATCGACTACATCCCTCACACCGACGAGGACCGGGAGGCGATGCTGGCCGCCCTCGGCATCGCGTCGGTGGACGAGCTCTTTCGGGACATCCCGCCCGAGCTGCGCCTCGGGCGGCCCCTGGACCTTCCGCCGGCGCTGACGGAGCCGGAGCTGGTGGCGCACCTGGAGGCGCTGGCGGCGGCGAACCCGGGGACCACCAAGGTCTGTTTCCTCGGCGGTGGCGTCTACGACCACTTCATCCCCTCGGTCGTGCCCTACCTGGCGGGGCGCGGCGAGTTCGCCACGGCGTACACCCCCTACCAGCCGGAGGTGAGCCAGGGGACGCTGCGGGCGATCTTCGAGTTCCAGACGATGATCGCTGAGCTGACCGGCCTCGACGTGGCCAACGCCTCCATGTACGACGGCGCGACGGCCCTGGCGGAGGCCGCCTTCATGGCGGTGAACATCGCCCGCCGCGAGCGCATCGTGGTCCTGGGCGGCGTCCATCCCGAGGCGCGGCAGGTGCTCCAGACCTACGCCGCCGGCCAGGCTCTGCCCGTCACCGTGGTGCCGGTGGACCCGGAGCAGGGGACCACGGACCTGGCGGCGCTGGATCGCGTGCTGGCGGCGGGCGACGTCGCCTGCGTGCTGATCCAGCAGCCCAACTTCTACGGCTGCCTGGAGCCGGCGCCGGAGATCGCCCGCCGGGCGAAGGGGGCGGGGGCGATGGTGGTGGTCAGCGCCGACCCCGTCAGCCTCGGATTGCTGGAGGCGCCGGGCCGGTACGGCGCCGACATCGTGGTCGGCGACGGCCAGTCCCTCGGGTTGCCCATGGCGTACGGAGGGCCGCACTTCGGCTTCTTCGCCTGCCGGGCCGAGTACGTCCGCCGGCTGCCCGGGCGCATCGTCGGTCGGACCGTGGATCGCCGCGGGCGGGAGGGCTACGTGCTGACGCTGCAGACCCGGGAGCAGCACATCCGGCGCGACCGCGCCACGTCGAACATCTGTACGAACCACAGCCTGATGGCCCTGGCGGCCACCATCCACCTGGCGGCCCTGGGCCCCCGGGGACTGCGCCAGCTCGCCGAGCTCTGCCTGCACAAGGCCCACTACCTGGCGGAGCGGATCGAGGCCCTGCCCGGCTTCCGCCGGGTCTTCCGCGCGCCCTTCTTCAAGGAGTTCGTCGTCGCCTGTCAGCGGCCGGGCTTCGATCCCGCGGCCGCCGCGCTGGACGCCGGCTACCTGGTGGGGCCGGACCTGGGCCGCTGGGAGCCCGGGCGCCGCGGCCAGCTGCTGGTGGCGGTGACGGAGCGCCGGACGCGCGCCGAGATGGACGGCCTGGTGGCGGCGTGGGGGGTGAGGGCATGAGCACGGGACCCACCACGGGTCAGCCGGCGGAGGGGCCGGCTCCGGGCGCTGGGGGCGCGGTGCCGCCGGGGGCGCAAGGGGCCGAGGGCGTCCCGGCGGGTCCGCAGGCCAAGCCGCCCGTTCCGTCGGCGCAGGGCGCCGACCGGGCGGTGCCAGGCGGTGGGCAGGGCGAGCCCGCCGAGGGGGGTGGGGTGTCGCGGCCGGCGGCGGCCCAGGCGGGTGCGACCGCCGTGACGACCGCCCGGGCCGCGGACGCCGCCGGACCCTCCGGCGGCGCGGGGCGGGACGAGCCGGCGCCGGTGGGCACGGAGCCCGAGCCCCTGATCTTCGCCTACAGCCGGCCCGGTCGGGGCGGCATGCGCTGGCCCGCGCCGGACGTGCCGGTTCGTCCGGTGGAGGAGCGGGTGCCGGCGGAGCTGCTGCGTCGGGATCCGCCCCGCCTGCCCGAGGTGGCGGAGGTGGACCTGGTCCGTCACTACACGCGGCTCAGCCAGATGAACCACGCGGTGGACACGGGCTTCTACCCGCTGGGCTCGTGCACGATGAAGTACAACCCCAAGGTCGCCGAGCGGGTGGCGGCCCTGCCGGGCTTCGCCGACCTGCACCCGTACGTGCCCGACGAACTGGCCCAGGGGGCGCTGCGCCTGATGTACGAGCTGGAGCGCGCCCTCTGCGAGATCGGCGGCATGGCACGGGCGACGCTGCAGCCGGCGGCCGGCGCCCACGGCGAGCTGACGGGCATCCTCCTGATCCGCGCCTACCACCGTGCCCGCGGGCAAGGGCACCGGCACAAGGTGATCGTGCCCGACTCGGCCCACGGGACGAACCCGGCCACGGCGGCGATGGCCGGCTACCAGGTGGTGGAGGTGCCGTCGGACGCCCGGGGCGGCGTCGACCTCCGGGCCCTGGAGGCCGTCCTCGACGACGACGTCGCCGCCCTGATGCTGACCAATCCCAACACCCTGGGGCTCTTCGACGAGAACATCCACCGCATCGCGGAGATGGTCCACGCGGCGGGGGGGCTGCTGTACTACGACGGCGCCAACGCCAACGCCATCCTGGGCATCTCGCGGCCGGGGGACATGGGCTTCGACGTGGTCCACTTCAACCTGCACAAGACCTTCTCCACGCCCCACGGCGGCGGCGGCCCGGGCTCGGGGCCCGTGGGCGTCAAGGAGGAGCTGGTGCCCTTCCTCCCGGCGCCGCTGGTAGAGCGGGATCCGGCCACGGGCCGGTTCTACCTGGATCACGACCGGCCCCAGGCCATCGGGCGGATGCGCTCCTTCTACGGCAACTTCGCCGTCCTCGTCCGCGCCTATGCGTACATCCGGGCGCTGGGCGCCGAGGGGCTGCGCCGGGTCAGCGAGGACGCGGTGCTGAACGCCAACTACGTGATGCGCCAGCTGGCCGGTCTCTACCGGCTGCCCTACGATCGCACCTGCATGCACGAGTTCGTCCTCTCGGCGTCCAACCTGCGGGAGCGCACCGGCATCCGCGCCCTGGACGTGGCCAAGCGGCTCCTGGACTTCGGCATCCACCCGCCGACCATCTACTTCCCGCTGATCGTCGAGGAGGCGCTGATGATCGAGCCGACGGAGACGGAGAGCAAGGAGACCCTGGACCGGTTCGTGGCGGTGATGCGGCGCATCGCCCGCGAGGCCGAGGAGGAGCCCGAGGTGGTCCGCCAGGCACCCCACACCACCCCGGTCGGCCGCCTGGACGAGGCGCTGGCCGCCCGGCGGCCGGTGCTGCGGTGGCGCCCGGAGGGGGAGGATTGAGGGATCGTGGCGGCGGAGACGATGGAGCCGGCGGGGCCGGCGCCCGCGGAGGGCGGAGCGGTCGCGGGCTGCGCGGCCGACGGCGCCCTGGCGGGGCGTGGTGCGGCCCAGGGGGCCGGCGAGGCGCTGCGGCGTTGGGTGCGCCGGGTCCCGGACCATCCCGTGCCGGGCGTGACCTTCCTCGACATCACGCCGCTGCTCGGCCACGGGCCCGCCTTCCGGCAGGCGGTGGACGCCTTGGCCGCGGCCGTCGCCGGGCTGGAGTTCGACCGCATCCTGGCCATCGAGGCCCGGGGCTTCCTCCTCGGGGCGCCGCTGGCGGTGCAGCTGGGCAAGGGCTTCGTCCCGGCGCGCAAGCCGGGCAAGCTCCCCTTGACGGTGGTCCGGCAGGCGTACGAGCTGGAGTACGGACAGGCGGCCATCGAAGTGCACCGGGACGCCATCGCGCCCGGCGATCGGGTGCTGATCGTGGACGACGTGCTGGCCACGGGCGGCACCAGCGCCGCCGCGGCGGCGCTGGTGGAACAGCTGGGCGGCCGCGTCGCGGGCTTCGCCTACCTGATCGAGATCGCGGCCCTCGACGGTCGTCGGCGGCTGGGCGACCGGCCGGTGCGGGTCGTGCTGCGCGCCTAGCGGCACCGCGGCGAGGGCGCGGGCGACCCGCCGCGCGGAGGACGGCCGCCGCCGGGCCGCCCCGGACGCCGACGGGCGCCCGGGGCGGCCCGGCCCGGCCGAGACCGGCGCGAAGCGACGAAGCGACGAAGAGAGGAGCGGCGATGGCCTTGACGGTCACCGTGGAGCGGGCCGCCCCGACGGCCCGGCGCCTCGAGCGCCTGCGTCAGCGCATGGCCGCCGAGGGGCTCGACGCCCTGTGGGTCGCGGCCCCCGCGAACCGGCGCTACCTGAGCGGCTTCTCCGGCAGCTCGGGGTGGCTGCTGATCACCTCGCAGGTGGCGGAGCTGTGGACGGACTTCCGCTACCTCGAGCAGGCGGCCCAGGAGGCCCCGGGCTTCGCCGTGGTGCGGCACGAGCCCCAGCTCTACCCCCACCTGGCGCGGCGCCTCGAGGAGCTGGGGGTCCGCCGGCTGGGCTTCGAGGCCGAGCACGTGCGGTACGGGGAGTGGCAGCGGATGCGAGCGGCGCTGCCGGAGTCCGTCGAGCTGGTGGGGATCGGCGGTTGGGTCGAACAGCTGCGCCGCATCAAGGACGCGGCCGAACGGGCGGCCATCCGCGAGGCGGCGCGGATCGCCGACGAGGCGCTGCTGGAGGTGCTGGCGGGGCTGCGGCCGGGGTTGACGGAACGCGAGGTGGCGCTCCGGCTGGAGTTCGCCATGCGCCGGCGCGGCGCCGCGGCGGCGGCCTTCGACCTGATCGTGGTCTCCGGCCCCCGCTCCGCCCTGCCCCACGGCCAGCCGGGGCCCCATCCCATCGAGGCCGGGCAGTTCGTCACCCTGGACTACGGGGCGGTGGTCGACGGCTACTGCTCCGACTGCACGCGCACCGTGGTGGTGGGGCGCGCCACGCCCCGCCACCGGGAGGTCTACGCGGTGGTGCTGGAGGCCCAGCGACGCGCCCTGGCGGCGATCCGGCCGGGCGTCACCGGCGCCGAGGTCGACCGGGCGGCGCGCCAGGTGATCGAGGAGGCCGGCTACGGCGACCGCTTCGGGCACGCCACCGGCCACGGCGTCGGCCTGGAGGTCCACGAGGGGCCGCGCCTCTCGGCCCTGGCCGAGGAGGAGCGGCTGGAGCCGGGGATGGTGGTGACGGTGGAGCCCGGCATCTACATCCCCGGCTGGGGCGGGGTCCGCATCGAGGACCTGGTGGTGGTGACCGACGACGGCGCCGAGGTCCTGACCCGGGTCAGCAAGGAGCTGCTGGAGATCGGCGGGGCCTGACGGGCCCGCCGGGAAGGGAGGCGAGGGTCGTGATCCAGGCGGGTGACTTCAAGAACGGCATGGCCGTGGTCATCGACGGACAGGTTCACCAGGTGCTGGAGTTCCAGCACGTCAAGCCCGGACGCGGCCAGGCCTTCGTGCGCGCCAAGATCAAGAACCTGGAGACGGGGGCGACGGTCAACCGCACCTTCAGCCCCGACGAGCGCTTCCCCCTGGCCCACATCGAGAAGCGGGACATGCAGTACCTCTACGAGGCCGACGGCCAGTACTTCTTCATGGACACCGAGACCTACGACCAGGTGGGGCTGGCGAGCGAGCAGCTCGGGGACGCCGTCCGGTTCCTCAAGGAGGGCATGGTCGTCAAGGTCCTGAAGACGGGCGACAAGACCCTGGGCATCGAGCTGCCGACGGCGGTGGACCTGAAGGTCGTGGAGACCGAACCCGGCGTCCGCGGCGACACCGCGCAGGGCGGGTCCAAGCCCGCGAAGCTCGAGACCGGCGCCGTGGTGCAGGTGCCGCTCTTCGTCGACACCGGCGACGTGATCCGGGTGGACACCCGCACCGGCGAGTACGTGGAGCGGGTCTCCTGACCGGGGAGCCCGTCTCCTGAGCGGCGCCGGCGTCCCGGGTTGCGCGACGGCGGCAGGGGACTGGCCACCCGCCGGGGCTGCGGGGTTCGGGCCGCCCGGGGTTGCGGGGTTCGGCCGTCGGCCCCGCGAGGACGAACCGGCCGGGGGACCGGCGCGAGTACCGCGCCGGTCCCCCGGGCACATTTCTAGGCAGGTGCCCAGGGGCGCTGGGACGCCGCGAAGGGGGGCGAAGCCATGGGCCAGTTGCGCCAGCGCGTGGCGTACGTCAGCGGCCTGGCGGCGGGGCTGGAGGTGGCCGGCCAGACGGCCGAGGGACGGGTGTTGGCCGGCATCCTCGAGGTGCTCGACGCCATGGCCGAGGAGATGGAGCGGCTGGACCGCCGGCTGGGCGAGCTGGGCGAGTACCTGGGCGAGCTCGACCAGGACCTGTTCGACCTGGAGGAGGCGGTGGGGGGCGAGGAGGCCGGCGCCGAAGGCGACTGGGGTGCGGCGGCGCCGAAGGGGACCGTCCGCGACCCCAGCGGGGACGAGGAGCCGACGCCCGCGGACTTCGAGGGGGCCGTGGTGTTCGACTCTGGCATCCCGACCCGGTCGACGGCCCCGGCGGGTGACGCCGGCCGCGGGGGCGAGGCCGAGGCCGCCGGGAGCCCCGGCCGGGCGGGCGGCGAGGAGCTGGTGGACGGCCTGTTGCTGGAGTGTCCCCGCTGCGGCACCGCCTACGCCGTGGCCCGCGACGAGCTGGAATTCGACCGGGAGCCCGAGGAGGGCGAGCAGGAGTTCGAGTGGGTCTGTCCCAACTGCGGCGAGGTGGTCCACGACTTCCTCCCCGACGCCGCCCCCGACGACCAGGACGAGCCGCTGACCGCGAGCGCCGGGGGCGAGGCGACCCACCCCGCCGGCGACGGCGCGGATCCACCGTCGGGCGGGACGCGGGCGGCCGCAGGCGGCGCGGCCGCCGGCACGGCGTCGGCGCCCGTCGCCCCCTTCTGACCGCTCCCTCCCCGCCGCCACCGGGCTGCCGTCGAGCCCGGACGCGCAAGAGCCGACGAACAGCGGGCCCGGCGCGCGGGGCGAAGGCCCCCGCGCCGGGCCCGCGTATCGGGCCGGACGCCCGCAGGCGTCCGGCCTGCTTGCTTGCGGCCGGCGGCTTCGTTCCACCGGCGGCGCCGTTGGGGGTGTTAAAGCGGTCAAGCCCCTCATATACCTGGGAACGAGGTTGGACAGGGGGCGAGCCGATGACCGTCCACGCCGACGACGGCCTTCCGCGACGGGGAGCGCCCTCCCAGACCGCGCCCGTCCGCCCCGCCGCGCAGCCGGCGCACCCGCAGCCCGGGTCGACCGCTGCGCCGGACCGGGCGGTGGCGGGCGAGGGGGGCGACGATCCGTGGACGGTCTTGGAGCGGTCCCTCGCCCCCAGCCTCGCCCAGCGCCTGGCGCGGGTGGACGCCGCCCTGCGCGACCGGATCGACGAGATCCGGGTCATGACGGGGCAACCCCTGTGGCTGCTGCTGGCCGACGGCGAGGGCTTCGTGGACGCCGGGGGCCGCCTGGTGGGCGATCCGCACCGGGCCCCGGCGGTGACGGCGGGGGAGGTGGCGGTATGCCTCGAGCGCATGACGGCCAGTTCCTGGTATGCCGTGCAGGAGCAGGCGCGCCAGGGCTTCCTCAGCCTGCCGGGGGGACACCGGGTGGGCCTCGCCGGCGAGGTGCAGGTGGACGCCGGTCGCGTCGAGCGCTTCCGTCGGGTCTGGGGTCTCGTGATCCGCCGCGCCCGCTGCGTCGAAGGCTGCGCGCTCCCCCTGCTCCCCTGGCTGGTGGAACCCGGCCGCACCGGTCCCCGGCTCACCAGCGCGCTGCTGCTCGGCCCGCCCGCCAGCGGCAAGACCACGGTCCTCCGCGACCTGGCCCGCCTGGCCAGCCGGGGCGTCCCGGGACGGTTGGCGGCCCACCGCGTGGCGGTGATCGACGAACGCGGCGAACTGGCCGGCGGCGGCGCCCTCGACCTCGGGCCGCGGACGGCCGTGCTCGCCCACTGCCCCAAGGAGACGGGGATCGGTCTCGCCTTGCGGGCCCTCTCGCCGGAGGTCCTGATCACGGACGAACTGGGCGGCCCCGGGGACGCGGCGGCGGTGGCCGAGGCCGTGCACGCCGGGGTGACGGTGGTGGCCACGGCCCACGCCCGCGATCCGGAGGACCTGTGGGGGCGCCGGCAGCTGCGCGCCCTGGCCCTGGCCGGGGCCTTCCGGCGGCTGGTGGTGCTGGAGCGCAGGCCGCGGCCGGCCACGCCGGTGGCCGTCTACCGCCGCGACGGCCCGGCCCGCTGGAGCCGGCTGCCGCTGGGGACGGGCGGGATCGCGCCCCCGGTCGCCAGGCCGCCGTGATTCGCATCCCGGGGAGCGGTCGGCCGCCGGGGCCCCGGGGATGGACGGTCCAGCCGCCGCGGGTGACGGCCCTCGTGCGGAGGTGGGACGCCGTGGGGTGGGTTGGCTTCGGCCTGGTGCTCCTCGCCTCGTCAGCCTGGGGCTGGCTGCGCGCCGCGGAGCTGGCGCGACGCCCGACGGCGTTGCGGATCCTGCGTTCCGCCCTCCAGGCCCTGGAGAGCGAGATCGCCTTCGGCGCGGCACCGCTCCCCGAGGCGTTCGCCCGCATCGCGCGGTTCTACCCCGATCCCGCCGCGGTCCTCTTCGCGACGGCGGCGGCGGCCCTGGACCCGCCTCGCTCCCTGGGAGCCGCCGCGGCCTGGGAGGAGGCCCTGGCGGCCGCGGCCCGGTCCGCCGCGCTGGGCGCCGACGACGTGGCGGTGTTGCGGGCGCTGGGCCCCTACCTGGGGGCCACGGACCGGGACGACCAGGTCCGCCACCTGCGGCTGGCCATGGCGCGCCTCGAGGCCGCGGAGGCGGCGGCCCGCGACCTGGACCAGCGCTGGGGACGCCTGTACCGGTACGGCGGGGTGCTGGTCGGGGCCTTCATCGGGCTGCTGCTGCTGTAGCGCCGTCATCGGGCCCCGCCGAGCGGGGCGCGGCAGGGAGGAGGCCTGGCGGTGATCGACCCCAACCTGATCCTGCGCCTGGCCGGCATCGGCATCATCGTCACGGTGGTCTACACCCTGCTCAAGACCGCCGGACGCGAGGAGTACGCCTTCACCGTGCTCCTGGCCGGCCTGGCGGTGGTGCTGTGGATGACGGTCCAGGTCATCGTCGAGCTCTTCGAGACCATCCAGAGCCTCTTCGATCTGGGCTGAGAGCCATGACGATCGCCCAGGTGGTCGGCATCGCCCTGGTGGCCAGCGTGCTGCTCGTGCTCCTGCGGCAGGCGCGGCCCGAGTGGGCGCTGCTGCTGAGCATCGTCACCGCCGTGGCCGTGTTCCTCCTGCTGGTGGACGACATCGCCGCCATCATCCGCGTCCTGCAGGAGGTGGCGGACCGGGCCGACCTGGACGCCCGCTACACCGCCACCCTGCTGAAGATCGTCGGCGTCGCGTACCTGGCCGAGTTCGGGGCGCAGCTGTGCCGCGACGCGGGCGAGTCCGCCCTGGCGGCCAAGGTGGAGCTGGCGGGCAAGGTGGTCATCCTGCTGCTGGCGGTGCCCATCCTCATGGCGGTGCTGGAGCTGTTGATCGGGCTGCTGCCGGCGGCGTGATCCAGGGGGAGGTGGAGTGCGGGTGGGCCGGCTGCGCGTCGACGCGGGGTGCCGGGAGGGGGGCCCGTCCCGATGCCGGGAGGGAGGCGCGGGACGGGGGGGACGCGCGGGCCGCGGCCGGCGCCGGGCCGCCGGCCGGGGGCTCCTGGTGCTGCTCGCCGTGCTGTCCGTGCTCCTCGCCGGCGCCGCCTCTGCCGCCGCCCGCGCGCCCGCCCAGGCGGCGGCCATCCCCTCGCTGCCCCGCGGCGACGGGACCCTGGCGGGAGGAGCCGCGCCCCCGCCAGCCGGCCCCTTCCCCGGGGCCGGCATGCCCGCGCCGGCGCCCGGATCCGATCCCGCCCACCGCCTCGCGCCGACGGCGCCGCCCGCCCCCGCGCCTGCCGGCGGCCCGGGAACCGGCGGCGGGGCGCCCGCAGCCGGGGATGCTGGGGGGCCGTCCGCGGAGGGGCTGCCGGAGGCCGCCGACCTGGACGAACTGGCCCGCCGCCAGTGGGAGGCGACGGAGGGCGCCGCCGGCTTCCTCGAGGCCCTCGAGCGCGTCCGCCAGCAGGTCGGGGACGCGGTGCCGGGGCTGGATTGGGAGCACACCCTCGAGGCCCTGCGCCAGGGCCGCCTGCCCTGGGATGCCGGCGACCTGCTGGGCGCCCTGGTGCGGGTCCTGGCCGGCGAGGTGGCGACCAACAGCGGCCTCTTGTTGCGCCTGCTGGTGTTGGCGGTGCTGCTGGCGGTGCTCCAGGCCATCGAGAACGCCTTCGACAACGAGGCGGTGGCGCGGACGGCCTATGCCGTGACCTACCTGGCCCTGATCGCCCTGGCGCTGGTGAGCTTCCGGGACGCCCTGGCCATCAGCCAGCAGGCCATCCAGGGGCTGGTGGACTTCCTGCTGGCGAGCCTGCCCGTGCTGCTGACGTTGATGGCCAGCACGGGGGCCCTGGCGACGGCGGGGATCCTGCATCCGCTGGTGGTGGCCACCGCCCAGTCCACCAGCGTGGTCATCGCCCAGGGGGTGCTGCCCCTGATCTTCCTGGCGGCCGTGGTGGACATCGCCGGCCACTTCCCCGTCGGGTCCAGCCTGTCGGGTCTCTCCCGCCTGCTGCGCCAGGCGGCCCTGCTCGTCCTCGGGCTGGCGGGCACCGTCTTCCTCGCCGTGGTGGCGATCCAGGGGGCCGCGGGAACCGTGGCCGACGGCATCGCCCTGCGCACGGCCAAGTACCTGGTGGGCGCCTTCGTCCCCGTCGTGGGCGGGATGCTGGCCGACTCGGTGGAGCTGGTGGTCACCTCGTCGATGCTCCTCAAGAACGCCGTCAACCTGCTGGGGATGTTGGCCGTCTTCGCCCTGGTCGCCCTGCCGCTGCTGAAGCTGGTGGCCCTGGTCTTCGTCTACCGGTTGGTGGCCGCGGCCATCCAGCCGGTGGGACCCGGCCACGTCACCGCCGCCCTGCAGTCCATGGGCGATCACCTGGTCCTGGTGGGCGCGGCGACGGCGGTGGTCGGGCTGATGTTCTTCGTCGTGCTGGCGGTGATGCTGGCGGCCGGCAACGCGGCCGTGATGATGCGCTAGGAGGACGGGCATGGGCGCCCTGAGCGAGTGGATCCGCCAGGTGATCCTGGTCCTGATCCTCACCGGCGTGGTGGAACTGGCCCTGCCGGCGGGCACGATGCGGCGCTACGTCCAGGTGGTGCTGGGGCTGCTGGTCCTGTTGGCCATCATCCGGCCCGTCCTGGCGTGGCTGGGCGGGGAGCCGGCGACCCTGGTCCCCGCGTGGGAGCGGATCCTGGAGCAGGCCGGCGCGGGCGCCGCCCCCCTCGCCGACGGCGTCCCGGGGACACCCCCGCGGGTGGACGCGGACCACCTCGCGGCGGCCCAGGACCGCACCCGCAGCCTGGCCCTCGACCTCCACCGCCAGCGGCTGGTGACGCTGATCCGCGAGGCGGTGCGCACCGCCACGGGCCTGGAGCCGCTGGCCATCGACCTCGACCTGGTGACGGACCCGGCATCGCCCCGGTGGGGAGCGGTCCTGGGGCTGACCCTCCACCTGCCCGCCTGGTCCGCGGTGGACCAGGACCCGCAGGTCCCGGCGGCGCCCCGGGGTGGGTTGCCGTGGCCGCAAGGCGCAGGCGGGCCGTCGGCGGCGGCCTCGGACCCCGGGGGCGCAGCGGCCGGATCCCCCCGTGACGGCACCGACCCCGAGGGCGGGGAGGGGGTCCTGCCGGGTGCCATCCGCCCGGTCGAACCGGTCCGGGTGGGGCCCATCGGGCCCGGCCGACACGCCGCGGGGGGGAGGGGAGCGGGGACGGGCCTGGGCTCTGCGGCGGGAGGCCGGGTCGTCCCCTTGGGCGAGGCCGCGCGCCGGTCGCTGGCGGCCCGGGTCCGCCAGGCCCTGGCCGCCCGCCTCGACCTCGCCCCGGCGGCGGTGCGGGTGGTCTGGGTCGAAGCCGTGGAGGGAGGTGATGCCGGTGCCACACCGTGAGGGCGGGCGGGCCGGCCTGGCCCTGACCCTGGACTGGCGCGATCCCCGGCGACGCCAGCAGCTGCTCCTCGTGGCCGCGCTGGTCCTGGGGGTCGGGCTCCTGGTGGCGGGGCAGCTGGGCTCCCATGCCCGGCCCCCGGGGTCGGCGGGGACGTCCTCCCGCAGCCCGGCCGCTCCCGCCACGGCGGCGGCCGTGGATCCCCTGGAGCCGATGGCCGCCCAGCTGGCCGCCCGGCTGGAGGCCATCCTCTCCCAGGTCCGCGGCGCGGGCCGGGTGCAGGTCGAGGTCCACCTGGCCCGCGGGCCGCGGTACCAGTACGCGTCCAATCAGGTCTCCACCGAGCGACGCACCGAGGAACAGGACGCCGGGGGCGGCCGCCGGACCATCACCGAGCAGCGGGATGAGCGCCAGCTGCTCCTGGGAGGGGGGACGAGAAGGGACTGATCAGCCAGGTCGACGCGGTGGAGATCGCCGGGGTCCTGGTGGTGGCGCAGGGCGCTGCCGACCCCGGCGTACGGGCCGCCCTGACCCAGGCGGTGGCCACGTATCTGCACCTGCCGCTGCACCGCGTCATGGTGCTGGCCGGAACGCCCGCGGACGGGTCGCGACCGTGAGCCGCGGGTGCGACAACCGGCGGCGGTGCCCGTAGGCACCGACCGCCGACCACGGGGAGGTCCCAGCATGAGCAAAGTCCAGGCCGGTTCGCCGGCACGCTTCCTGGTCTTCCTGTTGGTGGTGGCGGTGGTCTTCGCGTACATCGCCGCCAAGTGGGACGACTTCAACCACCAGAGCGCCCTCTACGAGGGAAGCGCGGGCGGCGTCGACCTCGGTCAGCAGGGCGGCGCCGCGGTGGGCCTCGAGGGCAGCGAGGCGGGATCCAGCCCGTCGTCCGAGGGCGCGGCCACGGGCGAGGGCACCGCCCAGCTCCCCGGCGAGGCCACCCCCGATCTGGAGGGCGGCAGCTTCGCCGAACTGCGGGTGCAGCGGACGGCGATCTACGACCGCCAGATCGAGCAGCTCCAGGCCATCGCCAACGACCCCGACGCCAGCGCCAGCGCCCGCGAGCAGGCGCAGCAGGCGCTGGTCCAGCTGACCCAGCGGCAGGGGGTCGAGCAGCAGATCGAGCAGCTGATCCGCAGCAAGGGCTACGAGGACGCCGTGGTGTTCGTCTACGACCAGGCGGCGATCGTGGTGGTCAAGGCCGACCGCTTCGCCCAGGCCGACGCGGCACGGATCGCCGACATCGTCCGCCAGGTGACCGGCATCGGCTACGAGGGGATCCGCATCGTCACGCGCAACGGCTGAGGGGCGCCGCGGCAACCGCGGCGGCTGGCCGCGGTTGCCGCGGCCACTGTATAATGTCACCGTCGCGGCGGTCCCCCGGGGCCGGCCCGCCCGGTGCGGGAGGTGGCGTCATGGACGAGCAGGCCGAGTTCCTCCCCCTCCCGGGGGAGGACGAGGGCGGTCACATCCGCATCGCCAGCGAGGTGGTCAGCGTCATCGCCGGGATCGCCGCCATGGAGATCGACGGCGTCGCCGGCATGGCCAGTGGAGGCCTGGTGGGCGGCCTCTCGGAGATGCTGGGGTGGAAGAACCTCGGCAAGGGCGTCAAGGTCGAGGTCGGCGAACGGGAGTGCACCATCGACCTGTTCATGATCGTCCGCTACGGCGTCCGCATCCCCCAGGTGGCCGAGCGGGTGCAGGACAACGTCAAGCGCGCCGTCGAGACCATGACCGGCCTGCGGGTGCGCAGCGTGAACATCCACATCCAGGGGGTGGCGTTCCCGGAGGCGCAGCGGGAGGCGGAGGCCCGGGCCAAGTAGCGACCGACCCCGGATTCGCGCCGGGCCGGCCCGGTGGCGTCGGCGCCCGGCCGCGGACGCCCCTCCCGGCCGGGGGTCGTCGACGGGCGCCGCGAAGCGGCGCCCGGGGCAGCCGGGGCGACGCCGGTGACGCCCGGGAGCGTCCCGCCTGGAAGGCGGAAGGGGGCACGCCATGGCCCCTTGGCTTGCGGTGTTGGCGGTCTTGAACTCGGCGGTCCTGGCCATTGTCGGCCTCGCCGCGGTCGCCGCGGTGGTGGGGGGACTCCTCCTGCCCGCGGCGGGTTGGCTCCCCTGGCTCCCGTGGGCGACGGCCGTCGCGCCCCCCGCCCGGTGGTACGTCGCCGGCGTTGGGCTCGCGTTCGTCCTGAGCGGAGCGCACGTCGTCTACCACGCCCTGCGCCCGCGGCCCCGCGACGCCCTCTCGGCGGCCACCGAGCTCGGCGAGGTGCGCACCGCCCTGGCCGCGGTGGAGGAGCTGGCCCGGCGCAGCGGGCTGCAGGTCGGGGGCGTCCGGGACGTGCGACCCCGGGTGCGGGCGGACCGGGACGGCGTGCGGCTGTGGGTGCGGGCCGAGGTGTTGCCGGACCACCCCATCCCCGAGGTGGCCCCCCAGCTGCAGGCGCGGCTCCGGGAGACGGTGGAGGCCGTGGTCGGCGCTCGGGTGAAGGAGGTCCGGGTGGTGGTGGAACGCTTCGCCGGCGAGCGTCCCCGCCGGGCGGAGTGACCGGGAGGCGGTGGGGCCGTGGAGGAGGGCCGCGGGTTCTGGCGGCGTCATGCCGGGAAGGTCGTCGGCGCAGGGGCCGGATTCCTCCTGGCCCTCCTGGTCAAGTGGTTGGGCCTCGGGTGGACCTTGCTGGGCCTCGCCCTGGCGTGGGTCGGTTACCGGCTGGGCGCCCGTGTCGACGAGGGCGAGGGGGACTGGGCCGAGCTCTGGGACCGTTGGGCCGGTCGCTGGAGCCGCCGGGCGTAGGGGCGGGCGCGCAGGGCTGCGGTGCCCGGTCGCGGTCGGCGCGGCGCGGTCCGGCGACAGGGGACGTGGACGGCCGTGGACGGCCGGCCGCAGAGCCGGCGCCAGGGGGTTGGCCGGGGGATCGGAGCGGGACGGTCGGGTGCCGGGGACCGCGGGAGCCGTCCAAGGGGCGGCGGGTAGGGACGGTCCCTGGCCGGAGGTGATTGCAGGCGTTGGACCGGCGCAGCGGCGGACGGTCGGGAGGACCGCGACGGCGGGCGCGCGAGATCGCCTTGCAGGCGCTGTTCCAGTGGGAGGCGGCGGGCAACCCGCTGGAGACGGGGCTGGAGTGGGCGGCGACGGAGTACGATCCGGGCGAGGAGGTCTTGGCCTTCGCCGCGGAACTGGCGCGGGGCGTGACCCGTCACCGGCTGGACATCGACGGGCTGATCGCCCGCTACGCCCGCGACTGGGACCTGGACCGCCTGGCCCGAGTGGACCGCAACATCCTGCGATTGGGCATCTACGAACTGTTGTACGCCGGCCGACCCGACGTCCCGCCCCCGTGGCGATCAACGAGGCCGTCGAGCTGGCGAAGCGGTACAGCAGCGAGGACGCCGCCCGCTTCGTCAACGGCATCCTCGGCCAGTTGGCGCGGGACCGCGGGCTGGCCGAGGGCGATGCCGGGGCAGGGGATCCCGCGGAGGCGCAGCCGGCCGGGCCGCCGGTCCCCGCGCCCGGGGCGGAGGGCGGCTCCACCGAACCCTGAAGGGCGGCGGGAGCGGCACCGGGGGCGACCGGCCGCGGCAGGGCTGGGGGAGCCGCATGGAGGCGACCCGTCCCAGGGACGCGCCGACGGGCGGGGGCCGACCACGGGCGCACGGAGCCGGGGTACCCCTGGGCCCGTCCGCACCGGCGGGGCGAAGGGGAGGGAGGCGCCGCTGGGCGAGGACAAGCTGTGGGAGGGCAGGTCCCTGGCGGCCCGGATCCGTGTCGAGGTCGCGGCCCGCGCCGCCCGCTTCCGCCGACGGATGGGGCGCCCGCCCGGCCTGGCGGCGGTGCTGGTCGGGGACGACCCCGCCTCCTTCGTCTACGTGCGCAACAAGGCCCGGGCCTGCCGGGAGGCCGGGCTCTACTCGGAGGTGCACCACCTGCCCGCCACCGCGACCCAGGCGCAGGTGGTCGCCCTGGTCCGCCGCCTGAATGCGCGGCCCGACGTGGACGGCATCCTGATCCAGTGGCCGGTGCCGGCGGGGATCGACTACGAGGCGGTGGTGGCCGAGATCGACCCGGCCCGGGACGTGGATGGCTTCCACCCCGTCAACGCGGGAGCCCTCTGGCGGGGGCGGCCGCGGCTCGTCCCCTGTACGCCCCTGGGCGTCTTGGCGCTGTTGCGCGCCTACGGCGTCACGCCGGCCGGCCGCCATGCGGTGGTGGTCGGGCGGAGCCCCATCGTCGGTCGGCCGATGGCCGGGTTGCTACTGCTCCAGGACGCCACGGTGACCGTCTGCCATTCGCGGACGCCCGAGCTCGGGCGCATCGCGCGGCAGGCGGACATCCTCGTGGTGGCCGCGGGACGCCCGGGCCTGATCGGCGCGGACCACGTCGCCCCCGGCGCCGCGGTGGTGGACGTGGGCATCAACCGGCAGGGCGGCCGCCTGACCGGCGACGTGCGCCGCGCGGAGGTCCTGCCGGTGGCCGCCGGCGTGACCCCGGTACCGGGCGGGGTGGGACCCATGACGGTGGCGATGCTGCTGGTCAATACCGTCGAGGCGGCGTGGGCGCGCGCCGAGGGCCGGCCGCCGGACAGCCTGGCGGCGTGCCCGCCGCTGCGGGAGGCGACGGCGTGAGGGCACCGGGTCCAGCGCCCTGCGGGGAGCGGCGACCGCAGGGCGTCCCCCCGTACCTGGGATCGGCGTGGGAAGGGGCCCCGACCGGCGCGGTCCTCACCGTGTCGGAGCTGACCGCCCGCATCCGCCAGCGCCTGGAGGGCGACCTCCGCCTGCGGCGGGTCTGGGTGCGGGGCGAGATCAACAGCTGCCGGCGCCACTCCTCGGGGCACCTCTACTTCACGCTCCAGGACGAGGCCGCGACCTTGCGCTGCGTGATGTTCCGCGGGGCCGCGGCCCGTTTGGCCTTCACGCCCGAGGACGGGCTGGAGGTGGTGGCCGCCGGCCGCGTCGGCGTCTACGGACCGGCCGGCACGTATCAGCTCTACGTCGAGGCCCTGGAGCCGGCTGGCCTCGGCGCCCTCTTCCTGGCCCTCGAGCAGCGCCGGCGGCGGCTGGCCCGGGAGGGGCTGTTCGACCCGGAGCGCAAGCGCCCGCTGCCGCCCTTCCCCCGCTGCCTCGGCGTGGTCACCTCGGCCGACGGCGCGGCGCTGCGGGACATCCTCCAGGTCGCCCTGCGCCGCAACCCGCGGCTGCGCGTGGTGGTGGCGCCCGTGCCCGTCCAGGGCGAGGGTGCCGCCCAGGCCATCGCGGCCGCCATCGCCCGATTCAACCGCTGGGGCGGGGCCGACGTGCTGATCGTCGGCCGCGGTGGCGGCGCCCGGGAGGACCTCTGGACGTTCAATGATGAGATCGTGGTCCGGGCGGTGGCGTCCAGCCGCATCCCCGTGGTCTCGGCGGTGGGTCACGAGATCGACGTCACCCTCTGCGACCTGGCGGCCGACGCGCGCGCCCCGACGCCGTCGGCGGCGGCCGCCATGGTGGTGCCGGAGCTGGGACCCGTGCAGGCGCGGCTGGCCGAGCTCGCCCACCGCCTGGAGACCGCGATGCGGCGGCGGCTGGAGCGGGCGCGGCGGCGGCTGGACGAACTGGCCCGGCGGCCCGGGTTGCGCCACCCGGCGCAGCAGCTGGAGGACCGGCGCAGACGGCTGCGGCAGATCGAAGGCGCGCTGCGCCGCGCCATGGCCTGGCGGCTCCATGGCGAGCGGCGGCGGCTGGAGGCCCTGGCGGGCAGGCTCGAGTCCCTGAGCCCGCTGGCTGTGCTGCGACGCGGCTACAGCATCACGCGCGACGCGACGGGTCGGGTGCTCACCGACGCCGCGGACCTCCGGCCGGGTCACCGGGTGGAGGTGCTGCTGGCGCGGGGCCGGCTGGAGGCGGAGGTGCGGCGCGTCGACCCGGAGGGCGGGGCGACGGCGATCCTGGACGGTCTTCGCCCAGGGGAGGACGGGTGATGGTTCCCGAAGAGCCTCGCGGGCTGGAAGAGGAAGCGGCCCCCGCCGCGCCGCGTTCGGCAGCGCGGAGCGAGGACGAACCGGCCGGGCCGCGTGCCCGCCCAGGGGGCGCCGCGGGGGACGGCGGCGCAGCCGGTTCATTCCCGCCAGACGGCGGAGCCGGTTCGTCGCCATCCGGTGATGGGGGTCGGGACGAAGGGGTCTCGCGACCCGCCGTCGGGGGCGGCGACGCCGCCGGGGTGGCCCCCGACGGGGCGCCGCGGCGGGGTGCGGCCACGGCGCCGGAGCCGTCCTTCGAGGCGATGCTCGCCGAGCTGGAGGCCGTCGTCCGCCAGCTGGAGTCGGAGGAGGCCGACCTGGATCGGGCCCTGGCCCTCTTCCAGCGCGGCATCGAGCTGGTGCGCCGGTGTCACCGCCGCCTGGAGGCCATGGAGCGGCAGGTCCAGTGGCTGCTGGAGGACGCCACGGGCGCGGTCCGCCTGGTGCCCGCCCCGGAACTCGACCCGGCGGCGGAAGGGGGCGACAACCGGTGACGGACCCGGGGGCCGCCGCCGAGCCATGGCGGGCGGAGGTGGACGCCCTGGCGGCACGGGCCCGCCAGGCCCTGGAGGCGGTGCTGCCGCCGCCGGAGGTCCCGCCCGCCCGGATCCATGAGGCCATGCGCTACAGCGCCCTGGCGGGCGGCAAGCTGTTGCGCCCGGTCCTGGTGATGGCCGCCGCGCGCTGCGTCGGCGGACCCGCGGCGCTGACGCCGGCCGTGGAGCGCGCCGCCGCCGCCGTCGAGCTGGTGCACACGTATTCGCTGATCCACGACGACCTGCCGGCCATGGACGACGACGCCATGCGCCGCGGTCAGCCGGCCAACCACGTGGTCTTCGGCGAGGCGATGGCGATCCTGGCCGGCGACGCCTTGCTGACCCTGGCCTTCGAGGTGCTGGCGGACCTGCCGCGGTGGGGCGTCGACCCGGCGGTGGCGGTGCAGGTGGCGGCGGAGCTGGCGCGGGCCGCGGGGACCCAGGGGCTGATCGGCGGCCAGGTGGACGACCTGGCCGCCACCCGCGGCGCGCCGGTGGACCTGGCGACGCTGCGGTCGATCCACCGCCGCAAGACCGGGGCCCTGTTCTGCGCCTGCGTGCGCATCGGCGCCCGACTGGGCGGAGCCGACGCCGCCGCCCTGGAGGCCCTGACGGCCTACGCCACCGCCTTCGGCGAGGCCTTCCAGATCGTGGACGACATCCTGGACGTCACCGGGGACGAGGCGGAGCTGGGCAAGCCGGTGGGCAGCGACGCGCGCCGGGGCAAGGTGACGGTCCCCGGGCTGGTGGGGCTGGAGGCCGCGCGCCGGATGGCCGCCGAGGCCACGGAGCGGGCCGTGGCCAGCCTGCAGCCCCTTGGCCAGCGGGCGGCCGTCCTGGCCTGGCTTGCCCGGAGCCTCCTGCAGCGGCGGCGCTGACGCCCGCAGGCCGGCGGAGCAGGGCGCGCCGAGGCCGAGGCGCGGATCCCCACCGACGCCGTCACCGACGTCCCGCTACCGATGCGCCGGTCCTGGAAGGAGATGGCGGAGCCGGTGGCGAAGGGACTTGCGGCGGCGGGCCGCGGCGGCTATGCTGGTCCCCTCGGCCGCGCCGGCGGGCGTGGCACCGGCCACATGCCGCCGGTTGCGCTACAATGGAGCATGGCCGGCTCCCCTGGATCGCCGCCCTGGGGCGGGCCCCCCGTGGGTGCACGACGCGAGCCGGGGCCGTCGACCGGTGGGTGGGGGTCGGCCGGGACGATCCGGGATCGGCACCGAGACCTTCGACCCCACGCACGGGGGTCGAGTTGGGTTTTCGGCCGCGGGTGGCGCAGTATCCTAGTCGGCACCCGCGCTTCTGAAGGCGGGCCTAAAAATCCGCCATATGGGCACAGCGATGAAGTTCCTGGTGGCGGCTGCCGACGCCCCGTCGGGGGTCGCTGCTGGGAGTTAAGGGGTCGGGGCGATCTGCAAGGGCATGCAGGCGTGGACCCTGACCCCGCGGAGGCCCATGGTCGTGGCAGACGGGCGACCGGGCTGCTACGACGTGGGGTACGAACCTGCATGCGGGATGACCGTGTGCAGCGTAGCCCGCCCTGCGTGGGCAGGGTGGAGGTGGCACCGCGGCCGGCCGCGCCGGAGGGCCCCCGGCCGGCCGGCTTGCCCTGAAACCCTGCCTGCTAAACGGGCTAGGAAGCGCGGGGACCGTCGGGGAAAACCCCTAGGCTGTTTCCCGTTCGGGAAGGTCCGCTGGGGATTACAGTGCGCGCTAAGTGGCAATCTAGCCCTGCCGACGGCGACGCGGCAGGCTGGCCGTGCGAGGGGAAACCGCCGGGCCGGCGACGGCCCGGTCGGCCAGCGGGAAATCCTGCTAGACCTCAAGCCGCAACGTTTACTCAGCGGGCCGCCACTCGCGGCGCTTTTGCTTTTCCGCGGCCCCGCGCGGACCTCGCGGGCCCGCGCCGCGCGCTGGAGGGATGGGCTTGACGCGTGCGCAGGCCTCACGGTACGCCCCGGCATGGCGGCGGGGCGTGGGGCTTGGCTTGTTGACCTTCACCGTCGCCCTGGTCACCTCCCCCCTCTCCGAGTCGGCCGTGCGCGCCCTCAACCTGCCGCTGGCCGTCCTCATCGTGGCGGTCATCGTCGCCGTGGGCGTGTTCTTCGACATCATCGGCGTGGCCGCGGCAGCGGCGGACGAGGCACCCTTCCACGCCATGGCGGCCAAGCGCCGGGCCGGTGCCCGGGCCGCCCTGGGCCTGGTGCGCAACGCGGACCGCGTGGCCGCCTTCGCCAACGACGTGGTCGGCGACGTGGCCGGCACCCTCGCCGGCGCCGCGGGCGCGGCCGTGGCCGTGCGGCTGGGGGAGTGGCTGGACGGACGCGGCACCCACCTGGTGGTGACGCCGCTGGTCCTGGCGCTGGTGGCCGGTCTCATGGTGGGGGCCAAGGCGGCGGGCAAGGGCTTCGCCCTGCGGGAACACCGGCGGATCCTGCTGGCTCTCGGCCGCGCCCTCGAGGCCGTGGAGGGATGGACGCACCTGCGCCTGTACCCGGCATTGCGCCGCCACCGGCGGCGGGCACGGGCCGCCACCGGCGCCCGCGGTCGCGCGATGCGCCGCGTTCGTCCGTCGGGGAGGGGGTGAGGGATCCTGCCCCGAGAACGCCTCGACGTGCTGCTGGTCCAGCGAGGCTGGTTCGACAGCCGCAGCCGCGCGCGGGCGGCCATCCTGGCGGGCCGGGTGCGGGTGGACGGCCAGGTGGTCGACAAGGCCGGCACCCGGGTGGACCCCTCCGCCCAGGTGGAGGTGGTGGGCGATCCCATCCCGTATGTGAGCCGCGGCGGCCTCAAGCTGGAGCACGCGATCCGCGCCTTCGACCTGGCCCCTGCGGTGCGCGGCGCCGTCTGCGCCGACATCGGCGCCTCCACCGGCGGGTTCACCGACTGCCTACTGCAGCACGGCGCGCGGCGGGTCTACGCCATCGACGTGGGCTACGGCCAGCTGGCCTGGCGCCTCCGCCAAGATCCCCGGGTCGTGGTGATGGAGCGGGTCAACGCCCGGTATCTCACCCCCGGCGATCTGCCCGAGCGGGTCGACCTCGTCACGGTCGACGTCTCCTTCATCTCCCTGCGCCTGATCCTCCCCCCGGCGCGGGACCTCCTCGTGCCGGGGGGCGGCGTCGTCGCCCTGATCAAGCCCCAGTTCGAGGCAGGGCCGGCCGAGGTGGGCAAGGGTGGGGTGGTCCGGGACCCGAGGGTGCACCGCCGGGTGCTCGCCGAGGTGACGGCGGCGGCGGACGAACTCGGCCTTGTGCTCCTCGACCTCACGGCCTCGCCGATCCGCGGCGCCGACGGCAACCGGGAGTTCCTGGCCCTCTGGCGCAGCCCGCGGGCGGCCGACCGGGTGGGCCAGGCGGCCGGCGGCGATGGAAGTCCGGTGGCCGCGGTGCTGCGGGACCGGCCGGCGCTGGCTGGCGAGGCCCGCCGCCGCTGCATCGACGGCGTGGTGTCCTGAGGGGACCCGTCTCCGTGGACCGCCGGTGCCCGGGCGCGCCACGGCCGCCACGGCCGGAACCCGCGGCGCGGACGCAGGGACCGGCGGCGCCGGGATGGAAGAGATGCCCCCGGAGGCCGCGCGCGGCTGCGCCGGCAGCCCGCGGGGCGCGGGTCAGGAGGTGGGACGGTGAGCCTCGATCTCTCGGGCATCTGGGCGCCGCTGGTGACGCCCTTCACCGCCGACGAGGAGGTCGACCTGGAGGCGCTGGCGTTCAACGTGGAGCTCTACGGGCAGACGCCGCTGCGCGGGTACGTGGCCCTGGGGACCACCGGCGAGTTCGTCCACCTGAGCGATGACGAACGGGGTCGGGTCATCGAGACGGTGGTGCGGGCGGCCCGCGGCGACCACCGCCCGGTGATGGCGGGGGTCGGCGGCCACGCCACGCGCGTGGCGGTCGAACAGGCGCGGCGGGCGGCCGACGCCGGGGCCCAGGCGCTGCTGGTCTGGCCACCCTTCTACTACAAGGCACAGATGGACGCTGAGGCCCTGGTGGACTACTTCACGGCGGTGGCCGACGCCTCGCCCGTGCCGGTGATCCTCTACCACATCCCCCAGAACACCGGCGTCGCCCTCTCGCCCGCCGTCGTGGGCGAGCTGGCGGCCCACCCGAGAATCGCCGGCATCAAGGACAGCTCGGGCCAGCCGTCCCAGACCATCGCCTTCCTGCGGGAGGGCGGCCCCGGCTTCGCGGTCTTCGTCGGGTCGACCACGGCGCTGCTGGCCGGTTTGGCGGCGGGGGCCGCCGGGGGCATCCTGGCGACGGCCAACGTCGCCCCCTACGAGTGCTGCGAGGTCTACGAGCACGGGCGCGCGGGGCGCTGGACGGAGGCGGCCGAGGTCTACCGCCGGGTGGCGGCGGTGGACGAGCTGCTCTCCCGGCTCGGGCTGGGTGCGATGAAGGCCGCCCTGGAGATGCTGGGATACCGCGGGGGCTACCCACGCCGGCCCCTGGTCCGCCCCGACGAGGCGGAGCTCGACCGGTTGCGGTTGCTCCTGCGGGAGCAGCGCTTGCTGGGCTGTTGAGCTGCAGCGGGAGGCCGGACGGCCGCGGCTGGCCGGATCCCAGCCCACCCTGCGACGGGCCCCGGCGGCGGAGCGGGTGAGCGACCCATGGTACCGGACATCGCCTCCACGAACGACCCCATGGACGATCCCATGGACGATCCCTCCAGCGCGGACCGCGGCGAGGGGGCCCGCGGGGCGGCGCCCGAGGCGGCCGGCGGGGAGGCGTCGCCGGCGGCGGCCGCAGCCCCGTGGCTCGCCCGGTGGCTGGACGGCCGCCGCGAGGCGATGGTCCGCCTGCTGGAGGCGTTGGTGAACCGCGACTCGCCCAGCGACCACAAGCCCTCGTTGGATGAGGTGGCGACCTTCCTCGAAGGCGAGCTGACCCGACGGGGAGCCTGGGTCGAGCGCGTGCGGCAGCGCGAGGCCGGTGACCACCTGATCGCCCGTTTCTTCCCCGCAGAGGGCGCGGACCCCGCCGGCGGCCGCGACCCCGCCGCGACCCGCGACCCCGGCGGCGCCGCCGCGGCCGGGGACCCCGACGACGGGACGGCGGCCGGCCGCCAGCAGGCGCCGGCAGCCGGTCGCCGGGGGGTGCTGCTCCTCGGCCACTACGACACGGTGTGGCCGCCGGGCGAGGCAGCCCGCCGCCCGTTCCGCCGGGAGGGGGCGCGGGGCTACGGTCCCGGCGCCTTCGACATGAAGGGCGGGATCGTCATCGCCCTGGCGGCCTTGGACGCCCTGGCCGCGCTGGCCAGGGCGCAGGCGGCGCGGGCGACTGCGGCCGGGGCGGCGGAGGCCGGGTCGGCCGGGGCGGCCGGCGGGACGGCCGTCGTCCTCCCGCCGGTGACGCTGCTGCTGACCGCCGACGAGGAGACGGGCAGCCGGACCTCCCGGGCGCTGATCGAGGCGCTGGCCCGCCAGCACCAGGCGGTGCTGGTGCTGGAGCCGGCGGCCGGGGACCGCCTGAAGACGGCGCGCAAGGGGGTGGGCGACTTCCGCCTGGTCGTCGAGGGGCGGGAGGCCCATGCGGGCAACGACCCCGGACGCGGCGTCAGCGCGGTGGAGGAATTGGCGCGGCAGGTGCTGCGGCTCCACGCCCTGACCGATCCCGGACGCGGCACGACGGTGAACGTCGGCGTGGTGCGGGGCGGGCTGCGTCCCAACGTGGTGGCCGGGCGGGCGGAGGCTGCGGTGGACGTGCGCGTGCCCTCCATGGCGGAGGCGCGGCGGCTGGAGGAGCTCTTCCGGCGCTGGGAGCCGGTCCACCCGGCCGCCCGCGTGCGGCTGCTGGGATCGTTCAGCCGACCGCCGATGGAGTTCACCCCCGCCAACCGGGCTCTCTTCCGTCGCGCCAAGGCGGTCGGGAGCTGGCTGGGCATGACCGTGGAGGGCGCGGCCGTGGGCGGCGCCAGCGACGGCAACTTCACCTCGGCGCTGGGGATCCCCACCCTGGACGGGCTGGGCGCCGTCGGCGACGGGGCCCATGCGCCGGACGAACACGTGGACCTGGACGCCCTCCCGCGCCGGGCGGCGCTGCTGGCGGCGCTGGTGCTCGATCTCGGGGTACGGCCGCTGGACGATCCGTCCGGCGACCCGGGCGGCGACGGGAAGGCCGTCGCGCCGTGAAGGCGCGCCGTCGAGGCGGGGGATCGGATCGGGGGATGCGCCCGCGACCCGGCGCTCGGCGGTGTCGCCACCCGGCCGCGCCGGCCGATGGCGGCCTGTGAGCCGACCGGTGGCGCTGGGCGTCGCCGACCGGTGGGTGGGCCTCGGCGGCGGCTTGGCCGGGCAGGGGCGCGAAGACGAAAATAGAGGCGGCCGTCCGCGCGGCGCCCGACGGCCCGTCCCGACCGGGCCGCCGCGCCTCGTCGCGCGGCGGCCCCTGCGGACCCCGCGGGGCGGGGAGTCCCCGGGACGCGCGGGCGGGTGCCGTGTCCGAGCCCGGTGGGAACGTCGCCCAGTGGGGGCGGTGGGCGCCGACGGGAGCGGCTTGTGGGGACGGGTGGCGCAGACGGGAACGGGTGACGATGGGATACCATGGAGATCGCCAGGGGACGAACCCGGCCGCCGAGGGGTCGGCGGTGGAGGCGCCGGGGCCCGGCGCCGGCGGGACGCAGGCCGCCGGCGGCGAACCCGTGGAGTGGGTGGCGGTGGTGGCCACCAAGCCGAGCGGGCAGGCGCTGGCCCGGCAGCTGGTCCCCTGGCTCGACCGCCGGGGCGTCCGGGTCGTCGACCTCAGTGCGGCCGAGGGCCCGCCGCGCCCCCCCGGCCGGTGGCCGCGGGGGCGCGGCCTGGGCCTTTCGCTGGGCGGCGACGGCACCCTGTTGCGGGCGGCGCGCCTGGTGCCGGCGGAGGTGCCGCTCCTCGGGGTGAACCTGGGCCGCGTCGGCTTCCTGACGGAGCTCGGACCCGCGGAGGTCTGGGACGTGCTGCCCGACGTGCTGCGCGGCCGGTTCGTCCTGGACGAGCGGCGCGTCCTCGAGGGGATGGTGGACGGCGAGGCGCTCTGGGCCGTCAACGACCTGGTGGTGCGCAGCGGTGCGACGGCCCGCCTGCTGCGGCTGCGCGTCCGGGTGGACGACCAGCTGGCGGCGGAGGTCGCCGGCGACGGCATCGTCGTGGCGACGGCGACGGGGTCCACCGCCTACGCGCTGGCGGCCGGCGGGCCCGCCGTCCCGCCGGACCTGGAGTGCCTGGTGGTGGTCCCCCTGAGCGCCTTCACCCTCGCCGTGCGGCCCTTCCTCCTGGCGCCGCAGCGCCACGTGGCGGTGGAGCTGCTGGACGGCGAGGCGGCGGTCACCGCCGACGGCCAGGAGACGCGGCCGCTGTCGGCCGGGGGCGTCCTCCGCGCCGGCCTCGGCCGGCGCAGGCTGCGCCTGGTGCGGCGTCACCCCTGGCCCTTCTACGAGGTCATGCGGGCCAAGCTGTTCACCCCGCCCGAAGGAGGGGGGCGCCGGTGAAGTCCAAGCGGCAGCGCCTGATCCTGGAGATCATCCAGGCGCGGCCCATCGAGACCCAGGAGGAGCTGGTGCGCGAGCTGGAGCGCCGCGGCATGCCGGCGACCCAGGCGACGGTCTCGCGGGACATCAAGGAGCTCGGCCTGATCAAGACACCCACCGGCGACGGCCGATACTGCTATGCCCTGCCCGACGCCGCGCCCGGGGGCCGGGAGCGGCTGCGGCGCCTGTTCCGCGAGTCCCTGCTGGACATCGACACCAGCGAGAACCTGGTGGTGGTCAAGACGCTGCGGGGCACGGCGGCGGCGGCGGGGGAGGCCATCGACCAGCTGGGCTGGCCGGAGATCGTCGGCACCGTGGCCGGCGACAACACCGTCCTGGTCGTGGTGCGGTCGCGGGAGGTCGCTCCCCTGGTGGCCGACCGCTTCCGCGAGCTGGCCCGGTGAGCGGTGGTGGCGCTGCGAACGCGAGAGCAGGGGGGCAACCGGGTGCTGGCGGAACTGGTGATCGAGAACATCGCCCTGATCGACGAGGCCCGCGTGGCGTTCGGCCCGGGCCTGAACCTGCTCACGGGCGAGACCGGCGCCGGCAAGTCCATCCTCATCGACGCGCTGGGGCTGGCCCTGGGGGAGCGGGCCAGCCTGGACCGGGTGCGGGAAGGGGCGGTGGCGGGCCGGGTGGATGCGGTGTTCGTCCTCGACCCCGGTCCGCCGGCCGGGCTGCAGGCGCTCCTGGCCGAGGCCGGGCTGGAGCCCGACGAGGACGGCCGGCTGATCCTGAGCCGGGAGATCACCCGGGCCGGCCGCAGCGCGGCCCGCATCAACGGGCGGCCGGTCACCACCGCCCTGCTGCGCCGGGTGGGGGCGCACCTGGTCGAGATCCACGGGCAGGGCGACAACCAGGCGCTGCTCGATCCGGAGCAGCAGCTGGAGTGGCTGGACGCCCTGGCGGGAGCGGACGTGGCCCGCCTGCGGGCGCAGCTGGCCGAGCGCGTCGCCGCCCTGCGCCAGGTGGGCGCGCGCCTGCAGGCGCTGGTGGCGGATCCTCGCCAGCGCGAGCGGGAGCTGGACCTGCTGCGCTTCCAGCGCGACGAGATCGACGGCGCGCGGCTGACGCCCGGCGAGGAGGAGGAGCTGACCGCCCGGCGGCGTCTGCTGGCGGGGGCCGAGCGCCTCGCCCAGCAGCTTGGCGCGGCGTACGAGGAGCTCTACGCCGCCGGCTCGTCCGCGGCAGACCGGTTGGCCACCGCCGCCCGGGCGCTGGAGGAGGCGGCGGCCGTCGACCCCAGCCTGCAGGACCTGGCCCGGCGGGTGCGCGGGTTGGAGTACGAGGTGGAGGAGGCCGCCCGCGACGTGCGCGCCCGCGCCGACACGGTGGAACACGATCCGGCGGCCCTCGCCCAGGTGGAGGAGCGGCTGGCCCAGCTGCAGGACCTCAAGCGCAAGTACGGCGAGACGGTGGAGGAGATCCTGGCCTACCGGGAGCAGGTGGCGCAGCGCATCGCCGAGCTCGAAGACGCCGCGCAACGGGCGGCGGCGCTGGAGGCCGAGCGACGGCGGCTGCTGGAGGAGTGCGGCCGGCTGGCGCGCCGCCTGCACGAGGCCCGTCGCCGGGCGGCGGAACGGTTGGCCCGGGAGCTCCGCCCCATCCTGGCGAGCCTCGGCATGCCCGGGGCCGGCCTCTCCGTCGCCTTCCGCACCGTGCCCGACCCCGACGGCGTGCCGTGGGAGGACGGGTCGGTCCGCCTCACCGAGCGGGGCGTCGATCGGGTGGAGTTCCTCCTGGCCGCCAATCCGGGCGAGCCGCCGCGGCCGCTGGCCCGGGCGGCGTCGGGCGGCGAGCGCTCGCGGGTCATGCTGGCGCTCCGCAGCCTGCACGTGGCCGCGGGGGACGTGCCCACCGTCGTCTTCGACGAGGTCGACGCCGGCGTGGGCGGCGAGACGGCGTGGGCCGTCGGCCAGCGCCTGGCGCGGCTGGCGGAGCACCGCCAGGTGTTGTGCGTCACCCACCTGGCCCCCATCAGCGCGCTGGCGGATCGGCACCTGGCCGTGCACAAGGAGACCCGCGGCGGCCGCACCCGCACCCGCATCCGGCCGCTGACGGGCGAAGAGCGGCTGCGCGAGCTGGCGCGCATGCTGGGTACCGGCGTCGGCGAACAGGGGACCGACGCCGCGCGGCTGTTGCTCGAACGCGCCCGCGCCATGCGGCGCGCGGGCTAGGGCGTGCCCGCCGCCCTGACGCCGGGGTCACGCGGCGACGCCGCCGTCGTCCCGCGCCATGCGGCGCGCCGGCGCGGGCCAGCCCGGGGCCCTTCATCGCTCCCTCCCGTCCCTCCGCCATCCCCATCCTGTCGCCGGCGGCACCCACCGCCGGCCGGGCTGCGCGTGGCTCCGCGCCCGGGCCGGGGGTGGCAGCGCGGGCGGCTGGCTGCCACGCCTTGAAGCCTTTCTGCAACATCCCGCGACCCGAAGGTCCCGAAACTACCCCTGGGCGGGCACCCGGCGAGGGGTCGTCCGCAGAGGAGGACCTGCGCGCCCGCCGCTCGCCGCCGCCCCTTGACAAGCCGGCGCCATGCGGCCATGGCGGTCCGGGCCGCCGGGGTCGAGCCGGCGGGATCGGCCCGGCGGGACCGGAGCGCTGGGGGAGGAGCCCGGCCGCGCGCGGGGACGGGGTCCCTCCACGCGAAGGAGGGGAGGCCCGTGGATCCAGCGCGTGCCCGGAGGGCCAAGGTCCGGGCCGGGACCCTCGCGCTCCTGGCCGCCTCGACCCTGGTGCTGCTGGTCCGCTGGCAGGTGGCGATTCCCGACCGCGTGCGGCTCGCGCCCGAGGCGGTCCGGCGGCTCGGACCGGGTCTGCCGGTGCCCGTGGCGGTGCGGACGGACCCGCCCGGCGTGATCGAGGTCGACGGGCAGGGAGAGGGGACGGCCCGGTTGCCCCTGAGCCTGGCGGCCCGTCGCCCCGGCGTGGCGCGCGTGGAGCTCAGCCTCTTCGGCTGGATGCCCCTGCGCCCCGTCACGGTGGAGGTGGTCCCCCGGGTCGAGGTGATCCCCGGCGGCCAGGCGGTGGGGGTGATGGTTCGCGCCCGCGGGGTCCTGGTGGTCGACTACGCGCCGGTGCCGCTGGACGACGGGCGCACGGCGGACCCGGCCCGCCAGGCGGGGATCGAGCCCGGCGACCTGATCCTCCGCATCAACGGCGAAGCCGTGGACAGCGACGCGGAGGCCGTTGCGCTGATCGACGCGGCCGGTCGGCAGGGGAAGCCGGTGGAGCTGGAGGTCCAACGGGGCCAGCGGGTGTTCCGCCGCAGCCTGCAGCCGGTGTACAACCGGGACCAGCAGCGGTACGCCATCGGCGTGTGGGTGCGCGACCGGGCGGCGGGGGTCGGGACCCTCACCTTCTACGATCCGGCCAGCCGTCGCTACGCGGCCCTCGGCCACGGGGTGGCGGACCCGGAGACCCGGGTGGCGCTGCCGGTGGAGTCGGGCCAGATCCTGCCCGCCCGGATCACCGCCGTCGAGCCGTCGCGCCGAGGCCACCCCGGCGAGAAGATCGGGGTGGTGGCGCCGGGGGCCACGGCCCTGGGCACCATCGAGCGCAACACGCCGGTGGGCATCACGGGACGGCTCCTGGTCGAACCGCGCCCCGGTCCCTGGTCCCGGCCCGTGCCGGTGGCCACGGCCTCCGAGGTGCGGCCCGGACCCGCCCAGATCGTGACGGTGGTGGAGGGGGAGAGGCCCGAGGTCTTCGACGTCGAGATCCAGCGGGTGACGGCGTCCGGCGACGGGCGCGACCTGGTGATCCGGGTGACCGATCCCGGGCTGCTGGCCCGGACCGGCGGGATCGTCCAGGGCATGAGCGGCAGCCCGATCCTCCAGGACGGCCGGTTGGTGGGCGCGGTGACCCACGTGTTCGTGAACGACGCCACCCGCGGCTACGGCGTCCTGGCGGAGCGCATGGTGGAGGCGGCCGGGCTGGTCGAACCGGCGTCCGCCGCCGCGGGATCCCATGGCGGCCGGGGCCCTGAGGGGCCCCGGCCGCGGCGTTCCCCCGAAACCCTGGGCCTCCGGCGAAGCCTATTCCCAGGATGCCGCATCGCGGCGAATCCATGCCGTCCGCGTGTCGGAATGCGTCGACGAGTTTTCCTGGCGGAACGGCAGGAGTTGTCATCGGGCCCGCCAAACACGATGGGGGATCCCCGGGGAGCAAAGGAGGCATCTAAGCGCATGGTGCAGGCCGCAGGCGCCGTTGCCGAGCCCTTCCCCGCCGCCTCGGCGACTTCGATCCGCGTCCTCATCGCCGACGACAACCGGGAGTTCTGCGAGCTCCTGGCCGCCTACCTGGAGAAGCAGGGCGACATGGAGCTCGTGGGGGTCGCCCACGACGGCCAGGAGGTGATCGAGCGCATCCAGGCCGTCCAGCCCGACGTGGTCCTGTTGGATGTGATCATGCCGCACCTGGACGGCATCGGCGTGCTGGAGACCCTGGCCGCCATGGACCTGCCGCGCCGCCCACGGGTGGTGATGCTGACCGCCTTCGGCCAGGAGGCCGTCAGCCGCCGGGTGGCCGAGCTCGGCGCCAGCTACTTCGTGCTCAAGCCCTTCGACCTGGAGGTGCTGGCCGAGCGCATCCGCCAGGTGGCCGGCTCGCCCGCCCGTCCTGCCCGCCGTAGCCCCCTCAGCGCGCGCGATCGCAACCTGGAGGTGGAGGTGACGAACCTGCTCCACCAGATCGGCATCCCCGCCCACATCAAGGGCTACCTCTACCTGCGGGAGGCGATCCTGCGCGTCGTCCACCGGGTGGAGCTCCTGGGGGCGGTGACCAAGGAGCTCTACCCCTCCATCGCCCTGAAGTACGACACCACGCCGAGCCGCGTGGAGCGGGCGATCCGCCATGCCATCGAGGTGGCGTGGAACCGCGGCAACCTGGAGGTGGTCCATCGCCTGTTCGGCCACACGGTCCACGCGGACCGCGGCAAGCCCACCAACTCCGAGTTCATCGCCATGGTGGCGGACCGCCTGCGCATGGACATGAAGTAGCCCCAGGAGGCAGGCAGGGCTCTGCGGGGACAGGAAGGCACGGCGGTCCGGGAAGGCGACAGGGCGGCAGCCGGCAGGCCGCCCCGAGGCCCCCCGGCGCGCGGTCGGCGCGCCGGGGGGCCTCGCGCTTCGGGGCGGGCCGCTGGTCGTCCATCGTCTGGCGCGTAGCCTTCCGCGGATTTGGAAATCTTCTCATCCGGAGGCGGAGCCGCCGGCCGGGCCGCGGCGGAGCCGCCGCTCGGCCCGGGGCCCCGCCCGGCGGTTCGTCCGCCGGCCGGAGCGGCCCGGCGCCCCGGGCGGCGGAGGGGTGGGAGCGTGCGCGTGACCGGCACGGCGCGGGTCGACCGCCGCACCAAGCGGCTGGTGCGGCGCCTGCGTCCGGGCGACATCGCCGTGGTGGCCCATCGCGACATGGACGAGGTGGCGGCGCGCTCGCTGATCGACGCGGGCGTCCGCGCGGTGCTCAACGCGGACGAGACCCTGTCGGGTCGCTATCCCGCCGCGGGCGCGGCCTGCCTGCTGGAGGCCGGCATCCCGGTGGTGGACGGGCTGGGCGAGGCCCTGCTCGCGCAGGTGCAGGACGGGGACCCCCTCTGGGTCGAGGACGGCGCGGTGGGGTGCGGCGAGCGCGTCATCGCCTGCGGCACGCCCCTCACGCGCCAGCGGCTGGAGGAGCGGCTGGCCGCCGCCCAGGCCAACCTGGACCGCGAGCTGGCCCGGTTCCTGGAGAACACCCTGGAGTGGGCCCGGCGGGAACGGGATCTGATCCTTGGTCGCTGGGAGCCGCCGCCGCTGCGCACCCGCATGGCGGGCCGGCCCGTCCTGCTGGTGGCGCGGGGGCCGTCGTACCGGGACGACCTGGCCGCCATCCGACCGTACATCGACGAGGTGCGGCCGGTGCTGGTGGGTATCGACGGCGGCGCCGACGCCCTCCTGGCCGAGGGGTACCGGCCGGACCTGATCATCGGCGACATGGACAGCGTCTCCGATCGGGCGCTGGCCTGCGGCGCCGAGCTGGTGGTCCACGCCTACCCCGACGGTCGGGCGCCGGGCGAGGCGCGGCTGCGCGCCCTCGGTCTGCCGGCGGTGCGCTTCGCGGCCCCCGGGACCAGCGAGGACGCGGCGATGCTCTTGGCCTACCAGGCGGGGGCGGACCTGCTGGTGGCCGTCGGCTCCCACACGAACCTGGTGGACTTCCTGGACAAGGGACGCCCCGGCATGGCCAGCACCCTGCTGGTGCGGCTCAAGGTCGGCACCCGTCTGGTGGACGCCAAGGGCGTCAGCCGCCTGTATCGGTCGCGCGTGACGGGGCGACACCTGGTCCATCTGCTGGTGGCCGCCCTGGTGCCCGTGGCGGCCGTGGTCGCCGCATCCCCCTGGCTGCGCACGTGGGTGGAGCTGCTGTGGCTGCACGCGCGGGTGGCCCTGGGGTGGTGAGCCGCCGCGGTCCCGGGGTCGTCGCCGGCCGCAGAGCGCCCCGCACCCCGCCGTGATGGCCGTCGCCGCAGCCGCGGTGACGCGGCGGCCCCCGGCCGGAGAGCGCGCCGCACCCACGGCAGCCGACGGGCGGTGCCGCCGCCGACGGGACCGGCCCCGGCAGCGGAGGAGGCGTGGTCGTGGGACGCGCAGGCCCCCTCGGGCTTCGCTATCATCTGGTGACCCTGGTGGCGGTGTTCCTCGCCCTGGGCGTCGGCATCCTCATCGGCGCGGGGTTGCTCGACGACCGCGCCCTGCTGGAGCGCCAGCAGGCCCTGATCCGGGCCCTGGAACGGGACTTCGCCACCCTGCGCCAGGACACCGCCCACCTGCGCAGCGAGAACCGCCGGCTCAGCGCCGAGCTGGCCCGCTACGGCCAGGCCCAGCAGGCCCTGGCCTCGCTGGCGGTCGAGGGGCGCCTCAGCGGCCGACGGGTGGCCGTGGTCGTGCTCGGCGACCCCGATGCCCCCCTGGCCCGGGATGCCGCCCGCCTGTTGCAGGCGGCGGCGGCGCGACCCGGGCCGCGGCTCGCCGTCGACCCCGGCCTGGCCCGGCTGTCCGGCCCCTGGCCGGAGGTGGCGGCCGCCGCCCTGGGGATGCCCGGCGCCGATCCGGGACGTCTGGCGCAGGGCGTGGCCCAGGCGCTGGTGGCGGCCCTGACGCTCCCCGGGGGGGCGGACGCCCCCGCCGGGGTGGAGGGCCTGGCCGCGGTGGGCGGGCTGACCTGGCAGCCGGCGTCGGGGGACAGGCCGCCCCGGCCCGACGCGGTGATCCTGATCCACGCCGCCGGCGGAGGGTCGGAGGCGATCCTCGCCCCCCTGCTGGACGCCCTGGAGGGCGCCGGGCTGACCGTGGTCGGCCTCGCCCCGCCCGGCTCCGGCCGGACGGAGGCCTACGCCCGGACGGGCGTGCCGCTGGTGGAAGCCGGCTCGGCCGCCGATCAGGTCACCCTAATCCTCACCCTGGCGGGCCAGGGGGAGCGGCTCCAGGGGCTGGAGGGCGACGGGTCGTGAGGCCCGCGGACGGCCGGCGCGGCGCTCCGAGGGCGCCCGCCAGCCCAGGCGGGCGGCCGTCCGCCGCGGGCGACGGCGCCCGCCGGGTGCCCGCCGGCGGGCCGACCGCCGCCGGCGGTCGGCCGGCGGTGGAGGCCGTGATCCCGGCCCACAACGAGGCGGCGACCGTGGCCGCCACGGTCCGCGCCCTGGCGGCGTGCCCTCACCTGGGCCGCATCTGGGTGGTGGACGACGGCTCGACGGACGGCACGGCCGCCGCCGCCCGCGCCGCGGGCGCCGAGGTGGTGCGCCTGCCGCGGCGCGGCGGCAAGGCCCGCGCCCTGCTGGCGGGGGCGGCCCACACCACGGCGCCCTGGCTGCTGTTCGCCGACGCGGACCTGGGCGGCTCCGCCGGCCAGCTGGCGCGGCTGGTGGACCTCGCCCTGGCGGGTCGCGGCGACATGCTGATCGCCGCGCCGCCGCGCCGCCCCGGCCGCCGGGGGTTCGGCGCCGCCGTCGGCCTCGCCCGCTGGGGCGTGGAACGCCTGGCGGGGCGGCGCCTGGAGGCTCCCCTCTCGGGCCAGCGCGTCTTGCGGCGCGACGTGCTGGCCTGCCTCGATCCCGTGCCCCCGGGCTGGGGCATCGAGGTGGCCCTCACCGTGGCCGCGCTGCGCGCGGGTCTCGAGGTGGTCGAGGTCCCCCTGGCCATCGAGCACCGCGTCACCGGATGGCACCTCGCCCACCTGGCCCACCGTGGCCGACAGCTGGGCCACATCGCCTGGACCCTGGCCGCCTACGCGCGTCGCCGCGAGGCGGGGACGCCTTGGGGGGTGGCGGCGCGGTGACCGCGGGCGGCGTGGCGGTGCTGGCGGTGGCGGTGGCGGCGGCGACGGCGGCGCTGGCGGCCGCCGTCGCCCCGCGGCTGGCGCAGGCGGGGCTGGTCCGGTCCAACTACCGCGGCGCTCCGGTGACCACCGGCCTTGGCGTCGCCCTGGTGGCGGGGCCGCTGGTGACCGCCGCCCTGGGCGCGTGGCTCTCCCCGGCGGCGCCGGCAACCTCCCTGGCCGTCGGCCCCCCGCCCCTCGCCGTGGCGTGGACCCCGGCGGCGCCCGGCGCGGCGGGCCCGGCGGGCGGTGCGGGCGGCCTGCCCGCCCAAGCGGTCCCGACGCACGGGGACGCCCCGCCGTCCCCTGGCCCGGCGGGCGGCTTGCCCCCCAGCTTGGTGCACCTCCTCGGCCCCGCGCCGACGCTCCTCGGCCTGGTGGCCGCCACGACCCTGGTCGGCCTGATCGACGACCTCTGGGACGAACCGGTCCGCGGTTGGCGCGGCCACCTGGGGGCTGGGCGCGGGTGGACCGGCGGCCGGCTGAAGCTGTTGGCCGTCCCCCTGCTGGCGTGGGTCCTCGTGCCGACCCGGGGGTGGGTGCCTCGCCTCCTGGCGGCGGCCCTGGTCGCGGCGGCCGCCAACGGCATGAACCTCCTGGATCGACGGCCGGGACGCGCCCTCAAGGCGTTCTTCACGGCGTGGCTCCTCATGGCCGCCGCCCTCCCCCCCGGGGCGCTGGCGCTCCTGCCCCTGGCCCTGGCCGCCCTGGTGCTGCTGGGGCCCGACCTGGAGGAGCGGGCCATGCTGGGCGACGCCGGCAGCAACGCTCTGGGGGCCGCCCTGGGCTGGGCCCTGGTCGCCTTCGCCCCGCCCGTTGCCCACGGCCTCGCCCTGGCGGGGCTCGTGGTCCTACACGCCATCGCCGAGTTCCTCCCCCTGAGCCGGCTCATCGACGCGGTCGGTCCGCTGCGCTGGCTCGACCGCCTCGGCACCCGTCCCCACGCCGCCGCGCCCCGACAGGGATCGCCCTGGGCGAAGGAGTAATTCTGCCAGGGTGGCGCCTGCAACCAGGGACGAACCGGCTGGGCCACGGCGGGACTGCAACGCGGCGGCGTCGGCCTCTGCTCACAGGTGCCCGCGTCCACGGACGAACCGGCTGGGCCACGGCAGTTGCAGGTCCCGGCCGGGCCCGGCGCCGCGGCCCGCTCCCGCGCCGCGGGCCGGGTCCCGGCGAACCGCCGCGGTGGGAGACGTCACGGGGGGATGCGCGTGTCCATCTTCGCGGCCATGGCGGCCGGCGGCCACCGCCAGCTGGTGTTCTGCCACGATCCGGCGGCGGGGCTGAGGGCCCTCGTGGCCATCCACGACATCACCCTGGGGCCGGGGCTGGGCGGCTGCCGCATGTGGCCGTACGCCACCGAGGCCGAGGCGGTGGCCGATGCCCTCCGGCTCAGCCAGGGGATGACGGCCAAGTCCGCCCTGGCGGGGGTGAACTACGGCGGGGCCAAGGTGGTGATCTGGGGAGACCCCAACCGGGACAAGAGCGAGGTCCTCTTCCGCGCGCTGGGCCGGTTCGTCCACAGCCTGGGCGGCATGGTGGTCACGGGCACCGATGCGGGGACGAACCCGGAGGACTTCGTCGCCGCGCGCCAGGAGACGCCCTACCTGGTCGGCCTGCCGCCGGCCTACGGGGGCAGCGGCGACAGCTCGGAGACCACCGCCTACGGGGTCTTCGTCGGCATCCAGGCCTGCCTCGAGGAGGTGTACGGCGACGGCGACCTCAAGGGCCGCCGGGTCGCGGTCCAGGGGTGCGGCAAGGTGGGCAGCAAGCTGGTCCGGCGGCTGGTCGAGGCCGGTGCCGAGGTGGCGGTGGCCGACGTCGATGCCGCCCGGAGCCGGGCGGTGGCCCGCCGGTACGGCGCGCGGGTGGTGGACCCCGAGGCCATCTACGACGAGCCGTGCGACGTCTTTGCCCCCTGCGCCCTGGGCGGGGTGATCAACGACGCCACCGTCCCCCGCCTGCGCTGCCGCGTGGTCGCGGGGGCGGCCAACAACCAGCTGGCGGAGCCGCGCCACGCGGCGGCCCTCCAGGACCGCGGGATCCTCTACGCGCCGGACTACGTGATCAACGCCGGGGGGCTCATCCAGGTGGCCGACGAGCTGGACGGCTTCGACCGCGACCGGGTGATGCGCCGGACGGCCGCCATCGGTCCCATGCTGCGGGCCATCTTCCGCGTGGCGCGGGAGCGGTCCATCACCACGCTGGAGGCCGCCGAGTGGATGGTGCGCCGGCGACTGGCCGGGGTGGCGGCCCTGCGCACCGTCTACCGCCCGCAGGGTGGCGGCCCGGCGAACCCGCGGGCGGGCGGCGCCTGACCCGTGCCCTTCCCGGGAGGGGGAGCGAGAGACTTGGTGTTCGCGAAGATGGAGGCCATGGGCCACGAGCAGGTGGTCTTCTGCTACGACCGCGCCACCGGGCTCAAGGCCATCATCGCGATCCACGACACCACCCTGGGCCCGGCCCTCGGGGGTTGCCGCATGTGGCCGTACGCGTCGGAGGAGGAGGCCCTGGTCGACGCCCTGCGCCTGGCCCGCGGCATGACCTACAAGCACGCCGCCATGGGCCTGAACTTCGGCGGCGGCAAGAGCGTGATCATCGGCGATCCCCGGCGGGACAAGTCGGAGATGCTCTTCCGCGCCTTCGGCCAGTTCGTCGACTCGCTGGGCGGCCGGTACATCACCGCCGAGGACGTGGGCACCGCCGCCGAGGACATGGCGTACGTCGCCATGGAGACCCGCCACGTGGTGGGCCTCCCCGGCCGCAGCGGCGACCCCTCGCCCGCCACCGCCTACGGCGTGTTCCGCGGCATCAAGGCGTGCCTGGGCGAGGCCTTCGGCGACGAGTCCTTCCAGGGCCGGGTGGTGGCGATCCAGGGGCTGGGGCACGTGGGCGCCCAGCTGGCCCGGCTGCTCCACGAGGCCGGCGCCCGCCTGGTGGTGACCGACATCGACCCCGAGCGGGCGCAGCGGGTCGCCGCGGAGTTCGGCGCCCAGGTGGTGCCGCCCGACGCCATCTACGACGTGGAGTGCGACGTCTTCGCCCCCTGCGCCCTGGGGGCGATCCTCAACGACGACACCATCCCGCGGCTGCGCTGCCGCATCGTGGCCGGCTCCGCCAACAACCAGCTGGCCGAGCCCCGGCACGGGGAGGAGCTGGCGCGGCGGGGGATCCTCTACGCGCCCGACTACGTGATCAACGGCGGCGGCGTGATCCACGTGGCCGACGAGTACGGGCCGGGCGGCTATGACCGCGACCGGGCCTTCGCCCGCGTGGCGACGATCTACGACAAGGTCAAGGCGATCCTGGCCATGGCCCGGGAGCAGGGGATCACCACGGCGGAGGCCGCCGACCGGCTGGCGGAGCAGCGGATCCGTGCCATCGCCCAGCTGCGCCGCCTGCACATGCCGTCCCGGTTGCCGTAGGCGGCGCCGTCGAGGGCATGGCCCATCCGGCGTCCCGGGCGGGGCGCGGGGTCCGCCGACCACAGGACAGCGGAGGGGGCGGTCCGGGACGCCCCGGATCTGCACCCGTCCCGGAGGTCCGCAGACCACAGCACAGCGGAGGGGGCGTGGGGATGGCGACGGAACCACCGACGCGGGCTGCCGCCCGGACGGACGGCCCGCGACCGAGCCTGGGCGGCCGCGACCGGGGTGGGCGTGCCGCCGTCCGGCCCGCCGTTCGGCGGTCCGACATCGAGGATCTGCTCTCGCGCTTGCCGGGCGTCCTGGCGGTGCGGCTGGCGGTCAACGACTGGGGGGCCATCGAGGCCGTCCACGTGCTGGCCACCGTGGACCGCGGGGCGAAGCAGATCGTCCGCGACATCGAGAGCGCGTTGCAGGCCCGCTTCGGCCTGCGCCTGGACCACAAGAAGGTCAGCGTGGCCCAGGTCCGCGGCCTCGGCCCGTTGCGCGACCCGGTGCGGCCCGAGTTGGCCGGGTTCGTCAGCCAGACCGACGCCGTCACCGGCAAGACCCACATCGAGGTGACCTTCCGCGATCCGCGGGACGAGGCCGCCCGCTGGCAGGGCGCGGCCACCGGGGGCTCGCGCCGCAAGCAGCAGGCCCACACCGCCCTGACGGCCGTGCTGGAGGCCCTGCGGCCGCTGCTGCTGGCCCCCGAGCGCGAGCTGGAGCTGGTGGACTGCGAGCTGGTGACGGTGGGCGGACAGGAGCTGCTGGTGGGGCTCTTCGCCCTCCCGAACCTTCGCACCGGGGAGCCCACGTGGCTGGCCGGCGCGGCCCCCGCAGGCGATGAGCTCGTCGAGGCCGCGGCCCGGGTCTTCCTCGAGGTCTACGAACAGCTGATCGAGCTGCGGGACCGCCGGGTGCGCCAGTCCCCCATCTACCGGCTGCTGGAGCTGGGCCGCAAGATGCGGGCCCAGATGGCGGCGGAACGGGCGGCGGCCCTGGGGGTGCACGCCGAGGGTCAGGGCGGTGCGGCGGGGACGGGCGCCGGGAGCGGCGCCGGCGCGGCCGCCGGGACGCCGGACGAGGGTCGCGGGGACGGCGGGACCGGGGACGAGGCCCTCGACCTGGAGGCCGGCCAGGAGGCGGCGGTGGCGGCCGACGAGGACGGCGGCGACCCGGAGGTGCAGCTGGGCGAGGCGCCCGGTTCCGGCGGGGACGGGTCGGAGCGGTAGCCGTCGGGTCCGCCGACGGGGCGCGGGCCGCCGCGCAGGGCTCACGGCCCGGCGCGGCGCGGGGAGGTGGACCGGGTGCTCCACGCCCGCTGGGGTCGGGTCGAGCGGATCCTGGCGGTCGCCGGCGGCCGCCAGGAGCTGCTGGTCCAGGTGGACGGCGAGTGGCGGCGGGCCGTGGCCTACCCCGACCTGGTGGGCACGGCGGTCCCGGGCGACCGCGTGTGGCTCAACACCACCGCCGTCGACCTCGGCCTCGGGACGGGTGGATGGGATCTCGTCATCGCCATCCCCGGCCGCCGACCGCCGCCGGGCCGGGGCGAGGCGATGAAGCTTCGCTACACCCCGCTGCAGGTGCGGGTGCCGGCGGCGGAGGAGGCGCTGGCGCCGCTGCCCGCCGGCCTCGCCGGCATGCCGGTGGTCGCGGTGGAGCTCCACAGCCAGCTGGCGCCGGTGCTCGCCGGCTGGCGTTGGGCCGGCGGCGGGCCGGCCGCGGCCTACGTGATGACCGACGGCGGCGCCCTGCCGGCGGCCGTGAGCCGCCTGGTGGCGCGCTTGCGGGCCCGGGGCTGGGTGCAGCGGGTGATCACCGCCGGCCAGGCCTTCGGCGGGGACGACGAGGCGGTCCACCTGGCCTCCGCCCTGCTGGTCGCCCGCGCCCGCGGGGCCGCCATGGCGGTGGTCGGGATGGGTCCCGGCATCCTGGGGACGGGCGAGCCCCTGGGCCACTCGGGCGTGGACCAGGCGTGGGCGCTGACCCTGGCCCACGCCCTGGGAGGGCGTCCCGTCCTGGTGCCCCGCCTCAGCACCGCCGACCGGCGCCCCCGGCACCGCGGGCTGAGCCACCACACCGCGGGCGTGATGGGGGTGCTCGCCGTCCCGGCCTGGCTCGCCCTGCCGCGGCCGTTGCCGGAGGCCGCGGCCGACGCCCTGGGTCGGCTGGCGGCGGCGGCGACGGTGCTGCCGGTGGAGGTGTCCACCGCCGCCGCCTGGCGCTGGTGGTGCCGGGAGGGGCCGGAGACGGCCAGCATGGGCCGCGGGGCGGAGGACGACCCGCCCCTCTTCCAGGCCGCCCTGGCCGCGGGCATCCTGGCGGCGGTGCTGGCGTCCCGGCCGACGGCGCCCGGCGACGGATAGCGCGCCGGGGGCGCAGTCGGAGCGCGCGGGGGCGTCGGGATGCGTGGGGGCGGCAGGGCGCGCCGGGGCGGCCAGGCCGCGTCGGCCGGTCCGGGTCGGGACGCCCCGGGGGTACCGGGGAGCAAGGGGGGCGGCGGATCGGCGTGGGCGCGGCCGGGTCGGGTCGCGCCGGCCGGGACACGCCGGGGATACCGGGGTGCACCGGGGCGGCGGATCGGCGTGGGGGTAGCCGGGGCGCGCCGGGGTGGCCGCGGCGCGTCGGCGGGTCCGGGGAGCACTTGGGCAGCCGGCACGTGCCGAGGCGGACGGGACGCCTTGCGCCCGCGGGTGGGCCCTGGGACGGCCGGGACGCATCGGCGCGGCCGGGGGCATCTGGGGAGCCGGGGGGTCGTGGGGGGCCCGGGACGCCCAGCGCCCCGGGCCCCCCACGCGGTGGCGGGGTGCCGCAGCCGTCGCCGGGGTGGACCGTCCGGCGGAGGGGGCGCGGCGGGGCGGGGAGCCCTCGCCCGGGAGGGGCCCCCGGGCGGGGTCTCCCGCACCACGACGGAAGGAGATGGCGCATGGAGAGGCCGCTGCACACGGAGACGGTGTGGACCGGTCGGGTCTTCGACCTCCGGCGGGCGACGGTGCGCCTGGAGGACGGTCGCGAGGCCCAGCGGGAGTGGGTCGAACACCCGGGCAGCGTGGTGATCGCCGCCGTCACCGCGGCCCGCGAGGTGCTGCTGGTCCGGCAGTACCGGCTGCCGGCCGGCCGGGAGCTCTGGGAGCTCCCGGCCGGCCGGCGGGAGCCCGGCGAGGACCCCCTCGCCGGCGCCCGGCGGGAGCTGGAGGAGGAGACGGGGTACCGGGCCCGCACGTGGCGGCTGCTGGCGCGCTGCTTCGCCTCCCCGGGCTACACCAGCGAGCACAAGTGGCTCTTCTTGGCCCAGGACCTGGAGCGCGGCGCCCGCCACCCCGATCCGGACGAGGCCATCGCCGTGCGGGCCGTGCCCCTGGCGGAGGCCATGGCCATGGCCGAGCGGGGGGAGATCCTGGACGCCAAGACCCTGCTGGGGCTCCTGATTCTCGAGCGCGGCGGGCTGCTCGACGAACACGGCGGGCCACTCGACGAAGGCGGCGGGCTGCTCGACGAACGCGGCGGTCCGCCGGGCCACATGGACGGGCCCACCCGCGCATAGGGTGGTACGGACGGGCGGTGGACGCCGACGACCGCCATGGCCGCCCGCGGACCGCGGGGAGGACGCCCCCTCCATGCTGGAATATCTGCGCCGCGCCCTGATGGCCGCCGTCCGCCAGCACCAGGCCGCGCTGGTCCTGGCCGCGGTCGTCCTCACGGCGGGGATCGTCACCGGGGCCCTGCAGGTGGCCCGGCTCGATCCCGCCCAGCAGGCCCAGGTGGGACAATACCTGGACTACCTGATGGCCACCGCCCCCGGCGCCGCGGGGCCGCCCCCGGAGGCCGCGGCGGGGGCCGGCGACCTGGCGGCACCGGGGGCCGGCGCGGCACCCTGGCCAACGATCCTGGGCGGCAACCTGCGCCAGGTGGCGGTCGCCTGGGCGGCGGGTTTCCTGGTCCTGGGACTGCCCGTCGCCCTGGGCGTGCTCTTCCTGCATGGCTACAGCCTGGGCTTCGCGGTGGCGGCCATGACCGCCCACTGGCAGTGGCGCGGCCTCCTGGTGGCCTTGGCCGCCGTCTTCCCCCCCAACCTGCTGCAGCTCCCCGCCCTGGTCCTGGTGGCCGCGGCCGCCACCCGCCTGGCCGTCCAGGTGGCCGCCAGCCGGGTCCGGCGCGATCTGCCCGCGCTGGCCTCGCCGTGGTCGCCGTACCTCGCCCTCGGGGTGCTGGCGACCCTCCTCGCCCTCGGCGCTGCCTGGGTCGAGGTCGCCGTGGCGCCGGCGCTGCTCGGCCTGACCCGGCGCTTGGTCTTCTAGTCTTCTAGCCGCCCCGCCGACTGGTCACACCGCACGGCCGACGGCCATCCCGTGCCCGCGCTGTCGCCTTGCCGGTAGCCCCTGGGTGTGCTACCATCGCGTCGCAGTCCGGCGGCGGAAGGGCCCCGCCGGGCCGGTCCCGCACCGCCGCGTCGGGGACCGCGGCGCCAGGGCCGCCGGAACCGCCGACCGGATCGGGCCGGGTTCGTCCGACGCCGGCACGGCCCGTCGCCCACGGGACCGGGGTTCGGGGGCCGAGGCGCCGGCCCGCGGCCCGACCGCAACGGGGAGGCGTAGCTGGCATGGCCGTCATCGGCGTGCCGCGGGAGATCAAGCGCCACGAGAACCGGGTGGCCCTGACCCCCGCGGGAACCCACGCGCTGGTCCAGGCGGGCCACACCGTGCTGATCGAGCGGGGGGCGGGCGAGGGCAGCGGCTTCCGCGACGAGGACTACGCCGACGCCGGTGCCCAGCTGGTGCCCCACCCCGAGGCCGTCTGGGAGGCCGCCGATCTCGTCCTCAAGGTCAAGGAGCCCTTGCCCGAGGAGTATCGCTTCTTCCGCCCGGGGCTGACGCTCTTCACGTACCTCCACCTGGCCGCCGACGAGGCCCTGACCCGGGCGCTGCTGGACCGCGGGGTGACGGCCATCGCGTACGAGACCGTCCAGCGTGCCGACGGCTCCCTGCCGCTGCTGACGCCCATGAGCGAGGTGGCCGGCCGCATGGCGCCCCAGGTGGGGGCCCACTTCCTCGAGCGGGCCCACGGCGGTCGCGGCGTGCTGCTGGGCGGGGTCCCCGGCGTCCCGCCGGCGGACGTGGTGATCATCGGCGGCGGCACCGTCGGCCGGAACGCGGCCCGCATCGCCCTGGGCCTCGGCGCCCGCGTCACGGTGCTGGACGTCCGGCCCGAGGTCCTGCGCTGGTTCGACGACGTCTACGGCGGCCGGATCACCACCCTGATGTCCAACGAGTACAACATCGCCCACGCGGTGCGGCGGGCCGACCTCTTGATCGGCGCCGTGCTGATCCCCGGCGCCCGGGCGCCGCGGCTGGTCAGCGAGGCGATGGTCCGGTCGATGAAGCCGGGGTCGGTGATCGTCGACGTCGCCGTCGACCAGGGCGGCTCCATCGCCACCATCGACCGGGTGACCACCCACGACGCGCCCACCTACGAGCGGCACGGCGTCGTCCACTACGCCGTGGCCAACATGCCGGGCGCCGTCCCCCGGACGTCGACCCTGGCCCTGACCAATGCCACCCTGCCCTACGTGCTGGACCTCGCCCGCCTGGGGGTGGAGGAGGCCGTGCGCCGCGACCCTGCCCTGGCCCGCGGCGTCAACGCCTACCGCGGTCGCCTGACCCACCGGGCCGTGGCGGAGGCCCACCGCCTGCCCTACACACCCCTGGAGGAAGCGGGCCTCGAGGCGCACCCGGGTGCCGCCGGCGGGCGGTAGGGAACCGGGCTCCGGGGGCCCCGGGGGGCGGGAGCCCCGGGCCGCGGCGGACAGGGGGCCCGGGCGGCGGCCGCGCCGCCCGGGCCCGGGCCGAAGCGGTCGATGCGGGCGATCTCTCGCCGCCCCGGCCATGGGGATGCGCCAGGCGCGTCGCCCCGGGCGTCCGGTGCCCAGGCGCCCCGGGGATCGACGGGTGCGCCGGCCGATCCCCCGCGTCGGGCGATGCCGGGGCGATCGGACGGCCCCCGACCCCGGTGGCCCATGCCATCGCAGCAGGCGGGGGGAGGGCGTCCCATGGCGGGACGAGGCGAGGCTGCCGCGGCCGAGCCGCCCGCCGCCGTGTGGGCGGCGGCCATGGCGGAGTACTTGGAGATCCTGCGGGTCGAACGCGGCCTGGCGGCCCATACCCTGGAGGCGTACCGCCGCGACCTGGGCGACTTCGCCGCCTTCGCGGTCGGGCACGGGGCGGACCCGGGGGCCGTGACCCGCAGCCTGGTGATGGCCTACCTGCAGCGCCTGCACCAGGCCGGGCGGGCGCGGGCCACCGTGGCCCGGCGGCTGGCCGCGTTGCGCGGGTTCTTCGCCTACCTGGTCCGGGAGGGGCGGATCGCCCGCGACCCCGTCGAGGGCATGACCTCGCCGCGGGCGGGCCGCCCGCTGCCGCGGGTGATGTCGGTGGAGGAGGTCGAGCGCCTGCTGGAGCTGCCGCGACCGGCCTCGCCCGCCGGGCTGCGCGACCGCGCGGTGCTGGAGCTCCTCTACGCCGCGGGCTTGCGGGTGTCGGAGCTGGTGGGGCTCGACCTGGACGACCTGCTCCTCGACCACGGCCTCGTGCGCTGCCGCGGCAAGGGCGGCAAGGAGCGCGTGGTCCCCGTGGCCGCGCCGGCGGTGGAGGCCGTCCGCGTCTACCTGGAACGCGGCCGCCCCCGGCTCTGCCGCCGCCCCGACCAGCGGGCCCTCTTCCTCAACCACCGCGGCGGGCGCCTGAGCCGCCAGTGGGTGTGGCGGCTCTTGCGGCGAGCCGCGCGCCAGGCGGGCGTGAGCCGGGCCGTGAGCCCCCACACCCTGCGCCACTCCTTCGCCACCCACCTCCTGGCGGGCGGCGCCGACCTGCGGGCGGTACAGGAACTGCTCGGCCACGCCAGCATCACCACCACGCAGATCTACACCCATCTGACCCGCCACCACCTGCTGGAGGCCTACCTCAGGGCCCACCCGCGGCTGGCGGGGCCGCCGGCGACCCCGCCCGCGGCCGGAACGGCGGCCGCGGGGCCCGGGGCCGGCCCGGAGGGAGGAGGCTGACGTGCCGAGCCCGCACGACCGCGAGACGGCGAGCGCCACCGAGGCGGACCGCCGGCCGGCGGCGGCCTCGACCCTGCGCACCCTGCCGGCGGTCCACCGCCTGCTGGCCCATCCGGCCGTCCAGGAGGCCGCCCGCGGGGCGGGGGCGGCGTGGGCCGCCGAGGCCGCCCGCCGGGTCCTGGACGAGGAGCGCCGGCGCCGCCTGGAGGGCGCGCCCCCGCGTGCCCTCGACCAGCTGGCGGCCGCCACGGCGGCCCGCGTCGCCGCCGTGGCCCGACCCTCGCTGCGGCGCGTGATCAACGCCACCGGCGTCGTCCTCCACACCAACCTGGGCCGGGCTCCCCTGCCGGCGGAGGCGGTGGCGTCGGTCGCGGAGGTGGCGGGGGCCTACTCCACCCTGGAGTACGACCTGGCCACCGGCGGACGCGGCTCGCGCCTCGACCACGTCCGCAGCCTGCTGCGGCGCGTCACCGGGGCGGAGGACGCCCTGGTGGTCAACAACAACGCCGCCGCGGTGTACCTGGTCCTGGCCGTCCTCGCGGCGGGGCGCGAGGTGGTGGTCTCCCGCGGCCAGCTGGTGGAGATCGGCGGATCCTTCCGCATCCCCGAGATCCTGGCGGCCAGCGGCGCCCGCCTGGTGGAGGTGGGCACGACCAACAAGACCCGGCTGGCCGACTACGAGGCGGCCATCGGGCCCGAGACCGCCCTGCTGCTGCGGGTCCACACCAGCAACTACCGCATCGTCGGCTTCACCGCCAGCGTCCCCCTGGAGGACCTGGTGGCCCTGGGCCGGCGCCATGGCCTCCCCGTGGTGGACGACGTCGGCAGCGGCCTGTTGTTCCCGCCGCCCGCCGGCCCCGGGCGTCCCCTGGCCGGCGAGCCGTCGGTCCAGGCCAGTCTGGCGGCCGGCGCCGATCTGGTCACCTTCAGCGGGGACAAGCTGCTGGGCGGGCCGCAGGCCGGCATCATCGTCGGCCGGGGGGAGCTGGTGGCCCGCCTCCGCCGCCATCCCCTCATGCGCGCCCTGCGCTGCGACAAGCTGGTGCTGGCCGCCCTCGAGGCCACCCTGCGGCTCTACCTGGACCCGGCGGAGGCGTACCGGCGCGTCCCGGTGCTGGCCATGCTGTCCCGATCGCCGGACGAACTGGCCCGCATCGCCCGGCGCCTGGCGGCCCGCCTGCGCCGAGCCCTGGGCCCGCGAGCGCGGGTGACGGTGGCGCCGGGCGACTCCCAGGCCGGCGGCGGCAGCCTGCCGGAGGTCCCATGGCCCACCACCCTGGTCGGCCTGACAGTCCCGGGGGTGGCCGTGGCGGACCTGGCCGCGGCGCTGCGCCAGGGGGAGCCGCCGGTCATCGGCCGGATCCATGACGACGTGCTCTGGCTCGACCCCCGCACCCTCCTGCCCGGCGACGATCGGGAGCTGGTCCGGGCCGCCGCCCGGGCGGTGGACCGCCTGACCGACGCGACCCGGGGCGATCCGGCGCCCGCCGCCCCCTGACCCCCGCCCCCAGGGGCAGCCGGAGCCGCCGGGCCGCCCGCGCCCGCCCCGCGTCCTCCGCGCGCTCGGGCTGCGGCGCCCGCCACCGTCGGGCGCGGTGGCCGGCGCATAGGGACCTTCCCCCGGGAAAACCTACCTCCCGTCAGAACCGCGAACCACCGCGAGGGGGGATGAGGGGTGCCCGTGCTGCGCCCGCGGCCTGCGCCGCCCCGGGGCCCGTACGGCGACGGGCGGGGGGATCGGGGCTGGCGAGCCGCCGCCCGCATGGCCGCGACCCTCCTGCTGGCGATGGCCCTGGTCGGCGCGCCGGTCCCACCGGTGGCGGCAGCGACGGCGCCGGACCCTGGCGAGGGACCGCATCCCGACACCGAGAGGCCGGGCGGCAGTCCAGGCTTCCCCACCCGCTCGGCGGCGCTGCTGGTGATGGACGCCGCCAGCGGCCAGGTGCTCTGGGCGAAGAACGCCGACCAGCCGCGCCACCCGGCCAGCATCAGCAAGCTGATGACCCTGCTCCTGACCCTGGAGGCGATCCAGGCGGGGCAGATCCGCCTCCAGGACCAGGTGACCGTCAGCCCGCGGGCGGAGGGGACGCCGGGCAGCACCGCCTTCCTCGAGGCGGGCGAGCGGATCACCGTGGAGGACCTGATCAAGGCCGTGGCGGTGGCCTCGGCCAACGACGCCTGTGTCGCCCTGGCGGAGTACATCAGCGGCGACGTGGGCCGGTTCGTCCAGCGGATGAACCAGCGGGCGCGCGAGCTCGGGCTCACCCAGAGCCGCTTCGTCGACCCCCACGGCTTGACCGACCGGCCCGGCAACCGCATGAGCGCCCGCGACATCGCCGTCCTCAGCCGGTACCTGGTGAACCACCACCCCGAGATCCTGCGCTACACCTCGATCTGGGAGGACTGGTTGCGCAAGGGGACCGATCGCGAGTTCTGGCTCACCAACACCAACAAGCTGGTGGCCTGGTACGACGGCGTCGACGGCCTGAAGACCGGGCTGACCGAGGAGTCGGGTCCGTCCGTCGTGGTCACCGCGCGCAAGGGCGACGACCGGTTCATCGTCGTCGTGCTCGGCGCGCCCGAGAGCGACACCCGCTGGCGGGAGGCCAGCCGGCTGCTGGACTGGGCGTTCGCCTCCTTCGACTCCGTGCCCATCGCCCAACCGGGCCAGGCGCTGCGGACGGTGCGGGTGGCCGAGGGCCGGCGCCTGGGGGTCCCGGTGACCGTCCGGGAGGTCTTCGGCGTCACGGTGCCGCGGGGCGAGGCCGGCCGGGTGCGCTGGACGGTGGAGGTGGCCGAGCCCGTGCCGGCGCCGGTGGCGGAGGGGCAGCCGGTGGGGCGCGTCGTCGCCCGGGCCGGCGACCGGACCCTCGCCACGGCGCCCGTGGTGGCGGCGCAGGCGGTGGGACGGGCGGGCCCGCCCGCGCTCTGGGCACGGCTGTTCGGGTGGACCTGGCCGATGCGCTGATGGACGCATGGGGAACGCGCCGCCGGGTGCGGCAGGGACCGCCGGCCCGGCGGCGAACCCTTGTGGGGGGAGACGGGGAGAGAGGGCGATAGGAGGCGTTGCCGTTGCACGTCGCACTCCGGTGGACGGGACGCACCCTGATCGCCCGCCTGGCCGGGGACCTGGACGAGCATGGCGCCGAGGTCTTCCGGCAGGAGATCGAGCGCGCCCTCCGTCGGCGCGCCTACGACCATCTGGTGGTCAACCTCCAGGAGGTCCGCTTCATCGACAGCTCGGGCCTGGGAGCCCTGCTGGGGCGCTACCGTCGCGCCCGGGAGGACGGCGCCCGGGTCAGCGTGGCGGGAGCGCCGCCGCATGTGCGGGCGGTGCTGCAGCTGGCCGGCATCCCGCAGTGGATCCCCCTCTACGAGGACGAGGCCGCCGCCCTGGGCGCGCCGGGGGAGGTGGGGCGCCGATGAGCCGCGCCGAGCCCGGTCGTCCCCTGACGGCGGTCCCCCACCCATCCCCATCGAACCGGCCGGCCGGACCGCCGCGTCCCGCCGAGGAGGGGACGGGCCCCATGGGTGACCGCGCCGCCGAACCCCGCTGGCTCGAGCTGCGCCTGCCCAGCCGGCCGGAGAACGTCGGCGTGGCGCGGGTGGCCGTGGCCGCCTTCGCCGCCCAGCTGCCCTTCACCCTGAGCGAGCTCGAGGAGATCAAGGTGGCGGTGTCGGAGGCGGTGACCAACGCCGTGGTCCACGGCTACGGCCACGGCCGGGGCGTCGTCACCATCCGCGCCGGTCACGACGGGCGGCGCCTGTGGGTCGAGGTCGCCGACAGCGGCCGCGGCATCGCGGACATCGAGCAGGCGCGTCAGCCCGCCTTCTCCACCGACCCCGAGCGCATGGGCATGGGCTTCGCCTTCATGGAGGCCTTCATGGACCAGGTCGACGTGGAGTCCGCGCCGGGCGCCGGCACCACGGTGCGCCTCTACAAGCGGCCTCGCCCCAAGGAGCAGGCCCCCTCCCCGGACGAACCGGCGGCCGGGGACCCGCCGGCCGGCGCCCCCGACGGCGGGGCGCCGCCCTCGTCCCAGCTGGAGGCTGCCGCCGGCCGCGGCGACGGCTCCGGGTCGGCCGACGCCGGCGCCGCCCGCTGAGGGGGCGCGGGCGGTGGAAGCGGAGCTGTGGGCGCGGGCGCGCCAGGGCGACGCCGAGGCCCGGGAGCGCCTGGTCGCCCTGCACATGCCCCTGGTGCGACACGTGGCGCGCCGGTTCGCGGGCCTGGGCCACGACCTGGACGACCTGGTCCAGGCGGGCACCGTCGGCCTGCTCCAGGCCATCGACGGCTTCGACCCGGACCGCGGCTACCAGTTCTCCACGTATGCCGTGCCGGCCATCCTCGGCGAGATCCGCCGCTGGCTGCGCGCCAGCGACCCGGCCGGGCTGACCCGCGCGATGCGGGCGCGGGTGACGGCGATCCGCCGCGTGGCCGAGGCCATGGAACAGGAGCTAGGCCACCGTCCCGCCGCCGCGGCGGTGGCGGCGCGGCTGGGCTGCGACGTGGCCGACGTCGCCTTCGCCCTGGAGGCGGCGCAGGGCCCCCTGTCCCTGGACGAGCCCCTGGGCGCCGATCCCGACGCCGCCGCCCGCGGCCAGCGGCTGGCGGCACCCGCCGAGCCGGACTGGGGCGACCGGGTGGCGGTGCGCGCCGCCCTGGCCCAGTTGCCGCCGCGCCTGCGCACGGTCCTGACGCTGCGCTTCTTCCGCGACTTGACCCAGGCGGAGGTGGCCGCCGCCCTGGGGATCTCCCAGCCCCAGGTCTCGCGCCTGGAGAAGGCGGGCCTGGCGCACCTGCGCCGGCTGCTGGCGGCCGGCGAGGACGTCGGGGCCGCGGCCGTCCCATCGTGCCCGGCGTCGCGCCCGGGCGCCGGGGCGGCGCCCGGGCGCGACGCCGGGCCCGCCCCGGCATAGCGGCCGCAGCCCCCGGGAAGGCTAGCAGCGGAATCCCGGACCCAACGGCGCAGGCCCGGCGCCGCCCGGCGGGCTCGTCCCCCGTGGCGGTCCCGTGGGCGCCAACGGAGGAGGATGGACGTGGCGGACGTGGTCAAGGTCATCGAGCTGGTCGGCGAGTCCACCAAGGACTGGACGGATGCGGTCAACAACGCCGTGGCGGAGGCGTGCCGCACGCTGGACCACGTCTCCGGCGTCGAGGTGTGCAACCTGACGGCCAACGTCGACAACGGCCGCGTCGTGGAGTGGAAGGCCAACGTCAAGGTGGCCTTCAAGGTCGACAACAGCCGGCGCGGCGCCTGACGCGCCGCGCCGGCTCCGCGGGGAAGACCCATGGCCAAGGCGAGCCAGCAGCAGACCCAGGAATACCAGCAGGCCGTCCGCCGCATCCTGCCCCCCAAGCCCATCGCCCGCAATGCGCTGATGGCCTTCCTCGTCGGCGGGACCATCTGCACCGCCGGCCAGGTGGTGCTCAACCTGCTGAAGAACGCCGGCCTGCCCGCCACGGAGGCCACCGCCTGGACGGCGGCGGTGTTCATCCTGATCGGCCTCCTGCTCACGGGCATGGGGGTCTACGACGACCTGGGCCGGATCGGCGGCATGGGCGCCTTCCTGCCCATCACCGGCTTCGCCAACTCCATCGGCTCGGCGGCGATGGAGTTCAAGCGGGAGGGATGGGTGCTGGGCCTCGGCGCGCGCATCTTCCAGATCGCGGGTCCGGTGATCGTCTACGGGATCGCCGCGGCCACGGTGGTGGCCGGGCTGGCCACCTGGCTGGGCGGCGCCCGGGCGACCCTGGGGGCGCCCTAGGCGCCGCGGGGGCGAATCGGGACCGCCCGGGCGCTGCGCCACCGGCCCGGCCGACCCCGCGGCCCGGCGCGGCCGCGGGGTCGCCCGCGCGGCCGCGGCGGTGGGGAGCCCGGATCGCCCCGGGGCGGTGGGAAAGCGGGCCCCGGGGCGGCGGAGAGGTCGGGTCGCCCGCGGCGATCCGGGTCCGGAAGGCAAGGGGGACCGATCCATGGCATCGCTGACCGCCGTCGCCAACCTGCTGGAGAAGGGGCGCGGCCCGCGCCCCGGCGCCGCGGCCCCCCGGCACCAGGACCGCCGCATCGGACAGCAGACCCTGGTCTTTCCCAGCCGCCCCCGCATCCTGGCCGCCGCCGCGGTGGCCGGCCCCAAGGAGGCCCAGGGCCCCCTGGGGGCCTACTGGGATCGGACCTATCCCGACCGCCTGCTGGGCCAGCGGTCCTGGGAGCACGCGGAGCGGCGCATGTGCCTGGACGCGGCGGTCCTGGCCCTGGAGAAGGCGGGGCTGGAACCGGCGGACATCGACCTCCATCTGGCCGGCGACCTGATGAACCAGTTGACGTGCGCCAATTTCACCGCGGCCGAGCTGGACATCCCCTTCCTCGGCCTCTTCGCGGCCTGCGCCACGTGGGCCGCCGCCCTGGGCCTCGGCGCGGCCTTGGCCGACGCCGGCTACGCCGGGCGGGTGCTGTGCACCACGTCGAGCCACCACGACGCCGCCGAACGGCAGTATCGCTTCCCGACGGAGCTCGGCAACCAGCGGCCCGCCACCGCGCAGTGGACGGCCACGGGCGCGGCGGCGGCCGTCCTGGCGGCCACCCCGGGCCCTGGCCCCGGCGACGGGCCGGCGGAGCGGCGGGCGACGGCAGGCCGTGCGAGCCGTCGGCCGGCCGCCGGGCAGGCCGGCCGGCCACCAGCCGCGGACGCCGCGGCAGATCGGCCCGCCCGCGGCCGCCCCGGGCGCTGGGTGAGCGTCACCCACGCCACCTTCGGCCGGGTCATCGACATGGGCCTGACCGACCCCTTCGACATGGGATCGGCCATGGCACCGGCCGCGGCCGACACCATCCGCCAGCACCTGGCGGACACCGGCCGGCGTCCCGGCGACTACGACCTGATCGTCACCGGCGACCTGGCCCGTTACGGCCACCGGCTGTTGGTGGAACTACTGCGCGAACAGGGGTACGACGCCGAGGGCGTGCTGGCCGACTGCGGCATCATGCTCTACGACGCGTCCCAGGGCGTCTACGCGGGAGGCAGCGGCACCGCCTGTTCCGGCATGGTGACCGCGGGGTACCTGCTCCGGCGCATGCAGCAGGGCGACCTGCGCCGGGTGCTGCTGGTGTGCACCGGCTGCCTGCACAGCACCACGACCTACAAGCAGGGGGACACCCTCCCTACCGTCGCCCACGCGGTGGCGCTGGAGGTCGAGGACGCCGCGCCCGCCGACGGTCGCCCCGCCGCGGGCGACGGCCGCGGCACCCCGGCCGGCGGCACCGCCCCCGGCGCCCCCAACCAGGACCCGTCGGGCGAGGCCGCTTCGAGGGGGAACGGATCGTGAGCTATCTCCTGGCGTTCGTCGTCGGGGGCCTGCTCTGCACCCTGGCCCAGCTGGTGCTGGACCTGACGCCACCGCGCTTCACCCAGGGGCACGTGATGGTGCTGTTCGTCGTCCTGGGCGCCGTGGCCGGCGGGCTGGGCCTCTACCGGCCGCTGGTGGAACTGGCCGGCGCCGGGGCGACCATCCCGCTGCCGGGTTTCGGGTTCGCGCTGGTCGAGGGCGCCCTCCAGGGGGCGAGCCGGGGCCTGGGCGGCATCCTGGCCGGCGGCCTCGGCGCGACGGCCCTCGGCCTGACGGTGGCCATCCTCGGCGGCCTCCTGACGGCCCTGCTGTTCAACCCGAAGGGGTAGCCGACGCGCCAGACGAAGCCGGCGGCGGCCGGGGAACGCACGCGAGGGGAGGGCGGAGCCATGCGGGAAGGGGCCGGTTCGTCCGCACCGGAACCCGCCGGGGCGGCCGGGGCGATCCGCGCGGCCGTCGACCACGGGGAGTCCAGGCACCCGATCCGACGGGAGCTGGAGGCGAACCTGGCGTACCTGCGGCGGGTGCTGGGCGCGGGCGAGAGCTTCGACGTCCTGATCAAGCCCTCCCGGTTCGCCGGCCGCGATGCCGTGCTGATCGGCATCGACGGCCTCGTCAAGACCGACGTGCTGCTGCGCATCATGCAGGCGCTGGCGGTCTTCGAACCCGACCCCTCGGCCCGGGAGGACGACCGCCTGTGGTTCACCCAGGTGTTCGTCGAGGGCATCGGCTACCTGGAGGTGGATCCGGCCCAGACCCTAGACGACGTGGTGGAGAAGGTGCTGATGGGACCCGTGGCGCTGCTGGTCGATGGCGTCGATCGCGCCTACCTGATCGACGTCCGCACCTATCCCAGCCGGGGCATCGCGGAGCCGGCCCTGGAGAAGGTGCTGCGCGGCCCCCACGACGGGTTCACCGAGACGCTGGTCTACAATACCGCCCTGATCCGGCGGCGGCTGCGGGATCCGCAGTTCCGGGCGGAGGTCGTCCACGTCGGCCGACGCTCGCGCACCGACGTCGCCCTGGTCTACCTCAAGGACGTGGCGGACCCCGGGCTGGTGGAGGCGGTGCGCCAGCGGCTGCAGCGGGTCGAGACCGACGCCATCCCCATGGCCGAGTCCGCCGTGGTGGAGCACCTGGTCGGGCCCCGGCGCTGGTGGAACCCGTTCCCGCTGGTGCGCTTCACCGAGCGGCCCGACGTGGCCGCGGTCCACCTGATCGAAGGGCACGTCCTGATCCTGGTGGACACCAGCCCGTCGGCCATCATCCTGCCCACCACGCTGTTCCACCACCTGCAGCACGCCGAGGAGTTCCACGAGAACGCCACCGTGGGCACCTGGGTGCGGCTGATCCGCTACGCCGGGGTGCTGCTGGCGTGGTTCGGGCCCGCCCTGTGGGTCGCCCTGGTCCTGGACAAGGACCGGCTGACCGGGCTGCCCCGGGACTGGCTGGCCATCCTGGGTCCGCGGAAGCCGGCGGGCATCGACCTGGAATGGCAGTTCATCCTCGGCGAGGTCGGCATCGAGCTCATCCGCCTGGCCCTGATCCACACGCCCGAAGCCCTCTCCACCTCCCTCGGCATCATCGGTGCCGTCCTCATCGGCCAGCTGGCCGTGCAGGTGGGCCTGTTCACCAACGAGGCCATCCTCTACATCGCGCTGGCGGCGCTGGGCACCTTCGCCACGCCGAGCGTCGAGCTGGCCCAGGCCTTCCGCCTGTTGCGGGTGGGGCTGCTGATCCTGGCGGGGACGCTGGGCGTCCCGGGGTTCTTGCTGGGCATCCTGGCGTCCTTCGTCCTCCTGCTCAGCACGCGGTCCTTCGGCGTGCCCTACCTGTGGCCGCTGGTGCCCTTCGACGGGCGGGCGCTGGTCCGCATGCTGCTGCGCCAGCCGATGACGGTGCGGGTCGCCCGCGAGCGCACCTTCCCCCGCCCGGTGGAGGGGGGCGAGGCGGGCGGCCCCCAGCCGGCGTGACCGGGTGGCGCCCGGGCACCGGCGACCCGCGACCTTGACCCCCGGCGCGGCCCTTGGCTAGACTCGAGCCAGACTGCCGGGCCGGCCGGGCGGTGCCGTCGATGCGAAGGGCGCGCTTCGCCCCAGTGCGGGCCGGCCGCGGCCGCCGCGCGCCGGCGGGGGCCGCGCCTGGGGCCGGTCCGGAGCGGGGAGCGTTGCCCGTGTCGGGCCTGTTCGACCCCTTGGGACTCCTGATCGCCGCGCCGGGCCTGCTCCTGGCGCTGGTGCTGCATGAGTACGCCCACGCCCGCGTGGCCCACCACCTGGGCGATCCGACGCCCCGGGCAGCCGGACGCCTGACCCTCGATCCCCTGGCCCACCTGGATCCCATCGGCACCCTGCTGCTGGTGCTCTTCGGCTTCGGCTGGGCGAAGCCCGTGCCCGTGAACCCGTGGCACTTCCGCAACCCCCTGGCCGGCATGGCGCTGGTGGCGGCGGCCGGTCCGGCGACCAATCTCGCCCTGGCGTTCGCGACCTTCGTCATCGCGGACCTCTGGGAGCCGACGGGACTGGTCGGGGTGGCGGTGCGGTACGTCGCCATCATCAACGTCTACCTGGCGGTGTTCAACCTCATCCCCATCCCGCCGCTGGACGGCTCCCGGGTCCTGCGCGCGCTCCTGGGGCGCAGCGGCGGCTGGCTCGATGCGCTGGAGTCCTACGGATGGCTGTTGCTCATGCTGCTGTTGGTGACCCACACCCTGGATCTGGTGCTCCACCCGTTGGCCGCCCTGGTGATGGACGGCCTGGCGGGCCTGGCCGCGGCCATGGCGGGAGGCCGGTGAGCGGCCCGGGCGGAGGCCCGGGCGGCGGGGAGGAGTCGGCATGGCGTACACCGTACGGCTCGACCGGTTCGAGGGGCCGCTGGACCTGCTGCTGCAGCTGATCGAGAGGCAGGAGATCGACATCCACGACATCCCCATCGCCCGCATCACCGAGCAGTACCTGGAGCACCTGGAGGCCATGCGCCGGCTGGACCTGGAGGTGACCAGCGAGTTCGTCGTGCTGGCCGCCCAGCTCATCGAGATCAAGGCGCGGATGCTGCTGCCGCCGGAGCCGCGCGCCCAGGAGGAGGAGGCCGCCGAGGAGCCGGACCCGCGCGAGGAGCTGGTGCGCCGGCTGCTGGAGTACCGCCGGTACAAGGAGGCCGCCCGCTATCTGAGCCAGCTGGCGGAGCAGCACGGCGGACGCTATCCGCGGCTGGCCGAGGCCATCGAACCGCTGGCCGGCGAGCTGAGCGGCCTCGAGGGGGTGACCCTGGAGGACCTGGTCCGCGCCTTCGCCACCGTGCTCGCCGCCGCGCGCGAGACGCCCGAGGTGGTGGTGGAGCCGGAGGAGGTGACGGTGGCCCAGCAGATGGACGCCATCCTGCGGCTGCTGGCCGCCACCGCGGGCCCCGTCACCTTTCGCGCCTGCTTCTCCGGCCGCGCCACCCGGCTGGAGGTGGTGGTCACCTTCCTAGCCCTGCTGGAGCTGATCCGCCAGGGGCGGGTGCGGGTGCGGCAGGACCGCGCCTTCGGCGAGATCGTGCTCTACCCCGCCGAGGGGGTCCGGGCCGAGCCCGCGGGCGGGGAGGAGCGGGGCGGACGGCGCGGTGCCGGCGCGGAGCGGGAGAGCGGCGGCGAGACCGGCGCGGCCCCGGCGGCGGAGGAGGCGGCCCCAGGGGGGACGCCGGCTTGACGGTGGAACCGATCCGGGGCGCCGTGGAGGCCCTGCTCTTCGTCGCCGGCGAGCCGCTCTCCGTGGCCCGCATGGCCCGCATCCTGGGCGTCGGCGAAGGGGTGGTGCGGGAGGCGCTGGCCGAGCTGGCCGAGGCCTGCCGGGCGCCTGGGCGCGGGATCGAACTGGTCGAGGTGGCCGGCGGCTGGCAGCTGGTGACCCGGCGGGAGTACCGGCGCGCGGTGGAGGAGCTCCTGCAGCCGCGGCGCCAGGCGCTCTCGCGCGCGGCCCTGGAGACGCTGGCCATCGTCGCCTACCGCCAGCCGGTGACCCGGGCGGAGATCGAGGCCATCCGCGGCGTCCAGTCGGAGGCCGGCCTGCGGACGCTGCTGGAGCGCGGGCTGATCCGCGAGGTCGGCCGCAAGGACGCGCCCGGCCGCCCGATCCTGTACGGGACCACGCCCCTCTTCCTGCAGATGTTCGGCCTCAAGGACCTGAGCGAGCTGCCGCCCCCCAGCGCCTTCGTCCCGCCGGACGCGCCGTCGCTGGACGAACGCGGCGCGACGCCGGGGACCCCGCCCGATGGGGGGACGTCCACGCCCGGCCCTGGGGCATCCTAGCGGGCGGAGGTGCTCCCATGGGCCGCTCCGGGCTGGCCGCCGCCACCCTGGCCCTCGCCCTGGCCATCGCCGTGCGCTGGATCCTGCACCGGCCCCTCCTGCCCCTGCGACTGCGGGTCCGCTGGCGCGGTCGGCGGTTGACGGCAGCGCTCATGGTCGGCTGGCCGCGCCTCGCCTACCGCGCCTGGATCACCGGCCGGCTCCCCGGCCCCCTGCGGCGCCGGCACTCGGTGCACCTGCCCGGGGTCGGCCCCCTTCGGCCACCCGCCCGGGACGGGCGACGGCGGGGGACGCGGATCCTCCACCTGAGGCCGGCGCCGGGCGCGGCGGCCGCCGGCGGGCCGGCCGCGAGCCACCCGTGGCGACGGCTCCTGGCCGGGGACCGCTGGGAGATCCGGCGCCTCTCCCTGCGCATCGTGGCGGGCGTCGTCGACGCCGCGGCCACGGCTTGGCTGGCCGGCAGCCTCTGGGCGCTGACCGGCGCCGCCGCCGCGGCCGTCGCCGGGCGTCGCGCCACCGGCCCCGTCGACGTTCGGGTCGAACCGGCCTTTGGCCGGCACGCCTGGGCCCTGGAGCTGGAGTGCATCGCCCGCCTGCCGCTTTGGGAGACTATGAGCGCCGCCTGGGCGCTCCGCTCCCGGAGGCCGCCGGCGGCCCCCGCTGCCGGCCCGCGCCGGGGGCCGCGGAGGCCGGGCGCGCAACCTTGACGGCCGCACGGCCTTGACGGCCCCACGGCCCACCCGCCACCGGCGGGGCCCGCGGGGACCGGCGGGGTCGGACGCGCAGGCGGCGCTGCAGGGCAGGGGGGTCGAGGGGTTGGGCGAGCATCCCATCCAGGGCTTGATGCACACGGCGATGGAGAGCCTCAAGCAGATGGTGGACGTCAACACCGTCGTCGGCGACGCGGTGGAGGCCAAGGACGGCACGGTCATCGTGCCCGTCTCCCGCGTCTCCGTCGGCTTCGTCGCCGGCGGCGGCGAGTACGGCCGGGAGCCGCGGCGCACCGAGGCAGGCGACGCCGCCTGGCCCTTCGCGGGAGGCAGCGGGGCGGGGGTGAGCGTCCAGCCGGTGGGATTCCTCGTGGTGGGACAGGGTCGGGTGCGGCTGCTCCCGGTGGCCGAGGGCGCCTTCCTGGACCGCATCATCGATGCGGCCCCGGAGGTCCTGGATCGGGTCCGCCGTTTCTGGTCGGGACGAGACGGGACGGTCCCGGGCGGAGCCTCCGCCCCGGGCGGCCGCACGGCGGCCGGCGCCGGGGCGTCGGGGTCGCCCGCCGTGCCGGGGGCGCCGCTCGCCGGGCCGCAGGGCCAGCGGCCCGGACCCGGCACCGGCGCCATGGGATCCCGGGCGCGCCCCGGGGACGCCGCGACGCGCCCCCTGGAGCGAACCGGCTGGTCGGCGGGCGCGGTGGGGGACGAGTCGCCGCCCCTGGACTAGCCGCCGCTGGCGCCGGAGGGCGCCGGGCTGCCAGGCGTCGGGCCGGGCGGTGAGGGCACCGGCGCAGGCCGGGGATGGATGCCGGCCGGGGTCGGGGCGCGGGGAAGGGGAGATGGCCGGTGCGCAGCCTCTGGCGGGGCGTGATCAGCTTCGGCCTCGTCAACATCCCCGTGCGCATGTACCTGGCGGTGGAGGAGAAGGCGGTCCGCTTCCGCCAGCTGCACCAGCGGTGCGGGACGCCCATCCGCTACCGCCGCTGGTGCCCCCGTTGCGACGTGGAGGTGGCCGCGGAGGAGCTGGCGCGGGGGTACGAGTACGCCCCGGACCGGTTCGTCCTGATCACCGACGAGGACCTGGCCCGCCTGCCCCTGCCCACCGCCCGGGCCATCGAGATCCTGGACTTCGTCCAGGGCGAGGCCATCGACCCGATCTACTTCCAGCGCACGTACTACCTCGAGCCCGCCGAGGGCGGCGGCAAGGCCTACCGCCTGCTGCGCCGGGCCATGGACCTGCGGGGCCGCGTGGCCATCGCCAAGGTCGCCCTGCGGAACAAGGAGACCCTGGCCTGCCTGCGCACCTTCCGCCAGCGGGCGCTGGCCCTGGTGGCCATGGCCTATCCCGACGAGATCCGGCCGCTGGAGGCGCTGCCGGCCTTCGCCGCCCTGGGCCCCCCGGAGACGTCGGTGCCGGCGGGGGCGGACGTCGCGCCCGGCGGCGCGCGAGCAGCGGGCCCGGGGGGTCCGGCCGACGGGGGACCGGCCCCCGGGCATGACGGGCAAGGGCGGCCGCCCGCCGTGACCGCTGCGGGTTCCGCCCCCCTGCGTCCCGACGGCTGGCCCGGCGCCGCCCCGAGCGGCCCGCCGCCGGATGGCGCCGCCGTCGATGGGACGGCCGCCGGGCGGCCGGCGGAGGCCGACGGGCGCCCGGCCTCCCCCGTCGCAGCCCGCACCGGCGGGGACGGGGCGGTGGACGACCGCGAGCTCGAGCTGGCGCTGCACCTGATCGACCGGCTGACGACCCGCTTCGATCCCGACCGCTACCGCGACCGGTACCGGGAGGCCCTGTTGACGGTGGTCCAGCGCAAGCTCCAGGGGCAGGAGGCGGTGGTGGCGCCGCCCGAGCCGGCCCCGGTGGTCGACCTCATGGAAGCGCTGCGGGCGAGCCTGGAGCAGCTGGAGGGCCGCCGGGGCGCGGGCGCCCCGGTCCGCTGAGGCTCGCCCTGTCCCGGCGGCCGGCGTCGCCCGCCGGGCCGTCGGGCCGGACGTGCCGCCGGGTCGCGCCAGAGGGGGGCTGACCGTGGCGGGCGGAGGGCCGCCCATCCCGCGGACGTGGCACGAGCTCTGGTGCCCGGGCCGGCTGCCGCCGATGCTGGCCCGCCGGGCCCCCGCGCCCTTCTCCTCGCCGGCCTACCGCTTCGAGGTCAAGTGGGACGGGTATCGCTGCCTGGCCTTCGCCGACCCCGTCCTGGGACGCACCTTCCTCCAGTCCCGCCACGGCCACGACCTGGCGCCGCGATTCCCCGAGCTGGCCGGCCTCCACCGCCTGCTGCCGGCGGCCGCGGTCTTGGACGGGGAGATCGTCGCCCTGGTGGCCGGGCGGCCCTCCTTCGCCGCCCTCCAACGTCGGGCCGGAGGGGTGCGCGCGGCGGCCGGCGCGGCCCGCGACCGGTCCGCCGCCATCGCTCCGGCGCTGTTCGTCGTCTTCGACCTCCTCGGGCTCGGCGGCGAGGTCTGGCTTCGCCGCCCGCTGGCCGACCGCGTCCACCGCCTGGAGCGCCTCTTCCCCCAGGGGTCGGCGCCCGGCGTCGCTCTCTCCCGCGGCGTCGAGGGCCAGGGCGAGGCGTTGTTCGCCCGCGTCCGCGACCAGGGGCTGGAGGGCGTGGTGGCCAAGCGCCTGGACAGCCCCTATTTGCCGGGATGGCGCACCGACCACTGGCAGAAGATCAAGGCGGAACGGGAGCTGGAGGCGGTGGTGGGCGGGGTGGTGCCCGGAGGCCGGGCGGCCGGGGTGGGGACCCTGCTCCTGGGGCTCTACGGTCCGGACGGGGCGCTGCACTACGTGGGCGACGTCAGCACGGGCCTCGGCGGCGAGGCGATCCGCCACTTGCTGGGACGCCTCCGCCCGCGGGCCACCTGCCCCTTCGCCACGGTGCCGGCGCGCGCCCGCCACCGGCCGGTGGTCTGGGTCGAGCCCAGCCTGGTGTGCGAGGTGACCTACCTGCACTGGACGCCCCAGGGGCACCTGCGGCACCCCGTCTTCCGGCGCTGGCGCGACGACCGGGCGCCGCGGGACTGCCGGCTGCCCGCCGACGCGGGTCACCCGGCCGCGGGCCGCGACCCGGACGGTCCTGGCGACGGCCCCCTTGGGCGAGGGCGAGGCCTCCCCGGAGGGAGCCCCCGCGGGCGCCCCGGAGCGAGCCCTCGCGAGCGCGGGGAGGACCTCCCCGGAGGGAACCCCCGCGAGCGAGGGGAGGACGGCTGACGCCGGCCCCAGCGCCCCCGCGGCGGCATCCCCGGGCCGGAGGCGGGGGTGACGGCGTCCCCTTCCCAGCCCCGGCCCGCCCGCGGCGGGCCGCGCCGGGCGGCGCCGAGGCGGTCGCCGGCGCGGGGCACGGCGTGCGGCCCGCGGCCGGGAGGCGGGGGAGGGCCGATCCCATGCCGGGAGAACGGCTGCGGGTGCAGGTGGCCGGTCGAACGCTGGAGCTCTCCCACCTGGACCGGCTGCTCTGGCCCGACGCCGGGCTGACCAAGGCGGATCTGATCGACTACTGGGTGCGCGTGGCGCCGTATCTCCTGCCGCACCTGCGCGACCGGCCGCTGGTCTGTACCCGCTACCCCGACGGGGCCCAGGCCCCGGGATTCTACCAGAAGGACGCGCCGCCCGGGACGCCGCCGTGGGTACGCACCTGGCCCTACCGAACCCGGGAGGGCCGCACCATCCGGTTCCTCCTGGCGGACGAACCGGCCACCCTGGCGTGGCTGGGCCAGCAGGCGGCCATCGAGATCCATCCGTGGCTGTCCACCATCGGGCACCCCGACCGTCCGGACTGGGTGGTCTTCGACCTGGACCCCGGTCCCGGGGCCACCTTCGCCATGGCCGTCGAGGTGGGGCGCCTGGTCCGCCACGTGCTGGCCGCCCTGGACCTGGACGCCTATGCGAAGACGTCGGGGGCCACGGGCCTGCACGTGTTCGTCCCGGTCATCCCGGAGCATCCTTATCCCGTGGTCACCGCGTTCGCGCGGCGGGTGGCGGCGGTGGTCCAGCGGCTGCGGCCCGACCTGGTCACCACCGTGCGGGCGGTGGCCCGGCGGCCCCCGGCCACGGTCTACCTGGACGTGCTGCAGAACGGCAAGGGCAAGACGCTGGTCACGGTCTACGGTCCCCGGCCGCGGCCGGGTGCGCCGGTGTCCATGCCGGTGACGTGGGAGGAGCTGGAGCGCGGCGTCGAGCCCGCCGCCTGGAACCTGCGCACGGCGCCGGCGCGGTTGCGCGCCGTGGGCGATCTCTGGGCGCGGGCCGCGGCCAGCCGCCGCTCCCTGACCCCGGCCTGCCGCCGGCTCGGCCTGGACGTGGGAGCGGGCCGGCTGCCCAGCCCCGTGTAGGCCGCGGACGCTCGGTGCCGGCGGCTTGGGGATCCGGGTCGGGACCCGGCCCGCGGAGGAGGTGACGGGCATGGCCCTCGCCTGCTGGCCGGAGCTGCGACGGCTCTGGGAGCGCCGGGGCGTGCACTACCTGGGATACCAGATCGAGGCCGCCCGGCGCGCGGTGGAGGACCTGGGGGGCCGGGCCATCCTGGCCGACGAGGTCGGCCTCGGCAAGACCATCGAAGCCGGGCTGGTCACCCGCGAGCTCATGGCGCGCCACGGCATCCGCCGCGTGCTGGTGCTGGTTCCCACGCCGCTGGTCAGCCAGTGGGCCGCGGAGTTCCGGGACAAGTTCGCCCTCCCCCTGGCCGTCAACCCGCGGGGAGCGGCCCTCCAGCGCGCCGAGCGGATCGTGACCTCCCTCGACCTGGCCAAGCGGGACGAGCAGCGCCGCATCCTCCAGGCGCGCCCCTGGGACCTGGTGATCGTGGACGAGGCCCACAAGCTGAAGAATCGCAACACCCAGGCCCACGCCTTCGTCCGCGGGCTCGCGACCCGCTACCTGCTGCTGCTCTCCGCCACCCCCCTGCAAAACGACCTGACGGAGCTCTACAGCCTGGTGAGCCTGGTGCGGCCGGACCTCTTCGGGTCCTACAGCGAGTTCTGGCGCAACTTCCTCCTGGACAAGCGGACCCCCAAGGACCCGCAGCAGCTCAAGCAGGTGCTGGCCCGGGTGATGATCCGCAACCGGCGGGCCGAGCTGGACCTGCCCTTCCCGGCCCGGGAGGTGGAGCTGGTCGGGCTGGACCCCTTCCCCGAGGAGCGCGAGCTCTACGAGGCCGTCCTGCGGGCGGTGCGCGAGGAGTACGCCGAGCGCCGGCTGTACCACGGCACGGTGCTCCCGCTGCTCACCCTGCAGCGCGAGGTCTGCTCCAGCTCCCACGCCCTGCGCGCCACCCTGGAACGGCTGGCGGGCAGCGAGGGGTGGCAGTCGCTGGCCTGGACCCGCGTGCGCGAGCTGGCCCGCCAGGTGGACGAGAACCACAAGGCCCAGATGCTGGAGCGGCTGATCCACCGGCTGGACGAGCCGGTGGTGGTCTTCACCGAGTTCCGCGCCACCCAGGACTACCTGGCCCGGCGCCTGCGCCGGGCGGGGATCGAGACCGTGGTCTACCACGGGGCCATGGGGGCGGCGGAGCGGGACGCCGCCACCGCCCGCTTCCGGCGGGGCGCGCGGGTGCTGATCAGCACCGAGTGCGGCGGACAGGGGGTCAACCTGCAGTTCTGCCGCAACGTGGTCAACTACGACCTGCCCTGGAACCCCATGCGGGTCGAGCAGCGCATCGGCCGCGTCCACCGCCTGGGACAGCGGGCGGAGTCCGTGCGGGTCTTCAACCTCTACGCCCGCCGCACCATCGAGGAGTACATCCTGCGCCTCCTGGATGAGAAGATCAACCTGTTCCGCCAGGTGATCGGCGAGATCGACCTGATCCTGCGCAGCCTGGACCGGGAGAAGTCCATCGAGGCGCGCATCGCCGAGATCACCCTCTCCTCCCGGGACGACGCCGAGATGGCGGCGCGGTTCGAACGCTTCGGCAACGAGCTGGCGGCCTTCATGGAACGGGTGCGCCGGCGCACCCTGGCCTGGATGGGCTCCGGTTAGGGGGACGAACCGGCCCGACGGGCCGCCCCGCCGCGCCAGGCCGTAGCCCTCCCCGCCCCGGGCGGGAGCCCGGGGGCCGGCGCCGCGGTAGGGCCGTGCGGCGCCTGGTGACGGTAGCGAAGCGACGATCCGCCCGCCGGTCGCCGGGCGACGATCCCCGCCCCGGTCGCGGGCTGACGGTCCGCGTCCGTGCCTGCGAGGGCGCCGGCCGCCCGTCCAGAGGGGCCCCGCGTCGCGGCGCGACGGGGCCTCCCGCGGCGCGACGGGGCCCCCGCGGCGCGGCACGACGGTCGGTGCCGCCGTGCCGCATGCCCGTCGTGCGGCAGCGCTGGCGGGCGGGATGGGCCCGCCCCCGGCCGCATAGGGATTGACGGGGGTCCGGAGCCCGGCCGCGCCAGCCGCCGGACCCGCGGGCGACGGGGGAGGGGACCGGCGTGCTCGACCTGATCTGGCTGGGGCTGCTGATCGTGGGGTTGGCCGTGGCCGCCGCCACGGGGCGCGTCGAGCAGGTCACCGAGGCCGTCATGGCCTCGACGCAGCTGGCGGTGGAGACGGTCATCGGCTTCCTCGGCGTCACCTCCCTGTGGCTCGGCCTGATGAAGATCGCCGAGGAGGCCGGCCTGGTGACGGCGGTGGCCCGCGGGCTCCAACCCCTGATGCGCCGGATCTTCCCGACCATCCCGCCGGGGGATCCCGCCCTGGGGGCCGTGGTGATGAGCGTCAGCGCGAACCTGCTGGGCGTCGGGCCGGCGGCCACGCCCCTGGGGCTCAAGGCGATGCAGGAGCTGCAGCGCATCAACCCGCACAAGCACGCCGCCTCCGACGCCATGGTGACCTTCCTGGCGCTGACCACCTCGGGCGTCACCCTGGTGCCGGCCACCGTCATCGCCGTGCGGGCGGCGGCCGGGTCGGCCAATCCCGCCGAGATCGTGGGGCCCACGCTGCTCGCCAGCACCGTGGCCACCGTGACCGCCCTGGCGGCCGATCGGCTCCTGCGGCCCCTGGCCCCCGTGCCGCCCCCGCCGCCCGGTGCGGACACCGCGGACGCCCCGCACCCGGGGGCGGTGGACGGGGCCGCGGGAGCCTCCGGGCCCGGCGGTGACGCCCCGCGCCGCTGCGACGCGTCGCCGGCCGCCCCGCCGCCGGACCCGTCCGGCCCGGGCCCCGCCTGACCGGGGGGAGGGGGCCGCCGGAGGGGGCGCGATCCGTGGTATGGGAACTGGTCCAGCTCCTCTCGACCTGGTCGATCCCGGCCCTCCTGGTGGGGATCCCCATCTACGGGTTCCTCCGCGGCGTCCGGGTGTACGAGGCCTTCGTCGAGGGGGCCAAGGACGGCTTCTGGATCGGGGTGCAGATCATCCCCTACCTGGTGGCGATCCTGGCGGCCATCACCGCCTTCCGCGAGTCGGGCGCCATGGCGCTGCTGGTCCACCTGGCCGAACCCCTCCTGCGCCCCCTGGGCATGCCGGGGGAGGTCCTCCCCCTCGCCCTGGTCCGGCCCCTCTCCGGGGGCGGCGCCTTCGGCCTGATGGCCGACCTGGTGCGCCAGCACGGGCCGGACTCGTACATCGGCCGGCTCGCCACCGTCATGCAGGGGAGCACCGACACCACCTTCTACATCCTCACCGTCTACTTCGGGTCCGTGTGCATCCGCGCCTCGCGCCACGCCCTGCCCGTCGGCCTGATCGCCGATGCCGTCGGCATCCTCACCTCGGTGCTGCTGGTCCGCGCCCTCTTCGGCTGACGGCCGGGCGACGCGGGCGCCGGCCGGCGGAGGCGCGCCCCGGCCGGCGGGCCGCACGTCGCGCTCCCGGCCGACGGCACGGGGGGTTCCTCCGTGCGGGACCCGGCGCCGCGTCCCTCCCCATGGCGCCGCAGGCCGCGTCCTGCCCACGGCGTCCCGCGCCGCGTCCCTCCCCCCGGTACCGCGGGCCGCGTCGCTCCGGCCGGCGCCCGCAGCCGCATCCCTCTCCACGGCGCCGCCGGCTGCGTTCCTCCCCACGGCGTCGCGGGCCGGGCTCCTCCGGCCGACGCCGCGGGCTGCGTCCCTCCGCGCGGGACCGCGGGCGGGGTTCTCCGGGCCGACGGCGCGCGCCGCATCCCTCCGCCCGGGACCGCAGCCCGGCCGGGCGCTGGCGAGACCCCCCGCCTGCCCACCGAGCCGGCCGGCGCCATCCCGCCCCCGGTGGCGCCCGTCGGCGCCCGTGGACGGGTCTGGCAGGGGAGGCCAATATAGAGGGGAGGAGGGGAAGGAGGGGGTCCGTTGTCCTTCGAACGCCGCTTGGAGGAACTCGGCCTCGCGCTTCCGCCCGTGGCGCCGCCGGTGGCTGCCTACGTGCCCGGCGTGCTGGAGGACGGGTGGCTCTACGTGTCGGGACAGCTGCCCCTGCGCGAGGGGCAGGTGCTCTACCGCGGCAAGGTGGGCCGTGACGTCACGCCGGACGACGGCTACGCCGCCGCGCGCCTCTGCGCCCTGAACGCCCTGGCCGTGGTGCGGGCGGTCGCCGGCTCGCTGGACCGCGTGGTGCGCGTGGTCAAGGTGGTCGGGTTCGTCAACAGCGCCCCCGGCTTCACCGGGCAGCCGCAGGTGGTCAACGGCGCCTCGGAGCTGCTCGGGCAGGTGTTCGGCGAGCGCGGACGCCACGCGCGCTCGGCGGTGGGGGTGGCGGAGCTGCCCCTGGATGCCGCCGTCGAGGTGGAGGCCGTCTTCCGCGTGGAGGTCTGACCGGTGCCCGCCGAGCGACTGCAGAAGCTGCTGTCCCGCGCCGGGATCGCCTCCCGGCGGCGGGCGGAGGCGTGGATCGCCGCCGGCCGCGTCACCGTCAACGGCCGGCCCGCCGTGCTGGGGACGCGGGCGGACCCGGAGCGGGACGTGATCGCCATCGACGGGCGCCCTCTGGGCGATCTGCCCCGGCGCCTGGCCCGCAAGCGGTACGTGCTCTTCCACAAGCCGCGGGGCATGGTGACCACGCTGCGCGATCCCCAGGGGCGTCCCAGCGTGGGCGACTTCTGCCGCCGGGTGGGGCTCGCGGGTCTGCATCCCGTGGGCCGGCTGGACGTCGACAGCGAGGGCCTGCTGCTGCTCACCGACGACGGCGAGCTGACCTTCGCCCTGACCCACCCGCGCCACGAGGTGGACAAGGTCTACCACGTGCTGGTGCGCGGCCCGCTGGAGGCCCGGCGCCTGCGCCGGCTGCGGGACGGGGTGCTGCTGGACGACGGGCCGGCCCGCGCCCGGGCCGCCCGCATCCTGCGCCGGCGCCCCGGGGGCGGGTGGGTCGAGGTGGTGTTGCGGGAGGGCCGCAAGCGCCAGGTCCGGCGCATGTGCCGGGCGGTGGGCTGGGACGTGGTGCGGCTGGTGCGGGTGGCCGTGGGACCGTTGCGATTGGGCCGCCTGGCGCCGGGCCGCTGGCGGCCGTTGACCCGTGCCGAGGTCCGGGCCCTGCGGGAGGCGGCGGGCCTGTCGGCGGACGGGGACGAACCGGCCCCGGCCCCAAGGGGCGGCCGGGACGAGGGAGGCGTGGGCGACCATGGCATCGGCCGGTGAACCCGAGACCCCGGCGACGCAGGGCCGCGTCGACTCCTTCGCGACGCTGGACGCGGTGCGCCCCGGCCCGGGGCGGCTGCACTCGGCGACCCACGAGGAGATCCGGCGCGGCGCGACCACCGACGTCTACTTCGTCAAGACCTACGAGGTGCTCCGCCACCTGGGGGCCCTGGACACGCCGGTGACGGCGGACGTCTTCGCCAACCGGGCGGGGATCCTCTGCGGCGTGGAGGAGGTCCTGGAGCTGCTCCGCGGGCTGCCGGTGGCGGTCTGGGCCGCCGACGAGGGGCAACCGGTGGAGGCCGGCCAGGTGGTGCTGCGCATCCAGGGACCGTACGGCGCCTTCGGCCTGTACGAGACGGCGCTGCTCGGCATGCTCGCCTCGGCCACCGGGTGGGCTACGGCCGCCCGGCAGGTGAAGGAGGCGGCTGGGGAGACGCCGGTGATCTGCTTCGGCGCCCGGCACGTCCACCCCGCCGTGGCGCCGGTCATGGAGCGGGCCGCCGTGGTCGGCGGCATGGACGGCGCCAGCTGCATCCTGGGCGCCCGGCTGGCGGGACGGGACCCCGTGGGCACGCTGCCCCACGCGGTGATGCTGATCGCCGGCGACACGCTGACGGTGGCCGAGGCGGCGGACCGGGTGTTCCCGCCCCAGGAGGGTCGGGTGGTGCTGGTGGACACCTTCCAGGACGAGGCGGTGGAAGCCGTGCGGGTGGCGGCGGCCATGGGCCGTCGGCTGGCGGCGGTGCGGCTCGACACGCCGTCGGAGCGGGGCGGCGTCACCCCCGGCCTGGTCCGCGAGGTCAAGGCCCGGCTCGCCCAGGCCGGCTTCGGGCACGTCAGGGTGTTCGTGTCGGGCGGCATCACCCCCGAGCGCATCCCGCCGCTGAAGGCCGCGGGCGCCGATGCCTTCGGCGTCGGCAGCTACGTCGCCGCCGCGCCGCCGGTGGACATGACCATGGACATCAAAGAGGTGGCCGGCCGGCCGGTCGCCAAGCGCGGGCGCATCCCCGGCGCGCCCGCGGATCCACGCCTGCGCCGTCGCCTGTAGGCGCGACACCAAGGCCGGCGGCGCGAAACCGGCGGGTCCCCGCGCCGATCCACGGCGAAGACGGGATCGCATTGAAACCCACCGCGAAGAGGCATACAGTGGGATTGAGGGTGGCGAGCCAACGGATCGCACGTCGTGGCGAACGAGGCGAACCGACGGGTATCGCACGTTGTGGCAAACCAAGGCAAACCAAGTTGCACGGTGAAGGCTTCGTCGGCACGATGGCGAACCCCTCTGGGGACGGAGCCGCGGGCGGCGGCGCGGGTCCCTCGGCGGTGACGTGGGAGCAATCTCTAGGCCAACATGTGAACCGTATCACAAAGTAGGCCGGCCGTCCCCACCGGCGGGCCGCGCTGCGCGGCGGTCTCCGCCAGCCGGGCGGACCCGGCCAGCCCGCAAGCCGCGCCGCGCGGATGGGAGACGGCGCAGCACCGGGCGGGAAAGGGCGGTGGGAGCATGCACGTGGTGGTCTGCCTCAAGCAGGTGCCCGACAGCTCCGAGATGCGCATCAACCCCAAGACGGGCACCCTGGTGCGCCAGGGCGTGACCTCGATCATCAACCCCTACGACGTCCACGCCCTGGAGGCGGCCCTGCAGATCAAGGACCAGTTCGGCGGCGAGGTGACGGTGGTCAGCATGGGCCCCCCCTTCTTCGAGCAGTCGCTCAAGGAGGCGGTGGCGGTGGGGGCCGACCGCACCATCCTGGTCAGCGACCGGGCGATGGCCGGCGCGGACACCTTCGCCACCAGCCGGGTCCTCGCCGAGGCCATCCGGCGCATCGAACGGGAGTTCGGGCCCGTGGACCTGATCTGCTGCGGCCGGCAGACCATCGACGGCGACACGGGGCAGGTCGGGCCGGGGATCGCCGCGCGCCTGGACATCCCGGTGCTGACCTACGTGATCCGCATCCGGGAGGTCAACCCCCAGGGGCGCTACATCGTGGTCGAGCGCAAGGTGGAGGGCGGCCGCCAGGTGGTGCGCTCGACGCTGCCCGCCCTGCTGACCGTCGAGAAGGAGCTCAACGAGCTGCGCTACGCCTCCCTGCCCGGCATGCTGCGGGCGGCGCGGCACAAGCCCATCGTCTGGAACCGCGAGACCCTGGGGCTCGACCGCACCGAGGTGGGGCTGCTGGGGTCGCCCACCATCGTGGCCAAGTCCTTCACCCCGCCGGAGCGGAAGCGGGACACGGTGATGATCGACGGCAGCGACCCGCGGCGGGCCGCCCGGGAGCTGGCCGACCGGCTGCTGGCGCACCCCACCTTCCGCAAGGCGGTGTTGGAGAGCCGACGCGCCGCCGCCATGGCGGCGGCCATGGCCCAGGGGGCGGGTGGCGCGGCCGGTTCGTCCGGCGATCGCTGAGCGCCGTTGGAGGGAGGGGAGGAGGACGGTGAGCGAGGGAGCCATGGCGAAGCAGGCCCCGGCCGCCGCCCCGGCGGCCGGCGGGCGCGGCGGCGCGGCGGGCGCCGCACCCGCCGCGGCCCAGCGGCGGTCTGCGGCGGCGCGGGGACCCGGCGGGACGCCGGATCTGGAGGCCTACCGGGGCGTCGGGATCTTCATCGAGCAGCACGGCGGCCAGGCGGCGCCCGTCGCCTGGGAGCTGGCGGGCATCGGTCGGGTGCTGGCCGACAAGCTGGGGGTCGAGCTCATCGGCTTCGTCGCCGGTCACCAGGTGGAGGCCGTCGCCCGGGAGGCGGTGGAGCGCGGCTGCGACCGGGTGATCCTGATGGATCATCCGGCGCTGGCGGTCTACCGCAACGAGGCCTACTCCCGGGTGCTGACGCCGGCGATCCGCCAGGTGAAGCCGGAGATCTTCCTGCTGGGCGCCACCAGCACGGGCCGCGACCTGGCGGGCACCATCGCCACCACGCTGCAGACCGGGCTGACGGCGGACTGCACCCAGCTCGACGTGGACCCCGAAACGAGGCTGCTGGACGCGATCCGGCCGGCGTTCCTCGAGAAGCAGCTGGCGGTGATCCTCTGCAAGAAGCACCGGCCCCAGATGGCCACGGTGCGGCCGAAGATGATGGAGCCCGCGCCGCGCCAGCCCGGGCGGAGCGGCGAGATCGTCCGCTTCCCCGTGGACCTGGACGAACGCAGCCTGCGCACCCAGGTGCTGGGCGTGATCGACGAGCCCGACCCCCAGGCCCAGCTGGAGCGGGCCGACGTGGTGGTGGCCGGCGGCCGCGGCTTCCAGGATCCGAAGAACCTCAAGCTGCTCTTCGACTTCGCCGAGGTGGTCGGCGGCGTCGTCGGGGCATCCCGCGCCATCGTCGACGCCGGTTGGATCGGCCGGGAGCACCAGGTGGGCCAGACGGGCCTGACCGTGCGGCCCAAGGTGTACTTCGCCTTCGGCATCTCCGGGGCCATCCAGCACACCGTGGGCATGCAGAACGCGGAACTGATCGTCGCGGTCAACAAGGACCCCCAGGCGCCGATCTTCAAGGTGGCCGACTTCGGCGTGGTCGGCGACCTGTTCCAGATCCTCCCCGCGCTGCAGGAGGAGCTGGCACGCCGGCTGGACCAGCTGGCGGACGAGGCTTCGGCGTCGGCGGGCGCGGCCGGAGGCGGCGAGGCCCAGGAAGGCGCGGCCGCGGCGGCCCGGGCGGGCGCCTGACGGAGGGATGGCTGTGGCAGAGCGCTTCGACGTGGTGATCGTCGGCGCCGGTCCGGCGGGCCTGTCGGCCGGCCTGGTCCTGGCCCGGGGCGGCGCCAACGTGCTGATCCTGGAGCGGGGGGAGTACCCCGGCTCCAAGAACGTGATGGGCGGCGTGCTCTACCGGCACCAGCTGGACGAGCTGCTGCCGGGATTCTGGCGCGAGGCGCCCATCGAGCGCACCATCGTGGAGCAGAACTACTGGCTGCTCACGCCGGACGCGGCGGTCACCTTCGGCTACCGCACGCCGCGCTGGGCCGACGACCCGCCCAACAACTTCACGGTGCTGCGGGCCAAGTTCGACCCCTGGTTCGCGAAGAAGGTGGAAGAGGCCGGGGCGACCCTGATCACCCGGACCACGGTGGTCGACCTGATCCACGACGACCGCGGCCGTGTGGTCGGGGTGGTGGCGGGCCGGCCCGAGGGCGAGGTCTACGCCGACGTGGTCATCCTGGCCGAGGGGGTCAACAACCTGCTGACCCAGAAGGCGGGGCTCCACGATGACTGGGCGATGGACGAGGCGGCCCTGGCGGTCAAGGAGGTCATCGAGCTGCCGCGGGAGAAGATCGAGGACCGCTTCGGCCTGGAGCCCGGTCAGGGTGCCACGGTGGAGATGCTGGGCGACGCCACCGCCGGCATGCTGGGGATGGCGTTCCTGTACACCAACAAGGAGTCGCTCTCCTTCGGGGTCGGGGTGCTGGTCAAGCACCTGGTCTACAGCGGCATGAACCCCAACGACCTGTTGGAGCGGCTCAAGCAGCACCCCAAGGTGCGCAAGCTGATCGAGGGCGGCAAGGTGATCGAGTACTCCGCCAAGCTGATCCCCGAGGGCGGCTACAAGGCGATCCCGCGCCTGTTCAAGGACGGGTTGATGGTGGTGGGCGACGCCGCCGGCCTGACCAACGCGATCCACCGCGAGGGCTCGAACCTGGCGATGACCTCGGGGCGCATCGCCGGCGAGGTCGCCCTGGAGGCCCTGGCGGAGGGCGACACCTCGAGCCGGGTGCTGTGTCGCTACCAGCAGCGGCTCGAGGAGACGTACGTGCTCAAGGACCTGCGGAAGTACAACCACGCCAACGAGTTCTTCGACGCCAACCCCCAGTTCCTGCGGGACTATCCCGAGCTGTTGAGCCAGGTGATGCGCGAGTTCTTCACCGTCGACAGCACGCCGAAGTGGGACAAGCAGGCGAAGATCGTCCGGATGGTGCGCCAGCAGCGGCCGCTCTGGCGCATCGCCTACGACCTGTACGCCATGTGGAGGGCGATCGGATGAGCGCACGGGCTGCGGCCGCCGTCGCGGCGGCCCCCAAGGCGGTGGACGCGCAGGCGGGCGAGGGCGCCCAGGCTTCGGGCGGCGCCAAGCCCATGAGCATCCAGGACAAACTCTACCTGGACCGGTTCAACGCCGACAAGCAGTCGCACCTGTTCATCATCGACCCGGACGTGTGCCTGACCAAGTGCCCGGAGCAGTACTGCACCAAGTTCTGCCCGGCCCACGTCTACGAGTGGGATCCCGAGGCCCAGAAGATCCTGGTGGGGTACGAGGGCTGCGTCGAGTGCGGCACCTGCCGCATCGGCTGCCCCTTCCGCAACATCAAGTGGCTCAACCCGCGGGGCGGCTACGGCGTGCAGTACCGCCAGGGCTGAGCCGGCGGGCCGGCGCCGGGATCCGGGCCGATACGGGGGGTTGAGCCATGGCCATCGCCAGGGCGGAGCTGGTCCGCCGAGCGCGGGATGTGGCCCAGCGGGTCTTGGGGGAGTGGCTGGAGCCGCAGGCGGGCGCTTCGCCCGCCGCCACGGCCCAGGCGGCGGCCGGCGCCGCCTGGGCCGTGGCCCTGGCCGGTTCCGGGGCCACCGGCTACCGCGACCGGGTCTCGCGCCTCGACCTGGTGGCCGTCGGTCCGGGCTCGGCCGTCGCGCGGCTGCGCCACCGCCTGCCGCCCCACGGTGACCCGACGGGCCCAGGGTCCTTCCACCGGCTGCCCGGCTGGGCGGGCGGCGGTCACCTGGCCCTGTTGAGCTGGGACGAACTGGCCGAGGCGGCTGCCCGGCCCTCCGAGGCGGCGGTGGTGCTGCTCGGCGCCGCGGAGCCAGTGCTGGATCCCGGCGGCCGGCTGGCGGCGGCGCTGGCGCCGCTGCGCCAGCTGCCGCCGGCATGGTACCGCCAGCAGGTGCGGCGGCGCTACCGCGCCCTGCGGCGGCGCACCGCGTCGATGGCGTGGAACTTGCGCCGTGGCCAGGCGTTCGCCTTCCTGGCCGGGTTCGTCCAGTGGCTCGAGCACTTCCTCCTCCTGTGCCGCTACGCCGACGGGCAGCCCCCCGTGGATCGGAAGTGGCTCCTGCAGGCGGCCATGCGCACCTCCCTGGGGCGGCAGTGCCGCGCCGACCTCTACGCGCTCTTCTCCGGCCTGGGGCAGGTCGCCACCCTGGGAGGAAGCTACGACCCGAAGGAGAACCGGCTCTACGGGACCATCGCCCGGCTCCACGGCCAACTGGCCGATGCCCTGCGCCAGCGCGGGCTGTTGGAGGAGCGGGAGGAGACCAGGGAGGAGACCCCGTGAACCTGTTCGCCTACGGGACGTTGCGCCGCCGCGGGCGCATCGAGGCGCTGGTCGGTCGCCGGCTGCAGCCTCCCGTGCCCGCCGTGCTGGAGGGCTATCGCCTCTACGACACGGGCCGCGGATACCCCGTGATCCTGCCGGCCCCCGGCCATCGGGTCCACGGCGTGCTGTGGACCATCCAGCGGTCGGATCTCGGCCACCTGGACCACTACGAGGGGGCTGACGAGGATCCGCCGTACTACTTCCGCCGGACCGTGACCGTGCAGACGGCCGAGGGCCCGGTGGACGCCGCCGTCTACGTCGGCAACCCCGCGGTGTTCGACCGGCTGATCCCCCTGGAAGCCGCCGGGTGGGAGTGAGGACGGCACCGGCACCCCGCCGCCCGCCAGCCCGGGCCCCGCGCCGTCCCGAACCCGTACCGCTCGCACCGCGCCGGGGCGCCCCGTCCCCGACCGGCTGCGTGCCCCCATCCGAGCCGCACTCCGAGCCGCACAAGGATGCTCACCCGCACGCATAGACTCCCCCGGAGGCCGGCGCGGCGGACCGCCCGCAGCCTCCGGGGAGGTGGCGCGATGGGTTCCGGACAGCCGCCCCGGCCCGTGCCGCCGCGGCCGCGGTTCACCCCCTCGCCGTCGGGACGGCGGCCGCCGACCGACGCCGCCCGGGCCGCCCCGAACGAAGCGCCGCCCGCCGGGGGCGGCCCTGGGGCGCGCATCGGGCCGCCCTGGCTCGCAACCGTGGAAGAGGTCCTCACCCGCGCGGTGGTGGCGGGACTGGTGGCACTGGTGGTGGTCCAGTCGCTGATGGCGGGGCGCGGTCCCCTGGCCTACGAGACCTACGGTCGCGTCCTCGAGGATTGGGGCTACCGGCCCGGCATGCCCGCCGCCGCCTGGCGAGACGCCACGCCCGCCGGGGTGCCCACCGGTTCATCCGCAACCCCGGGCGCCACCATGCCCGGGACGTCGCCGCCGACCGAGGCGCCGCGATCCCCCGGGGTCCTGGGCGCCGCGGAGGAGCGGGGCGCCAGCCGCCCAGCGCCGGTCGGGGCGACCGCCGACCGGGCGAACCCGACCGCAAGCCGGACGCCGTCGGCCCAAGCCCTCCTGACCCTCGGCAACCGGGGGCCCTCGTCCGTCGCGGTGGTCCTCAACGGGGTCGAGCTGGCCCGGCTGGTGCCGGGCGACAGGCGGCCCGTGGTGGTCCGCCCGGGCGACCGCCTGGTCTTGCGGGCCGAGGCCGGTGGCGCGGAGGTGGTGCTCACCCACGCCAGCGGCCCGCTGGCCGCGCCGACCCCGGGTTCGACGTGGCGGGTGGGACCGCAGGGCACGGCGGTCCGGCTGGCATGGCGCGCGCCGTAGCCGGCGGGCGCCCGCGATCGGCCGCGCCGGCCGGCCGCGGCGCGGGCTCCCGCCGGGACCCGCCCGCGGCCCCCGCGGCCATCCGCCGGAACCGGGCCATGCCGAGCGCCCGGGCAGGCCCGCACCGGCGGGCGCCGGGACCGGGCCGGTCGGTCCCGGCGGTCGCGGGGCCGCCGGCACGCGGGGCCGGCGCCGCAGCGATCCATGGTATAATTGCGGGCGATTGGAACGGCGGCGCCGACCGTCGCCCCGCACCGCGGGCGGCGGGCCCTGGCGCGCCCGACCGCCGCCGGGCGGCCGCGCGGACGGCCCCTGCCGCGGTCGGGCGGCCCGCACAAGGAATCCGGCGGGCGCTGTCGAACAACCGGAGGGAACCGATCTCGTTGAAGCGCGTGATCGCCATCGACGGGCCGGCCGGTGCGGGGAAGAGCACCGTCGCCCGGCGGGTCGCCACAGCCCTGGGTTACCTGTACGTGGACACCGGCGCCATGTACCGCGCCATGACGCTGAAGGTCCTGCGCCACGGCATCGACCCGGCGGACCGGCAGCGGGTGGCGCAGCTGGCTCGAGAAACGGACATCGCGCTGGCAACGGGGCCCGAGGGGGCCCCGCAGGTTGTTCTCGACGGGGTCGACGTCACCGCCCACCTGCGGGAGCCCGGCGTCGACCAGGCGGTGTCGGCCGTGGCGGCGATCCCCGAGGTCCGGCAGCGACTCCTCGAGGTGCAGCGGGCGCTGGCACGACGGGGCCGGGTCGTCCTGGAGGGTCGCGACACCGGCACCCACGTGGCGCCCGACGCGGACCTGAAGGTCTACCTCACCGCGTCGCCGGAGGAACGGGCCCGCCGGCGGTACCGCGAGCTGGTGGCCGCGGGGCACAGGGTGACCCTGGAAGAGGTGGCGGAGGCCCTGCGCCAGCGGGACCGGCAGGACATGACGCGACCCGCGGCGCCGCTCAAGAGGGCCGCCGACGCCATCGAGATCGACACCACCGGCCGCACCGTGGAGGCGGTGGTGGAGGAGATCCTGCGGTACTGCCGGGAGGGCGACTAGGTGCTGTACGCGTTGGGGAAGGCGCTGTTCTGGGTGCTGTTCGCCCTGGGATGCCGCTGGGAGGTGGGCGGGCGGGAGCACGTCCCCCCCGACGGCCCGCTGCTGGTGATCGCCAACCACCTCAGCTGGCTGGACCCGCCGCTGGTGGGCACCGTCTTGCCGCGGAAGGTGCACTTTATGGCCAAGCACGAGCTCTTCCGAAACCCGCTGGCGGCGTGGGTGCTGCGGCGCCTGGGCGCCTTCCCCGTGCGCCGCGGGCAGCCCGACCGGTGGGCGCTGCGCCATGCCCTGGACCTGCTGGACCGGGGCGCCGTGGTGGGGTTGTTCCCGGAGGGCACCCGCAGCCGGGGTCGGCTCGGGCCCTTCGAGCCCGGTGCCGCCCTGCTGGCCATCAAATCGGGCGCGCCGGTGCTCCCCGTGGCCATCGCCGGCCCGTATCGCCCGGGCCGGCGGGTGCGGGTGCGCATCGGCATCCCCTTCCGGGTCGCGGGGAGCGGGGGGGAGGGGTCCATCGACGCGGTGGCGCACAGGATGCGCGAGGCCGTCGCGGCGCTGCTGGCCGAGGATCCCGCGGCGGGAGAGCCGGCGCGGCGCCGCGTCCCTGCAGGGTAAGCCGTGCGAAGGGGGTCGTGTCGAGGCATGGACGAGATCCGCGATCCGCAGGCGGCCAACCGGGACGACGACGCTCCCGGTGCCGTGCCGCGACAGGAGGTGAGCCCGGCCGCGCCGGACCAGCCGCTGGGCCCCGCGGCGGCCGAAGCCGCCGCGGGGGCGACGGAGGCCCTGGCGCAGCTGCAACAGGAGGCCGAGGAGTCCGCCGAGGCCGCGGTGGAACGCGAGACCGGCGTCGCCGAGACGGAGGGGGCCGACCGGCCGGCCGGGCAGCCCGCGGGTGAAGCGGGCGCCGCGGGGTCCGCCGAGGCCGCCGCCGGGGAGGGATCCCGCCCCGCGGCGGAGGGCGGCGACGCCGCCGGGGAGTCGGGTCCCGCCGGCCCGGATGGGTCCGCATCCGGACCCGGGGCCAAGGGGACCGCAACGCCGGAGGACGCCGGGCGTCGCCCGGAGGCCGGCGGCGCCGGGGCCAGCGAGGCCGCGGCCCCCGCATCCGCCGGGGCGGGCGAGGGCCGGGGGGCCATGGACGAGCAACTGGCGCCCACGCGCCTCAGCCGCGGCCAGATGGTGACGGGCACGGTGGTCCAGGTGGCCGACGACCACGTCCTGGTGGACGTGGGCCACAAGTCGGACGGCACGATCCCCCGCCACGAGCTGCGGCTGCTGGGAGGCAAGCGACCGGACGAGGTGTACCACGTCGGCCAGCAGATCCCCGTGGTGGTGCTGGGCTTCACGGACAAGGGGGAGGGCGGCTTGCTGCTCTCCCACCGGCGGGCCGTGGAGCGGGAGGCGTGGGAGTCCCTGCGGCGCGCCTACGAAGCGGGTGAGCCCGTCGAGGTGCCGGTGGTGGAGCAGGTGAAGGGCGGCCTGGTGTGCGACGCCGGCGTCCGCGCCTTCATGCCGGCCTCCCACGTGGAGCGGGGCTACGTGGCCGACCTCAGCCCCTACGTGGGCACCACCGTGCGGGCGAAGATCATCGAGCTGGACCGCAACAAGCGGCGGGTGATCCTCTCGCGCAAGCAGCTGCTGGAGGAGGAGGCGCGCCGTCGGGCCGAGGAGACCCTGGCCAGCCTGGAAGAGGGGCAGGTGCGGACCGGGGTGGTCAAGGGCCTGACGGACTTCGGCGCCTTCGTCGACCTGGGGGGCGTCGACGGTCTGCTCCACGTCTCCGAGATGCACTGGGGCCGCATCGACCACCCCCGCGACCTGCTGAAGGAAGGGGACACCATCCAGGTCAAGGTCCTGCGGGTGGACCGCGAGCGCGGCCGCATCTCCCTCAGCCTCAAGGAGCTCATGCCCGATCCGTGGGACGACGCGGAGCGCAAGTACCCGGTCGGCTCGCGGGTCCGCGGCACCGTGGTACGCCTGGTCCCCTTCGGCGCCTTCGTGCGGCTGGAACCCGGGGTGGAGGGGCTGGTCCACATCTCCCAGCTGGCCAACCACCGGGTGGAGTCGCCGGAAGAGGTGGTCCAGGAGGGCCAGGAGGTGGAGGTCCGGGTGCTGCGGGTCCAGCCCCAGGAGCGGCGGATCAGCCTGAGCATGCGGACGCCCCCGGAGGCCCGCCGGCCGCGGGGCGAGCGGGCCCGTCGCGGACCGGAGCGCCCGCTGCCCCGGTCGGACGAACCCGGCCCCGCGTCGGAGGGCGGCGGCATCACCATCGGCGAGATGTTCGGCGAGCTGTTGGAGGAGACCCGCGACCGGTTGACGGGCGACGAGGCGGCGGACCGGGCCTGACGCCGCTCCGAGGGTCGGCAGGCGGCGCGGGCGCCGGGACGCCGGCGGGACGTGCCGACGCCGGTGGGGCGCCGGTGGGGCGCGGGCCCAGCCGCCGCCCCACCGGGCGGGGAAGCCACCGCGTCAGCGGAGGGGGCGCGCCCGGGTGGGCGCGCCCCCTCCGCTGGCGGGACATCCCCCGATGCTGCTCTGCGCTCGTCTCGTCTCCGCGCAACCCCATGCGGTGCCTACGCAACCCCGTGCGGTCCCTGCGCAACCCCGTGCGGTCCCTGCGCAACCCCGTGCGGTCCCTGCGCAACCCCTTGCGGTCCCGCGCAGCATGGCGGATCCCCCGGCCGACGTGGCGGCTTCCGCTGGCCGGTGGCGCCTCCCTGCCGGTCTCCCCGCGGCCGGCTGCGTGCCGGGCCCGCCAGGGCACCGTCCAGCGCGCTTGCTCGCCCGCGTGGCTCGTCCGCCAAGAGGCCTTTGTGCATGGGGCCCTGCGGTTGTTGGGCCTTGAGGGCGTCCGCATCATCTAGGCCTTCCGCTCCGTCCTCCCCGGCCCCGGTGGGCGGCGGCCCTCTTCACCCCGACCCTGGGGAACCCTAGGCCGGGGTGGTGGCGGTGACCGGGACCTGGCTGATCGCGATGACCGTGGCCCTCCTGGCCCTCGACGCCGTTCCCGGCGCGCGGCGGCTGGGGGTGCCGCCGGGTCGCCTGGCGCTGTGGGGTGGGGCGTGGCTTGTGGCCAGCATCCCCCTCTGGCCCGTCGGCGAGAGCGGCGGGCTGGCCGTCAGTCCCGGCGGCGCCGGCCTGCCCCTGGTCGGCGCCGCCCTGTGGTTCGCCGGCCTGGCGCCATCCCTGCGGCTCCGGGCCGCGGCGAGCCTCGCGGCGACCACGTCCCTCGCCTATGCCCTCCTGCAGGGCTTGCCGGGCAGCGCGCCGCCGTGGCTCTCGCCTGCCTGGGCGGCCGGCGTGGTCACCGGCGTCGCAGCCTCCCTGGCGCCCCTGGCACCCCCTGCGGGCCTCGTGCTGGCCACCGCCGGCATGGTGCTCGCCCAGGGGCTGTGGGCCGGCGCCGCCACCGCAGGCGGCGGGTTGAACGGGTCCCCCTTGCCGCTGGCGTTCACCGTCGCCGGCGGCCCAGGGTACGACGCCATCGCGGCCAGCGCCTTGACGGCCGCCCTGATGGCCCTTCTCGGCGGTGACGGCGCTTCCACGGGAGCCGGCGGTCGGGGAAGGGGGGGCGGGCATCCGGCAGACGACGGGGGCAACCCGGCCGGCGACGGGCCGTCGAGCGTCCCGGGGCCACGGACCGGGTCGCGTTGACGCTGGCACGGCGGCGCTGGCATCATGGGGGCGGGCGGGGAGGGGATCCGCCGCCGTGAAACCGGTCGTGGCCATCGTCGGACGGCCCAACGTGGGCAAGTCGACCCTGTTCAACCGGATCATCGAGCGCCGGCTGGCCATCGAGGACGACGTCCCCGGCGTCACCCGCGACCGCCTCTACGCCGACACCGACTGGGCGGGACGCGCCTTCACCCTGGTGGACACCGGCGGCCTGGCCGAGGGGGACGACCCGCTGACCGTCCAGGTCCGGCGCCAGGTGGAGGCCGCGGTGCGCGAGGCCGATGTCCTCGTGATGGTGGTGGACGGCCAGGCGGGGGTCACCCCCGCCGACGAGGACGTGGCGCGCCTCCTGCGCCAGGCCAACAAGCCCACCATCCTGGCGGTCAACAAGGTGGACGACCCCCGCTGGGACGGGGTGCAGTACGACTTCTTCCGCCTGGGGTTGGGCGAGCCCATCCCCGTGGCGGCGGGACCCGGCCGCAACGTGGGCGACCTGCTGGACGCGGTGGTGCGGGCGCTGCCCAATCCCGCGCCGGCGGCCGGAGGCGGGCAGGCCGAGGCCGACGGCGGGGCCTGGGGCGAGCCCGCCGAGATCGCCGTGGCCATCGTCGGCCGCCCCAACGTGGGCAAGTCGTCGCTGCTCAACCGGCTGCTGGGGGAGGAGCGCGTGGTGGTCAGCGAGATCCCCGGCACCACGCGGGACGCGGTGGACGTGGTGTGGCGCCACGGGGAGCGCACCTTCCGCTTCATCGACACGGCGGGGCTGCGGCGCAGGAGTCGCATCAAGGAGGACGTGGAGTTCTACAGCACCGTCCGGACGCGGCGGGCGCTGGCCCGCGCCGACGTGGCGTGCGTGGTCCTGGACGCCCGCGATCCCGCCACCGAACAGGACAAGCGCATCGCCGGCATGGCCCTGGAGGAGGGCAAGGCGTGCGTCCTGGCGGTGAACAAGTGGGACCTGGTGACCAAGGGGCCCGACACCGCCGACCGGTACCGCGAGGCCCTGTCCCGGGAGTACGACTTCCTGCCGTTCGCGCCCATTGTCTTCCTGTCGGCGGCCACCGGGCAGCGCCTGGACCGGCTGGTGGATTGGATCGGGCGCGTGGCCGACAACCACCGGCGCCAGGTCCCGCAGCCGGTGCTGCGCAAGGTGGTGGACGACGCCCTGGTGGTCCACCAGCCGCCTTCCGCCAGGGGGCGCCGGCTGCGGATCCACGACATCCGCCAGGTGGCGACCCGACCGCCCACCATCCTCTTCGTGGTCAGCGACCCGGACGCCGTCCACTTCTCCTTCCAGCGGTTCCTGGAGAACGTCCTCCGCCAGGCCTTCGACTTCACCGGCACGCCCCTGCGCCTGGTGTTCCGATCCCCGGGCAAGGGCAAGGGGAGGGACAGGGACGAGGAGTAGCGGGGACGAGGGTCCCGGCCGGCCGTGCCGCCGCCGGCGGCCGGGACGGGTCGGCATGGCCCCCGACGGTCGTCCCCGGCCCCCGGCGGCGGAAGCTGCCGGCGACTTCACGGCGGATCGCCCGCGGCGCCCCCCGACCGTCCCGCGGCGCCGTCCGCCGATCCCGGCGCCGGGTGGGGCCATGGCCCCGGAGCGGGAGAGGAGCGCGAGATGGCAATGCCATGGCTGGGCGTCACAGGCTTGGTCCTGCTGGGCTACCTCCTGGGTTCCATCCCCTTTGGCCTCTGGCTGGTCCGAGCCGTCCGGGGCGTGGACATCCGCCGCTACGGCAGCGGCAACATCGGCACCACCAACGTCTTACGGGTCGCTGGACCGCGCCTGGCGGCGGCGGTCCTCCTGGCCGACGCGGCCAAGGGGGCGCTGCCGGTGATGCTGGCCCGCGCCGTCGGCCCCGGCGAGGTCGCGGCCGTGCTGGCCGGCGTGGCGGCCATGGCCGGCCACAGCTGGTCCATCTGGCTCGCTGGTCACGGCGGCAAGGGGGTTGCCACGGGCCTGGGCGTGTTGCTGGGCCTCGACGTCCGGGTCGCCCTGGCGGCCTTCGCCGTCTGGCTGGCCGTGGTGGCGGCCAGCCGCTACTCCTCCCTCGGCTCGATGGCGGCCGCCGTCAGCGTACCCCTCTGGATGGCCCTCTGGCATGCGCCGCCTGCCCACCTGGCCTTCGGCGTGGCGGCCGCCCTGGTGGTCCTCGTCCGGCACCGGTCCAACGTGGGGCGGCTGCTCCGCGGGGAGGAGCTGCCCATCACCCTGCGCATTGACCCCCGGAGGGAGTAGGGGATGCGGGTGGTGGTGGTCGGGGCAGGGGCCATCGGGTGTCTGCTGGGCGGCCTGCTGGCCGCCGGGGGACACCAGGTGGTCCTGGTCGGACGGCCCTGGCGGCTGGAGGCCGTGGCGCGCGGTGGACTGGTGCTCGACCCGCCACCCTGGGCCGCTCCCCAGCGGCACCGTTCCGGCACGGCGCCGGGGGAGAAGGCCCGCGACCGCTCCGGGGCGGCCCCCATCCCCACCCGCCCCGGGGGAGAAGGCGATGGCGGCGGGGGAACTAGCCACGGCTCCGGCACGGCACGGCGGGAACCCGACGACCAGCGCCCGCTGCCGGTCGCGGTGGTGGCGTCGGTCGGCGAGGCCACGACGGGTCCGGCGCCGGACGCCGTGCTGGTGACGGTCAAGATGCCCGCCCTCGACGCGGCCCTGGCCCAGGTGGCGGCCGCGTGGCCGGGGTCGGACCGCGGCCCGTCCCCCCTGGTGATCACCTTCCAGAACGGGATCGGCGCGGAGGAGCGGGCGGTCGCCCAGCTGGGTGCCGGGCGCGTCATCGCGGGCACCGTCACCCTCAGCGCGGCGCTGGAAGGCCACCGGGTGCGGATCTTCAACGCCGGCCGGGGCGGCATCGGCCTGGCGCCGGTCACGGGAACCGGTCCCGCCAGCACCGCCGGCGAGGCGGCCGACGGGCCCCGCCGGTTCCACCCCGCCGGGCGGGCGGGCGATGCCCCCGGCCGGACCGCCGCGCTCGCGTTCCGCGGCCTGGCGTCCCAGTGGCAGGCGACGCTGGCCGTGCCCGTGGTCATGGCCCCGGATGCGGCGACCCTGAAGTGGTCCAAGCTGCTGCTCAACCTGGTGGGGAACGCCGTCGGCGCCTTGCTGCAGTGGGGGGTGGACCGGGTCTTCCAGGACCCGGTGGCCGCGGCCGTCGAGCACCGCAGCCTGCGGGAGGCCGTCGCGGTGGCCCGGCGGGTGGCGCCTGCCCTGGTGGACCTCCCCGGCTACCCGGTGCGCCTCTTCGCGCGGCTGACCCGCTGGCTCCCCACCCCCGTCTTCCGCCGCGCCGTGGGACCGCAGGCGGCGGGGGGGCGTGGGGGGAAGCTTCCGTCCGTCGCCCTGGATGTGGCCGCCGGCCGGCACCCCACCGAGATCCAGGCGCTGCACGGCGCGGTGGCGCGGGCGGCGGAGACCCTCGCCCTCGAGGCGCCGGTCTGCGCGACCCTGGCGCGTCTGGTCGACGAGGCCGCCGCGGACCCGGCGCGGCGGGCGTGGTTCCGCGACCGGCCGGATCGTCTGCTGGCCGCCCTCAGGGACGCGGGCGCCTGGGGGTGAGCCACGAGGGGATCCGCCACCTGCCGGGCGCCGTGGGGGCCCCTGCCACCCCGCCCTTCTCGCCCGGCACCCCGGCACCGCCCCAACCGGCCGACGGGCGCATGCCGGTTCGTCCCACCGCGCGACATATCCCCCCCGACCCCTCATATACATGGTACTGGCCTCGGACAGGGGCTGGCCGCTGGCCGACCGACCAGCCGGAGCCGCGGGCACGGCGGCGGGATCGGGAGGGAAGGCGCGTGGAGCGTTACGACATCTTCCAGGACATCGCCGAGCGCACCGGCGGCGACCTCTACATTGGCGTGGTCGGTCCGGTGCGGGCGGGGAAGTCCACCTTCGTGAAGAAGTTCGTGGAGCTGCTGGTCCTGCCCAACATCGCCAACGAGCACGACCGGCAGCGCACCCAGGACGCGATCCCCCAGAGCGGGGCCGGCCGCACCATCATGACCGCGGAGCCCAAGTTCATCCCCGACGAAGCCGTGGAGATCCAGGTCAAAGAGGGCCTGACGGTGCGCGTCCGCCTGGTGGACTCGGTGGGCTTCCCCGTGCCCGGTGCCATCGGCTACACCGAGGCCGACGGGCCCCGCATGGTCACCACCCCCTGGTTCGAGGAGGACATCCCCTTCGAAGAGGCGGCGGTGGTCGGAACGCGCAAGATCATCACCGAGCACTCCACCCTGGGCGTCGTGGTGACCACCGACGGCAGCTTCGGCGAGATCCCGCGGGAGAACTTCGTCGAGGCCGAGCAGCAGGTGATCCGCGAGCTCAAGGAGCTGGGCAAGCCCTTCGTGGTGCTGCTCAACACCGCCGACCCCCTCTCGCCCGAGACCGCCCAGCTGGCGGAGACCCTGGCCTTCGACTACGACGTCCAGGTGATCCCCATCGCCCTGAACCGCGTGGGCGAGCGGGACCTTTTGGTGGTGCTGGAGCAGCTGCTGCTGGAGTTCCCCGTCCGCGAGCTGGTGGTGCGGCTGCCGGCCTGGGTGGAGGAGCTGGATGCGGACTTCTGGCTGCGGCGCCACTACGCCGACGCCATCCAGGCCACGGTCCAGAACGTGGAACGCCTGCGGGACGTGGAGCGGGCCATCGCCCAGCTGGCCGAGTACCAGCACGTGGAGAAGGTGCAGCTGGAGGAGCTCGACCTGGGCACGGGGGTGGCCACCGTCGACGTGGCCGTGCCGGAGGAGCTGTTCTGGCAGGTGCTGGGCGAGATCGGCGGCATGGAGATCCGCGGCAAGGAGGCGCTGGTGCGGCTGATCCGCGACCTCAGCAAGGCGAAGGCGGTGTACGACCGCATCGGCCGCAGCCTGGAGGAGGCCGACGAGCGCGGCTACGCGGTGGTCCTGCCCGCCCTGGACGACCTGGTGTTCGAGGAGCCCGAGCTGGTGCGCAAGGGCGGCCAGTTCGGCGTCCGCCTGCGGGCCAGCGCCCCGACCCTGCACCTGTTCCGCACCGTGGTCAGCACCGAGGTGGCGCCGATGATCGGTTCGGAGAAGCAGTCGCAGCAGCTGGTCAACTACCTGATGGAGAAGTTCGAGGACGACCCGCGCAAGATCTGGGAGTCCGACATCTTCGGCAAGTCCCTGGACGAGCTGCTCAAGGAAGGCATCGAGGACAAGATCCGCTCGATGCCCGAGCACGCCCAGGCCAAGATCCGCGAGGCCCTGGAGCGCATCGCCAACGAGGGCAGCGGCAACCTGATCTGCATCATCATCTGAGGCCGCTCTTCCCGGTCGACCGGTCCGCCCGTCCCGGGACGGGCGCCATCGGCGCGCACCGCCGACCGTGGCCGCCGCCGTCGGGTCCCGGGTGGGGAAGGGGGATGGAGCGGGTGGATCCCGACACCACCGGCATCGTGGTGGCCGTGCCCCTGATCGCCGGACTGGTCGAGCTCCTCAAGCGCCAGGGCATGCCCACCCGGTGGGCGCCCCCGGTGGCGCTGCTCTTGGGCACCGCCCTCGCCATCGGCTACGCCCTGGCCGGTCAGAGCCTGTGGTTCGAGGCCCTGATCCAGGGGCTGGCGCTGGGGCTCGGCAGCATGGGCCTCTACAGCGGCGTCAAGTACTACCGCCGGCCCGAAGGCTAGCAGCCGCTTACGACCGCCGGCCCGCAGGTTCGCAGCCACGCCCCGCCCCACGCCGACGGGGACCCGCCGATGCCGGCCCCGGCCGACGGGCCCCCGCCCCTGCCGACGCGATCCGATGGGCCACCACCGGCGCCGACTCCAGCCGCCGGCGCCCCCGCGCGGCCCCGTGGATCCGGCGCCCCCCTCCGGAGCGCCCGGCGAGGCCGCCCTGGCGCGGCTCGCTCGTCCCGCGTCCGTCCCCCGCCGCCCCGCCCGGCGAACGCGGCGGCACCGATCCGCTTCCCTCGCCGCCCCACGGCGACGGGGGCGACATGCCCCAGCCCGGCCCGTCCCCGGGCGGCGCACCATCGAGGCCCCGGTGCCCGGTCCGCCCACCGGCGGCGGAAGACCGCGCCGGCGGTGCGGGCGGGTTTCCGGCGCGGGCAGCCGGGGACGCGCGGTCCGAGCCCAGCCCGCCCGGGCTCGGCGGCTCCCCCGTCCCAGCGATCCGCCCCGGGTCGCTCAGCCCGCCTCGACCACCACGGGGTGCTCCGCGATCTGCCCCTCCACGATGCGGAAGGCGCGCAGCACCGGGGGATCCGTGGCCAGCGACGCGATCAGGTAGTAGGCCTCGGGGTAGTAGGCGTAGCGCACGTCGGTGGGCGAGGGGTAGGCAGCCGAGTGGGGATGGCTGTGGAAGATCCCCCACAGCTCCTCGCCGCGCTCCTCCATCGTGGTGAAGATGCGCAGCTGGTCCTCCGGGTCCACGGTGTAGCGCACCGGCGACCGCTCGGCGTTGCGCGCGGGGTAGAACGCGACCGGGCGGCCGCCGCGCCCGCCCACGATGCCGCACGCCTCCAGCGGGGCCTCGGCCCGCGCGTGGGCGAGCATCGCCTCCACCAGCGACCGGGGAAGAACCAGCGGGGGCGGGGCCTCGTCGCCCCGCCCCGGGACGATGCCGGCGCCCACCGGTCCCCGACTCACCGCCCGGACCCCGCCTCGACGGGCAGCCGGTAGTTGCGCCAGGCGATCATCCCGCCCTTGAGGTTGTAGACGGCCGGGAAGCCCGCTTCGTGGAGGAACTCGGCCGCCAGGCGGCTGCGCTCGCCCACCTCGCACACCATCAGCAGCGGCCGCTCGGGATCGATCTCCTCGAGCCGCGCACCCAGCTGGGCCAGCGGCACCAGGCGCGCGCCCGGGATGTGGTCGCGCTCGTACTCCCACGGGTCGCGCACGTCGATGATCTGGACCTGGCCCCCCTCGATGAGACGGCGCGCCTCGACGGGCTCGAGCTCCGCCGGCCCCTGCCCGGCGTCGGGGAGCGCCTCCGCCGCAGCGGGCGCGGCGGGCGCGGCCGCCCCACCCCCGGGCCCGGACCCGGACCGATCCGCCGCGGCGCCGCGTTCGTCCCGTCCGGCACGCCCCGATACCCCGGCGTTGGCTTCCGTCGCGGGCGCCGCCCCGGCCGGCGCCGGCGTCCCCGGCGCCGCAGCCGGCCGGCCTGTCGCCACGCCGTCGCGGGCCTCGGTGCCCGCGGCGGGGCGGCCCGCCGGCGTCACCCGGCCGTTGGCGCGGCTCTGGGCGCTGCCCGGCAGCGGCACCCCGCAGAAGGCCTCGTAGTCGATCAGGTGCGTGATGGTCGGGTTGTCGCCGCAGACCGGGCAGTTGGGGTTGCGCTGCCAGTGCAGGATCTGGTAGCTAGCGCTGAGGGCGTCGTAGATCAGCAGCTTCTCCGCCAGCGTCTCGCCGATGCCGAGGAGGATCTTGATCGCCTCCAGCGCCTGCAGGGTGCCCATGTGACCGGCCAACGCCCCGAGCACCCCGGCCTCCGCGCAGCTCGGCACCATCCCCGGCGGCGGCGGCGACGGGAACAGGCACCGGTAGCAGCCGCGCCCGGGCAGGAAGACCGTGGCCTGCGCCTCGAAGCGCAGGATGCTGGCGTCGACCAGCGGCTTGCCCAGCAGCACGCAGGCGTCGTTGACCAGGTAGCGCGTGGCGAAGTTGTCGCTGCCGTTGATCACCACGTCGTAGTCCTTGAGGATCTCCAGGGCGTTCTCCGCGTTGAGGAACGTGCGGTGCTCGATCACCCGGACGTCGGGGTTGATGTCCTCCAGGTGGCGACGCGCCGCCTGGGTCTTGGGCCGACC